>JBALWO010000017.1:26167-67414 GCA_036960775.1 Pseudomonas marincola | reverse complement strand
GATGGTGCCCCTGGCCTGACTCGAACAGGCACGCCCTATGGACAACAGATTTTGAATCTGTCGCGTCTACCGATTCCGCCACAGGGGCTAATCCGTGGAAGTAGGGGCACTATAGCGATGAATTTTCTCCGGTCAACAGGTAGGTTCTGCTTTTTGAAAAAAATCTGGTAGGTGATTAATCCAACGTGGTCAGGATGGTATATCCAGACCCACGAACAGACTTAATCATCTGTACGTGATCAACATCGCCTTCCAGTTTTTGCCGAAGCCTTCTGACCAGCGCATCAATATTGCGGCTGTTCTCACGCAGCTCTTTGTTAAAGATTTTAACACTGAGTTGATCGCGATCTACAGGCTGCCCTGGCGCTTCAAGCAAGACACGAAGCAATTGGAACTCTGCCATCGTTAGGGGGACGTTAGAGCCATCTGGTGCGGCAAGTTTATGGTGCGGTAAGTCAAGTTCCCAGCCGGAAAACTGAATGCAGGTTTTGGGATCGTTATTTTTAGCCGCCTTATCAGCACTACGACCGCTGCGTCTGAGAACACTTTTTATGCGGGCAAGGAGTTCCCGGCGATTATAGGGTTTGGCGACATAATCATCGGCGCCCATTTCAAGGCCGATAATTAGATCAACGCTCTCTCCCTTGCCGGTTAAGATAATAACGCCCACATCAGATCGTTCTTTTAAATATCGAGTAAGCGTCAGTCCATCTTCGTCTGGCAGCATTAAATCAAGCAAAACCAGATCAAAGTCACCAGAATCAAATACACGCCGCATTTCTTCGGCGTCTCCGGCTTCACCAACTTCGTAGTTTTCGCGCTCTAACGTTTCGCGCAAGACCTGACGGAGTTCGTATTCATCATCTACAATTAGAATTTTATACATATGTTGTCAGCTCGCCTTCGTTGAAAGGTTGCTCCAAAGGAACATACTAACCTTCATTTAGGCATCCTGTAATAAAAAAGTTACAAAATCAATAGTGCGCATAAAGTAAATATATTTCACTTTTCCTTCTACATCCTTGAGACGCCCTTTGGAACATTTTTTTTACACGTAATGGAATATACTCTTGCGGCATGTTCGCCTGATATTTTAAGTTACGGCATCTTTCAACTGTGTGGTCGCTTTATCCTATGCTCAGAAAACTTTATGATTTCACAATGCGCCTCGCGGTAGCCCCAAGGGCGAAAACGTTTTTGGCGGCTATTTCCTTCGTTGAAAGCTCCCTTTTCCCAATTCCGCCCGACGTCATGCTGATCCCTATGGTGTTGGCAAATCGTGCGGCTGCGTGGCGCCTTGCTTTCATTTGCAGCCTATTTTCGGTTTTGGGTGGTGTCTTAGGATATTTTATCGGGTTGTATTTTTACGAGCTGGTTGGGGACGCAATTATCAGTTTTTATGGGTATGAGCAGAAATTTCTGAGTTTTAGTGACAGTTATGAAGAATGGGGCGGGTGGATTGTCGCATTTTTTGGACTGACCCCCTTTCCCTACAAAGTCATTACAATTGCGAGCGGTGCGGTTAAGTTGAATTTAGCAGTCTTTATGGTTGCGTCCGTTCTGTCCCGAAGTGCCCGTTTTTTCTTAGTCGCTTGGTTGTTGAAAAAATTTGGAGAGCCTATCCGAGAATTTATTGAAAAATACTTGGGTATTTTGACGGTTTTGTTTTTTGTGTTGTTGTTCGGTGGGTTCATCGTTCTTAAGTATGCTTTCTAAGAAAGATGAAAGAAGGGGCTTTCGTGTCATATCTATTTAAACATTCCTTATGGGTGGCGCTGTTTGCTAGCATAGGGACGCTTGGAACGGTCTTCGTCGCCGAATACGAATTTCTTTTGAAGCCATGCGTTTTATGCGTGTACCAGCGGTGGCCTTATGCGGCTGTAATTGCCATTGTCATTTTGGCACTTATATTTAGAAATAGCTTATCACGTATTTATTTTCAGGGTGCCGCGGCTATTGCCTTCGCTGTCACTTCTGGTGTTGGTGCGTATCATGTGGGCGTTGAAAAAGGCTGGTGGTTGGGCAGTGCTGAATGCAGCGCAGATACGTCGGCATCATTGTCGCTACAGGATTTGCGAGCCCAGATCATGTCCGCGCCACTGGTGAAATGTAATGAAGTCGCTTGGGAGCTGTTTGGGATTTCAATGGCGGGCTATAATTTTCTGTTTGCTGCGGCTATGGTCATTTTTATGATGGTAGCGGTGTGGCAAAATTTGACAGAAGCTAAATAGAGAATTGAATGGAATTTCTATGAGTGCCGGTAATTCAAAATTGGGTGTAAGAAAAACAGGCGACGGACGCCTGCCCGGTGATTTGACACGCAAGCAACTTCTTGAGCGGATTATCCGAGTGGATCATGCCGGCGAATTTGGTGCCGTTCGTATTTATGAAGGACAATACGCTGTTCTCAAAAATTCAGATCAGGCTGACACCATAAAACACATGAAAGAACAAGAAGAGGTTCACCGAGCAAAGTTTGAACAGCTTTTAGCTGAGCGCCGCGTGAGGCCAACTCTTCTGTCTCCTTTATGGAGTGTCGCTGGATTTGCTCTGGGTGCTGGTACTGCCCTGCTGGGCAAAGAGGCCGCCATGGCTTGCACAGAGGCTGTCGAGGAGGTTATTGATGAGCATTACCAACATCAATTGCAGCAGCTCGGTGATGACGAAAGCGAGCTGAAAGAAACGATCCAGAAATTTAGAGATGAAGAGATCGAGCACCGGGATATTGCGCGGGCAAATGGTGCCGCAGATGCACCGGGTTATGAGTTGCTAACATCTGCTGTAAAAACAGGCTCAAAACTGGCAATTTGGTTATCTTCTAGAATCTAGACTGCGATTTCTTTTAAGGGAAATCGCAGCGCGTAACTGAAATAGAGGCAAAGCTTTGTTTGCCTTTTAGGATGCTGAACCGAAATTCATCCAATCCAAACACAATGCTTTTGTGAATCGGAAGATTGCCAGTGATAATTTCGTTGGCACCACCAAGTTTTGTGAATTTAATCGTAACCGGCTTTTCCGGATCGTACCAAGCTTCCGGTTTTTCTTCAGAATTCACGCTGGACGCGCCATCACCCTTTACCGTCACTGTTCCGCCAGCAAGGCTGATGGAATTTTCAATTTGGGTAAAGATCGGTGTGTTGATGATAAAGCGTTTGGTTTCCGGCTTAAGGTCACAATTTTTTGTGTTTTGAGCCAACGAGATCAGGTTTTTCAAGCGAATAGCATCAAGTCCATCGTCCATGCGAGTGCGAACCAGATCAAGAATTTCCAGAACCTCTCCTTTGGGGATTTCATTTTCAAACTTATCGCGCCAAGCCCGAGCTTCTGTCAAAGCGGCGCTTTGCTTATCCATAGCAGCGCGCGTTTTTTCCTTAAGTTGAGTGACGTCTTTTGCTAAAATATCGCGTTGATCTTGCGATGTTTCATAGCGGTGGTCGCCTTCAGATTGCCCTTCAAAATATCCGTAAGCGCCCGCAGCACCCAACAGAAGAATGTAGAACAAAAATTTAACAACCCGAGTCCGACGCTCACGCGCCTTTTTCTTTTCAGAAAGGCCTAGTCCGTAGTTCATTGCAAATCACATATTTGAGGAAATTAACCAGAAAAAATAACTGCCCCTGTATTACCTGTTGGCTGACGGAAAGGCAAGGGAGGAGAGCATGGAACTTTAGTCCAGCAATTCCGCATCCCAATATAAAAAATCGCGCCAGCTTTCATGAAGGTAGTTGGGAGGGAATAAACGCCCATTTTCATTCAAGTTTTGCAATGTGGGAACAAAAGGTTTCGTGTGCGGGAACATTCTTGCATCTCGGGTCAAGCGGCCACCTTTGGCCATATTGCACGGCGCGCAAGCCGTTGTTATGTTTTCCCAAGTGGTCATGCCGCCAAGTCTGCGGGGCAGGACATGATCAAAGGTTAATTCGTCGCCGGATCCGCAATATTGACAAATGAAGCCGTCTCGCAAAAATAAATTAAATCGGGTGAACGCAGGTCGTTTGTTCCGTTTAACATATCGTTTTAGGCAAATGACGCTGGGTAAGCGCATGTCCATACTGGGAGAATGAACGACCCGATCATATTCAGAGACGATATGGACACGGTCAAGAAATACTGATTTGAGCGCATCTTGCCACGTCCATAGAGACAATGGAAAGTAGCTGAGAGGACGATAATCGGCGTTGAGGACCAACGCCGGAAATTTTTCCGCAGATGCCAACATATTTCACAAGCTTTCGGTTAGCGATGCTTATAAATATAGTTTGGCGTGCTTGATGTAAAAAATCAAACCCTAATACAGGATTTTGTGTTAAATAAATTCAAACCTACAGGATATTGTAGGGATTGTTTTTACATAGATCCGAAAACTCACTCTGCGGGTGTGGCTGCCGGTGGGCGAACAACATCGGAGTAATATCGCCATAGAATCTGAGCGGCCAAAGTCCGGTGAGGGCGAAGGGGAACGGACAAATTATCCATTTCATCAATGCCAGGTCGTTTTTCTAAACCTTTAAGATGCTGCAATGCGGCCTGTAGCGCCACGTCTCCTGCTGGCCATACATCTTCTCGGCCAAGGCAGCTGAATAAATAAATCTCTGCTGTCCATCGACCAATGCCTTTAACTGCGGTTAAGGCTGTCATGGCGTCTTCATCACTCATCTGTCCAAGGGCATCAAGAGATATGGCGCCACTTTGAATGTCTTTGGCGAGCGTTAGGCAGTAGCGTGCTTTATGTCGGCCAAGGCCACGGGCTCGTAAATCTTCCTCGGTGAATGAGAGCATGTTCTCAGGTGTAAAAGGGGTTACAGCTGCAACTAGGCGTCGCCAAATGGCTGCGGCGCTTGCCAATGAGACTTGTTGTTCGATTATGATTTTACACAGCTGTTCAAAGCCGGGTTGGCGAATTCGATCAGGAAGTGGTGAGATTAAAGTTAAAGCGCGTGCGAAATCGACATCAGCTTTTGCAAGATGGTCTAATCCGCCTGTGTGGTCGGAACACATGGCATTACCTCGTTATTGCGGCCGCTGCTGTCTGAACTGACAGGTTGCAGGCCAAGGCGCGCCCAGCGCGAGCGATGGGCGCCAATTCGTTTTCATTCTTGATCACTGTATCTTTAATGTCCGGTATTAATCCAGTCCCATTAAATGAAGCACCGCCACCTGCAGTAAAGCGACCGGTTGTAAACCGAAGGCCGCCGCCATTGTCGAGGTTGTACAAAGTTTGCATGGTACCCTTACCATAGCTCTGTTCACCGAAAATTCTGGCGCGGTGCCGGTTCTGGAGGGCCCCAGCAACAATCTCGGCAGCTGAAGCCGAACCCTTGTTGAGCATAATCATTATAGGGCGGCCATTAATATGGTCACCAGCTTCGGCATCTTCTTCGGAGAATTTGTTGCCTCTATTTTCGGCAGCAAAAATATTTCCATCTTCGAGAAATTCGTCAGCAACCTGAACCGCAGAACTTACTAATCCACCGGGATTACCGCGCATATCAAGAATAACACCGCATAAAGAGGTGCCCAGGCGGTTGTTGAAAAAATCTAAGGCTTCGTTGACGTTGCCTGCGGTTTTCCGGTTGAAGGTTCTGATACGGATATAACCCACATCTCCATCAACCCGGTATTCAACAGGGGTAATATCCACGGCTTTGCGTTTAATGTTCAATACCATGGGAGAGGAGACATTCGGGCGTTGGATCGTAAGAACCGCAAGACTGCCTTCGGGTCCGCGTAAAATTGTGACCGCTTCGATCAAGGTTTTGCCAGCTATAGGGTCGCCGTCCAAATGTGTGATGACATCGTCAGCCAAGATCCCGGCAGCTTCCGCTGGTGATCCTTTGATCGGCTTCACAACAGTTAGCTTGCCGTCTCGCATTTCGATGCGCACACCAAAACCAACGAAGCGACCTTCTAGGCTATTCTGGTAGCGTTTATAGCTTTCAGGGTTCATATAGGCTGAATAAGAATCAAGCGACGACATCATGGCGTTTAACGCCAACGTAATGGGTTTTTCAGATCCGGCCTTCTCGTTGTCGAGACCTTTAACAGCTTCATCGATAAGGTCGTCCGGATCGACTTCATCCACGTATCGATTGTTTACGCGCGTCAGTGCCTCAGAAAGGATCTGGCGATCATCTTCAAAGCTATCTTTTTCGCCGAATTTTTCAACATAAGCGGCTTCAAAGCGATCAAGCGCTCCTTCGATATTTCTATCTTTGGCAAATGGCAATGTGCAAGCTGTCAGCAACATAAACGCATTTGTAACTATGAGTGTTTTTCTGAACATCAACGACCGTTTAAGTTAATAAAGTATTAATAAAGCTAGTCATTCGGAGGCTGCTAGGCAAGGAAACAAATATAAATTTTTGATTTTTAAGTTCTTTTTTGCTCAATGCTTGGATAAAAGTAACCGTATGACCATAGTTACTCGCTTCGCGCCCAGCCCAACGGGACACCTACATGTTGGACATGCCTACTCTGCCACCCTCGCCTATAAACAGGCGATGGAGGGATCGGGACGATTCTTACTGAGAATGGAAGATATTGATCCAACCCGTTGCCGCTCTGAATATGAGGAGGTCATTTATGATGATCTGAAATGGCTTGGTCTGACATGGGAAGAACCTGTCCGAAAACAAAGCGAGCATATGGAAGACTATGCGGCTGTTTTGGATCGCCTGTTTGATCGCGGTCTTATTTATCCTTGTTTTTGTACGCGCAGGGAAATCACCGCCGAAATTGCCCGCAGTTATTCAGCGCCTCACGGTCCAGAAGGCCCGCTATATCCAGGGACTTGCAAATCATTATCCCATAAAGAACGGGATCAAAAATTCGAACAAGAGAAGCCGTATGCTCTGCGCTTAGATATGGCAGCGGCATTGAAACTCGTTGATGTGTCGCAGCTCTTTTTCCAAGAAACAGACAAAGGGACAATTCAATGTAACCCCTTTAAGTTTGGGGATGTTGTCCTAGCGCGAAAAGACACGCCAACAAGTTATCATTTGGCAGTGACGCTTGATGATGCGTTTCAAGGGGTGACACTTGTCGTGCGCGGACAAGATCTCTTCGATGCGACCCATTTGCACCGCTTGTTACAGCATTTGTTAGATTTACCAACGCCGCGATATATGCATCACGGGTTGGTCTCAGATATGAAAGGTCAACGCCTTGCAAAGCGAGATAAGTCAGTGACCTTGCAAGTAATTCGAGAAAATGGTTACTCTCAGTCAGACGTCCGAAAACTGATCGGCTTTAAAATATAAAGAAACGAAAAAGGTAAATACCATGATTTCTGTAACGATTACGCCTGTTTATGTGGCGCTTACAGCGCTTCTGATGCTGGTACTTTCGGTCAAGGTCTCGAAAATGCGGCTGAAGCACGGTGTATCTTTGGGGGACGGCGGCGAAAAGGCTGTTAACCTCGCAATTCGGGGATTTGGAAATCTTACGGAATACGCACCGATTATTCTGGCTCTATTGTTGATGATGGAGCTTCAGGGAATTGGCGCCATTTGGCTTCACGCTTTTGGCGTTGTATTCTTGATTGCTCGCGTGATGCATCCCCTTGCCCTTTATGATCAAAGAAGCGCGCCAAAGTGGAAACTCTTGACGCGGCAGTTTGCAGCAACGGCCACATTGGTCCTTCTTCTCGTTGGTGGGTTGGCCGTTTTGTATTTTGCTTTGTCGTCGATGATCTAAATTTGATTCTAGATGAGCCCGCCCAAATTACGGGCTCATCTAGAATTTATGACTTGTTGTCGCTGTCGACAATGATATCGACCATATCAGACATGATGTCGTTCATATGGAAATCTTTCGGCGTGTAAACAGCCGAAACACCTTTCTTCTTCAGAAGTTCTGCGTCTTCGGCCGGAATGATACCGCCGACAACCACTGGAATATGGCTAAGGCCTGCTGATTTCAATTTCTCCACAATATCCGTTGCGAGCGAAATGTGAGAGCCGGATAAAATTGATAGGCCGACCACATGAACATTCTCATTTAGTGCGGCGCTGACAATTTGTTCAGGTGTCAGGCGAATGCCTTCATAGACAACTTCCATACCGCTATCACGGGCAGCTACGGCGATTTGTTCGGCGCCGTTTGAATGTCCATCTAGCCCAGGTTTGCCAACCAGAACTTTCAGGGGCCGGCCCATTACTTTGGCGGCTTCACTGACTTTTTCTCTCAGCTCGTCGATGTCATCGCCGCTACTGTTGGAGGCTGCACCGCTGACACCCGTTGGGGCGCGGTATTCACCGTAAATGGTGCGTAATGTTTCTGACCATTCGCCGGTCGTAACGCCAGCTTTTGCGGCGGCAATCGACGGCGGCATAATATTGTCGCCTTTTGTCGCAGCGGCTTTTAGATCCGCAAGGGCTTTATTCACTTTGCCTTGATCACGGCCTGCACGCCATTGTTGCAGCCGTTCAATTTGCTCACTCTCTGCTTTTGGATCAACAGTCATGATCCCGCCGTCCCCGTCTTGGGTGAGCGGCGAGGGGGTGCTTTCGGTAAATTTATTTACGCCGATAACGGGAAGTGCACCGGAGATCACGGATTGAACCCGTTTTGTATTGGATCTCACCAACGATTCTTTTAAATAACCAGACTCGACCGCTGCTACCGCGCCGCCGAGTTTTTCAATATGGGCAAGCTCTTCGCGTGCTGCTGCTTTCAGTTCTTCAACTTTCCGGTCAATTTCAACGGACCCTTCAAAAATATCTCCATATTCGAGAAGGTCAGTTTCAAAAGCGACGATTTGTTGCAACCGTAAAGACCACTGTTGATCCCAAGGGCGCGGCAAACCAAGGGCTTCATTCCACGCAGGGAGCTGGACCGCACGGGCTCGGGCATTTTTCGACAATGTCACCGCCAGCATTTCCAGCAAAATTCGGTACACATTATTTTCAGGCTGTTGCTCGGTTAGGCCAAGGGAATTGACTTGGACGCCATAGCGAAAGCGGCGGAATTTTTCGTTTTGAACGTCGTAGCGCTCTAGCAGGATTTCATCCCACAGATCGACAAAGGCGCGCATTTTGCACATTTCGGTTATGAAACGAATTCCGGCATTTACAAAGAAACTGATGCGGCCAGTAGCGGCGGGGAAATCGGCTTCGCTGATTTGTCCAGATTCTTGAACAGCATCCAAAACTGAGATCGCAGTGGCAAGCGCGAAAGAAAGTTCCTGAATTGGCGTCGCGCCAGCCTCTTGCAGATGGTAGGAACACACATTTGTTGGGTTCCACTTGGGAACTTCCAGATAAGTGAAGCTGACCACATCAGTAATGAGTTTCATACTCGGGCCTGGGGGAAAGATGTAGGTTCCGCGCGAGAGATATTCTTTAATGATGTCGTTTTGAACAGTTCCTTGCAGCGTCTTGCGATCCGCGCCTTGTTCTTCCGCCACAGCAACATAAAGCGCCAGCAGCCAAGCTGAAGTCGCATTGATTGTCATGGACGTGTTCATCTTTTCAAGGGGAATATCATCGAACAAAGTCCGCATGTCACCGAGATGACAAATGGGCACGCCGACCTTACCGACTTCTCCCGTTGCAAGGATATGGTCCGAATCGTAACCGGTTTGTGTGGGGAGGTCGAAGGCGACGGAGAGGCCTGTTTGGCCTTTTCCTAGATTGGTTTTGTACAATTCATTTGAGGCCGCAGCAGAGGAGTGCCCGGAGTAAGTTCGAAACAGCCAAGGTCTGTCTTTTTTGACTTCTGGGGACGCAGTTGCGGTATGGGCTTTACTGTCACTCATAACAATCTTTCGTATACGGTTGCCATTTCGGATGCTTGTTTCTTATTTCTTCATCTAAATGTAATATCATAACTTTGTGCTGCAGTGCAAAAAAAACTTGCTTTGCAGCGTCAGGCTTGTAATCTTCCTATTATCAACGCCTGAGTTACTTTTGGCTAAGAAAAAATGATGCGCTGCGGTAAAATTAAGAAAATGGGTAGAAATAAACCCGATACCGCCCCTGTTTGATAAAAGGATGTTTGTTATGTCTGCCAGTGAAGTCGTTACCCCTACAGATAAAGTTGATCAAAGTTCAAATGCGCCCCTGAAGGATTTGTACGAAGTGGGAGAAATTCCGCCAGTAGGCCATGTCCCTTCCAAAATGTATGCGTGGACCATTCGCCGCGAGCGGCATGGCAATCCAGAAGACGCCATGCAGGTTGAAGTGGTTGATACGCCGAAACTTGATTCCCATGATGTTCTGATTTTGGTGATGGCCGCAGGGGTCAACTATAATGGTGTCTGGGCAGCCTTGGGTGAGCCGATTTCAGTATTTGATGTGCATAAAGAGCCGTATCACATTGCAGGTTCCGATGCGTCAGGCATTGTTTACGCCGTCGGTAGCAAAGTAACGCGCTTTAAAGTTGGCGATGAAATCGTTGTTCATTGTAACCAAGATGATGGTGATGATGAAGAATGTAATGGCGGCGATCCAATGTTCTCGCCTTCACAAAGAATTTGGGGTTACGAGACTCCTGATGGATCTTTCGCCCAGTTCGCACGGGTTCAAGACCGCCAATTAATGCCTCGTCCGCAACATCTGACATGGGAAGAAAGCGCCTGTTACACGCTAACATTGGCTACTGCTTACCGCATGCTTTTTGGTCATCGCCCGCATATCCTACGTCCAGGTCATAATGTTTTGATTTGGGGTTCATCTGGCGGCCTTGGATCAATGGCTGTTCAAATTTGTGCTGCTGCAGGTGCAAATGCCATCGGTGTTATATCGGACGAGTCGAAACGTGATTTTGTTATGTCATTGGGTGCTAAAGGCGTCGTCAACAGAAATGACTTTGATTGCTGGGGCCAATTGCCAACAGTAAACGGAGATGATTTCGGCGCTTACATGAAGAAAACACGCGAATTTGGGAAAGCGATTTGGGAAATTACGGGTAAAGGTAATGACGTTGATTTCGTTTTTGAACATCCCGGCGAACAAACGTTCCCTGTTTCCTGTAATGTTGTGAAACGCGGCGGAATGGTTGTATTTTGCGCAGGTACAACTGGATTTAACCTGACAATGGATGCCAGATTTGTATGGATGCGTCAAAAACGGATCCAAGGAAGCCATTTTGCAAACCTGAAGCAGGCAACCCAAGCGAACAAATTGGTGATCGAACGTCGTATCGATCCTTGTATGTCTGAAGTGTTCTCATGGGATGATATTCCGCGCGCTCATACAAAAATGCAGAACAATAAACATAAACCGGGTAATATGGCTGTCCTGGTGTCTGCCAAACATCCTGGTCTTCGGACTTTGGAAGATGCGATTGAAGCTGGGAACTCTTAATTGAGCTCCCGTTTCTTCTGCTTTGGTTGATATCCCAATGAAAATAAGAA
Organism: Pseudomonas marincola; assembly: GCA_036960775.1. GTDB lineage: Bacteria > Pseudomonadota > Alphaproteobacteria > Sneathiellales > Sneathiellaceae > Sneathiella. The sequence goes on along the minus strand of JBALWO010000017.1, from coordinate 56,058 downwards.
AAGTGTATTGAAAAATGACAGACACGAATTCCCCCTTGGTTTTAGATGGGTTGGATGGCTTATGTGAAAGTGCCTTGCAAGCTGCGGAAACTCTAAAACAGCAAGCAATCAACAGTGTCGCCTCTTTTACACGTGGCGAAAATGGCCGTATCAGTGCCAAACTTGTTGAAGAAAACCAGTATGCCACGCACGGATTGGCTTGGGTTGTGACCTATGTTGAAACTTTGAAGGAAACTTTGAAGTGGACCCGTAGCCTGCAAGCTGAAGGTAAGCTCGGTGAGCTTGAGAAACTTATGTTGCAAGCCGGGTTTGCCGAATACTTGAGCCAACTTACCGGCGGCATTCCGATGACACTTGGCGAAATTATTCGCCCTGCTGATTTGGGTGTTAAGGCGGACGTGCTCGATGCGTTCAAAACGTCTGCGGTTACGCAATTGATCGAAGCTGGATATTCATCTGCTGTGAAAGAGCGTATTGCTGTTCTTGTCGCAGAAGGTATGGACAGTGGCCATTTTGGCGATCCGTGTCTGGACGAAACCTACACAATGATCCGGGATCAGTTCCGTCGCTTCGCTGATGAAGAAGTTATGCCTTATGCCCATGAATGGCATTTAAAAGACGAGCTTATTCCGCGCCCAATCGTTGACAAAATGTCTGAACTTGGCGTGTTCGGCTTGACCGTTCCTGAAGAATTTGACGGTTTGGGTCTGGGCAAGATGTCCATGTGCGTGGTCTCTGAAGAACTGTCTCGTGGCTATATCGGTGTCGGCTCTCTTGGTACACGCTCTGAAATTGCAGCGGAACTTATCTTAACTGGTGGCACACAAGCGCAAAAAGACAAATGGTTACCGCTAATCGCATCAGGCACCATTTTGCCAACAGCCGTGTTTACGGAACCGAATACAGGATCAGATTTAGCATCTCTTCGCACCCGCGCCGTTAAAGACGGTGATGTGTATAAAGTCACTGGCAACAAAACATGGATCACCCATGCGGCGCGTGCTGATGTGATGACATTACTCGCCCGGACTGACTCTAGCGAGCCAGGCTATAAAGGCCTGTCCATGTTCCTCGCTGAAAAACAGCATATGACTGAGGACGAGGATTTTCCAACCGAAGGTATGACCGGCGGTGAAATTGAAGTTCTTGGCTATCGCGGCATGAAGGAATATGAGCTGGGCTTCGATAACTTCGAAGTGAAAGCGGAAAATCTTTTGGGCGAAGAAGAGGGCAACGGTTTTAAACAACTGATGCAAACTTTCGAAAGCGCGCGTATTCAAACGGCGGCTCGGGCTTTGGGTGTTGCGCAAAACGCAATGGAACTGGGTCTTCGGTATGCGCTGGATCGGGTTCAGTTTTCCCGCCCAATTATTGAATTCCCACGGGTTGCGGGTAAACTCGCATGGATGTCCGTTGAAATTATGATGGCGCGTCAGCTCACTTACGCATCAGCCCGTGCAAAAGACGAAGGTCGTCGCTGCGATCTTGAGGCAGGCATGGCTAAATTGCTTGGCGCCCGTGTTGCGTGGAGTGCGGCAGATAATGCTTTGCAAATTCACGGCGGCAACGGGTTCGCGCTGGAATATCCCATCAGCCGGGTATTGTGTGATGCGCGTATTCTCAATATTTTTGAGGGTGCAGGCGAAATTCAGGCGCAGGTTATTGCGCGCCGGCTGCTTGAAGGTGCTAACTAACTCACCCTCACCGATGTTAAAAAGAGCGGGCTTTTTTAAGCACGCTCTTTTTTTGTCTTGTTGAAGTGTTAGATGCTGCTTATCGTCCCTTTTAGACGAGGGAGAATATTCAGTATGTCCATGAAAACGACACCATATTGGTGGGAAGACGAGCCGCGTGAAGCCGCCTCCAAAATTGCGCCGCCGGCGAAAGTAGATGTTGCCATTGTAGGTGCCGGATATACGGGTCTGTCTGCGGCATTAGTTCTTGCCCGTTCTGGATTGTCTGTTGCCGTTTTTGAGGCAGGGCAATTGGGAGAAGGTGCGAGCTCCAGAAACGGCGGCATGGTCGGGCCTAGTTTTCATAAATTGGGTATCGCAGGGCTGAAGGCTCAATATGGCGTTGATAAAACCAACGAAATATTGAAAGAAAGCGTGGGCTTTGTCGACTTTTTGGAAGATTTTCTGAAAACTGAAAAGATTGATGCAGATTTTAAAAGAACAGGTCGCTTCCTCGGTGCCCTAAAACCTGCCCACTTTGATACTATGGCTGCTGGACTTGAAGACCTCCAAAATGCCTGCGGCGTGAAAGGTGAAATGGTTACCAAAAGCGCTCTTGAAGGCGAAACGGGTTCTACGAAGTTCTTCGGCGGGCTTGTTTTTCACCAAGACGGCGGACTTCATCCAGCAAAGTATCATTCAGGGCTCGTAGCAAAAGTGCGGGAGGCGGGCGTTGTTATTCTTGATCATACACCCGTTGAAAAAGTTGAAAAAACGGCGGCTGGTCTCATTCTCACAACATCAACGGGGCAAACCACCGCAGATAAGGTCGCCATTTGCACAAATGGATATACGGGATCTGCTTTCAAAGAGTTTAAACGCAGAATATTGCCTTTGCGCAGCGCCATTATCGCAACTGAACCTTTGGCGCCGGAAGTCATGAAGCGACTGATGCCCAAAGATCGCATGCAGGGAGATAGCCGGCGGCTTTTTGCATATTACCGTCCATCGCCAGATGGAAGCCGTATTCTGTTTGGGGGCCGTGCGACGGGCTTGAAGGATGCACCGAATAAAAATGCGGCCCTGCTCCATCGGTCCATGTGCGAAATTTACCCTGAACTTAATAATACAAAAATTAGCCACGTGTGGTCGGGGTTGGTTGCCTACACATTTGATCATTCACCCCACATTGGAAAAATTGGCGATCTTCACTTTGCCATGGGTTATTGCGGATCTGGGGTTGCGCGCTCCACCTATTTTGGGAAAAAACTCGGGCATAAAATCTTAGGCCAAGAAGAGTTAGGGCATACGTCTTTCGATGAAATGCCCCTTAAAGGGAAGCCATTTTATAACGGATCCCCTTGGTTTATGCCTGCGGTTTTAAGCTGGCATAGAGCTGCTGACCGGTTAGGGCTGTGAGTTGCGTTTTTCTTCCAGACCGAGCACTGCCGTAATTGCCGCGCCCAAAAGCACAAGGATCCAGCTAAAATACAGCCAGATCAAAAACAGCGGTAAGATTGCAAGCGCCCCGTAAATAACCTGATAGCTTGGGAAGTAGACGAGATAGAGTTTAAAGATTTGTTTCCCAAGCACGAACAAGGACGCGGCGACCGCCGCTCCATGGGCCGCATGCTGCCATTTAACTTTTGCTGCGGGCACCAACCTGTACAGAAGGAAAAATGTTATGAAACATAGTAAAAACGGAATGAAAAAGGTGAAATACCCAGCGTAGGATGAGATCTCTAATCCGCTGGCTTGTTCCGTCAAGTTGGATACCCACTTGAAAAGCGTAAGGCTCGTAGAAAGTCCGATTGGCCCCAGCAGGATAAGTAGGAAATATACGAACAGGCGTTTGAATAAATTGCGAGTGGCGCTGGATTGCCAGATTTGCGCAAAACTGCGTTCAATGCTCAAGAATAACAAAAGCGCCGTTATGGCTAAGCCGCCGACCCCCAAATAGGTGAGTTGTTCAGCGTTGAGAACGATATCTTGTAGAAAATCATACGCGTGTGCGATGGTCGTCGGCAGGAAGTTATCAAACAGGAAAAAAAGGATGTCTTCTTGTAAGGTGTAGAAGGCGTCAACATAAGTCAGAAGAGATAATCCCAAAACCACCAAAGGCACAAGGGCGAGCAAAGTCTGATAACTCAGCGCTGTTGCCATTTGAAGGCAGTTCTGTTTCACAAAATGCTTGGCAATTTGAACGCATAATACTCGAAATCGAATGAGAGCATCTGGCATGTTTTTTATCTCCCAAGGATCTCAAACAATATTAATCTCACGAATAGGCGATCCCGTCAAAAGTCGATCAAATTTGAAGCAAGATAAATCAAGGGTTTGATAGCTGCCGCTTTGGATCAATTCTGCCATGGCACGTCCAACAGCAGGTGATTGTTGAAGTCCGTGGCCAGAAAAACCGTTAGCGAATATGAAATTCGTGACATCTGGATGGGGCCCCAAAACGGCGTTTTGATCAAGCAGTGTATAGGCGTAATGTCCCGCCCAAGCATTTTCCATTTTAATGGATTCAAAAGCGGGAACGCGGTTGGCAAGAACTGGCCAGATATGTTCTTCAAACCAGCTGTAATCCACATCAAAATCCAGACAGTCCGGATCGTCCTTTGCGGCAGGTGAGCATCCCGTAATAAACTGGTGGCCTTCTGGCCGAAAATAAACACCGCTTGGATCAATGGTGAGAGGGCATCTTGCAATTTCTGTACGGCAGCTAAAGGAATACACAAACCGTTTCTTTGGCCGCACCGCCAAATGAATTCCGGCCATAGCCGCGATGTCAGCGGCTCTTGGGCCTGCGGCATTTACAAATGTATTGCCGGTAATCTTGCCCTCGTTTTTTAACTGTGCAGAAATGACCCTCGACCCATCAACCTCAAGGGAGATGACTTCGTCTTTAAGGAAAGTCGCCCCATTTGAAATGGCTTTTTTCCGAAAAGCTTGATTAAGGCCATAAGCATCTAGCCAACCTTCGCCTTCCAGTCCAAGAGAGCCACCAGCAAGATCGCTCACGTTCATCCAGGGGTAACTGCGGCTCAGATCGTCAGGATCTAGCAAAGCAACCGGAACGCCTTCGCGCATCTGAACGGCATTATTATTGTATAAAATTGGGATTTGGGCATCGCCTGCCAGAAACAGGTAACCGCCTTCAATAAAACTAACATCTACCCGATCATCGTCCACGGCCAGATGGCTAGAAATATTTCGAAGGAAATCCACAGTAAATTGAGAGATGCGAATGTTCTCAGGGGTGGAAAATTGCTGCCTTATACCGCCTGCCGACCGGGCTGTTGAGCCATATTGATAACTACTATCTTTTTCAATAACAGTGATGCGGATCGATTTGTCGATTGAAAGAAAGTAGGCGATCGCAGAACCAACTACGCCGCCGCCAATAATTACAACATCACTTTTCATTATAAGGCCTACATCCATCAATATACTTATGCCGCCTTGGACTGAGGCAGATAATATGTTATTCGAGCTATATGATTAATTATCTCATTATTGCGGCTGTGGCTGCAACTTTTCTTGTTGTTCTTGTTGGGCTGCTGGCTATGGCGCGCGGCGGGGAATTTAACAAAAAATATGGTAACCGATTAATGCGCTTACGCCTCGTTATGCAGGCGTTAGCCGTTGTCTTACTTCTGGTTGGTTTAGGTTTGGAAATGGGAGCGGGTTAAAGCACCATGGTGAAACTCACAAAAATCTATACCCGTGGCGGTGACAAGGGGAAAACATCTCTTGGAAATGGAAACCGCGTGTCCAAAGACGACGCCCGCGTTGAAGCCTACGGCGATGTGGATGAATTAAACGCCATTATTGGTATTGCGCGCCTCCATTCTGATGGTAGTGCTGATGATATGCTGGGGCGTATTCAAAACGATCTATTTGATTTGGGAGCGGATCTTTGTACGCCGGAAGAAAAAGACCCTAAATACCCACCTCTTCGCATAGCAACAGAACAAGTTGTGCGGCTGGAAACAGAAATTGATTCGCTAAATTCCGAGCTGTCGCCCCTCAATTCGTTTATTTTGCCGGGCGGCGCAGCTATTTCTGCACATTTACATCATGCTAGGACAGTTTGTCGCAGGGCAGAACGTCGAATGGTATCTTTGGCAGAAATCGAAAATATTAATTATACTTCAATCGGTTATATAAACAGATTGTCAGATTTCCTGTTTGTGTTGGGGCGCTATCTGAATGAAAAGGGCGCGAAAGATGTCCTTTGGGTGCCCGGTGCTAATAGATAGGCTTTTATCAACGGATTTTGTCGTTTAAAAGAGCCATAGGGATAAACTAAATAATAGGCCCTGTATGATGTTTGACAGAATGTCATTTGCTAATTATTGTGCACTGCCGAAGAAGAAGATAATATATCCCCCCTTAACGGATGCAGGTCTGGTAAATGATCTCGCAGGACCGAAGGGCAATCTGGCTTGGAGTAAACCGATCCATGAAAGTTCTCGTCGCTGTAAAGCGCGTTGTCGACTACAACGTAAAAATTCGTGTTAAAGCGGATAATACTGGTGTTGACCTCGCCAACGTAAAAATGTCTATGAACCCCTTTGACGAAATTGCCGTTGAAGAAGCCCTCCGTCTTAAAGAAGCAGGTAAGGCAACAGAAATTGTTGTTGTTTCCGTCGGCCCACAAGCCGCGCAGGAAACCATCCGAACCGCTCTTGCTATGGGCGCCGACCGCGGCGTTCTGATAAAAACAGATGACGAATTAGAGCCACTTGGCATCGCCAAGGTTCTGAAAGCTGTTGCAGAAGAAGAAAAACCTGATTTGGTTATTGTTGGAAAACAAGCCATTGATGATGACAGCAATCAGACGGGTCAAATGTTGTCCGCTCTTTTGGGTTGGGCGCAAGGCACTTTCGCATCTGAAGTTGATTTGGGCGAAGGTACTGCCAAAATCACTCGTGAAATCGATGGTGGTCTGCAGACAATTGATCTGAAAATGCCGATCGTTGTGACAACTGATTTGCGTTTGAACGAGCCTCGTTATGCGTCTCTTCCAAACATCATGAAAGCGAAGAAAAAGCCGATTGATGCAAAAGAAATTGCAGATTTGGGCATTGATGTTGCGCGCCGTTTGACAACTGTGAAAGTTGAAGAACCTGCCAAACGCCAAGCTGGTGTTATGGTCGCAAGTGTTGAAGAGCTTGTTGCGAAACTTAGAGACGAAGCGGGAGTTATCTAATGACTGTTCTTGTTTATGCTGATCATGATAATGCCACTTTGGGCGCCTCAACACTTAACGTTGTTACTGCGGCTTCCGAAATCGGCGGCGATGTTCACGTTCTTGTAGCTGGTTCTGGCTGCGCTGCAGTTGCAGATGAAGCTGCAAAAGTGGCTGGTGTTGCAAAGGTAATTTTGGTTGATGATGCGCTTTATGCTCAATCACTTGCTGAAAATACGGCTGATCTAATTGTGAGCCTTGCAGGCGACTATGACACAATCATGGCACCTGCTACATCAACTGGTAAAAACGTATTGCCACGTGCTGCAGCTCTTCTTGATGTTGCACAGATTTCTGAAATTACAGAAATTGTATCTGCGGACACTTTCATTCGTCCAATTTACGCCGGTAATGCCATGGCAACCGTGCAGTCAACGGATGCTAAGAGAGTGATCACAGTTCGCACAACAGGTTTTGTTGCTGCCGCTACTGAAGGTGGTTCTGCGACCGTTGAAAATGCGGCTGCTGCTGCGGATTCTGGCCTGTCTACATTTGTGAGCGCTGAGCTTTCCAAATCAGAGCGTCCTGAATTGACGGCTGCTAAAATCGTCATCTCTGGCGGTCGTGGCATGCAATCGGGGGATAACTTCCCATTGATCGAAGCTGTTGCTGATAAACTCGGTGCTGCTGTTGGTGCAAGTCGGGCTGCTGTTGATGCCGGGTTCGTACCGAACGATTACCAAGTTGGTCAAACGGGTAAAGTTGTTGCGCCTGACCTTTATATCGCAGTTGGTATCTCTGGTGCTATTCAGCATCTTGCAGGTATGAAAGACAGTAAAGTTATTGTCGCGATTAATAAAGATGAAGACGCTCCAATTTTCCAAGTTGCCGATTATGGTCTGGTTGCCGATTTGTTTAAGGCATTACCTGAATTGGAAGCAGCACTTTAATGATTTGTATTTGCGATAATTGTAGCGCTATGATCATCTGTGAAACCGGACGAACAGGCGATGAGTTATGATTAAGAAAATCGGTATTATTGGCGCAGGCCAAATGGGTAATGGTATTGCTCATGTTATGGCTGCTGCAGGGTACGATGTGTTTTTGCGTGATGTTTCCCAGGATCAACTGGATCGCGCTTTAAAATCTATCGAAGGTAATCTGCATCGGCAAATTGCCAAAGGGAAGTTAAGCGACGCTGAGTTGGCGGCCATTATGTCCCGCATATCTCCAGTTTTGGATGACGACTATCTCGCTGATATCGATCTTGTGATTGAAGCTGCAACTGAGAATGAGGAGATCAAAAAATCGATCCTCGCTCCTCTTGGTCCGCAACTGAAACCCGAAGCAATTATCGCAACTAACACGTCTTCAATTTCCGTAACCCGGCTTGCTGCGGTTACAGATCGTCCAGGCCAGTTCATGGGAATGCATTTCATGAACCCGGTGCCTGTGATGAAGTTGGTGGAACTGATCCGCGGGATTGCAACAAACGAAGAAACTTTTCAGACCATCAAGGAATTGACGCTGGTTCTTGGCAAAACGCCAACACCTGCTGAAGATTTCCCGGCCTTTATTGTGAACCGTATTTTGCTCCCCATGATCAATGAAGCGGTCTACACCCTTTATGAAGGTGTGGGGACTGTGCAGGCAATTGATTCAGGAATGCGCCTTGGTGCTAACCATCCAATGGGTCCATTGCAACTTGCTGACTTTATTGGTTTGGATGTTTGTCTGTCTATCATGCAAGTTTTGTATGAAGGTTTGGCTGATACGAAATATCGTCCGTGCCCACTTCTTGTTAAGTATGTGGAAGCCGGATGGCTGGGCCGTAAAACTGGTCGTGGTTTCTACGATTACAGCACAGAAATTCCAACACCGACCCGTTAAGACGTGTTGCAAATGTTATAAAAAAAGCCCCGGTATATTCCGGGGCTTTTTTATTTAGGCTTTTTCAAGTTTGGCTTTTGGCGGTTTGTTCCAAACTGCTGTCAGGATAATTCCGGGCGTCAAGATCATTAAGCTGATCCAGCCTGTGAGGTTAAACTCTTCTCCCAGAATGAAATATCCAAGTCCGGCCGCAAGCGCTGGAACCGCAGACATTAAGGCTGCGGCGATAGGGGCGCCAATTTGCCGAACGGCAAAGGCAACAAGGACAAGCCCAACTAACGTGGCGATCATACCTTGATAGACACCTTGCAACGCAATTTCAGGGATAGTGGCATCAGCCATGCCGGAGGGCAGGAAAAAGTACCAAACGGGTACATATAAGATCCCATTTACCACCGGTGAACAGAGCATGATTTGCTGAAAAGTGATACTCCACATTTTGGAGACAACCATATAGAAGGCAAAAAACAAACCCGCGAGCATGAACAATAAATCGCCCTTCCATGCGCCGTCCGTTGTGGCTCCACTATCTCCAAACAGAGTGATTGAGGCTCCAATAATGATCAAGCTAGCCCCCAGAACTTGAATGATATGAGGACGATCCCGAAACCAAAACCAGCCAAGGGCAATTGTAATAGCTGGCAATATACCGTTCATGAAAACGCCGCCGTGAGCTGCAGGTGCATAGTTGAACGCTGTTATAACTGCTAAAAAATACGTAATCCCAGTTAGCTGAGAGATAACGAAAATTCGGCTAATGCTCATGGTGCGCCACGGCTTGTAATAGAGAACGATTGGCAGTGCAATCAGTCCTGAAACCCCAAAGCGCAAGGCTGCAATATCAAAAACAGTTAGCGCCGATGTGGCGCCGGATCGGCTGGCAACAATCCACCCTGACCAGACGAATACAATGGTAATCCCTGCGGCAAAGCCCAGTAATTTCATTGGTGGAATTTTTTGCATTTATAAATGTCCTGCTGGGAAAGCGTTTGATACGGCCAGCATTGAATGACGTGTGGGTAGGGTAATTATAGGCACAAAAAACCCGGGCTTATTGAGAAAAGCCCGGGTAAATTGACTGGTAAGTCGGGGCTAGTTAAGCAACTTCAAACAGAGCTGCACCGCCCATGCCGCCGCCAATGCACATGGTAACAACCACATATTTTGCGCCGCGGCGTTTGCCTTCAATAAGCGCGTGACCTGTCATGCGTGCGCCTGACATGCCGTAAGGATGACCAATCGAAATGGCGCCGCCATTAACGTTGAACAATTCATTTGGAATGCCCAATTTGTCGCGGCAATAAAGGGCTTGCACAGCAAAGGCTTCGTTTAATTCCCAAAGGCCAATGTCTTCGACTTTAAGACCGTGACGTTTCAGGAGTTTTGGAATTGCAAAAACTGGACCGATGCCCATTTCATCAGGCTCGCAACCGGCCATAACCAAACCACGGTAGATACCCAAAGGCTCGATGTTGTTTTTCTCAGCGTATTTGGAATCCATAATAACGCTGGCAGAAGCACCGTCAGAAAGCTGACTGGCGTTACCTGCTGTAATGAAGCAATCTTCGCCAAGAACTGGTTTCAGTTTTTGGAGATCTTCGATTTTTGTGCTCGGGCGATTGCCTTCGTCTTTTGTCAGTGTCACTTCTTCTTCAAGTGTCTCGCCTGTTTCTTTATTGAACAGGAGTTTCGTTGTCGTCATTGGGACGATTTCTTGATCGAAGCGACCTGCTGCTTGACCTGCGGCTGTCCGCTGCTGGCTTTGCAGTGCGTATTCATCTTGCTGCTCACGGGTGATGCCGTAGCGTGATGCTACAGTTTCAGCTGTTTTGAGCATAGGATCATAAATGGCTGGTTTGTTTTCCAAAAGCCATTCGTTCTGGTAGCGGAACGTGTTCATATGTTCGTTTTGGCAAAGGCTGACACTTTCAAGACCGCCTGCAACCATAACCGGAACTTTATCAACGATAATGCGCTGCGCTGCCATTGAAAGTGTTTGCAGCCCAGATGAGCAGAAACGGTTTACCGTTGCGCCTGCTGTTGTGACAGGGAGACCTGCACGAAGTAGGGCTTGGCGGGCAATGTTGCCACCTGCCGCGCCTTCTGGATTGGCAACGCCCATAAGAACGTCTTCAACTTCTGCAGGGTCAATACCGGCCCGCTCAACTGCATGCTTGATAACATGTCCGCCCAGGTCTGCACCGTGAGTGTTGTTGAATGCGCCGCGGTAGGCTTTGCCGATGGGGGTTCTTGCTGTGGATACGATGACTGCTTCGGCCATGAGTTTCTCTCCTGTTTCATTATTTATTGTTTAGGGCTGGGACCCGCTTATGTTCGTAGCTTATAATTTGTGCAGCGCAATGAAAAGCCGGAATTTGGACTAAGTGTTCAAAATACCCAAATTATTTGAGCTCCCGGGCTCTATATAATTTCAAGCACGCTTTCTGGGGGTCTTCCGATGCGGACTTTGCCCTCGTTTAGGACAATGGGGCGTTCGATCAGTTTTGGATGGGCGATCATGGCTTCAATCAACTGATCTGCACTCAACGAGGCATCATCAAGCCCATTCTCTTTGTATTCAGCTTCTTTTTTACGCATCAAATCTCTGGGCTGCATATTAAGTTGCTGCAAAATATCTTTAATCTCTGTTTTGCTAGGCGGTGTTTTTAAATATTCGACAATGGTTGGTGTAATGCCATTTTCTTCAAGGAGCGCCAATGTCTGACGAGATTTGCTGCATCTTGGATTATGTAGAATTTTAACGGACATGTCTCTCTCCTGCCGGGAATAACCCCAATATAATTGATTGGCAGCAACCTATTTGCAAATCTGTGACAACGATTGCTTGCGCCTTTTAGCTGAAGGGAATATTTAAAGGCCTATGAGTATTCAGACAACAGAAAATAATATAGAAAACCACCAAGTGTCGGCTCGATCGAAGCCGGACCTTGCAATGCGCGTTGATTTTGTCAGCGGGCTTGGCTTCTACACATTACTGACGAAGGAAATTAAACGTTTCCTCAAGGTTCCCTTGCAAACAGTGTTTGCCCCCATGATGACGACGTTGTTGTTCTTGGCGGTCTTCACATTGGCATTTGGCGGCGGAACTCGTTATAGCGGCGATGTGCCGTTTTCAGCGTTCTTGGCGCCGGGCCTCATTATGATGTCGGTCATTCAAAACTCTTTTGCCAATACGTCTTCCTCTTTGGTGATTTCCAAAGTTCAGGGAAACATTGTTGATGTGCTGATGCCGCCGTTGAGCGCGTTAGAGCTGACACTGGCATTTGCCCTTTCGGGGCTTGCGCGCGGTATTGTTGTTGGCATTGCAGTGGCAACTTGCATGTATTTCTCCATCGGCCTATCGGTCCATTCATGGGGCGCAGTTCTGTTCTTCCTTGTGGGGGCTGGATTAATGTTGGCGCTTCTTGGCGTTATTGGCGGGATTATTTCAGATAAGTTTGATCACATCGCTGCGGTGACAAATTTTGTCATTATGCCGCTCTCATTTCTTTCTGGAACATTCTATTCAGTCGAACGATTAAGCGGAATTTGGTACGAGATTAGCCATATGAATCCCTTCTTCTACATGATTGATGGCTTCCGATATGGCTTCATAGGAATTGCGGATAGTTCGCAAATTACGGGCGCTTTTGTTGTTGGTGGCCTGGATATATTCCTATTTTGTGTTGTTTGGCTGCTGTTTAGGCGCGGATACAAGCTTAAAGCTTAAAAAATCCCGACTATTTGAAGAGTTTGATTGACATAAAACTATTGCATAGCAATACTTTCGCGCTTTCTTAGATCGTTCCTTCAATAGGGGAGCGATCTTCTCTTTTGAAGACCAATATTTTTAATTTTTGTGGAGAAAGCACATGATACCCGCGTTATTGTCGAACTATGCCCCAACAGATCTTTCTTTTGAAAAAGGAGAAGGTGCGTATCTATTTGGGAATGACGGACGACGATATCTCGACTTCTCCTCAGGTATCGCTGTGACGTCACTTGGTCACGCCCACCCGGACATCGTTGAAGCAATTACGGATCAAGCATCAAAGTTGATGCATATCTCCAATCTGTTTCGGATCCCAGGTCAGGAAGAATTGGCACAAAAGCTAGTGGACGCCACGTTTGCGGACGCTGTTTATTTCAGTAATTCCGGTGCAGAAGCGAATGAGTGCGGTCTGAAAATGATCCGTAAGTATTTCAGCGATAACGGCCAAAGTGAACGGTACAGAGTTTTAGCGTTTGAAAACTCATTCCATGGAAGAACACTTGCAACCATCGCGGCCGCAGGACAGGCAAAACTTCTCGAAGGTTTTGGACCTACAATGGATGGCTTTGATCAGATTCCGGCTGGTGATATCGAACTGGTAAAGGCTGCAATTACGCCTGAAACTGCGGGTATTATTATTGAGCCGATTATGGGCGAGAGTGGCATTCACGTGATGGATCCTGATTTCTTGCGGGCTCTTCGGACACTTTGTGATGAAGAAGGCCTGTTGTTGATGTTTGATGAAATACAAACTGGAATGGGCCGGACGGGTAAATTGTTTGCCTATGAGCATTCAGGTGCTATCCCCGATATCATGACGTCAGCAAAGGCGCTTGGAAATGGGTTTCCGATCGGTGCCTGTTTGGCAGTTGAAAAAGTGGCCAAATGCATGGTCGCCGGGACTCATGGCTCCACTTATGGCGGTAACCCGCTGGGAACGAGAGTTGCGGGCGCTGTTATGGACATAATGACAGCAGACGGGTTTATGGACCGCGTTGCCCAAGTTGGCGGCCATTTGAAACAAGCATTGCACGGTGTCATCGATCGTTATCCAACGGTTATCGAAGAACTTCGCGGTGTGGGTTTACATCTTGGCTTGAAATGCAAAGTTGAAAATACAGCTTTGCTGGACGCCTTGCGAAAGCAGGGAGTGTTGACAGTAAAAGGCGGCGATAACGTGGTTCGTTTGCTTCCTCCGTTGATTATAGATGAAGATCAAATCAGAGAGTTTATCGCGGCACTGGAAACTGCTTGTGAGGAGTTGGCCTAATGACAAATCCGACCCATTTTTTAGACCTGCATGAAGTCTCCGCTGATGCTTTGCGGGCGATGATCGATGATGGTATTGCTGTAAAGAAGGCCCGCGCGGGCCTTCCCAAAGGCACCAAAGACGAGGGCCGTCCGTTGGATGGCCATACGCTTGCCTGTATTTTTGAATTTCCATCTACACGGACACGGACATCATTTGATATGGGAATGCGCCAACTTGGCGGCGATACCATGATCTTGAACAGCGGCGATATGCAGCTTGGGCGCGGTGAAAGCATCGCAGATACTGCCCGCGTTCTGTCACGGTTTGTTGACGCGATTATGCTCCGAACTGATAGCCATGATAAATTGCTGGAATTGGCTCAAAATTCGTCAGTCCCTGTGATCAATGGCCTGACCAATGATAGCCATCCGTGTCAGCTGATGGCGGACGTGATGACGTTTGAGGAGCATAAAGGCTCCATCAAAAACAAAGTTGTCGCGTGGAGCGGTGATGGCAACAATATGGTGTCCTCTTGGATCCATGCGGCGGGTAAATTTGATTTTGAGCTCCGAATTGCGTGCCCAGAAGATTTGTCTCCGGATCCGCGAGCTTTGGATTGGGCGAAACAAACAGGCGCTAATATTCACGTAACACGTGACCCAGCGGAAGCCGCTGCGGGCGCGGATTGTTTGGTCACAGATACTTGGGTGTCTATGGGTGATGATGTTGGTGCGCGGCACAATATGCTGAAACCTTTCCAGATTAACAAAAAAATCATGGAAAAAGCAGCTAGCGACGCCATATTCATGCATTGCCTGCCGGCCCATCGCGATGAAGAAGCGACAGCAGAAGTGTTGGACGGTCCTCAATCTGTGATTTTCGATGAAGCAGAGAACAGATTGCATGCCCAGAAAGCGGTAATACGCTGGTGTATGGGGCTTGTTTAAGTCAATTGAAGTGTGGAAGTTCCTATTATGACTGAAGTTTCGGATACCAAAATAATCACTGACAATCTCATTCAGCCTTTCCAGATGGCGGAGGCCGGTGTTCGCGGCCGTATTGTTCGTGTTGGCGACGTGTTGGATGATATTTTGGCGCGTCATAACTATCCGGATCGTGTTGCTCAGTTGTTGGGCGAGGGGCTGGTTCTTGCCGCCATGCTTGGCGGTGCTTTGAAGTTTGATGGTATTTTTACCGTTCAAACCAAAGGCGATGGTGCCATCAGTATGATCGCGGCAGATATGTCTACGCCGGGTGATTTGCGGGGTTATGCTGCGTTTGATGCGGATAAGCTGGAAGCTGCTGAAGCGTCAACAAGCACGGACATTGTGTCTCGTTTTCTGGGTAAGGGTTATGTTGCCTTTACAATTGATGCCAAAGGCAACGAGCAGCGCTACCAAGGGATCGTAGAGCTTGAAGGAACTAATCTTGCGGAATGCATGGAAAGTTACTTTACACGTTCCGAACAGATTGAAACCCGCCTGAAAGTTGCTGTTGAAAAGGTGGACGGTAAATGGCGCGCTGGTGGTCTGATGATCCAACGTCTGCCTGAAACCGGAAAGCTGGAGTCTGACGTCGAAGCCGCTGAAGAAGGTTGGCGTAACGCTGAAGCCTTGGCGCAAACGGTAACCGACGAAGACTTAACGGATACGCGGCTTCGGTCTTCCGAATTGTTATACCGGGTTTTCCACGAAGACGGCGTATGGCTTTATGATATTCACGAATTGGCCGATAATTGCAGTTGCAGTGAGGCGCGTGTTATCAACACACTAAAATCTTTTTCTACTGAAAACCTTGAAGAGATGTCTGAAGACGGCGTTATTGGCGTGGATTGCCAATTCTGTAGCGCCCGATACGAACTGACGGTTTCGGATGTTGAAGCGGCGGGCGAAGATCCATCATAAAGTTGCCGCTTTTATAGGTGATGTTCCATGTGTAATGGAAAACTAAAGGGGCTTGTGGTTGTAATGGGTATTTGGCGCGTAATCGTATTAGCTGGTGTAATCGGTGTAAGTTCAGCCCTTGCCGGATGTGCAAACACACCCAATAAACCAACTTATGCCGAGATAACCTTTCGTCATTTAGAACCCATTTTGTTGGATGTCGGCGAAATTCGCGTTGAGAATGCCTATAAGTCTCCACTTACAGCCCCAAATGTTGAACATGAGCTTCCTGTCAAAATCGATGCCTCTATTCGCCGTTGGGCCAGCGATCGGTTGCGGGCTGTGGGCAAGGCAGATGCCTACGCTGTGCTGACCATAAAAGAGGCGAGTGTCATTGAAAAGCCGTTGAAGACGGTTAAAGGCCTTTCTGGGTTTTTTACAAATGATCAATCAGAACGGTATGATTTCAAAATCTCGGCTGAGCTTAAAATCGTGACAATCAACGGAGCCAAGGGGCTGGTTACTGTCGAAGCCAACCGAACGAAAACTGTACCTGAGAATATCACTCTGAACGCACGGGAAATGATGTATTTTGAGCGTACTGAAGTTCTACTCAGTGATTTTAATACCCAAATGGAAAAAAATATTCAGACATATTTGAGTAAATTCCTCAAGTAACGCGCCCGCCTGAACGCTCTTTCTGATTAAAACCCCTCATTTTGAAAATATTTTCGACGGATGCCGCTTGGTCATCCGTTGAATTATCGTGGAAAAAATTATCGTAACCTATTGCATTTTCGGGTTGAGGGACCTACATATGAAAAATGGTTCAAACGATCGACCTAAAATCTAAAGCTCCCAAAAAGACTTCAGCAGCCGATAAACTGCTAGAGGCTGCGGGACCGCTGTTTTCGGATCGCCCCTTCGATGTTGTCTCAACCCGTGAGATCGCAGACGCGGCGCAAGTGAACCTGTCCGCTATTTCCTATCACTTTGGAAGTAAAGAAGGTCTGTATGAAGCCATATTCAAACGCATCATATCTGATTTAGCGCCAGTCCGGGACGGCCTATCTGCGTATGTCAAAGTAAGCCTGCCGTTGGCTAAAAATGACGTACCTAAGCAACGTCAGGTGATCTCAGCCCTGATCCATAACCTAATTGATGCCATCACGGACGACAATCATCCAAGGTGGCGCATGCGACTTATGTTCCAGGAAGTTCAGCGTCAGGGCCCGTGCTTTGACTTGGTTTTGGAAAAACATATAAATGTTATGCATGATCTAGTTGGCAGTCTGATTGCCCTCATCATCGAAAAAGAGACTTCCAGTGAAGATGTTAAATTCTTGACCCAAGCTGTGCTGGGGCTGTGTTTGCAACACGGACTGAACGAAGCGCTAGTCATGAAACGTTTGAACTGGGAAAAAATTGGTCCAGCCGAACTGGAAATTATCAAACAATCTACGACAGGTCATATCTTGGCGCTGCTCGGTATCAGTAATCCGTTAAAGGCATAATCAAATGGCAAAAATTATTGCAACGACCCTCAAAATTCTGTTGCCATTGGTAATTCTGGGCGCCGGTGCCGGCAGTTTTGGTTACTTCGTATCGAGTAAGGCCGTTGAAAAGCCCAAAGAAGTGAAAGAACGTTCGTGGAATGTTTCTGTTATGGAGGCTCGCCCGACGACATTGGTTCCACAAATTACTGTGTTTGGAACGGTAATTTCAGCACGAAACGTAGATCTTAGGTCGTTGGTTGCGGGTGAAGTCATTCATGTTGCAGATACTTTCCGAGAAGGGGCGCATCTTAAAAAAGGCGATTTGCTTGTGGAGGTTGATCCTTTCACTTATCGCTCAAATGTCGCTGAAAAAGAGGCGTCGGTTTTAGAAGCCCGATCCCGCCTTGCCGAATTGCAGGCTGTGGCTAAATCCGATCGCATTCTTTTGGTTCGAGATAAAGAGATTTTAGAATTAGAAAAAAGAAACGTTGCCCGATCTGAAAAGCTTCGCAAAAAAGGTAACATCTCAGATAAATCTCTTGATGCCGCCAAAACAAATCTATCTCGGCAGCATCAGCAGTATGAGCAACGGGTTGCCCAAGCCGCGATCCAAAATGCTCGTATTGGACAGCAAAAAGCCACCTTGCAGCGCCAACAAATTGGTCTTTCTATTGCAATGAGAGATCTCGAAAACACACGACTCCTTGCGCCGTTCTCTGGGTATTTGTCAAACATAAGTGTGGAACTTGGCATGCGAATTGATGCCAAAGATCAAGTGGCTAAAATCATTGATGCGACCCGTATGGAAGTTCGATTTCATTTATCGAACCAACAATATGGAGTGCTGCTTGATAGTGCCAACGGCGTTGAGGGCAGAAATGTCAACGTGAGTTGGAACGCGGGCCGATCACTTCATAGTTTTGAGGGGGAGATCGCGCGTATTGGCTCTGAAATCAAATCTGAAACGGGCGGCGTGGAAATATACGCAGTTCTCAAAGATTCACCGCAGTTGCAACGGCTTCGCCCGGGCGCATTTGTCGACGTGACGCTCAATTCTATTAGCTTTGAAAATGCAATTAAGCTGCCTGACCATGCCGTGTTTGAAAATGATACGGTCTATATTGTGGTAGATGACCGATTACAGCCCCGCAAAGTCAATATCCTCAGCAGCGACGGTACGGATTTAATCGTTGATGGTGATTTGAAAGCTGGCGACAAGATTCTGACTAGCCGCTTTGCTGAAGTAGGCCCCGGTATTAAAGTGGAGATACGATAATGGATCTCGCTCGTATGGTCTCCCTTTTCGTAAAGCATAAAAATGCCGCCAATCTGTTGATGATCATGATGATTGTGATCGGTGGTTTTTCACTTGCTCGATTAAACACGCAGTTTTTTCCTGATTTTGGTACTGATTTGGTAACGGTCAGCATTATTTGGCCCGGTGCAAGCCCCGAAGATGTTGATACCAACATCACAACGGCGCTTCTACCTGAAGTTCGGTTTCTGAACGGTGTCAAAAAAGTTCAGTCCTTTTCGGTTGAAGGCAGTAGCACAATTGTCGTGGAGTTTGAGCCCGGCTCCGACATGCAAGAAGCATTATCAAACCTAGAGCAGGCAGTCGCTCAAATTACCACATTCCCAGATACCATCGAGACCCCAATTACCAAGCGTATCGTTCTTTATGATGCCATTTCGAGAATTTCCGTCTCAGGGCCTTATTCAGAAACGGCTCTAAAGGCGATTGCAAAAACAATTCGGGATGATCTCCTCGAACTGGGTATCGACAAAATTACCTTGTTCGGTGCGCGGGATGAAGAATTATGGGTTGAGGTTCCAGAACGGACTTTACGCCGGTATGATTTGACACTGGGTGATATTGCGACGGTAATTCAGAACAACTCCAAAGATGTGCCTCTTGGGACCATGGGCGGCACGTTTGAGCGTCAATTGCGCTCAATTGAGCAGAAAAATGATGCGATTGGCCTTGGTCACTTGGAGATTAAATCCCTCCCAAGCGGTGAAAAGGTATATCTGCGAGATGTCGCTGTTCTGAAAGACGCTTTCTCTGAAAATGGGAAAACAGGTGTTCAAGATGGCTTTAATGCCGTTGAAATTTTTATCCAGCGGTCGCAATCCACTGATGCACTTGAAGCGGCTGATGCGGTCAATAAATACATAGAGGTTGAGAAAAAACGCTGGCCTGAAGCGTTGAAGATTAAACAGTTCGATGTGCAAGCAAGTCTCATCCAAGATCGCATTCGCCTTTTGCTGACAAATGGCTTAAGCGGACTTGCACTTGTGTTGCTGGTTTTGTTTGTCTTCTTGAATATTCGTGTCGCCTTCTGGGTTGCTATGGGCATTCCCGTAGCAATTTTGGCAACAGCAGGTGTGATGCTCTTTACCGGGCAATCCATTAACATGATCAGCATGTTCGCCATCATCATGAGCCTTGGCATTATTGTGGATGATGCCATCGTCGTCGGTGAACATAGCAGCTACTTGAAGTCAAAAGGGTATAGACCGTTGGAGGCTGCTGAAAAAGGGGCTCTTCGAATGTTGGCACCGGTTTTTGCATCTAGTTTGACGACTATCGCTGCGTTTTTGCCAATTTTCATGATCGGCGACATTATCGGACAGATCATCGTTGCTATTCCGTCCGTTGTTGTTGCGGTGCTCGTGGCAAGTTTGATCGAATGTTTTTTCGTTTTGCCAGGACATATGCGATTTGCCCTCCGGCAAACGGGGGCTGATAGCCGGGCACGCATATGGTTCGATGCGAAGTTCTTTCATTTCCAAAGCCACATTTTCAAAACATTGGTTACGAAAATTGTTGAATGGAGATATGCAACTTTGGCTACTGCAGTGGCAATCTTAATGGTCGCGTTTGGTTTGATGGCAGGAGGCCGGGTTGGGTTTACGTTTTTCCCAACCCCTGAGGCAGATGTAGTTCAGGCAAATATCGTGTTCTCCCCTGGCGTCCAGCGAACTCAAACTGAGAGCATGATGCAAGAAATGCAGCGCGCCCTTAATCAGGTGGAAGCTGATCTCACAGAAGGAAGGCGCGGGTTGATTGCATCTTCGTTTGGCAAAATCGGTGTTAGCATCGGCGGACAATTTAGTGCCGTATCAGGAGATCACCGCGCAGGCTTGCAAGTAGAGCTGGTTTCGGCAGATCAGCGGGATATTCGAACGAAAGATTTCATTCAAGCTTGGCGCGCAGAAGTTAAGCCGCAAGCTGGGTTGTTACGGATTGCCATTACTGAACGGATCGGTGGTCCTCCCGGTAAGGAATTAGATATTCGGTTAAAGGGAACGGACACGGAATCTCTGAAATTGGCTGCGGAAGAAGTGAAGAATCTGCTGGAGAGATTTAGTGGAGTTGCTAGTATTGAAGACGATCTGCCAACAGGAAAACAAGAACTTATTCTTGAATTAACCGCCCGTGGACGGGCTCTGGGCTTTACAACAGAAGATATATCGACACAGGTGCGCGCCGCCTTTGAAGGTTTAATTGCTAAGAAATTTGCTCGCGGCGATGAAGAAGTGACAATTCGAGTGCAATACCCAAGAGATAATATTTCCGTAGATACGCTTCAAAATTTCTACTTGCGGGGCAAAAACTCTGCTGAAGTTCCTTTGAGCGAAGTTGTTCAAATTAGATCTGAGCAAGGGTACGCCCGCATAAAGCGCGAGAATGGTGTTCGTGAGGTTGCGATTACTGGCGAGATTGACGAAAACGTCACTTCTGCCGATAAAGTTTTACAAGCGTTACCAGAGGGCGGCTTGGATGCCATAGTTGATAAATACGAATTGAAGTATCGCTTCGCTGGGAAATCTGAAGAACAAGAAGAAACACTTGGGGATATGAAGTTTGGGGCCATGATCGGTTTGACGGCCATATATTTGATTTTGGCTTGGGTCTTTGCGTCCTACACCCGCCCAATCGTAGTCATGTCGATCATTCCCTTCGGTGTGGTTGGTGCAATCGTAGGGCATTATCTGCTTGGCTTTAATCTCACTATTCTGTCTCTCATCGCATTGCTTGGATTGTCAGGGATCTTAGTCAATAATTCCATTATTCTCGTGAGCGTCGTAGAAGAGCGTTTGGAAAAAGGCGAAAGTTTTATAAACGCTGTTATTGATGGGACTTGCGATCGCCTACGGGCAGTTTTACTGACCTCGCTAACAACAATCGGAGGGCTATGCCCCTTGTTGTTCGAAACAAGTTTGCAGGCACAGTTTTTGATCCCCATGGCAATCACAATGGTCTTTGGCCTGATGGTCGCCACTTTCCTTGTGCTGTTCCTTGTCCCAAGCCTGTTGTTAATTCAGCAGGACTTTGGGCGCATGGTTTTGGCTGTGAAAAGGGTAGCGAGCGCGTGAACTTCACAGTTAGTCTTTTTGGATAAAGGACAATAATTCTTTGCGGGTGATATCGGATTTCCTGAAGATTCCAAGCATACTACTTGTGATCATAGTGACGCCGTCTTTATGAACACCGCGGGTTGTCATGCATTGATGAGCGCTTTCGATGACCACAGCGACGCCTTTAGGCTTTAACGCTTGGTCAATTGTATCCGCGATTTGCTGCGTCAGTTTTTCTTGGATTTGAAGGCGTTTAGAAAAGGCGTCAACAACGCGGGCAAGTTTGGAAATCCCAACAACTCGGTTATCAGGCATGTAGGCCACATGGGCGACACCCGTAATGGGAACCATATGATGTTCACAGTAGCTTTCAAGGCGGATACCTTTGAGGATAATCATCTCGTCATATCCGGCGACCTCATCGAAGGTACGAGCCAGATAATCAGCGGGATTTTCTTCATATCCTGCAAAAAACTCGCCATAAGATCGGGTGACCCGGTCAGGGGTTCCACGTAATCCTTCACGATCAGGATTATCACCGGCCCATCTGATAAGAGTTCTTACCGCTTCTTCAGCTTGTTCCTTCGTTGGTTTATCCGTATTGCCCATATTCAGTTCCTATATCCATCCCCGATGGAAAATTTTAATCTGTTCAATTTAATGGCCCAGCTTCATGCGGGCTGTCCAGTGAAAAGGCAGGGATCTCAACAACAATCCAACGTCCACCATCTACTTCCATATCGTAAGATCCAAACATTATCCCAGACGGCGTTGTCAAAGGGGTACCGCTTGTATATTCAAATGACTGTCCCGGCTCTAACACTGGTTGCTCTCCAATGACGCCTTCGCCGCGAACAACTTCGGTGTGGCCCGTTGCATCAGTGATGTGCCAACTGCGCTGGCGAAGCGTCACTTTGTTCTCTCCTACATTTCGAATGCGGACCTTATAAGCCCAGACAAATAAATTGTCTTCTGGATCAGACCGACCACTCATATAGGTCGGTTGAACCGAGACTTCAATTCCATTTGTTGTCTTGGTGTACGGACTATTCCATTGCATCAAAATCTGCCCTTAATTCGAACAGCGGTTTTGCTAACTCGAAAGTAGTTGTCTGCTCAATATACTGACTTTGAACACCACCGCAAATACCAATTCACACACAACCTAAAAGCGAAGTATTTCAACGCGTCTATTCTGCTTTTTCGGAACGGAATAGTCTGCTTTGGTCGCATGTGGTCTTGGTCGGGTCTCACCCCAAATTTGGACTTTCAGTGATTTCGGTGATAATCCCATGGAGAGTAATTTCACTTTTACGGCGATCGCTCTTTTGCGCGCAAGCTTGTAATTATATGCACCTGTTCCTGTTGGATCGGTATGTCCTTGAATTAACAAGAACTTGCCGGGGCTTTGCCGCCAACCAGTTGTTATTTTTTCAAGTTTTTTTAGCGCTTTTTGAGACAGTTTTGCGCTATCGAATAAAAACTGAATTTGGGATGTCGTTGGCGTATATCGTTGGACCGCATTCTGACAGGCTGCAATATGGGGTTGCTGCCAATTTTCTTCTTTTTGTTCGACCCAACAATCAAAATTTCCTTGGGCTTTCGCGGCCCGTATGGGGTGAGTTTGCCGTGCATCGGTGTTGAGCCAATGAACGAGATCAGCTCGGGAATTACTCAATGGAATACTATCGGCTTTAGATATTCCCCAGTTTTGGGGATCCTCGGGCAATGGGTTTTCACCCTTAGCTGCCGACAATCCCTTAATTGACATATATTGCTGGTCGGGCCAGTCATATTGGTCAATTTCAGATTTTGCAAAAATCTTGTAATTTGTTGCAAGCTCTACTGAGAAGGGATCACCTTTGAGGTCGCTGTTCGCGAGTTCCTCATATTTCTCTGTATCGCATCCAGCTAAAACCAATAGCGAAAAAATCACACTGGCTTTAGAGGTTAAGTGTTTAAAGTTTTGCATAGATCGCTCCTTTTTCTGGAAGGATCATGCGGAAGTATCGTGGCACCAAGTTGCTGGTATAGGGGATATTCTAGGGTTTATTTATGGCTTTTAATTGCCATATTATCCGTTGAAATTGATGCTTTCCCTTCAAGAAATAGGTAAAAGAAGGCGAAGGCCGCGCTTCTTTTACCTATATTTTTTAGCTCAAAGCAGATCCAAGATCGTCAATAAGATCATCGACATTTTCAAGACCAACGGAGAGGCGCACAAGTCCATCTGTGATGCCAAGTTCTGCCTTAAGGGCATCATTTACGCTTGAGTGGGTCGTTGTCGTCGGATGGGTGATCAAGCTTTTTGAATCTCCCAAATTGTTACTGATATCGATGACGTTAAGTCGGTTTAGGAACTTAAAGGTATTTTCTTGGCCACCTTCGAGCTCAAAACTAATCAGTGTGCTGCCGCGCTTCATTTGCTGCCGTGCAAGGGCGGCTTGCGGATGGTCGTCTCGTCCGGGATATATGACTTTTTTAACGGAGCCAGCGTCTGAAAGGAAGTCTGCGATTTTTTCAGCATTGTCAGTTTGTTTTTCAACGCGAAGTTCTAATGTTTCCAACCCTTTTAAAAGGTTCCATGCATTGAACGGGCTCAAGGCCGGTCCTGTATGTTTGATGTAGGGAAACAACGTATCTTCAATAAATTCTTCACTGCCAAGGACAATACCGCCAAGGCAGCGTCCCTGTCCGTCAATATGTTTTGTTGCTGAATAGACAACAACATCAGCGCCAAGCGTTAGAGGTTTTTGAAAGATGGGCGTTGCAAAAACATTATCAACAATAACAATAGCACCGGCTTTATGGGCCATGTCTGAGACTGCTGCGATATCAACAATCTCAAGGGTGGGGTTCGACGGTGTTTCTAGAAACACAGCAGCTGTTTTTTGCGATAGTGCAGTTTTCCACTGATTTAGATCTACACCATCAACCAAAGTGATGTTAACGCCAAAACGCGGTAATACTTCTTCGATGATATATAAGCAGGATCCAAACAACGCTTTTGGAGCGACGACATGGTCGCCAGCTTTTACATGGCTCATTAACGCGGCATTTACGGCGGCCATACCACTTGCGGTGCCGCGCGCGCTTTCGGCGCCTTCTAGCAGACGCATACGTTCTTCAAAAACGCTGAGCGTTGGGTTGGCATAACGGGAATAGATATATCCCTCGTTTTCGCCTTTAAACCTTCCGGCGGCTTCTTCTGCGGAATCATATACGAAACCGGAATTCATGAAAATGGCTTCGGATGTTTCCTTGAACTGGGTGCGTTCAATTCCACCGCGCACAAGATTAGTCGCAGTCTTAAAGGGCCCGTTCGCTGGGTTGTCTTTCGATGAGTTTGTCATTGTTACCTCGAGGCATATTAACCCCAACCACCAGTCAGGGCACACTCGACCCCGACCTTTTAGCGTTTCTTTAACGTGGCCGCAAGCCGGTCGGCACAAATCACCACGTAGCGCCAATATAGGGAACGGGTTTTGACTGTCAAGAGGTGGGCCTGCAGAAGGGTTGCTTAAAAAGTGTAGAAAAGCAGTGCTTGAAGGACAAGATAGACAGCAATTCCGATTAAACACATGTTCAAAGTGTGATCAGCGACCTTCCCAAGTTCTTTGAGTTTCTTCGCGAAAAATAAGCGGCCAATGAACAGGGCGACAAACAAGAGAAGCATTAATTTTAAAAGCACAGATCAGATCTCTTAGTTTGATACAATTTGAGAGGCCTCAGGTTCCGCCGTAAAGACGCTGAAATCATTCTTGCCGTTTGTTTTTGCGATATACATATGCTCATCGGCCAATTCAACGAGGTCTTCCCAACATTTAGCTTTTGCTGTTTGAAGGTCTGCAATGCCGATGCTGGCAGTAAGCGGTGTATTATCAGGTCGATTTCCAAGACCGTTTGCCCGCAACCTTCGAACAGCTCTTGCGGCACCCTCTGCATCCGTGTGCGGTAAGATCATTAGAAACTCTTCACCGCCCCAACGGACAAGAATGTCTGAATCTCTTAAATTTCGGCGAATAAGGTCGGCGGCATGACTTAATGCACGATCACCGGCTTCATGGCCGTATTTATCATTAATAAATTTGAAGTCGTCGATATCCAAAAACGCTAAAGTAAGGTCGGAGTTTTGCCGGCTGGCAATGCGAAACTGGACGTCCAGAATTTCTTCGCCGCTATTTCGGCTAAAGCAATTGGTAAGGCTGTCAATGGATGCCTGTTCGACCAAGGATACCATATAGCTGAGTTGGCTGATGGCTGAGAATGAACAAAGGGCGCAAGCACTGACAAGTGAGACCAAAATACCGAGACCCGGTTGTGGGTTAAGCTGGTCGGTAGCAAGGGTGACAATGAGCAGCTCTGCCACAAGAAACAAGACAACAGCCAAAAACGTTTCTTTGATAGAGAGCGGAAAGATGGAAATACAGGCCGCAATTAAAAACGGAAAAATGGCGTATCCAGCTGTTGGAAAGTCACCAATTGACTGAAAATACTCAGGTAATACCAGTGGCTGAAACAAGGCTTGAAAAATAAGATTGGCCGAGAAAAAGATGAACATCGCCCGGTATGCGCTTTGTATGCTGTCTGCTTTTCGAATGCCGAAAATCAGCAAAAGAAGCATGAAGGCCGATATACACCTGAAAATCACCAGTGATTTAAAGGTTGCGCCATCGAAATACATTGTGTCGAGAAGAATGCCCGTAACGAAAAAAATTGCAGCAACCAGAGATAACAATCTAATGCGAGACAGAATAACTATCGCCCGTTTTCGCGTTAGTAGGGGAGAATGGTTTTTAGCCGTAAAGAGGTTGCTTATGCGCTCATTGGTCAGTTTTTCGCTGTTAACCCCGGTCATGGTTGTCATTAGGGCACGAAATACAGACACGCTGGCTCCTCTGCGGCATTTCAGCCGATTATTACGGATGGGTACATTATTTCTTTCTTGTAACAAATTTTTAACCATACGGGTAACAAATATTACATGTTACCCGTCTATTGGTTGCTTTAATCGGGAGAATTTCGCGAAAAGGGCGCTATCGAGGACGATTTACGAACGCACTCAGCATTTTCGCAGGTTCATCCGTTTCAAAGGATCTTGCGAATGCGTCGATGCCAAGTTGCACAGACGTTGTCATTTTCTGTTCTTCCCACGCATTACAAAGCTCTTTTTGCAGGCTAAGAGCCTTCGGTCCGGCTTTTAGAATTTCCTGAGTGACAAGTTCGGTCGCCTCGTCCAGTTTACCGGGCTCTGCCAGTCGCTGTACGAAGTTAGCCTGATGTGCTTCCTTGCCAGATAGGGTTCTGCCGGTCATCACCAAATCACGGGCAAGTCCGACGCCAATGATTTGAGGGAGGACGGCAGCTTCAATAACAGAGGGAATGCCCACATGAACTTCAGGCATTGCAAATTGGGCTGTCTCTTCGGCCACAATAATATCGCAGATGGCCGCAATTTCCATTCCCGCGCCGAGGCATACGCCGTTTACACGGGCGATAACGGGCACGTGTAAAGTTCGAATAGCAACAGCAACATTGTGCAGGTTGGTGATGAATTGGCGGGCAGTATCTGGTGTGAGTTCGGCCATTTCATTAATGTTGGCACCGCCAATAAAGGAAGTCTTACCTGCGCCGGTTAGAATAACAACGCGAAGGTCTTTGTCGTTTTTCAAGTCTTCGAAGGTCGCGCGAAGCTCTTCAACGGCTTCAGAGCCGAGTGTATTGAGTTTCCGCTCATTGTTGATTGTTACCCGGCATACGCTACCGCTTTCGGTGTCTAATCTGGTGGTCGTCACATAATTGCCCATTTATCTCTCCTTTTTATTTTTTTGGCGTTATATATGTTAGATAAGTATAGCTGCCTTATGGTGAGGCGAGATACTAACCTAAGCGTAAGAAGTTGAGAAGAGAACATGTTTATCCAAACCCAACCAGGTGATCAGGAAACTGTTATGGATTTTTATCCGGGCTGTGCCGTTTATGAAGTCGGTTCGCTTAATGTCTCTTCTGATGATGCGCCTGAAACGTCTGCGCTCGCAGTACGCCTTTATGAAGTCGCTGGTGTTCTTGGTGTGACTTTGAATACGGATAATATCTCTATAGAACGTGAAGAGACTGCTGTTTGGGACGTTCTTCGCACAGATATATTCTCAGCCATCATGGCGCATTTTCAATCTGGAGATCCTACAGTGAACGCAGAAAAAGCCGGAGAATTTGACACCGAAATCATTGCGCAAGTGCAGGATTTACTCACGACGAGGATTATTCCGGCGGTTACTCAATCTGGCGGAGATGTCTCCTATCACAGCTTCAAAGACGGAAATCTGTATTTGAAAATGCAAGGATCTGCTTTTGGAATGCTAACCGGCATCACTAACATGCTAAAGCATTACGTTCCTGAAATTAAAGTTGTTCTCGATCACAGAGAAGCATTAGACCGTCCCGGTTTGACGTCATCTGATGGGCAGGCTGTCCGGGCTATGCTGCAAACGAGCATCAACCCTTCCATCGCAGCGCATGGGGGACATATCACGTTGGTCGACGTGCAGGATGATAAAGTCTATGTGCGCCTTGAAGGCGGCTGCCAAGGCTGCGGTATGGCGGATGTCACTTTAAAGCAAGGTGTTGCAAAAGAAATTATGCAAAAACTTCCCAACATTACAGAAGTGTTGGACGTAACGGATCACGCCGGCGGCGCAAACCCGTATTACCAGCCAAACTAAGAAACGCTTTAATTTGAGGTTATGTTAGGCGGAAAATTTTAACTTTTCCGTCTCGCCCTTTTACGCCGTGTTCACCGACATTTTCAAACGCCGTTATGTCGTTTGCTTCAGATCTAACGGCATCCGAAATAAGCGCTAAAACCGCGTCAGGATAATCTTTGGCTAGGGATTTACCCAACTGTTCTATGCGCTGGGCGATGTTGACGGTATCGCCAACAACGGTGTAATTTAGACGCCCTGATGAGCCGATATTCCCCACAACCAATCGCCCCGTATGAATGCCTATTCTGACGTGGATTGGCTGTTCGCTGCTTGCGAGCCGCAATTCATTGTCGCCCTCAATAGCTTTTTTTATGGCGATCGCGGCCCTGCAAGCCCGCGCAGCATGATCTGTTTGATAGTCAGGTGCGCCCCAAAATGCCATGACGGCATCCCCGATAAATTTGTCGACAGTACCGCCTTCGGCTTCAATGCATTGTGTTAAGAGTTCAAAATGGTGGTTGAGCATGTCGGCAACTTGCTCGGATGTCATTTTTTCAGCAAGCGGTGTGAAACCCACAATATCTGTGAACATAACGGTGACGCTTCGGGTCTCGGATTGGGCGGCGCCAGATTGCATCAATTTACGCACTAATGATTTTGGAACGTAATTTTCAAACCAATTAAGACCGCGCAGCATGGTGTTATAGGCATCACTTGCTTCGTTTAATTCCTTCAAGCGGCTTGGCGGCAGTTGTGCGACATTATCAAATTCAAGGCTGGATATTTCCTGGGAGGCCACGGCCAATGCTTTTATCGGGCGGGCAATTTTCCGGCCAATGAAGTAGGCAATTAGGATGCTAATAACCAAAATGGCAAGACCGACGACTCCGGCCCAAACTAATCTGAAAAATTGTTTCGCCGCATCCTCATAGGGGAGGCGATACCCGATAATCAATGGTTTGTCAGTGTAGCCTTCAAGGCTGGAGTAAATAAACTGATGATAATCTCCATCAATGTTGGTGAAATGTCCTTCAAAATTAGTGCCGCCCTTAATAAGTCTGAACGCTTGGCGGGGAGCTGACCAAATTGTCGATAGAATAGGATCTTCAATTTCCGATAGCTTCGGCGCAACACCCTCGTAGGTCACGACAGAGCTATTGACGTGGAAACCTTCTTGGCTCAGGACATGATCCTTGCCATACAAAATGAAGCGCCCTTCGTCTTTACCAAGGCCTTTTGTTTTTACGGCATCACTAACAACAGAAACGGGCACGGCAACGATGACGATGCCAAGAAACTCTCCATTTCTTATGACCGGCTGTTGGTAGTTCATCAAGGTCGCATCTGCCTCGGGGGAGTAAATTAGAGCTCCCCATGAACCAACGGGATTTTTGCGCATTTTTTCCATGAAATCGAGACTAACAAAGTCTTTATCCTGATGGGTTTCAATTATTCTTCGGCTTTTCCGATCTGCCAATTTCAGATTTAAATCAGGCGTCATAAAACCGGCACCAATAATATACCGCGAACCTGCTAAGCTGGCGACTAAACCGTCGTCCATGCTGTCAGGGTCATTGATGTCAATTTTTCCTTCATAAATGAGATCGGCAATGAAGCGGGCTCGGTTTTCCATGGGATCAAGCACGCTTGTCAGGTTGC
>JBALWO010000017.1:0-26067 GCA_036960775.1 Pseudomonas marincola | reverse complement strand
TCGGCAATGAAGCGGGCTCGGTTTTCCATGGGATCAAGCACGCTTGTCAGGTTGCGATGAACCGCTGACATTTGAAACGTAGCTTTATCTAGTAAAAGTTCACGGGTGTTGGTTAGGCCAGAATAGAGGCTAATGCCGAGAACCGCGAGGACAGCCACGAAAACGAGAGATCCAAAACTGATGGCGAGAACACTGCTAATAGAGAAGAGCCGGCGTTTTTTAGTCTTGTCGGTAACTATGGGTCTTCTCCCGCTGGTATTTTTGCTGATCATTTTACAATATCATATCTAGTGTGCCAATAGGCGGTAACAAGATGTGTGCGCTGGATCATATTATTATCTGAAGATGTGCAGGGTTAGACAAGGCCTTAGTTTTCAAGTATTGAATTAATCTATGAACACATTGGTAATATTTGAAATTATTTTGGTAGCGAGCGCATTGGTTTCGCTTGCCCTTATTCGCCGTACTTATTTTCCCATGAATTTATTCTGGGCTGTTGGAGTATTGTCTATCGGAATTGCTGCAGGGCTTGGTGCTTTTGTCTATGGCGGATTTGGTGGCCTTAAAGTTTATCATTCGTTGGCCTCTGGTTTCGCAGGATCTATCGGGGTTGTCAGCTTTACAGTTGCGGCCGTTGGCGGTGTGTTAGCTCGTCAGTTTCATCAGGCTGGATGGTGGATTGTTTTGTTGGCAATCGCTGCGTTGTCTTCGGTCTTGTTACTCGATATTTGGCGCCTAAGTGAAAATGCGCAACATGGTGTGGTTGGTGTGCTGGCTCTTTCAGCGTTTTACCGGTTGTTCGTGAATGTTCGTACCGGTGTTTTCCTAGTTTTAGGTGTGACCGCTCTAGTTGTTGCTGGCTTGGCGAATAAATGGATTGCGTCGCAGTTTGGTGTTGATCCGTTGAATATCTATCACGGGCTTTTAAGTGCCTCTTTAATATGTTTTGGCGTGTTTGCTTCTAAAGAATAATCATACTTGTTAAACATCTTGCATTCCTACTCCGTTAGTCATAATAACCTTAGAAAAAATCCCTAATAATAATTTAAGTATTTTATGTTGAACTAGCATCGATTAGTTCACGGCTATAATTGATTTTATTAAGAGCATTTGAAATGACTGACACAACTTCGGACGTTACCGGGAAAAAAGAACTCTTTGCTGTCTTTGGTGGTAAAGTAGCAGATACACGCGGACGCGATTTCGCTGACCCTGAAAAAATTGATATGCGGGGATTTTTTGATAGCCACGATGCGGCAATTAACGCATGGCGTGCAGCGAGCCAAATGAACGTGGACGATGCCTTTACCAAATATGTAATTGTCCGTCTTTGGTAGTTTATTGACGTAACAACACGTTAAAAATGTCTTAGAAACTGGTTTGCACAGCTTTTGCCCTCAGGTAAGCTGTTGAAAATTCTTTTCTAACAGACAGGTTTGGCGTGCGTAATTTTTCTTATCCGGGACGTTCCGTCTCGTACGGCTTAAACGGTGCCGTAGCAACTTCCAGTCAACATGCCTCTCAAGTTGCATTGAGTATTCTCAAAAAAGGCGGCACAGCCATGGATGCTGCCATTGCCGGTTGTGCAGTGCAGTGCGTTGTGGATCCAATGCAAACAGGTATTGGCGGTGACTGCTTTGCTGTAATAGCCCCCAATGGATCAGCAGAGCTTACAGGCCTAAACGGATCAGGGCGGGCACCAGCTGCATTGACCGCAGGACGGCTTCTAGAGAGTGGCATTTCAGAAATTTCTCTAACCAGTCCTCATTCAATAACCACACCGGGTGCGATTGATGCTTGGGTAACTTTACATGAGAAATATGGATCGTTGGATTTTGCAGAATTGCTAGCTCCCGCCATTGATTGTGCAGAAAACGGCTTTGTTGTTACCCAGCGAACAGCCGTCGATTGGAAAGCAGCTGAAGAGAAAATCCAAGGAAATGTGGCCGCTGCTAGCCTATTTTTACAAGGCGGCAAAGCGCCCGCAGCAGGCACTGTTTGGCGGATGCCAAAATTGGCGCAAACGCTGAAGGCAATTGCGAAGAACGGCCGTGCTGCTTTTTACGAGGGCGAGATGGCTGAAAAAATGATCTCGACTTTAGGCGCCGCGGGCGCTTTCCACGAAATTTCGGATTTTGGAAATACGTCTGCTGATTATGTGGATTTGATCTCCACCAGTTACCAAGGTCACAATGTGCACCAAATCCCGCCCAGTGGGCAGGGGGTTATCGCTCTTCTCATGGTAAATATTCTAAAAGGATATGATGTCGCGGATCTTGATCCTGTGGGAGCGCAGCGCTTGCATTTACAAGCTGAAGCGGCCCGGCTCGCATATTTAGCGCGCGATATTTATGTTGCTGATCCCGCGCAGGCTGATGTGCCTGTTGACATGTTGCTCTCTGATGAGTTTGCAGCTCACCTTAGAGGGCATATTTCTGTTGGTAAGGCAGGCGACCCTACGGGTGCTAATGCCTTTAATAAGCACAAAGACACAGTCTATTTGAGCGTCGTGGATAAGGACGGAACCGCGGTTTCGTTTATCAATTCAGTATTCCATCCATTTGGCTCAGGTATTGCCTGCGCTGACACGGGCGTTATATTCCAAAATCGCGGAGCGGGCTTTGTGGTTGATGAGGGGCATCCAAACTGCGTTGCCCCAAATAAGCGTCCAATGCATACGATTATTCCGGGAATGGTGACAAAAGGGAGTAATGTCACCCATTGCTATGGCGTGATGGGCGGCGGATACCAGCCAGTGGGCCATGCCCATGTGCTGTCCAATTTGATGGATTATGGGATGGATGTGCAAGAGGCTATCGATTGCCCACGCGCCTTCTATAACGCCGGCGTGCTGGAGTTGGAAGAGAGCATCGATCCAAAGGTTCATAGCGAACTAGCCGATATGGGATATGACGTTAAAACGCCAGTTAAGCCCCATGGCGGCGGCCAGATGATTATGGTTGATCATGAAAACGGCGTTCTCGCCGCCGGGTCGGACCCTCGTAAAGACGGTGTGGCATTGGCGTATTGACGCCTTAGATCTCGGCATTGGTTGATAGAATTCACGCACATTATGTGAATTCTACCACTTTCAACACACCTACATGCGTTCAGGAACGTCAATTCCCAGAATATGGAGAACAGTCTCGATCTGACGTAATGTCATGGCGCAGAGGGTAAGTCTGGACGCTCGTACAGCTTCATCTTTTTCGCCAAGCACATGGCAGTCATGGTAGAAGCTGTTAAATTCTTGTGTGAGGGCATAAACATGATCGCACAGAAGGTTGGGCGCATTTTTATCAGCAGCAGCCAAAACGGCTTCTGGCAATAACGAAAGTGCCAGCATCAGATTGCGTTCCGCGTCTGCGGTGAGAACAAGTGGACCATGTGCCAAACCTTGTTCTTCCGCTTTTCGGAGCATTGATTTAATGCGAACCGCGGCATACATCTGGTAGGGGCCAGTACGGCCTTCAAATTTAGTGAACCGTTCAAGATCGAAGATGTAGTTGGACATGCGCGGGTTGGATAAATCCGCATACTTAATGGCGGCGACACCGACTTTCGATGCAATATTTTCAAGTTCATCTGCATCGAAGCGGTCATTTAACCCAGCTTCAACAACAACCTTGCGGGCCTCTTCGATGGCATCTTCGATCAGACTGCGCAAGCGAACCACACCGCCGTCCCGTGTTTTAAGCGGCTTGCCATCTTTTCCGTTTACAGTGCCAAAACCAACGTGTTCAAGTTTGGCGGCCTCGCTAATGCTACTGCCTTTACGAGCTGCCCGGAAGACTTGTTCAAAATGCAGGCTTTGCCGTCCATCAACCACATATAAAATGGTGTCGGGCTTGTGATCTTGCTCGCGCATTTCAATGGTAGCAAGATCCGTGGTGCCATACATGACCGCGCCATCAGATTTTTGAAGGATCAACGGCGGCATTTCCTTCTTATCGGTGTCTTGGGCCACGTGAACAACGATGGCACCTTCGGAAAGCTCTGATAGGCCTTCTTCTTTGAACCTTTCCAGCATGACAGGCATATGATCATTGGTGTCAGCCTCGCCTTTCCATTCAGTGAAGTGAGCGCCAAGAAGATCAAAGTCAATTTTGGTCTCAGATACTGAAACATCCAGCATATGTTGCCATAGTGCCCGGTATCCAGCATGCCCCTGCTGCAATTTAAAAGTGGCTTCACGTGCCGACTCCAAAAACTCGGCGTCTTCTTTACTGCGACTGGATGCTGCGGGATAGAGCAACTGCAACTCATCAACGGTTACGGGCGAATCTGCCGGGAAGGGACCGGAATTACTTTCGTCGAAATAGGGAAGGTCAGGTTTTGCCAGTTCTATTTCCTTGATGAGCATACCCATGGGCAGGCCCCAGTCACCGAAGTGAACGTCACTGATGACTTTATCGCCAAGGAAGACGTGAAGGCGGCGCAGGCTTTCGCCAATGATGGTTGCGCGCAAATGACCGACGTGCATGGCTTTAGCGACGTTAGGTCCACCAAAATCAAGCACAACTGTTTCAGGCGTGTGGCCGTCGGTGGCCCCAAAAGAGGCGTCGTTTGAAATTTGATCAATATGTTTAATCAGAAAATCATCGTTGAGGCGCATATTAATAAAGCCCGGCCCGGCTAGGGATAGATCGCGGAATAGTCCTGTGTTTTCAAGTTCAGTTACGATGGTTTCTGCGATTTCCCGTGGGTTTTTCTTGGCTTTTTTTGCAGCGCCTAGCGCTCCATTACACTGAAACTGACCCAGCTCCCGGCGTTGAGAGATAACAACTTTGCCAAAGGAAGGGTCCAGATCACATTTTGCAAAGGACTGACCCACAAGGGCGCTCAATTGGTTCAGGAGTGAAGTCGTCACGCGGATTATCTTTCGATTAAAGGAATATGAGGGGCAGCCATTGAAAATAGAGTTTGGTGATGCCACCTCTGTTGGCGACTTGTCTAATGGAAAAATGAGTAAACGCCAAGGGTTTACAGCGTTTTTTCAAAATAAAACCATAAGAAATATTGTTTTTATGTGCCTGTAACCTTGACTCTACATGTGACAACACCTACATCGGATATGAATTTGTTAGCACTCTACCTCGGTGAGTGCTAATTGCTATTTAGAAAATCTTTGAAGCTCAATTTTTGGGAGAGTTTAATGTCATTTCGTCCGTTGCACGACCGTGTGCTTGTCAAACGCGTTGAAAGCGAAGAAAAATCTGCAGGTGGTATCATCCTCGTAGAAAGCGCTCAGGAAAAACCATCTGAAGGCGAAGTTATCGCAATCGGTGGCGGTTCTATTAAAGAAGACGGTTCAGTCCGCGCACTTGACGTTTCAGTTGGTGACAAGGTTCTGTTCGGTAAATGGTCCGGTACAGAGATCAAGCTCGACGGTGAAGATCTGTTGATCATGAAAGAGTCCGACATCATGGGCATCTTAGCCTAATCAACGAACTACGAATTTAAGGAACCATAAGAATGGCTAAAATAGTAACCTTTGGCACAGACTCACGTAACAAGATTCTTGAAGGCGTGAACATCCTGGCTGACGCCGTTAAAGTAACGCTTGGCCCTAAAGGCCGTAACGTTGTTTTGGACAAATCTTTTGGCGCACCACGCGTAACAAAAGATGGCGTTTCAGTTGCAAAAGAAATTGAACTTGACGATAAGTTGCAAAACATGGGCGCTCAGATGCTCCGTGAAGTTGCTTCTAAAACGAATGATGTTGCTGGCGACGGCACAACAACTGCGACAGTTCTTGCGCAATCCATCGTTCAAGAAGGCCTGAAAGCAGTTGCTGCTGGCTTGAACCCAATGGACTTGAAACGCGGTATTGATCTTGCGGTTATTACAGCAGTTAAAAGCATTAAAGACGGCGCGAAGCCTGTTGCAGATAGCGACGAGATTGCTCAAGTCGGTACAATTTCTGCAAACGGCGAAGTTGAAATCGGCTCAATCATTGCTGAAGCTATGCAGCGTGTTGGCAATGAAGGCGTTATCACTGTTGAAGAAGCTAAAGGCCTCGAAACAGAACTTGACGTTGTTGAAGGCATGCAGTTTGACCGCGGTTACTTGTCACCATATTTCGTGACAAACGCTGAAAAAATGCTGACAGAAATGGAAAATCCATACATTCTGCTTCACGAAAAGAAATTGACTAACTTGCAGCCAATGCTTCCTATCCTTGAAGCGGTTGTTCAAGCCGGTCGTCCACTGCTTATCATTGCAGAAGACATCGAAGGCGAAGCGCTTGCAACTTTGGTTGTTAATAAATTGCGCGGCGGCCTGAAAATTGCTGCTGTTAAAGCACCTGGCTTCGGCGATCGCCGGAAAGCGATGCTTGAAGATATTGCGATTTTGACTGGCGGACAGCTTATTTCTGACGATCTGGGCATGAAGCTTGAGAACGTTGAACTTGAAATGCTTGGTACTGCTAAAACAGTAACAATCACTAAAGAAGAAACGACAATCGTTGATGGCGCTGGTACTAAAGACGCTATCGAAGCACGTTGTGGCCAAATTCGCGGCCAATCAGAAGAAACGACTTCTGATTATGACCGTGAAAAACTTCAAGAACGTCTTGCTAAACTTGCCGGCGGTGTTGCTCTGATTAAAGTCGGCGGCGCTACTGAAGTTGAAGTTAAAGAACGTAAAGACCGTGTTGACGATGCGTTGCATGCAACACGTGCTGCTGTTGAAGAAGGTATCGTCCCAGGCGGCGGAACTGCACTTCTTTATGCATCTCGCGCTCTTGTTGGTCTTGAAGGTGTTAATCACGAACAGACTGTTGGTGTTCAAATCATCGCTCGCGCATTGCAAGCTCCTCTTCGCCAGATTGCTGAAAATGCAGGCACAGACGGCGCTGTTGTTGCAGGTAAATTGCTTGAACAAGACGACGCTTCACACGGCTTTAACGCTCAAACAGGCGTTTACGGCAATCTTCTTGAAGATGGTGTTGTTGATCCAGCTAAAGTTGTTCGTACAGCTCTTGAAGATGCGGCTTCAATCGCCGGTTTGCTTATCACAACTGAAGTAGCTATTACAGATGCTCCAGCGAAAGACAGCGGACCATCTATGCCTGACATGGGCGGCATGGGCGGTATGGGCGGTGGCATGGGCTTCTAAGCCTCACCAACCATTTGCTAGAATTAGGGGCTGCGATGAAAATTCGCAGCCCTTTTTTATTGGAATTTTGCGGGCTTCAGTTTTTTGAGAAAATCTGTAAGAAATTATTTGCGGGCATAGGGCAGCTTTCCATATGGGAAAACCCATTTTGGACAGCAACTGATTTTACGTCATCCAAATCACGAACGCCGAAAGATAGATCTATATCCTTTAGCCATTGTTCAAATTTGATATTGCTGGGTGCCGTCTGCTCACCGTCCAATTTGAACGGCCCATAAAGGAACATCGTCCCGCCAGCTTTAAGACTGCGCGCGGCACCTGCAAATAGACCTTCGCAGACAACCCAAGGCGATATGTGGATCATGTTTGCGTTGAACAAGGCATCAAAC
The DNA here is from genome assembly GCA_036960775.1 of Pseudomonas marincola. Taxonomy (GTDB): domain Bacteria; phylum Pseudomonadota; class Alphaproteobacteria; order Sneathiellales; family Sneathiellaceae; genus Sneathiella. The sequence continues at coordinate 18,556 of JBALWO010000017.1, read as the reverse complement.
GGGGCGTGAGGATATTTGCCATTTTCAGTGGGCCAAACGGAGGCTGTGGCATCCAATTCCATAACGGGTAGGAAGTTTTGCAAAGCGCAATGTTCTTGCCAGGCAATGGCGCTTTTTAAATGCTGCTGATCAAAATTGGTCGCCTGCCACATGATTTCTGGAAAAAGTGGACAAAGATGGGCGGCATGTTCACCGCTACCAGAGGCAATCTCTAAGACAGATCCAGATTTGGGCAGGTGATCTTTCAAGCAGTCATATATTGCGTCTCGATTTCGTGTGGCCGCGGGTGCATATATCCGATTATCTGTTGTCATTATTGCTCTTGCTTTTTGGTTTCAGATTTAAAACGTTTACCTGAGTGATGACGGCTTTTCCATCTTTTAAACCCTCTCCAGAAAAACTTCTTCCGGTCTTCAGGGGGCAATGCTTGCGCAGTTTCAAGCAGGGCAGAATATAGGGTGCCTTCCACAGCATTGCGCTGAATATTCATTGCCACGAAAGCTGAATTAATGGCGTCTTCATCCATCTCTTGGCTTGATAGTAGCCGAGATAACGCATTTTTGGATTTCCGAAAATCACGCAGCTTTTCTTTTAATTCAGGGCGATGAGATTTCCAAATCTGATTAATCTCTTTGCGTTCAGCCTCTTCCAATGTGGATAAGGCCGCCCGGCGATCGAACATCATGCTCGCCTGTTGAGGTCCAAACCCTGAATGGCGAAACCACTGTGCTCCGACAAATCCAGCGATGGAGAGGTTAATAGCAACAGAAATAAGGAGTGCTGCGAGCATCCATTTAGATTTAGCTGTTTTCATTGCCGACCTCCCATTCAAGGACTGAGTCTGAAAGGGAAATTTCATCGAGTTGAATGCCTTGTTCAGAAATGACAAGGTTAGGACTAAACCAGCCCAGACCAATGCCAAGGATAACGGCTGCAAATAAGCCGCCAACTGGCCGCAACGATGGCATTTTCCAAAAAGTCACGTACCATTTGGGAGAATGATACAGGTTTTGAGCATCTTGAATAACCGCACCGTGTAAGTGCGATGGCGCACTTATGGGCGAAAATTCCAGATCTAAAAGATCATCTATTTCACGAGCCAATTTCAGTTGCGTTTGGGCATCATCTGACGTTGCCAAAAATTCTTCCATGGCAACGCGCTCATGGGCCGGCCATCGGTTTGCATGGGCCCCATATATATCAAGGATTGCCATTAGGCGCTCATTTTCAGGAGTGTTTATGTCGGTCAATTTATGCCTCCTTCAATCTCAGATTTTCGGGGCGCCAAAAGGTCTCGCAATTTTCGTCGGCCCCGAGCCAATAATGATTCCAGTGCATCCACAGAAATATCCATCTGACTGGCCGCATCCTTGTTCGTGCATTCATCGAAATGCACTAAAGTTATAGCAACCCTTTGGCGTGTGGGCAATTTTTGTAAACCTTCTGAAACCATATCTTGCACCTGTTTTTGCTCACGCAGTTGACTTGGATCTGGGGATGGATCGGCAATATCTGGGACTTCACTGTCTGAAAAACGCTTTTCTTTTCGCAACCGGTCAATACATAAATTGTGAATAACGCGGTGTAACCACGTTCCAATTTGTGCCTTTGGTTGCCATTTTGGAGCGATCTTCCACAGACGCAAAAACGCATCCTGGACCACATCATCGGCATAAGTATTATTGCCCAACAAATGACAGGCAAGGCCGTAGGATCGGTCCATATGACGCGCACTTAAGAAGCGACATGCTGTCATGTCGCCGGCAGCGACCTGAACCATCAGAGCCGCGTCATTTTTTATGGGATCATCCTGTTTCATTGCATCCAAACAATAGCGTAAATCTTGAACATCCGGATCCTTCTAGAATATCTTAGTATGAGTGAAACGGGCTAGGCGCGCAAACCGGTCGTTTTATTTTATATTTAGTGTACTGAGATTGAGGGGGAACAAAAAAACACCCAGACGCAAATCTATATTTAGGTTTGCGTGGGTGTTGTGTTTTGAAACTTACATGTGAGACACATAATTATTGCAGAAAAGTGGAACCGTCTTTTGCTGTATCCGCAGGGATTGTATAATCATCGCTAAGGTCAGGTTTACTTTTAGGTGATGCGGTTCCGCCCTTTTGCAGGTTACCTAAAATTTCTCCACCGGGTTCGATCTCTATCTCGGTGTATTGAATATCGCCGCTGACGCGTCCGGTTTTTCTGATGATAAGATGCGTTCTTGCGGTCATTTTTCCTTCGAAAACACCTGAAATATCGGCGCGATCGATATTAACTTCTCCTGTGAAAACGCCGCTTTCGCTGATCTCAATTTCGTTGGAGTTCATGGACGCTTCGACTTTACCTTCGACAATTAACCGGTCGCAGGCTGTGATTTCCCCTTTCAAGTGAATGTCTTTACCCACATGCAACCGGCTACCTGCTGCCCGTGTATGGGTTGCCGATGGCGTCTCGGCTCCCTTTAACGGGAAAGGCGATGTGATTGGGTTCGGTTTGCTTTGAGAGGAAGCCGAATTGATCGCAGCCTTTGCTGCGGCTGTTGGATATTCGGTTTTGTCAGACGGTTTATTTTCTGGCAGTTCTTCGTGGCTTTTTTTCTTGGTGAACATGTTACCCCCATAGGTCGTCATTGCTGAGGGGGACAGGTGATCATTTAAAAGTGGCAAAGCCACGGTCCAAACTTGTTCAAAGTTCGTTTTTTTTGTGACACACCCATCGCATCTCTTCCCAAGGGAGCAATTGCCGGGTAAAAGAGCTGCAATTGGAGAACTTACGATGCACAGAAGAAAAATACTTGGCTTGGTTCTGTTTCTAGTTTTAGTCGTTGTTTATTCATTCGCAGCGATGCTGGTGGCAGTTCACTTACTACCTGATAATAAATGGGCTGAACTTGCGTTCTATCCGATCGTGGGTGTGGTGTGGATTTTCCCGGCCATGAAAATTGTTCGCTTAATGTTACCCGGTGATCCAGAAGCATAATCTGCTTAGGCAAAAAAAAGCCGGATCGAAAAGGGGGGATGTCGACCCGGCTGTAGCTACGTCAGTGGGAGAGGGGAGTTTCTCACCGACAAGCCGTAATTAACTAAAGTTACTCGCTTACTAATTGCATATAGTGTTTCTTACAAAAGTTTCCAGATCGAAATATCAATAATTCGTGATAAATTGCTGATTCAGCGGGAATATTCTATGGCAGGTAGCCTTCAGATTTTTCTATAATCTCTATGGTTTTATCCATGAGCTCATAGGTGCTCAAATCAGTGGGGTGGACCCATCTGACAGCATCCACATCGCTATCGGCTTTAGCCGTTCCGGAGGCGTAACGAGCGGCATAATCAATTAATGTATAGTGGTATAGAATTTCACCATCGGCGGATTTATCAATGGCATCGACAACATCAATAATATGGCCTAGATGAACAGTTAAATGTGTCTCTTCCAGAATTTCGCGGATGATGGCTTCTTTGGTCGTTTCGCCAAGCTCCTGCCCGCCGCCAGGAAGACTCCACTTTCCTTTGCCTGGATCTTTCCCGCGCTGTATCAGCAGAACTTCATTGTCTTTCCAAATGACAGCGCCAACCCCCACATGGGGCCGGGAAGGTTTCAGCCGGTCAACACTCATCGCCCGCCCACTTGCGCGCATGTTGTCTCTACTGCCAAAACCAATCTGTTAATGTCATCAAGCTCAGACAATCGGTGGTCACCGTCTTTAACTAAAGAGACAACAACATTGTCGCTGGTGAGCTTTTCTTGAATGGCGAGGGCTGTTTGCCAGGGAACGCTCTCATCTTTCATGCCTTGCAAAAGATGAACAGGGCCATCAAATGGAATTTCATTTTCCAGAACAAAATTGCGCTCCCCATCATCAATGAGTTTTTTCGTGATGGTGTAGGGCTCATCTGAATATTCTGATGGCTCTTCCCAGTAACCTTTAGTCTCCAAATCATTCAAGGCGTCGGCGCTCATATCAGCTTTCATTCTTTTCGTGAAATCAGGGGCTGCGGCTATACCAACAAAACCGGCAATTCGCTCGGGTCTGATTAGGGCCATCCGAAGCCCGATCCAGCCCCCCATAGACGATCCAACAATGACTTGCGGCCCTGCTGTGCATTCGTCAAGAACCGCAAGGGCATCGTCCGTCCAGCGACTAATTGATCCGTCTTTGAACAAACCTGTCGATTGTCCGTGCCCCAGATAGTCAAAGCGTGTATAGCTGCGTCCAAGTTCCGTCATCGCCTGTTCTAAAGCAATGGCTTTCGTGCCCTCCATATCGGACATGAAGCCTGAACAAAAGATAACACCGGGTGCATCGCCTGCTGTGTGATGATAGGCTATTGAGTGTCCGTCAGGACGATTAAGCAGTTCAGGTTGGGTCATGGGTCAAGACTTATGCAGTTAGAGAAAACGAGTGACGAGCAGCATAGCACTCCTTCGGGGTTAAGTGAAAGCCGCAGGGGAACCGTATTGCAGGTGCTGCCAAATTTGAACGGCGGCGGTGTGGAGCGGGGCACCATTGAAATGGCTCTTGCGCTGCAAGCTGAAGGATGGACACCTATTGTTGTCTCCAACGGCGGCTCAATGGTATATGAGCTTGATCGCATTGGCGCAAAACACATAAAACTCCCTGTGCATTCAAAAAATCCACTCGTGATCCACAAAAATGTGAAGCGATTACAGCAGATCATCACAGAAAATAACGTGGATATTGTCCATGCCCGCAGCCGTGCTCCAGCCTGGAGTGCAATGGCAGCGGCGCGCCTAACTGGACGCGACTTCGTCACTACTTTCCATGCCGCATACACACGCGGCGGCGTTTTAAAGAACTGGTATAATTCAGTAATGGCGCGCGGTGATAAGGTCATTGCAATCTCTGATTTTATTGCATCGCACATCGCCGAAAACTATCAAGTTCCAGAAGATCAGATCGTTACAATTCCGCGCGGAGTTGAGTGCCGCAAATTTAATCCAGGCGCTGTGAGCGCCGAACGGATTATTAAAATGGCAACGGACTGGGCGCTTCCAGATGGCGTTCCTGTTGTCATGTTGCCCGGTCGCCTGACCCGGCTTAAGGGCCATGTAACGTTAATTGAAGCTTTGGCGAAAATCGACGGCGGGAATTTCTTAGCCCTTTTTGTTGGTGCCGGTGCGGGGCGCGAAGCCTATCGCGCTGAACTGAATAACTTGGTGATCAGTAAAAACCTGCAAGGAAAAGTGCAGATCAAAGATTACTGCTCTGATATGCCCGCGGCCTTGATGTTGGCAGATGTTGTTGTGTCGGCGTCTACAGTACCTGAAGGGTTTGGGCGCGTATCAGTTGAGGCTCAAGCAATGGGGCGACCTGTAATCGCAACGGCTCACGGTGGATCGCTCGAGACGGTTGTTGATGGGCACACAGGATGGTTGGTGCCGGTGAACGATGCCGATGCAATGGCTGCCGCCGTCAAAGTCGCCCTTGGAATGACCGGAACGGCCCGCGAGAAAATCGCAGCCCGGACCCGTCAGCATGTTGTGGACAACTTCACCGTTGAAAAGATGTGCAACGCCACAATGGATGTTTATCGCTCCTTCCTTAAGCCGAGCGAGCCACCAGCGGGCGATCAATGAGCGCCAATGCCGCAATCCAAAATATACTAGTGATTAAACACGGGGCACTTGGCGATGTTATTCTTGCCCAGTCCCCCTTTCAGGCTATTCGAGATCACCATCCGGCAGCGCATATAACTTTGCTGACAACGTCGATGTTCGAACCGTTTTTGAAAAATGCTAACCTGTTTGATGACATCTGGATTGATGAAAAGCCGAAACTTTGGCAATTGCTGAAAATATCGGCGCTCAAAAGCAGGTTGCGCAAAGGAAAGTTCGATCGGGTTTATGATTTACAGACGTCATCTCGTTCAAGTTCTTATTTGAAATTGTTCAGCTCAAGTCATATGCCTGAATGGTCTGGCACCGCGAAGGCCTGCAGTCATCCCCATAAAAATGAGCAGCGCGGAAAACTGCATACCATTGAGCGGCAGGCGGAGCAGCTGCGGGACGCGGGCATCGATCGCATTCCGGACGCAGACTTTAAGTGGTCCGTGGGCGATATTACGCAATTTGGCTTGCCCGCAAAGTTTGCACTTCTTGTGCCAGGCGGGGCGGCCCACAGGCCAGAAAAAAGATGGCCGTCAGGCTATTACGCTGAACTTGCCATTAGGTTAGCGTCGACGGCAATTACGCCTGTTCTGCTGGGCGGCAGCGCAGAGGCCGATGTGATCGCCGACATTATGAAAAAGTGCCCACGAGCAATAGATTTATCAGGCAAAACCAGTTTGACAGACTTAGCGGGCTTGGGTGCGAGCGCAGTTTTTGCTGTTGGTAATGATACGGGACCGCTTCATATGATCGCGGCCGTTGGATGCCCTGTCACAGTTTTGTTTTCTGCAGCGTCTGATCCCGCACGGGCTCGGCCGCGAGGAGCTGATGTGACAGTTCTTCGGGAAGAAGATTTGGCTAAATTGTCCGTTGGGGCGGTTTTAGAAACCCTAAAAATGGCAAAAAGCGACGATTAAGCGACAATAATTGCGATTATCTGAGAAAAGCAGGCGTTTTGAGCGGTCTACGACTTGACAACATTGCCTATATTTTTACAGTCGCAACTCTTCTAACTCGGTTCAGGTCAGGGTTTTGATCGGAACACAACATTATGGCGGTAAATTGTGGAAAACAAAAAAGTAAACATCACTCTTCCAGACGGAAGCGTTCGCGTCTTTGATGGCCCGGTTTCAGGATTGGAACTCGCGGCGGACATTGGCCCCGGATTAGCCAAAGCGGCATTGGCCCTTCGTATTGACGGAGAGATGGTTGATCTGAAAAAGACGCTTGATACGGATGTTTCTGTTGAGATTGTTACCGTCAAAGAAGAGGGCGACGACGTTCTTGAATTGATCCGCCATGATGCGGCTCATGTGATGGCTGAGGCAGTGAAAGAGCTTTACCCTGAAACGCAAGTTACGATTGGACCGTCTATCACTGATGGTTTTTATTACGATTTTGCGCGCGCTAAACCTTTCACACCTGATGATTTGGAAAAAATCGAAAAGCGGATGCACGATATTGTGGACCGCGACGAATCTATTGAGCGCGAAGAATGGGACCGCGATGAAGCGGTTAAATTCTTTGAAGATAAAGGCGAGGCTTACAAAGCTGAAATTATCGCGTCCATTCCAGCGGATCAGCCGATTGGGATTTACACGCAAGGTGATTTCCAAGACTTGTGCCGTGGCCCGCATTTGCCGTCTACTAAGAAATTGGGACATGCGTTCAAATTGATGAAATTGGCCGGCGCCTATTGGCGCGGCGATTCTAAAAATGAAATGCTGCAACGTATTTACGGAACAGCATGGCGCAGTGAGAAAGAGCTGAAAGCCTATCTCAATCGTTTGGAAGAAGCCGAACGCCGCGACCACCGTAAACTTGGCAAGGAAATGGATCTCTTCCATATGCAGGAAGAGGCTGTAGGCATGGTGTTCTGGCATTCTAAAGGCTGGACACTTTACCGGACCCTTGAAAATTATATCCGGAATAAGCTCGAACAGGCTGACTATCAGGAAGTGAAAACACCACAGTTGGTGGATCGCAAATTGTGGGAAGATTCTGGTCATTGGGAAAAATTCCGCGAGAATATGTATACGACCGAATCTGAGGATCGGACTTTTGCACTGAAACCAATGAACTGCCCGTGCCACGTGCAGATCTTCAATCAGGGCATTACAAGTTACCGCGATCTTCCCTTGCGCATGGCTGAATTTGGCTCTTGCCATCGGTACGAGCCATCTGGTGCATTGCACGGAATTATGCGGGTTCGCGCCTTCACGCAAGATGATGCGCATATTTTCTGTACTGAAGATCAGATTACGTCTGAAACTGAAGTTTTCTGCGCATTATTGCTCGATATCTACAAAGATTTCGGCTTTACCGATGTTCGTGTAAAATTCTCTGATCGCCCTGAAACCCGTGCGGGCGATGATGCGATTTGGGATAAAGCGGAAGGTTCGCTGAAAGACGCGATCGAAGCCACAGATTTAAGTTACACAATGAACCCGGGCGAGGGTGCGTTTTACGGGCCAAAACTTGAGTTTGTTCTAACCGACGCCATTGGACGTGAATGGCAGTGCGGAACGTTGCAGGTGGATTTTGTGCTGCCTGAGCGCTTGAACGCGTCTTATATCGGTGAAGATGGCGCGAAACACCGCCCTGTGATGCTTCATCGGGCGATTTTTGGATCAATGGAACGCTTTATTGGCATCCTGATCGAAGAATATGCAGGCCGCTTCCCACTTTGGCTCGCGCCAAAACAAGTTGTTGTGGCAACCATTACCGATGACGCTGACGACTATGCACAGAAAGTGCTGAAAGAGGTTGAAAAGCGGGGCTTACGAGTAAGTCTTGATGTTCGTAACGAGAAGATCAATTACAAAGTTCGCGAGCATAGTCTGGCAAAAGTGCCGGCATTGCTGGTCGCTGGTCGCAAGGAAGCTGAAGAGGGAACTATATCCGTTCGGCGGTTGGGCGAGAAGCACACGAAAGTCATGAGTCTCGAGGATGCGCTGGACGCATTGGTTGCGGAAGCAAAAGTTCCGGGCTCCTAAATTCGGTGTACCTTTTAAATATTGGTGCAAAATAGATAAAGATGTAATATAGACATCAGATCAGGTTCTAACCGACTGTGATCTGATGTAACTGCTAAGGAGAAGGTAAATAGCTCGTCCACAAAGAAACACGCTTCCGCCAAAAGACGGCCCGCGTATGAACGAAGACATCGATAACGCTGAAATTCGTCTAATTAATGATGATGCCATTAACATTGGTGTTGTTTCATTGGAAGCTGCCGCTGGGTTAGCCGATGAAGTTGGACTTGATCTGGTTGAGGTGTCTCCCGGTCAAATTCCTGTTTGTAAGGTTATGGATCACGGTCGTGCCAAGTTTGAGGCACAGAAGAAAGCCGCTAAAGCCCGCAAGAAGCAGAAGACTGTCGAAATCAAAGAAATCAAGTTGCGTCCCGGTATCGACCAGCATGATTACGAAGTCAAAATGCGCGCTGTCGTAAAATTCTTGAATGAAGGCAACAAGGTCAAATTGACCATTCGTTTCCGTGGCCGTGAAATGGCCCATCAGGAACTTGGCATGAAGCTTTTGAATCGGGTGAAAGACGAAAATTCAGAAATCAGTAAAGTTGAGCTGAGTCCGAAGATGGAAGGCCGTCAGATGATGATGGTTATCGCGCCGACACAAGCTAAATAACAATAAGTCAGCGGATGATATCCGCTGAATATGAGAAGGCGCTTCGCAATATCGAGGGCGCCTTTTTTTGTAACCGTTTGAAATATCTGAATTTTATATCAGTAAATTGGAATTGGTTGCTGAAGGGGCTGCGCCAAAGGGAGTTGAGAAAGCTTATCTCTGACGGCGCCCTTGAAAACTGCAAAACTAGGGCTTGATATCTTTGAAAACCAAAGGTATAACCCTCGCTTCGTCGAACATTCCGGCTAATTAGGGCTGCCGAGTTTGTTCAACTGCTTCAACTCTTTTTATAAGGGAAGCCAAAATGCCCAAAATGAAGACCAAGAGTGGCGTCAAAAAACGTTTCTCTCTGACCGCCTCAGGTAAGGTCCGTGGTAGCCAAGCTGGTAAACAGCACGGCATGATCAAACGGACAAACAAACAGCTACGGAACCAACGGGGTACTGCTATCCTGTCTGCACCGGATGCTAAAGTTATTAAAAAGTTTTTACCTTACGGCTAAGGAGTGTAGACCATGGCACGTGTTAAACGCGGTGTGACTACTCACGCCCGCCACAAAAAAGTTATTAAAGCAGCTAAGGGTTATTACGGTCGCCGTAAAAACACTTTCCGCGCTGCAGTACAGGCCGTTGAAAAAGCCGGCCAATATGCTTACCGCGACCGTCGCGTAAGAAAACGTAATTTCCGGGCTCTATGGATTCAGCGTATTAACGCCGCATCTCGTGAACTTGGCATGACATACGGCAACTTTATGCACGGCCTCAAGTTGGCTGGCATTGATCTTGACCGTAAAGTTCTTGCTGATATCGCCGTACGTGAACCTGAGGCCTTTAAGGCGTTGGTTGAAGCTTCTGAGAAAGCATCTGCCAAAGCCTGATTATGTCGGGCCCTCGAAAACTTCATGTAAGTGAACTGGATTTTTTCGAACACCACTTTATTAAAAAGGGGGCCCAACGCTACGGGTCCCCTTTTTTTATTGAAAGAGACGATGCAGGATATAGAAACGCTTGAAAGTGAGTTGTTAAGCGAAATTAACAACGCCAAAGATCTGGATACGCTAGAAGCTGTCCGAATCTCCGCCTTAGGTAAAAAAGGTCGGGTTAGCCTGATGATGCGCGGTTTGGGGAAAATGTCTCCAGACGAGCGGCAAGTTGTGGCTCCTAAGCTTAATAACCTGAAACAATCCATTGGTGATGCCATTGACGATGCCAAAGCGACCCTAAATATGGCCGCAATGGAAGCCCGTCTGGCGTCAGAACGTGTCGATGTCACGTTGCCAGTACGGCCTGAGATGCAGGGACGTATTCATCCCATCAGCCAGGTTATGGACGAAATTACCGAAATTTTCGCGGATATGGGCTTTACCATTGCTGAAGGCCCAGATGTTGAAGATGATTTCCATAATTTCACGGCGCTTAATATCCCGCCGGAACATCCTGCACGTCAAATGCATGACACCTTCTATTTCCCAGAAAAAGAAGATGGTAGCCGCCAGCTTTTGAGGACACATACGTCTTCAGTTCAAGTTCGCACCATGCAATCTATTAAACCACCGCATCGGATTGTCGTGCCTGGCCGCACGTACCGGAGCGATTCTGACCAAACGCATACACCGATGTTTAACCAGATCGAAGGTTTGGTTATTGATAAGACAAGCCACATGGGACACCTCAAAGGTATTTTGAAGGAATTCTGCCGGGCTTTCTTTGAAGTTGATGATGTGGAAATGCGTTTCCGCCCGTCTTATTTCCCGTTCACAGAACCGTCTGCTGAAATGGATATTCGCTGCACGTTTGCTGGCGACCATATCAAGATTGGCGAAGGCGACGACTGGATGGAGATTCTCGGTTGCGGAATGGTAAATCCAAAAGTTCTCGCCCATTGCGGAATTGACCCTAATGAATATCAAGGTTTTGCCTGGGGTATGGGGATCGACCGGATCGCAATGCTGAAATATGGCATTCCTGATTTACGGGCCTTCTTTGACTCCGATTTGCGCTGGCTGAAACATTACGGGTTTGTCCCGATGGATGTGCCAACACTTGGCGGAGGATTGTCCCGATGAAATTTTCCGTATCATGGCTGCGCGAACATTTAGAGTTTGATGCACCACTAAACGTTCTTTCTGACAAACTGACGGCCCTTGGCCTGGAAGTAGAAGAAATTACTGACCGTGCGAAAGAGCTTGAAGCCTTCCGGGTGTGTCACGTTGTGAAAGCAGAACAGCATCCCGATGCTGACCGCTTGCGTGTGTGTCAGGTTAATACAGGTACAGAAACTGTTCAGGTGGTCTGCGGAGCGCCGAATGCCAAAACAGGCATGAAAGGCGTGTTTGCACCATCAGGTGTTTACGTTCCGGGAACAGATTTACTGTTGAAGCCATCGAAAATTCGTGGCGTAGAAAGTAACGGCATGCTGGTGTCTGAACGCGAGATGGGCGTATCAGAAGAGCATGACGGTATTATTGAACTGCCAGAAGATACCGAAATTGGCCTTCAATATGCAGTGCTAGCAGGTCTTGACGATCCAATTATCGAAATTGCCATTACGCCAAACCATCAGGACGCACTTGGCGTTTACGGCATTGCCCGTGACCTTGCCGCCGGTGGTTTTGGAACGTTGAAGGCACCGAACTTGTCGGTTGTCGAAGGTGTTTTTGACAGCCCAATTGATATTGAATTGAAATTTGACGCATCAGACGCGCCGCTTCCCTGCTCACAATTCAAAGGTCGTTATGTCCGCGGTGTGAAAAATGGACCAAGCCCGAAATGGATGCAGGATCGCCTGATGTCTATTGGTTTGCGCCCGATTTCTGCGCTTGTTGATATTACAAACTTCGTGACATTTGATTTGGGCCGGCCGCTTCATGTTTTTGATGCGGATAAATTGAGCGGAAACATTCAGCCCCGTCTTGCCAAAGACGGCGAGACAGTCTTGGCGCTAGATGGTGAAGAATATACTTTAACTGCGACTGATTGCGTAATTGCAGATGATGCCGCCCCGCAAGGGATTGGCGGAATTATGGGCGGCGAGTTAAGTGGTTGTACCGAAGAGACTGTAAATGTCTTTATCGAAGCGGCTTTGTTCGATCCCATTTGCGTTGCCACAACAGGCCGTCGTTTGGGCATTGAATCTGACGCCCGGTATCGGTTTGAGCGCGGCGTCGATCCTGATTTTGTTGCAAGCGGTATTGAAGTTGCCACACGTCTTGTCATGGAACTTTGCGGTGGTGAGCCAAGTCATGTTGTCTCCGACGGCACTGGCCCTGAGTGGAAAAAGCAGGTGAGTTTACGTAAAACGCGCGTGAAAGATCTGGGCGGCATGGATGTGCCCGTGGCAGAAATGATGCAAACATTGGATCGTTTGGGCTTTAATCCACAAGATGCTGGCGACAGTATTTTAACAGATGTGCCATCTTGGCGCATGGACATCGACGGCGAAGCCGATCTGGTTGAAGAAGTGATGCGTGTGCATGGATATGATAATATCCCTGCCGTGCCATTGCCGCCTCTCAGTATCGTAGCAATGCCATCTGTAAATATTGGACAGAGACGTGTTCGCATAGCTAAACGCGCCCTTGCCACCCGTGGTATGATCGAGGCGGTTACTTATTCCTTCTTGTCGCGTGCCCATGCGGATTTATTCGGCGGTGTGGATAACAGCATCGTCCTTGCCAATCCCATTAGTGCAGATCTGGACGCCATGCGGCCGTCGTTGCTGCCAAACTTGGTTGCAGCAGCTGGCCGTAACCAAGCGCGTGGATTTAATGACATTTGTTTGTTCGAAGTGGCAGGCGAATATCACTCTGACGCTCCTGATGGGCAAAAGACTGTTGCTGCAGGCATTCGTGCCGGTAGTTCCGGTGGTCGCCACTGGGACGGCGCAGGACGGGCCTATGACCTGTTCGATGTGAAGGCAGACGTTCTTGACTTGTTGGAAGCTGTTGGCGGCCCTGCTGCCTCGGCCCAAATAGTCTCTGGTGCCCCTGAGTGGTATCATCCGGGACGGTCCGGCGTTATTCAGCTGGGACCAAAGAACCGTCTTGCCGTATTTGGTGAATTGCACCCAGCGGTTTTGGACGCCATGAAAGTAAAAGGCCCGGTTATGGGTTTTGAGCTTTATCTGGATAATATTCCAAAACCTAAAGGCAATCGCAAAACAGCAAAAGATCCGCTTAAAGTTTCTGACTATCAAGCGGTCGAGCGTGATTTTGCGTTTATCATGGATACAGAAGTGACATCGGATAAAGTTCTGCGGGCTGCCAAAGGCGCAGACAAAAAACTGATCGCTGATGCGTCAATTTTTGACATCTATGAAGGTGCGTCTGTTGGGGCGGGGATGAAATCCGTTGCCCTTTCCGTCCGCCTAGAGCCAAAAGACGGCACACTTACAGATGAAGAAATCGAAGCCGTTGCGGCCAAGATCATCGCTAATGTTGAAAAAGCAAGCGGCGGCACGTTACGGCGCTAAACACGAATAGGGAACGGGAGGGAAAATTGTCCTCCTAAACCTTTATCAGGAAAAATAATGTCAGATAATATCCCTTCGGGGTTTGAGAAATTTGCGCGATTGCCGGGCTTTTTGGAAACAACAGGCCCCCTTTATGTAAAATATGAGGGTGATCTGACTTTTCTGGGCATCCGCGTCGAAGAAAAACACTGCAACATTGCAAACATTTGTCATGGCGGCATGATCATGACGCTGGCAGATATGCAGTTGGGTGTTGGCTCGCAGTCTCAGTTGAAGCTTAGAAAGTTTCTACCGACAGTGCATATGAGTGGTGATTTTGTTGCCCCGTCTCCCTTGGGAGCGTGGTTGCAGGGAAGCACTCAAGTTATTAAACGGACCCATAAGACACTTTTTTCTACCTGCATTTTAACGGCAGATGGGGAGACAGTTTTTAGCGGGTCAGGAATTATGAAAATTCCAAGTGATAATGGCGGTCAATTCTCTGATATTGTAATTTCAGAGCGTGGCTAATATTTAAGAGTTGGCGTATATTCTTTTAAGCAATTTTCTTGCTTTAGATAGTGGTTCAAATGACAGACCTTAGCAAAATCAGAAACTTTTCGATCATTGCCCATATTGATCACGGAAAGTCCACACTTGCCGACCGCCTTATTCAGGATTGTGGTGGTCTCGATAAGCGTGAGATGCAGCAACAGGTTCTGGACAGCATGGATATCGAGCGGGAACGCGGGATTACCATCAAATCACAAACCGTGCGCCTGCTTTATAAAGCCAAAGACGGCGAGACTTATACGCTGAACCTTATCGACACACCGGGCCATGTGGATTTCGCCTATGAGGTGAACAGATCCCTTTCTGCCTGCGAAGGATCGCTCCTCGTGGTGGATGCAAGTCAGGGCGTTGAAGCGCAAACTCTTGCCAATGTCTATCAAGCCATCGAAGTTAATCACGAAATCATTCCCGTTTTGAACAAGGTTGATCTGCCCTCTGCTGATGTGGAGAAGGTATCTGAGCAAATCGAAGATGTGATCGGTATCGACGCTAGTGGCGGCATTGCCGTTTCTGCCAAAACAGGCCTTGGCATTGAAGCTGTTCTTGAAGCCGTTGTTAATCAGATGCCAGCCCCAACCGGCGACCGGGATAAGCCGTTGCAGGCTTTGTTGATCGACAGCTGGTACGATGCGTATCTTGGCGTTGTGGTTCTATTCCGGGTGCGCGAAGGCACCATTCGTAAAGGGCAAAAAATCCGCATGATGGAGAGTAATGCCTCCTATCTGGTGGACCGTGTTGGTGTCTTTACGCCAAAAGGTCTGATCGTGGACGAACTTGGGCCCGGCGAAATCGGATTTATGACCGGCGCTATTAAAGAAGTTGCTGACACTAAAGTTGGTGACACCATTACTGACGACCGCAAACCGGCGCTTGAACCCCTTCCCGGGTTTAAGCCAAACCAGCCTGTTGTTTTTTGTGGATTGTTTCCAGTGGATTCTGCCGACTTCACAGAGCTTAAAGCAAGCCTTGGTAAATTGCGCCTGAATGATGCCAGCTTCTCGTTTGAAGCGGAAACATCGGCAGCACTTGGTTTTGGCTTCCGTTGCGGCTTCTTAGGCCTTCTCCATCTTGAAATCGTTCAAGAACGGTTGGAGCGTGAGTTTGATCTAGATTTGATCACGACAGCCCCGTCTGTGGTCTACAACATTCATCAAACCAACGGCGATCTTTTGAAACTTCATAATCCGGCGGACATGCCCGATATCATGAAGGTGGACAGAATTGATGAGCCGCTGATTAAAGCGACGATCATGGTGCCGGACGAGTATCTGGGGCATGTGCTGAAACTCTGCGAAGAAAAACGCGGTGTTCAAGTGGATCTCAACTACGCTGGCAACCGGGCATTGGTTGTGTACCGTCTGCCGCTCAATGAAGTGGTTTTCGATTTCTACGACCGTCTTAAATCTGTCAGTCGCGGATATGCCAGTTTCGATTACGAAAGGGATGGGTACGAGGAAAGTGATCTGGTTAAACTCACCATTCTCGTAAACTCTGATCCGGTTGATGCGCTTGCCATGCTTGTGCATCGGAGCCAAGCAGAGGCACGCGGTCGTCACCTATGTGAGCGCTTGAAATCTTTGATCCCGCGTCAGCTGTTTAAAATTGCATTGCAGGCCGCCATTGGCGGCAAGGTAATCGCCCGTGAGACCATTACGCCCATGCGGAAAGACGTGACTGCCAAATGTTATGGCGGCGACCTTACGCGGAAGAAGAAACTGCTCGAGAAGCAGAAGAAGGGTAAAAAGCGCATGCGGTCTGTGGGTAACGTGGAAATTCCGCAGGAAGCTTTCCTTGCAGCCCTGAAAATGGGGGACGATTAGTCCCTCAATTGCGGTTAGCTAAGATATTTTTTGGGGGCGTATTTATTCGTTCTGTTGCGACATAGAACAGAAAGGATAACCCCCGGAACAAGGGCGACGATCCATGCTGGCCAGAGGAGCATGGTGACGATGACAGGATCCCAAAGCATGGGCAGCAAATATCGCTGAATGATGGCTTGAGTAAAGTTAAGGCTGCCAGAATCAAGCTCGAACCAAAGCTGACCCAAAAGCTGCGGCGCCCATTCCCCGGCACGTAATGATGCCAAAGCTTCTACGCCTACCAGCATCAAGCCGATTGCGATTAGCAGCCAACCTATTAATCGTCCAATTATCACGGTATTCCCCAGTTTTTAACGCCGATTTGATTATTTGTACCCCAAAAATCAACTATTTCTCAACAGCCTAGCGCCAATCGGATACCAGTTTCAACGTTTTTCGCGCCATGGACTGTTTGCAGGCTTGCATTCTCTGACTTGTTGGGTATATTCCCCCGATCCATTAGATTGGATTCCCTGCGGAGGGGTGGCCGAGTGGCTGAAGGCGCACGCTTGGAAAGCGTGTATGCGGGCAACTGTATCCGGGGTTCGAATCCCCGTCCCTCCGCCAATTTTTTCACCTGCTGAGCTGAAAAACAAGAGATCTCAAAACTGTTCCCTCTTGTCCAGCAGTTGACATTAATAGTCCCCCACATCAAACTGCTTGAATGAGTACTTATCTTACGCAACAAATAGTTAGAATAATTATCATCATTCCATAGGAATGGTGGGTTTTTGATGCGTCTATAGTTTGTCAACCCGCCCTAGAGGCGGGTTTTCTATTTCTGCCTCATGGGACTACCCAAAGTTAGAGAAGGCAGTATGAAAAAAATAGCAGTATTCGGTAAACCCGGGAGTGGTAAGTCCACTTTAAGCAAAAGGCTGGCGTCAGCTACAGAAATAAAATTGCACGCACTAGATTCAATAGAATTTAAAAAAAATGGAGAGAGAGTAGAGCGTCAAATATTCGATGAAGAACATGAGAACTTACTATCCAATGATAGTTGGATCATCGAAGGTTTTGGACCTCTTGGATCGTTTTACAAACGATTAGAGGCGGCTGATACACTGATCTATATAGAATTGCCCTACAGTGTCAGTTATTGGCTAGTGACGAAGAGATTCCTAAAAGGTCTCTTTATCAAACCTGAAGGTTGGCCAGAGGGGAGCTCAATTTTGAAGGGAACTTTAGAAAGCTATAAAGTGCTAAGGCTTTGCCCAAAATTTTGGAATGATAGTTTTATTCAAAAATTGGAAAAAATATCACCTAATAAAACTCTATATGTCATTCGATCGGTTTCCGAATTGAATAACTTTATTGATGAAAACGTGAGATAAAAATCATATAACCAACCCTCTTGGTGAGATGCTAAAGCCTTTGTGGAACGGCGGAAAATACGCTGGACCGGTAGCTCTATTCGGGAGTGGCGCGTGCCGACCAGTTGCTTTCTGCTTTCACAAAGGCGCCATACATATTAAACATCCATATCTTTACTATTCAGGGGCAAATCATGGCGCAGAAAGCCACCATCTATAAAGTTGAACTTTCCGTTGCCGATATGGATCGTCACTATTACGAGACCCATAATCTGACCATTGCCAAACAGCCGTCGGAGACGGATGAGCGGTTAATGGTGCGTATTCTCGCTTTTGCGCTGAATGCCCATGAGCAATTGAAGTTTACCCGAGGCATTTCAACGGATGACGAGCCTGATATTTGGCAAAAAAGCCTGAGTGATGAGATTGAGGTGTGGATTGCATTAGGACAGCCGAGCGAGAAAATTCTGCGTCAATCTTGCGGTAAAGCCGATCAGGTGATTATCTATTGTTACGGCGGTAGTACAGCGGAGATATGGTGGGAAAAAATCAAAAACAGCACCACTCGATTTGATAATCTTCAGGTTACAAATTTGTTGAGGAAAGACACGAGCGAGCTCGGTGATCTGGCCAGTCGCGTGATGAAGATGCAGGTTAATATTCAAGACGACGATGTGATGGTCAGTGTTGGTGATAACATCGTTTATGTTACTCCGGTCAAATGGAAAAGTGTTGATCACTCGGCGTAAAGCGTGCCCATGTAACATCATGCTAATCTGTGTATTGGGTGTGATAAATTCTTAACCATTTCTCTGTTATCGTTTTTAGATAATTTGTGGCATCGCTCGAGGTAACCTCTGTCGTCGATTATCGTTGCCATTGAGGCGGATTGAATAACTCATCTGCTCGCTCGGTTTTGTATTGTAGTTCACTTATGTAGAATGTTTGGCTCTTGGCATGCTCGATATTTTGATCATGTCGTGATTGTGAGTACGGTAGAGAAGCTGAGTTCCTTAGGTGAGTTTTGCGACGACGCTGTCTTGCGGAGTAAAACATGGTTGATTTAAACGATCCGGT
>JBALWO010000001.1:235557-306047 GCA_036960775.1 Pseudomonas marincola | reverse complement strand
TTCTTCGCAACTGCAGCAAAAGGTCAACGAAACTGCCATTAATTTTCAAAATCATTCCGTTGCCTTTTTTTGACATAAAACAGTTTTCCTCAGAGTCAATAGGATCTAGGCAAATCTAACTCGTGTTCTGCGATGTAGGATAGGATCAAATTCGTGGAAATCGGGGCGATTTGATAGAGTCGGCTCTCCCTAAATTTTCGTTCCACGTCATATTCTTCTGCAAACCCGAATCCGCCATGGGACTGCAAGCAGGCTTCGGCGGCCGCCCACGATGCTTCTGATGCTAGCATTTTGCACATATTAGCTTCTGCACCGCAATTCTGGCCCTCGTCATAAAGGTTGTAGGCCTTCTCCACCATTAACTTGGCGGCTTCAGATTGGGCATAGGATCTCGCAATGGGGAATTGGACGCCCTGGTTTTGACCAATGGGGCGGCCAAACACTTTCCGGTCCCTCACATAATTGGACGCCGTCTCAATAAACCACCGCGCATCCCCTATACATTCAGACGCAATCAATATTCGTTCTGCATTCATTCCCGTAAGGATATACTTAAATCCCTTACCCTCCTCGCCGATCAAGCTGTCCGCGGGTATCCGAAGGTTATCGAAGAAAACTTCAGTTGTTGCGTGATTAATCATGGTTCGGATTGGACGAATGGTCATTCCATTCCCCACCGCCTTTCTCATATCAATGAGAAATACCGATAGTCCATCTGATTTTTTCTTAATCTCGGACTTCGCTGTTGTCCGGGCCAGTAAGATCATCAGATCCGAATGCTCTGCACGAGACGTCCAAACCTTCTGTCCGTTAATGACATACTCATCGCCATCACGAACCGCCATTGTTGTAATGCTCGAGGTATCAGTTCCAGCAGTGGGTTCAGTTACCGCAAATGCTTGAAGACGAAGCTCTCCTGTTGCAATTTTTGGGAGATACTCTTTTCGTTGTTCGTCGTTGCCGTGCCGAAGGATGGTGCCCATGGTATACATTTGGGCATGACACGCCGCACCGTTACAGCCGTTTGCGTGAATTTCCTCCAAGATAGCCGACGCGACTGAGAGTGGGAGCCCGGCCCCGCCATATTCTTCTGGGATTAAAGACGCCAAAAGTCCGGCTTCGGTCAATGCATTCACAAACTCCACAGGATAGGCGCGTTCCCGATCCTTTTCCTGCCAGTAGGTGCCTGGGAAATCGCTGCACAATTGAGCGACACTTTGGCGAATTTGTGTTGTGACTTCCATATCCATGTTCTTAAGTTCCTATTCGAACCCTTTTAGGGTTACAAAATCTTCCAAAGCCGCACGTTCGCTTTGTAATTCATTAATGATTGCATCTTTATCAGCATATCCAAGCGCCATTCCGCAGAATACCCGCTGTTCATCAGAGACTTCTAAAAACTGACATAACGTTTCCGGCCAACGCGCCCACGCCAGCTGCGAGCAGGTATGCAGACCTTTATCGCGAGCGAGCAGCATAATATTTTGCATAAACATACCAAGATCGGTGTATTGGCCTATCTCCATATCACGTTCCATCACAAAAAACAGACCAACAGGGGCGTCAAAAAATTCGTAATTTTTGGCAAGTTGCCGTATTTTTCCCGGAGTATCATGACGGGGGACGCCAATGAGTTCATATAACGCCTGCCCCACCACGCGTCGCCGTGTTTTATAGGGGTCTTTTAAATTTGGCGGATACGTCTCAAACTCAGGTTCTTCAACCACGGCGTTTTGATGCCTCTCAGCAATGGTTGAGACCAATTTTTTTAATGGATCTCCCGTCAATACCTGAACATTCCATGGTTGCAAGTTGCCGCCAGAGGGGGCCCATTTTGCGATTTCCAGAATTTCAAGGACAGTTTCTTTTGATATTTCTTTATCTGTAAACTGACGAACAGTTTTACGACTTCGTATAGCTTCAATTAATTGCAAGGGTTGCTCCCGCAGATATAAGGGGGGATATACCTCGGTCATATAGACCGAGGTATCAGCAGGTTAGCCGATTTTCGCGTGGCCATTGTTAAGAACAACAATGTCTCTTTCTTTAACGCGGCATCGGAAGGAGATGTCCGACCCATCTTTCCAGATCTCAGTAACAATCGTCTCCCCCGGATAAACAGGAGATGTGAAACGAAGGCTCAAAGACCGTAAAAGGTCTGGGTTATATCCACAAACTTCTTTCAAGATAGCATGTGATGCTACGCCGAGACTTGCAAGTCCGTGCAAGATCGGCTTCTCAAACCCAGCGGCAGTCGCAACACGCGGATCTGCATGCAGCGGATTATAGTCTCCGCTCAAACGGTAAATGAGAGCCGCCTGTTCCAGAGTAGGCGTTTCCATCACAATATCTGGAGCGCCTTCTGGAATAATATGAGGTTTCGGAGCCGCAATCGTCGGACCGCCAAAGCCACCATCACCACGCGCAAATGTGGTTGACGTTAAAGTCGACAGCAAATCACCCGTTGGCTTATCGTAAATTTTACGTTCAGAGAAAATAAGCGCGCCGCGCCCTTCACCCTTATCAATAATCTCTGTGATTTTAGTTTCACCGATCAGCGTTCCCGTTGCCGGCAACGATTTGTGAATTTCAAACCCCTGCTCTCCGTGGAGAACCTTTACCCAATCAACACCAAACTCTGGTCTTTTCAAAAAGAACCCAGGGCCCGCGAGAACAACAACCATGCTTGGCAATGCAAGTTGATCTTCTTCATAGGTAAAGCGTAACTGGTCCAGATCCAACGGATCTGACGACAACCCCACACCTAAGGCATAAAGGATACTGTCTCGAAACGAATATTCATGCTCAACCGGATCAAACTTCCAATTTACCAGCTTGTCATAATCAATCGCCATTATATTGCTCCTTGATTAAACTGGATCCCAGCAGAATACATCGCCCGAACGTTCAAGCGGTGTGAGAGACGATTGTATCGCCGGTCCAACACGTGCTGCAATGGTTTCAGGTGACCATCCATCAGAGTTATGAAGGTTACGAATTGGACGAGGCTGGCTCATCAAGCAAATTTCATTATTTCGGACAACAAAGATCTGCCCTGAAATAGACTCTGCTTCATCACTCAACAGATAAACACAAGGTGCTGCAATTTTTTCAGGTGTCATTTGTTGAATTTTCTTCACCCGTTCACGCTCTGCATCTGTGCCTTGAGGAATAGTTCCAATCAGGCGAGACCATGCAAATGGTGAAATACAGTTTGAGCGAACGCCAAAACGAGACATATCGAGTGCGATAGACCGAGACAAGCCTGCAATACCAAGCTTGGCCGCGGCATAGTTCGCTTGGCCAAAGTTACCTATGAGGCCTGAAGTTGACGTCATATGTACGAAGGAGCCACTTTTCTGTTCCCGGAAATAAGGAGCAGCTGCACGGCTGACATTGAAGCTACCCTTAAGGTGAACAGCAATAACGGCATCAAATTCGGATTCAGACATTTTATGGAAGATAACGTCCCGCAAAATACCGGCATTATTAACAATACAATCGATGCCACCAAAGTTGCTGCGCGCATCTTCGATCATTTGGCCTGCATCATCGGAATTTGCTACGTTGCCAAAGTTTGCAACAGCTTCACCGCCAGCGTCAGTAATTGCTTTCACAACTTCCAAAGCCGGAATTTGGTCAGCGCCATCGCCTTGTTCACTGCCGCCCAGATCGTTCACAACAACCTTAGCACCATACTGTGCAGCCATAATCGCGATGCCGCGACCGATACCACGACCAGCACCAGTTACAACAACGACTTTCCCGTCTAACATTTTATTTTCGGACATGTTGCCCCTCACTATGTTTTTATTATTAATTCTTTATTGCTCCGGTCATGCCGGTTGAGTAGCAAAATTATAAACATATTAGTGAATGCCCGCAAAAGAAAAACGGTCTTCGTGAAAATTAGTAAGCTCGCGAACTAAATGATGAAACTTATGGGGCAGACTTGAGGTTCTTCACAAGATCAAAAGGGGCAATTAGACTCCATCGAAAAGAATCGCAGCTATCCCTTAATAGCCTTTCAAGCGATCAACACACGCAGGGACTTGTCCGGTAGCCCGGTAATTTTTGATATTGGTCGACACTATTTCACTTGCTGTTTGAACATCAGTTGGTGCGGATATATGCGGTAAAACAGTCACATGTGGGTGCACCCAGAACGGATCACTTGCGGGCAACGGCTCCTGATCGAAAACATCTAACACGGCGTGAGCAAGGTGGCCATCATCGAGAGCTGTGATTAGGTCAGTTTTATTGATAATCGGACCGCGTGCAAAATTGATAATACCGCCGCCGCTTGGCATTAATTGCAGCAACTCTTGTCCAATAAGTCCGCGTGTCTCGTCTGTCAAAGGAAGCAGACAGACAATTATGTCCGACTGCTCAAAAGTTGATTTTAAGCCTTCAGGTCCCTCGAATGTTTTAAGCCCGCTGATATTTTTTTTGTTTCGGCTCCACCCCACCACATTAAAACCTGTGTTTGCCAGTGTTTTGGATGCAGCATTACCCAATGACCCGAGCCCCAATACGCCCACTGTTTTTTGCGAGGGCTTCTTATAAGGAAGAGCCTTCCAGTTTTGGTCTTGTTGCTGCCGATAATACGCGGGCATATCTCGATGAAGATAAAGCGTCCAAGCCAAGGCAGCCTCAGCCATTGTCCGGGATAACTCTGGATCTATAAGGCGAACAATATCAAAAGAGGCACCTTGCAAATCGGCAAGCATTCTCTCAACCCCGGCCCAAACACTATGGATCCATAGAAGATTGGGAAGCTGTTCAATTTCATTTGGTTGAGGGTTGGCGACAATCGCAATTGTCGCCTCCGTTTTCTCAGCATTGGTTAGGTTTGAAAATGGAACCAGCCGCTCGCCGGGTAGTAACAATGACAGAGCATTTAACCAATCGCCTCGCTCATCATCGTCAACTTGCCCAACAAAAGGAATTACATTTAAACCCGAGCCAACATTTATCATTAACCAGCTTTCGCCAAAGAAAGAATTGAAGAAGACGCAACCACCTGCTTATCATTTACATATGCTTCATGGTTCTTTTCAATATCTTTCAGACTGTAATAATAATTTACAAGTAATCCTGATGACTGACGCAAACCGTTGGCTGATATATCACCAAGCCAATTGATCCGCTCCAATCTTGCGCCATTGCCAAGATGAAAACGTGAAACCGGGTCCAGCGGACGTTCTCGGCTTTTTTCGTTCACCAGATAATGGGCAATCAATTGTTCAAGCGGCTCTCGCACCTGCTCAATCACTTCTTCATTGGCCTGCCATTCTTTTTCAAGAAGTAACTTCTTCACCTTTGTCACTTTGCCAGCAGACAGACCCGCCGCCTTGCCTTTGGTCGCAGTGAACCATTTCATGAAACCGGGTACCGGTGACAGGGTTGAGAAATGCTTGAGGTTTGGCATTTCAGCCGACAGCTCGGCAACCACCTGCTTAATCAGGAAGTTCCCAAAACTGATCCCCTTCAACCCATCTTGGCAGTTACTAATTGAGTAGAAAATAGCCGTATCTGCTTTCGCAGGATCTAGCCTCGCGCCATCTTTCTCCAGCAACGGTTGCACCGCACCGGCAAGGCCTTTTACGAGGGCAACTTCCACAAAAATTAAAGGCTCATCGGGAAGAGCCGGATGGAAGAAGGCAAAACATCTTCTATCTTTATCCAAACGCCGACGTAAATCTTCCCACCCGTCGATTTCATGGACCGCTTCATATTCGATCAATTTTTCCAAGATCACGGCAGGAGTCCGCCAGTTAATCTGCTCCAGCTCTAAAAATCCACGGTTGAACCAGCTAATCAGCAAATGTTGAAGATCTTGATCCACGGGAGCCAATTCCGGGAATTCCCGTATTTTACGAACCAAGAACTTCCGCATATCAACAATTGCGGCCGTGCCACCCGGTGCAAAGTTAATGCGCCGCATCAATTCCTGACGCGGTGCTTCTAGTGCTTTTGAGAGTTTACGTTGGTTTTCTGGAGTCTTATCCGCTGCATATGAGGCAACAGCCTTATCCAGACCCTCTTGGTCAACACAGACTTCTTTTTGAAGGAACACAAGAAAATTCAAACGTTCTTCTTCACTTATCTTTTGCCATAACAGAACCACTTCACGTGCCAGCGCAATACCGGATGCTTCCCCTCGCTGGGTCAGCAAATCACGGCAGACACCCTCGATAGAATGGCTTCGGGATTTACCGGCCCCACGATCGAGAAGATCTCGACCAGCATCTGCGATAGAGTTGAAAATTTGTCCTACAAACGTCTGTCTCATATTAGGATCCCATTACCTTATTCGGTAGCCAAGTTGCAATTTCAGGGAATATGCACAGGATAATTATACCAACAACCATACAAAGCATGAAAGGAAACGCTCCTTTCAAAATTGTCGGTAAAGATATATCCGGCACAATTCCGTTTATAACATATAGATTTAATCCCACTGGCGGCGTGATCAACCCTATTTCCATATTTATGGTCAATATCACAGCAAACCAATAGGGATCGAACCCTGCTGTGATAATTATCGGTAGTAAAATGGGCGCTGTCATGACAATCACAGCAACAGGCGGCAAAAAGAAACCTGCTACCAGCAAGAACAGATTGATCATAGCCATCAAAACCCAGCGGTTTACGTCCAATCCAGCAATATATTCCGCAACAGACTGTGTTACGAACAGGCTGGAGAGAGTGTAGGCAAACAATGCTGATGATCCGATAATCATCAAGATCATGACGCTTTCACGAGTTGAACTGCTCAAAATTTCCCATATTTTTTTTGGTTGGAAAATTTTGTAAATTACAGCCACTAGAATAAGGCAAAACAGCGCCCCTACCCCAGCGGCCTCTGACGGCGTTGCAACGCCTCCGTAAAGAACAAAAAGTATACCCACGATGATCAAAATAAACGGGAGTACTCTTGGCAGGATTTCAAATTTTTGACGCCACGAGTATACACCAATTTTCCCGCGAAAATCGAACCCTTGCGACCATGCGTAATAAATTGCCCATGCCATGAATAAAGTTGTCAGCAACAGTCCTGGAAAGACACCAGCCAGAAACAAACGGCCAATAGAAGTTTCAGTTGATATGCCATATACAATCATGGTGACAGACGGCGGGATCAGAATACCGAGAGTGCCCCCAGCCGCAATTGAGCCAGTGGCAAGACTGTCTGGATATCCCCGCTTTTGCATTTCAGGGATTCCCATCTTGCCGATGGCGGCGCACGTTGCAGGTGAGGATCCACTTAAAGCCGCAAAGACTGAACAGGCGCCGATGTTTGAAATGATCAAACCGCCGGGAACTCTTGTCAGCCAGCGATCCAACGCTTCGAACAGATCTTTACCCGCAGGGGATGAGGCAACCGCCGCCCCCATAACAATGAACATGGGGATAGACACCAACGAAAACTCAGCAATCCCTGCGTAGAATGTGTCCGCAATAATTGTAAGGCTGTCGACGCCTTCAAAAAGGACAAGGAATATGATCGAGACCATTCCAAGTCCAAATGCGACTGGCATACCAGTTGCCAATAAGATGATGACGGCTATTGCGGCCAATGCACCGATTAATAGAGGCTCCATCACACGTCCTCCTTCACAGCAATATTTGTATTTTCTTCAGTCGTATTGATATCAAAAATGAGAGACAGAATTTCAGCTATATACTGAATAGTCAGGAGCGATAATCCGGCAAACATCGGAAGATAAGGGATCCAAAGCGGCAATTCCCAGACAGTGTCTGTAACCCATCCATTGTCATAGGCTTCGTAGAAAAACTCAAAAGACTGCCATCCCAAAACCGCGCAAAATACGAGTGCTAAAAGCGAAGCCACAATTGCCAGAATTTTTTGGAAAGGCGGCGGCAAATAATGAGGGAGTAAATCAACATTTACGTGACCTTTTTTCAAAAGCACATAAGGGCTTCCCATAAAAGTCGCCGCGACAATAGAAAACGTTACAAATTCAGTTTGCCAAACAGTCGACCCATTTAGAAAATACCGAACAACGACCATCTCGCACACCACTAAAATCGCCATACCAACCATCATGGCAGCAAGAATGCCAAACAAAGTTGAAAGCGAATTTATGGATCGTATAAATACGTTCATTATAGTGTCCAGTTTCAATAAAAAGGCCCCCGACGTTGCTGCCCACAACCTCGGGAGCCTTATTTTAAAGGGTTACTCTACTGCCAGTGCTTTTTGGATAAGAATGTCACCACCCTTAACTTTTTTGGCAAAGGTTTTATAGGACGTCTCATTGGCGATATCGCGCCATGCTTTCGCTTGGTCTGAAGTCATTTCAACCACTTTAACGCCAGCATCTTTATAGGTTTTTACAAGTTTGTCGTCCAAACTTTTAGCGGCAGAAAAGAAATACTCTTCCGCAGTATCGCCGGCTTTCATTAACGCATCCTGTTGATCTTTATTCAGCTTATCAAAACTCTTTTTCGACATCAAAAGAGGCTCATACATGAACCAAAGGGCATTTGCACCCGGTGCCGTCAGGCATTTAACTTGCTCATATATTCTATAAGATACAAAACTGCCGGAACTGGTATTTGCAGCATCAAGCACGCCGGTTTGTAACGCACTATAGATCTCAGAACTTGGCATGGAGGCGATGGATGCCTTAGCGCCCACCAACATTTGCTCAAACGCTTTACCTGCAGCCCGTGTTACCTGACCTTCCATAGTGTCAGGACCCAAGATACAATTCTTTTTGGATGCAAACCCACCTGCGAGCCATGCATCGGCGAGAACAACGATACCGGCATCATTAATAATTTTTTTGATATCATCCATAAACGGCGAGTCGTTCAAACGCTTGGCATGATCGTGATTTTTAACAAGGCCAGGCATCAAAGTTGCATCAAACTCTGGGTGGCGACCTGCGGCATACGCAAGCGGGAAAGCAGAAATATCAAGCTGTCCTTTCACCATCGCACCCCACTGTTCTTTTGGTTTATAAAGACTTTTGCCTGGATAAACTTTTACGTTCAAACCAACATCGGCCTTACCAACTTCCCGCGCAATGATTTGAACCATTTCATCACGGACATCGCCTTTTCCGCCGGGCCATTGATGGGATGCCTTCAAATCCTTCGCATCCGCCATACCGGCTGTTACTGCTGTCATTCCAATAGCAACACCAAGTGCCGCTGTAATCATATTGAATTTCATTTTTCTTCCTCCCAGAATTACACCGAGTAGCTACCCCGGCAAGTCGATTACACGTACTACTTACTGTTTGCCTTATAGTGGCAGTTGATAAAATTGTATGGCAAAGCTTAGATCTTGTATACAAAATATTGTTTTACGCACACAAGATTGATGTTACAGTACCCAAATCATAGTGCAGGAGATAAAATTTGAACGCATCACGCGCCAGTGAATTGGTCCCAATTTTAGAACAAGAGATTGTAACGGGTACGCTTAAACCCGGTTCACGTTTGGACGAGACATTGCTGGCAGACCGATTTTCCGTCTCCAGAACGCCTGTTCGGGAAGCGTTAACCCGGCTGGCCGCTGCTGGCCTTGTGGTCATACGTCCTCGCCGCGGTGCTATTGTTGCGACGATCACCATAAAAGATCTCATGGATATGTTTGAGGTTATGGCCAATTTGGAGGGTATTTGTGCTCGACTTGCGGCCCGACGTGTTACACCTGCCGAAAAAATTGCATTATCCCACGCTCAAAGCGCCTGCCAAGAGCTTGCCTCCACAGAAAACTATGATGAATATTACGCGCGTAACATTCATCTTCACAGCCTAATCTACAAGGCAAGTCACAACGAATATCTGGAAAAACAAACGAGCGAGCTTCGGACACGCTTATCTCCGCACCGGAGACTTCAGGTGAGAATTCCCGGCCGAATTATCAGCTCCTCAAACGAGCATGCAGGATTAGTTGCCGCCATCCTTGATGGCAATGCCGACTTGGCTGAGAAATTGACCCGTGCACATGTGACCATTCAGGGGGAGCGTTTTAATGACTTCCTTGCAACGCTACCCGCTCATTACATGCAAGCAATTGCCTAACATTTAGCAGTAAAGTAATCATGACAGACCTTAATCTTTATTCAATTTTTGAGAAAAACTTCGTTGCA
This sequence comes from Pseudomonas marincola, assembly GCA_036960775.1. Lineage (GTDB taxonomy): Bacteria > Pseudomonadota > Alphaproteobacteria > Sneathiellales > Sneathiellaceae > Sneathiella. The sequence continues at coordinate 295,914 of JBALWO010000001.1, read as the reverse complement.
GATCCGAGCAAAACTGCATTTGAGCTTGATGATGGAACCACCTATTCATTCAGCGAAGTCCTAGCAACGAGTGCCCGATTTGCCAATTTGCTTGTGAAAAGCGGTGCGAAGCCCGGTGATCGTGTTGCGGTACAAATCGGAAAAACAGTAGAAGCTGTTCTTCTGTATTTGGCATGCTTGCGGTCTGGTCTGGTCTATTTGCCCTTGAACACAGCATATAAAACAGCTGAAGTTGACTATTTTTTGAGCGACTCTGAGCCAAGTGTCCTGGTCTGTGATCCTCGAGACTTAGATATGATCAAAGGCGTCGCGGATAAAGCAAACGTGTCGACTATCTTAACACTGGATGCCGCTGGTAAAGGATCATTGATCACGCAATCGGCTGATCTTCCTGAGACATTTGAAACGGTTGACAGAGCCCGTGATGATCTAGCTGCCATTTTGTACACATCTGGAACAACAGGCCGCTCGAAAGGGGCGATGCTCACTCATAGCAACTTAGCAAGTAATGCAAAATCACTTGTGAAAGCCTGGCATTTTGAAAAAGATGATGTTCTTCTGCACGCCCTGCCGATTTTCCATGTCCATGGATTGTTTGTGGCCCTGCATTGCGCCTTCTTGAGTGGTAACAAAGTCATTTTCCTCGATAAATTTGATTTAGACACCGTTGTCAGGCAGCTTCCGCGCTCAACTGTTTTTATGGGCGTTCCCACGTTTTATGTGAGGCTCTTAAGCCATCAATCATTTGGCAAAGATGCGTGTAAAAACATGCGCCTGTTCACAGCTGGGTCAGCTCCTCTGCTTGAGGAAACATTTAACGAATTCACAGAACGTACCGGTCACGCAATTTTGGAACGTTACGGCATGTCGGAAGCCGGTATGATCTCCACCAATCCGTATGATGGAAAACGTGTTGCCGGATCAGTTGGCCATGCCCTAGATAATGAAATGCGGATCGCAGACGACAACGGCAATGAAGTTGGCGAAGGTGAAATCGGCATCCTTGAAATTAAGGGTCCAAATGTCTTTAAAGGATATTGGAGAATGCCCGAAAAAACGGCCTCAGAATTCAGAGCCGACGGCTTCTTCATCACCGGCGATATGACACGCATTGGGGATGATGGATATCTTCGTATTGTTGGTCGATCTAAAGATCTCATTATTTCTGGTGGATATAATGTTTACCCAAAGGAGATCGAAAGCTATTTGGATGAAATGGACGGCGTACTGGAAAGCGCAATTGTCGGACGCCCGCACCCTGACTTTGGTGAAGCAGTTGTGGCTTTCGTTGTTGCAGACAACACGAGCCAAATCGATGAAGCATCAGTTATCGCATTTGTAAAACATAAGCTGGCCAACTTCAAAGTTCCAAAGCAAGTCTTCGTCGTTGACGAACTACCGCGGAACACCATGGGTAAAGTTCAAAAGAACGAGCTGCGTAAAATAGCTGAACAAACGGTTTAAGATGACAGGCGTTTTAGCGAGCGCCTAACAATCAATCTATGAAAAGGGGCGATGAAGAACATGTATATGTTTCCAAGTCGCCCTTTTGTCTCCACAACCGAAGTCATGAAGACTTCTCGTTGACCGTCAGCTTCTTCGATATACATGGAGAAAAATGAATCCAGATGACTATCGTGCGCCGTTACGATGACTTCATTTTTTGACAAACTTGTGATTTTGAAAAAATCAATTTTATCGCCAACCTCATATTCTGCTTCGGGCTTTTGAATTCCGAAATCACCCTCGTCTGTGGATTTAAGTCCAACAAATTGAACACAGAAATTGCGGGTCGCCATGAGCATTGTAACCCATTTTGGTGCCGGATGAAGTAATCCGAAAAAGAGCCCTACTGGACCTCGAGTGTCTGACACATCAAGGGAAGCGCTAAAACAATCTTGATAAGAGCCGCGGCCATATTTAGCGCTTAACAAACTACCTGCAGGAACATCAGCGTTCGACATAGAAACCCTCACTCATTGATATAAAACCGTTCTTTAGCCTTCTTTGCGTTTCAGATATGCATTCACTTTTGCGCGGTTCCCGCAAGTTGACATAGAACACCAGCGACGGCGTCCATTTCGAGACTGATTTACAAAATATAGATCGCAAGTATCACTGGCACATTGGCGAATTTTGTCCAGTTGATCAGATGCCAAGAATTCAGCAATATCTTTCAGAATGGGATACATAAGCTGCTCCGGCCCATCTTCGACCAACTCAATCTTTACCGCATATCCGTCTTCTGTCGCTTCCATTTGAAGGTGCGTTTGAAAGCGGGCAAGTAAATCATTCAAATCGCCGACAAATGAGGGATCCATTGGCCAGCCATTGCTGGCTTGATCAAGCACTTTCCCAAAACGCGTCCGTATGTCACGTAGCTCTTCCATCAACCGCTGACAACGGTCAGGGTTTTGAAACAAATACATGTGGTAGCTGGAAGCTTCATCTTCATGCAGATGGTCCATGGATTTTAAGAAAGACAAAAGTTCATCAAGCTTTTCTAAGCCGTCCCCTTCTTTCCCAAACCGATTGGCAGAGTTTGCAAAATCAATGGCAGTCCTGCCCCCGACACTATAAAAACCTTCTAAATTTATAACCCCGGCGGTTGTCAGGGCATGCAGCTTTGCCAATATAATTCTCCAGTCACAATATGAACGGTAAACTCTAACCGAACGTCAGGGTCGAGTTATCGCTTCAATTCTTGTACTCTGCAATAAAAAAGCGGCTCCGAAAACAGGAAAATACCATTACCAATCCAATTAATTATATTTAACCCGTTAAATTTATAAAAAAGGTTTATTTTTGATGAGCTTTACTTGACAATAATGTTCTCAATTACCCGTTAAGTCTTTGATATATCGTAAAACAAAAAACCCCCGACCAATTAAGCCGAGGGTTTCTTCTAACAATTATGCAAGCTGGCTTACATTTTTGGTTTCCAATATCTCATGGCATCCATTTTCATTTGACGTTTTTCTTCGTCTGAAGAGCGCCATTTATAGTCAAATGAAGCCCCTTCCCATGAACCATACATAGGATTAGCAATCATGATCCATTTGCTGCTCCAGTTATCTTTGTATTTTTCCAAGATTTCTTGGCGTTCAGCAAGGTTTGCTTTTCGCGCATCAACAAAATCACCCATGTTATCGCCAAGAAGCATTACAACACGAAAGTCTTTCGCAACATGTGCCCGGCGCGTGCCTTTGGCTGATCCCCATTCTTCACGCTCTCCGCGAAGCAGAACAGTGTCGAATTTTTCGTTAATAGGATATCCGAATTTCTTCAAATTCTTACGCGTACCCTCTTCACCTGGTGCTTTACGATTTGACAGGTAAAAAATCTCTACGCCCTTTGACTTAGCGTAATTGATAAATTCTTTTGACCCTGGAATTGGGTTAGAGATCGCATCATTAATATATGGCAACCAAGTTTTGGAGCTGTAATGGCTTTTAGCTTTAATCAACCAAGCTTCATACTCTGAGTTATCAAGAACTGTTTCATCCACATCCAAAATAACTGCAGGTGGCTTACCTTGATAGTTATCACCTTGTTCAAGTGCCGCAGTCCAATCCGTGTCTGCAAGAGCTCGGTCAAGCATGACTTCTGCAAGTTTAAACGCTGCCATAGATGACGCTTTAAATTCTACAGATGTTTGCGTCCAGAGCGTCGCATTCATTAGATCGTTTGCTTCATTATCAGCGGCAGCAGTTGTTGCCGTTGCCACAGCGCCCAATGCCGCAAATCCCGCAATCGCGCCGCGGGTCATTTTCCCGATTGTCATATTCAATCTCCCTGATTGACTGTTCATCCTTCAAAACACGAAAGACAAGTGAAAGAGCTTCAACACTGTTATGTCGACGATACTATTTCGACAGAAATATGCTGTTGATACAACCTTTATTTTTTCCAGTTACTGCGTAATACCAGCTGTTTACCGGCTATTTTAAGACCGTCAATCCGATGGCCTTAAACAAATGCCACTAATGCGTATATGAAAATGGCAATAAACACAGTTTCAGAAACAACAAGTCCAACAATGGGCCAGCCCACTTTTGAAAGCTCTTTCAGGGAGGTTTTCATTCCCAGTCCTGCAATCGCAGTAACTAGGCAAACCCTTGATAAGTCAGTCAACTTTTCCGTTGCAATCACTGGCATTAGATCAAAACTATTCAAAAGAACAAACCCAATGAAGCCGAGCAAAAATACCGGCGGCAGAAGGCCGGTTTTGGACGTATCGCCTGATTGCTTATTACGGGCACTAAAAATTACCGTGAAAATCAGGACAGCGGGCACCAACATTGTCACCCTTAGGAGCTTCACCACGGTACTAACATCACCGGTTTCATCGGACAGACTGTATCCCGCGCCAACAACCTGCGCCACATCGTGAATGGTGCCGCCAAGAAATACACCGGAATCAATTGGAGAAAGCCCAAGGTATTGAGTAATTAAAGGATAAATCACCATAGCAATGGTGCTCAAAGTCGTAACCGCAACAACGGTAACAATAGTATTATTTTCAGAATGCTTGTTCTTGGGCATCACTGCCGACAATGCCAATGCTGCGGATGCACCGCAAATAGCGACAGCGCCACCTGACAATAAACCTTGAGATGGCTTTAACTTGAAAAGCTGAGCAAAAACCCACCCGAACAGAATTGTTGCCGCGATGGCTAAAATAACACCAATGATAGTCACTTGTCCCAGTTCAGCGATTTGGCCGAAAGTGATCCGCACACCCAACAAGGCGACACCAATTCTCAAAATTGATTTAGAGGCAACCTGAATGCCGTGCTGACAGGGACCTTCTTCAGAGAGGAAATGGAAAGCCATTCCAAGTAATAACGCAAACAGCATGACGGGGCCGCCGTAGTGCTCACTTAAGAATGTTGCCGCCATCGCGATCGTCAAACAGACAAGAATGCCAGGGAAAACGCTTTTACCCCATCCTTTAACAGCAGTAATACTTACAGCAGATCCCCCAACCATCGCCAACGCCCTCACACTTTATTCAAAATTATTCTTAGGTATTATCACAGTCATTGTCAGCGCGGCAATAACTATACGTGTAAGTAGTAATTTCGAAACTTTTATACGAAACAATCAATAATCAAACAAATTACCACATATATGGCTTTGATATACTTAGTTGTTTCATACTTAGTTCATTTAAATACGATAATACTGGACTGGTATTATACTACACGTTAGCTTTATGTCGTACATAGGATTAGGGCAGAAGAATGACAGTAGCCAGGCGGCTTATACTCTCTATTGTTGGATTTAGTATCGTTGTTACTCTATTGAGTACCGCTACCCAGCTCTATATTGACTACAGATCTGAATTGACCGTTATTCAATCTCGCATCGATGAAGTTGAAAAAAATCAACTCAACAACCTCACTTACAATATTTGGGTACTGGATGATGAACAAATCCGTATCTTCTTACAAGGGTTGGTCAATAGTCCATATATTGAATACGCCTCCATTACTGACGAAAACGAAATCCGCTGGGTTGAGGGTGAAATCCAATCGAAACAGTTTGTTGATAGGACACTTCCCCTGCGTCTCGATAACGACGGGCAAACGTTTGATTTAGGGAACATTAGAATTGTTGCTGGCCTAAATACTGTTTTCGATACTCTACGCTCACGTGCTTTTATCATTCTGGGCAGTAATGCTGTTGTTATCTCGCTAATAGCCGGTTTCTTCTTAGTCGTATTTCAACTTCAAATTTCGCGCCACTTACTGACATTGTCCAATTTCGCGAGAAATATTAATCTTGAAGGTGACCAACCAGATCTCTCGCTAACAAGAAATCATAACCCAGAAAAACTGGATGAATTGGATGATGTTGTCTCTGCGTTAAATTTAATGCGATTTAATATTGATACGTCTTATTCCGCATTGCGCGAAAGTGAACAATATAACCGAATGCTTTTTGAGCATTCCCCAATCGGATTGGCGCTGAATAATCAGGACGGCTCATTTATAAACGTGAACCCTGCCTTTACTAAAATCGTCAGCTATTCCCAAGAAGAACTTTCTAAATTGTCTATCTGGGATTTAGTTGTGAATGAAAACAACAAAAATCTCCCCAGTCCTGGGCCATCAACGCTTTCAGAAAACGAAATATTGGACAAGAACGGCAATATTATTCCAATTCAGTTGTCATACCATACCCTAGAGCGTGCAGGTGAGCGCTATATGGGCGTCAGTATCGAAGACATATCTGAACGAAAAAGATCGGAACTTGCCCTCGCCAAAAGTGAAGAACAACTTAGGCAGTCTGAAAAAATGCGCGCCGTGGGTGAACTTACGGGCGGTGTTGCACATGATTTCAATAACCTCTTAGCAATTGTTCTAGGCAACGCCGAAATCGTAGAAGAAATGCTAGAAGACGGTGCACCGGAAAAACCTCATCTGAAGACACTCATTTCAGCCGCCCTGAGAGGGGCTGAACTCACTCGCCAATTACTCGCATTTTCAAGAAAACAGATGTTAAATCCAAAAGTAACGGATTTGACAGATCTTGTTGATAGAATGGCGGGAATGCTAACGCGAGTATTGGGCGAAAGTATTGAGGTTAAAACGTTCGGGGAAAGTGATCTTTGGAACTGCAACGTCGATCAAGGTCAGTTGGAAAATGCAATTATCAATCTTGCCATCAATGCAAGGGATGCGATCAACCAGATACCTAACCGCTCCGGAATTTTGACAATTGAAATCGCAAATGCATTTGTCGATGAAGACATGGCAGAGGGCCACGATGAAGTCGTACCAGGCGAATATGTGATGCTGTGCATCGCTGATAATGGATCTGGCATGCCGAGAGAGATACTCGAAAGAATATTCGAGCCGTTTTTCACAACGAAACAAGTCGGAGAAGGTACCGGTTTAGGATTGAGCATGATTTACGGATTTGTGCGGCAATCTGGCGGACATGTGATAGTATATAGTGAAGAAAATGTTGGTACTAATGTTAAGTTATATTTGCCCAGGGCGCACGGCAGCCACACGCGGAAAGAAGAAGACATGACTGATCAACAACTCAAGACCGGCAGCGAAACTATTCTAGTACTTGAAGATGATCCCGATGTACGTGAACTCACGGTGCTACAGTTAAAGAGCCTTGGCTATCAAGTCCTTCAAGCCCATGACGGAAATTCTGCTCTAGCCGTTCTAGATCAAGAAACAGGCATTGATTTATTGTTATCTGATGTTGTGTTACCTGGTGGCTTACGTGGGCCTGAGGTTGCCATTAAAGCGCGGGAAACAAAGCCTCATTTAAACGTCCTATTTATGTCAGGCTACACCCAGAACGCTTTGGAATCTCACTCTGAACTTGGCGATGCAGCACTTCTGTTAAACAAGCCATTCCGCAAAAAAGACCTCGCAGAAAAAATTCGCGAGGCCATCGACGGCTAATTAATCTGGGCACACAAAAGGTGACCTCTACCAGCTCTCGGTGACAAGAGGCTTGAGACAATTTGCTGCAAGCAGCACATCCTCTAACTCCCCCCTATTTTCCAGCTTCTGAAACTTGCCCCGTAATGCTGTGAGTGAGCGACCGGTATATTTCATCGTATCCTGAGTGAAATTTGATCCTTTGAGGGTAGCTGTAAAAGTCCCATGCTCTGCTTCCAAGGCTTTAATGTTTTCAATTGCCCACGGAAAATATAGATCTCCGATCTGGCTTTTAATAACAGGAAGCAACGTTGCGGAAAGTTCCGCCCACGCCTCCCACTCCCCCAAATCTTCTGGATTGAGCATTCTTTCAATCCAGTCAGCGACATTTGGACTACCCTCAATCATCACCGCAGTTGTCGGTTGCTGAGTGCACCCAAATAATTGTCCCGCAAGGCCAAAATCACCAAGAGAAGGCTTTCCACCAAAGACGTAAGGGCGGGTATCCAAGTGGATCTCCAATAGAGCCAATAAGTCCTCCAATGACGCCTCAATGATTTGTTTGTTTTGTGCTGATGATCCTACGAAACTAAGCCTGGGAACCATTCGGTCAACGAGCTGGTTTGCGAGAGCCGTTTGCTCTTGATCTGTTGCTTTTGGCATAATGCTTTGAGCAAGGCCGGCCGACACAGCGATTTGATCGGCATCAGCCCACCATCGATAATGAAACATGGGCTTATTCACCCACTCATCGCCGTATTCCTCTAGCATCACAGACATAAAATTACAGATAATGTCATCAGGGCTGATGGACATCTCTGGATATTGTCGCTCCATTTTTTCAATGATGGGAGTGCTGTCCTGCAATACCGATCCGTCAGGGCATAATATCAACGGAATTAGAGGGAGTTTGGCATGTGCTTTAAAGTCAGCAAAATTGTCTTGGGTTCTCGGACGCCACTCATGATCGATTTTCTTATATCTGAAATAAGATCTGACCTTTATTGAAAAAGGTGAATATTCCGAACCATAGATAACATGCTTACCCTTACTCATTTGCTACTCCCCTTATTTTTAGTTTTGATTTTAAGTTAGATCGAGCCACCTAACGTTAAAAGTTTACCTATTTCTTGAAATTTGTCCAAAAAAGATATTCCTATCCCATGGCTTTCCAGTAAAGTTACAAATGCAACTCAATAGGAGCCTTCGAATACATGGATATTTCTTCGTTTTTTTCAGCAACATATACAGAGGCAAGAGAGAAATTTCTGACCGCCTGTAAAGCGCGTTCTTTAGACATTCAAAGCCACCTAAATCCCAATAGTAAAGGCCAACAAGGCGAAGACCTATATATGGATGTGGTTCGTATTGGATCTGATACAGCGTCAAAATTTCTCGTCATTAGTTCAGCAACTCATGGCGGTGAAGGGTTTTGTGGCTCTGGCATTCAAGTGGGCTTAATGCGGGAAGGTATGCTCAAAAACCTACCCGACGATACGGCAGTGCTTCTTGTTCATGCAATCAACCCCTACGGTTTCTCGCATGTTCGCCGGGTAAACGAAGACAACATTGATCTCAATCGTAATTTCATCGATTTCTCAGTGCCCCTTCCAGACAATGCCCCGTATCGCGAAGTCCACGACTGGATCTTACCCAAAGACTGGGAAGGGCCTGCGAAAGACGTCGCAGAAGAAGCGATTGCAAAATATATTGAAGATAAAGGAATGCCAACCTTTCAAGCAGCGGTTACTGCGGGTCAACATATAGCTGAGGACGGCGTGTTCTTTGGCGGAAAAAAAGCATCCTGGAGTAACGACACAATCCGTAGCGTTATTAAAGAACATGCAGGTGACGCTGAGCATCTAGCCCTCCTTGATATCCACACGGGCCTTGGCCCCTATGGACACGGGGAACTCATTTACGTAGGTGCCAAAAACGGGTTCGAGAGAGCCATGACTTGGTATGACGGCGAGGTCACAGACCCATCCGCGGGGACTTCGAGTTCAGCAGAAGTGTTTGGAACTATGGAACAAGGTATCAGCCAAATGTCTCCCAATGCAACGCACACAAGCGTCGCCATTGAATATGGGACTATCGAGTTAATGGAAGTGCTAAACGCCCTCCGTGCCGATAACTGGCTGTATATTCATGGAGATGTGGACAGCCCACTGGGCCAAGAGATTAAGGCGACAGTCAGAAATGCTTTTTACTGCGATGCTGATGACTGGAAAGCAATGATCTGGGAGCGTGGACATACAACAATTAGCAAAGCCCTTGCAGGCCTTGCTAATTCATAGGTTCTACCTTTAACGTGGGTGAAGGGCATTTCGAAGTTGCTCTTCACTCAACCCAAGTTTCTGTGCAGCCCTTGAAAAATTAGGGGGCGGAGGCCCCAAGGCCCGCCGAAGTTCACTTTCAGAAATCCCCAACCGATTGGCAGCAGCACCTAGATCAGGCCGCCCTCGCTGCTGTCCTGCGCCGTTACCACCTTGACGTCTTTTTTGCGTACTTACAGCTTGGCCGAAGTGACACCGCGGGATAACCGGGAAACTGTTCGTCAGAAAGTAAGCATATGTTCCGTTTGGAAAATCACGGGTCTTAACCAAAGTCCCGTTACAAGCATCCAGATCACCCAGACCAGATACATATTCCCAATCAGCAACAAATGCGCCATCGTATTTACCGCCCGGCTCGTTCGTCCCGCCGGGTCTATTTCCAGATTTTAGTCTGTAGGAAGGTTTAAGCTCTCGAATTTGGCCTGATTTATCTTGCCCAAATATTGCGAAAATAGGGAAACCATCCGTTGCCCATCCAACCAGCGGGGAATGACTTCCTTTTCGAAAAGACAGGTTTTTCAACAGTCCTTTTGGGATGCCATGATAGTGATATTTGCCATTGGGTTGGACGTGTGCCCTGTGGGCGTCAAATCCCAGTGGAAGCGCCCCGCCGAGAGCGTCATATTGCCATTTTGATCCGCGTCGCCCCAAATACCACTCGGCTGCTTGCGGGTCGAAAAAGATACCGTTTAAGCCAATACCAAAATCACCAAGTTGATAATATTTCGGCCCAGAGTTTTTCCGGGGGCTTAAGGGTAGGGAAATGCGGATATTTTGTTCGGAAATTTTGTTTGGGTTTCCGACGCCTGGAAACTGCCCGGTTTTATGCTTTGATATGCCGTTGGCTGTAATGACACGTTTGCTGCCCTCAACGGTTACGGTTACTTCATTTGCCGTAATCGGGTCGACATTTGCAGGCTGAAAAACAGCTTCCCCTGCAACTGTTGCTGTATGTTTGCGGAGCCGCGGCGGTTGCTGCGCACTGACGCTCGCCGCGAGCACGCTAAGGGTTACAGTACCCAGTAGAACACTAAAAAAAGCACCTCGCTTGGATATCATCGCATTACTCCTACTAAGATATGTCCAGTATCACGAACTTTTTCATCATACTTAACTCTTAAAGAAGCTCCAGCTCGAAAACAAAAAAAGGGGCCGAAGCCCCTTAGATTTGCGTCACTTGGAAGAGGTGCTCTTAGGCGCCCTCTACTTGCAACCCTTCGTGAGACAATGTATCTAGTCTCGGCATTAGGGCTAGCAGTTCTTGCGTATAGGTCGCCGTTGGGTTCGTAAACAAGGCTTCTGTTTCCGAAACCTCCTCCAACTTACCGGCTCTCATAACCCCAACCCTGTCACACATCTGGCGGATAACTGGCAAATCGTGACTAATGAAAAGCATGGTAAGTCCCAGCTCTTCTTGCAAGTCTTTCAGCAAGTTCAAAATTTGTGCTTGAATAGAGACATCAAGTGCAGATGTCGGTTCGTCACAGATTAAGAAACGAGGGCGTGTTGCCAAGGCGCGTGCAATGGAGATCCGTTGTCGCTGACCACCTGAGAACTCATGCGGGAAGCGAAGTGCCGCCTGACGGCCAAGACCCACATGCTCCAGAAGATCAAGAACAATGCTTTCAACTTCTGCGTTGCTAGAGGCCAATTTATGGAACCGAATAGGTTCAGCGACAATATCCATAACCTTCATCCGGCCGTTGAGGGACGAGAAAGGATCTTGGAAAATCATCTGCATTTGGCGGCGGTAATAGTCCATCTCTTTTTCAGATTTGATTTTTGTCAAATCCGTGTCACCGAAATTAACCGCTCCGCTTGCTGGCTTATAGAGCCCACAAATCATTCGAGCGACCGTTGATTTACCGCTCCCACTTTCGCCGACAAGACCAAAAACCTCACCTTGCTTAATGTCGAATGAAATACCATCGACTGCGGTGAAGAACTTGCGGTTTCTCTTTAACAAAGCTTCTTTCGCCACAAACTTCATGACGAGATTTTCAACGCTAACCAAAGGTCCTTCGACGGCGTCAAAATCACGTGCTTGGCCAAGCCAATGGGTGGATATATCCATTGTCTTTTTGCGATCTTCTTCTTTCTCGATGTAATCCACCATTGGAAAACGATGAAGACGCACATCAGGGCGCGGAACCGCACTGATAAGGCTTTTAGTATAAGGATGATCAGGGTCGCCCAAAATCTTAGCCGTCGTCCCCTCTTCCACCAGATCCCCGCGATACATCACGGCAACACGGTCTGTAATTTCTGCAATAACACCCATATCATGGGTAATGATCAACATTCCCACTTGTTTGTCTTTGCAAAGTCTCCGCATTAGCTCAAGAATTTGAGCCTGAATTGACACATCGAGCGCCGTAGTCGGCTCGTCCGCGATAATAACTTCAGGCTCAGCACAAAGTGCCAATGCAATCACAACACGCTGGCGCATACCGCCCGAGAATTGATGAGGGTAATGTTTGATCCGATTTTCAGGATCTGGAATACCCACTTGATGAAGCAAATCGACCGCACGTTCAAACGACTTGGCCGCACCAAGTTTTAAATGCAACTCGATGGTTTCAACAAGTTGCTGTTCAATAGTTTGCAGCGGATCCAGTGATGTTAGCGGATCTTGAAAGATCATACCGATGCGGCGGCCGCGAATTTTGCGGATCTCTTCATCAGACAGATTATTGATCTGCTCACCATTAAGGTATACTTCGCCGCCAGATACACGGCCGGGTGCCTCCAACAAACCAATAACAGCGTTGCCAATCGTTGACTTACCTGCGCCGGACTCGCCAACGACACCCAAGACTTCACCGGGCTGTACAGTAAGTGATACACCTTTAACGGCCTTCACAGTACCATGGCGACTTGGAAATTCAATTTCGAGGTCATTGATGTTTAATAAATCCATATCAGTGCCTCCTTATCGTAATTTGGGGTTAAGTGCATCACGGAGCCAATCTCCGAGAAGGTTTACAGCGAGAACCAAAATCAACAAGGCAGCCCCTGGGAAAATTGTAATCCACCACTCCCCTGAGAATAGATACTCATTGCCAATTCGAATGAGCGTCCCAAGGGATGGTGTGGTCGGTGAAACGCCAACCCCCAAGAAGGACAAAGTTGCTTCAGTAATAACCGCAACAGCCAAATGAATTGTCGCAATAACCATTACCGGTCCCATTACGTTCGGCAGAACATGGCGGCGGAGGATAGTTCCAGGACGAATACCAATGACACGAGCCGCTTGTACATATTCCTTGTTCTTTTCGACCAAAGTAGATCCACGAACTGTCCGTGCATATTGCACCCAGCCAGAAATACCGATGGCAAAAATCAAAACATATATTGAAAGCTCTTGATGGAGGTTGGATGGGAAAATTCCCCGCGCAACACCATCTATTAGAAGGGCAATCAGAATTGAAGGGAATGACAACTGAATATCAGCAACCCGCATAATAAATGCGTCTGTTTTACCGCCAACATAACCGCTGACCAATCCAAGCGTAATACCGACAACCATTGAAAAAATAACGGCGGCGAAACCAACAATCAACGAGATCCGAGATCCGTACATGATTGTCGATAGGATGTCTCTGCCCTGATCATCTGTTCCAAGCATGAAACGAGGATCACCATCCACCATCCACATCGGAGGAAGACTAGAATCCATAATATCGATGGCAACCATATCGAAGGGGTCATGGGGAGCGAGCCACGGAGCAAATCCAGCCCCTAAAAGCATGACAACCGTTACGACAAAAGCCACGACGGCGACAGGGTTGTGTTTAAAACTATGCCAGATGTCACTATCGAGAAAACGCGCTAAGCGTGAAGTATTAATTGTATTGTCCATTTTATGACCCGTCACTAGCACGTAGGCGTGGGTCAACTGCATAATACAGAATGTCCACAATCATATTAATGATCACAAAGAAGAAAGCGATCAGCATCAAATATGCCGCCATAATAGGGATATCAACATCTGCAATTGCCTGAACAAACATCAAGCCCATACCGGGCCACTGGAATACACTTTCTGTGATAATCGCGAATGCGATCAATGATCCCAATTGCAAACCCGTAATGGTAATAACAGGCACCAAGGTATTTTTCAGCGCATGTTTGAAATGTACTGAACGATTTGGAAGGCCGCGCGCCCGAGCGAATTTCACGAAGTCAGTCCGCAGAACTTCCAGCATTTCTGACCGAACGAGGCGCATAATCAAAGTCAGCTGAAACAATGCCAATGTAATTGAAGGCAAAATCAACGATTTCAAGCCAGATACGGTTAAAAAACCAGTGGTCCAAGCGCCTATTTCCACAACTTCACCGCGCCCAAATGTCGGAAGCCATCGCAGAACAACGCCGAATAACAGAATGAGCAGGATACCAATCAGGAATGTCGGTAATGACACACCAACCAGCGACAGGCTCATTATCATTTTCGATATAAAGCCTTCTCGCCTCAATGCAGTATAGACCCCAAGCGGGATGCCAAATGCAAGGGCAATAATAGCTGAGACAAATGCAAGTTCTAACGTTGCTGGCATTCTCTCAAAAATCATCTCGCTGACAGGGACCTGAAATTTATAGGAATATCCGAAGTTACCTGTAGCGGCATTTAGTGAAAAGCGTCCAAATTGAACTAAAAACGGATCGTTTAGACCCAGCTTTTCACGAAGTTCTTCACGTTCTTGCTGTGACGTATCCTGACCAACCATATTGTTGATGGGGTCGCCGACAAACTTGAACATGGAAAAAGCGATGAAGGCAACAGTCGCCATCACAACGATGGACTGGAGCAGCCGCTTAAATAGGAATGAGACCATGATTATACATTTTTTTTAGTGAAATGAAAAAAATGGGGCCTGAACAGTACGTCCAGACCCCAAAAGATTTTTGTTATTTTACAACTACATAACGGAAATCAAGTACGTTATCTGCGCGTTGATTAACAGTTACACGGTCACTAACACCCCAAGACAAAGGCTGCTGGTGAAGTGGCAAATAACCAACTTCATCTTGAACTATTTTAAACGCTTCTTTGATCATGCTGTTACGTTTTGCTTGATCAGTTTCTGAACCAACTTTTGCAGTCAGCGCATCTACTTTGGCGTTACAATAGTTACCAAGGTTAAAGAGACCCGCTTTGGTTTCTACGTTTTGGCAAACAAGAAGTGAAGACAAAACGTTTTCACTGTCCATTGTGCCAGGCGTCCAACCGAGAAGGTAGAAGCTTGTGTTAAAGTTACCGCTTGCGAGAACTTTACCAAAGTATTTTGACTTAGGTTGTGCCAACAGGTCGACTTTCACGCCAACTTTAGCAAGCATAGACACAGCTGCCTGACAGATTTTTTCGTCATTTACATAACGATTGTTCGGGCAATCCATAGTCACTTCAAATCCGTCTGGATATCCTGCCGCTGCAAGTAACGCTTTAGATTTTGCAGGATCGTATGCATATGGAGTGTTCAGATCAGCAGCATAGCCATTGATTTGCGGTGCAACCATCAAACCAGACGGTGTTGCCGCGCCGCGCATAACTTTCTTTTTGATCGCATCAAGGTTAAGTGCGTGGGCAAATGCCTGACGAACTCTGATATCCTTGAACGGGTTCTTGCCTTTAATGTTTGAATGCAGAAGCTCGTCACGTCCTTGGTCCATGCCCAAGAAAATTGTCCGTGCTTCTGGACCAGCAAGAGGCTTAACGCCTTTAGCTTCTTCTAGACGTTTCCAGTCTTGAACTGGGATTGGGTAGACAAGATCAAGCTCACCAGAGATCAAAGCCGCTACGCGTGTTGCAGCTTCTTTAATAGGTGTGAATTCGATTTTAGTGACGTTTGATTTAATTTTGCCCCAATAGGCAGCATTCCGGTCAAATGTTGTTTTCACATCGGCTTTATGCTCAACAATTTTAAATGGACCCGTGCCATTTGAATGCAAGTTCGCATAGTTACCTGTGGTGTTCGCTGATGCGCTTGTCGCGCCTTCAGTTTTATTCGCCACTGACCATTCTTTATCCATGATGTAGATATAGACAAGATCAGAAGTCAAAATTGGATTTGGCGCAGGTGTTTCGATGATGATTGTATGATCATCCACAACTTCGATGTTCTTAATTTTAGAACCGCGAACTTTTTGGTCTGAGCCTTCGCTCAAAGTCCGCTGCCACGAGAAGACAACGTCAGCCGCAGTAAAGTCGTTACCATTATGGAATTTCACACCTTTACGAAGGTTAAATTTCCATTTTGTTGGTGTCACAGTTTCCCAAGATTCTGCAAGACCCGGAACAGCTGCGAGGTTCGCGTCATAAATTGACAAACCTTCATAGATGTTACCCAAAGAGCCGAGCAAGAATGTTTCATTCAAAGAATGTGGATCGAGTGAGCTCAAGTTACCTTGGAAGGCATACTTGAATGTTTCCGCTTGAGCTATCGGCGCAGCCGCGATTGTCGCAGCAGCTACAGCAGCCATAATTCCATGACGCAATTTCATAAAAATCTCCCTATCTTCATGGTTATTAATTATTTATTTGCTCTAAGTTTAGAGCAGTCATTGCCCCTTCTCTCCCAAGAAAACGAGGCAATATTAGTTACAAGAGTAAACAATAGTATTTTAATTGTCTACGCTACTCCTCAGACAACGTTCCGATTAACTTTCGAATAAAGGTTTCAGACGCTTTTACCTGAGATAATTCTATATATTCATTTGGCTGATGGGCAATCCCAATAGAGCCGGGGCCACAAATAACCGTTGAAAAACCAGCATTTTGGAACTGGCCAGCTTCCGCTGCATAAGAGACTGCATGGGTGTCATTCTTCCCAGTTAGTTTTTTACATAGCATCTCAGCTTCGCCGCCATCTTCGGGACCAAGCGCAGAAGTAGCCGACACAACTTCAGTCTCGATTGTACACTCAGGTGCAATCGCTCTCATTGCTGGTAAAATTTCAGTTTCGCAATAATCATTAAACCGTTTGATGAAATCTTGCGGATCATCTTCGGCAACATAGCGAATATCCCATACAAACTCGCATTCACGAGAGATGATATTCATGGCTGTTCCGCCATTGATCACGCCCACATGTAAGGTTGTGTAGGCTGGCGAGTCCGAATAGTCGCTGTTAGGAACAGCTTTTTCCTTATTCTCAGCCATCATATTTGCAATGAAGCTCACGAGGTTCGCGCCTGTCATTACGGCACTGACGCCGTCTTCTACCAGACTTGAATGAGCCTCGCGGCCTGTGATTTTAGTTTTAAGACCGACAATCCCTTTATGTGCTGTCACGATATCCATCATAGTCGGCTCGCCAACGATAACGGCGCGGGGCTTTATGTCCTTCTCGACAATTTCTGCAATCATGCGAGGGGAACCAAGGCAGCCAATTTCTTCATCATAAGACAAAGCAAAATGGATCGGTTTCTTTAGTCCTTTTTCAATCATCTCGGGAACAAGCGCCAGTGCAATGGCTGAAAAACTCTTCATGTCGGAAGTGCCGCGGCCAAACAATTTGCCGTCTTTTTCAACAATTTGAAACGGGTCCGTATCCCATGGTTGACCGTCAACAGGCACGACATCTGTGTGTCCGGACAGGACTATACCGCCTTTGACATCAGGACCGACAGTCGCGAACAGATTCGCTTTGGTTCTGTCATCGTTATAAATTTTCTCTGCAGATACACCATACTCGGACAGATAATCTGCAACGAAATCAATAAGCTCAAGGTTGGAATTCCGGGAAACTGTATCAAAAGCAACTAATTTTTCGATCATTTCGATTGGCGTAAATTTTGAAGACAATTCCCACTCCATTTGTTTGATATCAACTGATGTAGGAGACTCTATACATCTACATATGGGAGTAAAGAGCTATTGAAAATAAATCACACAATAATGAAAAAGCGTTAATCCAAGTTACCAAAACATTCAAAAATCCAATCGTTCACGACAGAAAAAAACAAAAATCCATTTTCAACTGTTAGTCATCCAAATTTTGCCGTTAAAAAATAACTGTTGCTGGCTCTGACGAGGTTCACTCTCTATAATAGCACCCGTCCAAACAACTGGATCTATTCGTTGATTATGACAGGAAGTATTATGAAAGCTCAAGCAAAGTGGGTCGAAGGCTATCGATTTATTGGCAAAAACGAACAAGGCCATGGTGTCATCATGGATGGCTCCTCCGGTGATCAACGTTTGGGTGCCAGCCCAATGGAGTTTCTTCTACTAGGGCTTGGTGGCTGTTCAGGCATCGATGTCGTGCATATTTTGCAAAAATCCCGCCAAGATGTTGAAGATTGCATTGTTGATGTTTCCGCTGAACGGTCTGACACCGAGCCAAAAGTGTTCACCGATATCCATATGACCTACACAGTAACCGGCAAGAAACTTAATATGGATAAAGTCACACGGGCTGTTGATCTTTCTGCTGAAAAATACTGCTCTGTTTCTGTGATGCTTGGTAAAGCCGCCAACATTACCCGTGAAATTGTCGTCAAAGATACCGCAAGCGAATAAGCGCTGCTTCTGATCGATGAAGTCTTCCAAATTAAATCACTTGATTTGGAAGACTAACCCAACACAAGAACCAGAATACCTGCGACAATTAATGCGACACCAGCGGCCTCGTTCCGGTTAGTCTTCTCTTTGAAATAAAAGTATGAAATCAGGAACGTAAAGACCAGTTCGATCTGTCCGACGGCCCGAACGTAGGCGGCATTTTGCATGGCCATGGCTGTAAACCAACCCACAGATCCCAACATACCCGTGACCCCAACCCATCCAGCTACTTTCCAGTTCTTGATAACTGTTGTTATTTGTCCTTTTTCGGCGAAAGCCAAATAGACGGTCATCACAATCGTTTGAAAAGTGAGGACGTAGATGAGCGCAGTCGCTGCCTGCATAATCGCCCCCTCGCCACCAAGCGATAAAGCCGCCGCCCGATACGAGACCGCCGATATGCCGAAAAGCCCGCCGGACAACAATCCAAACAATGCCGACTTTCCGGTCCATCCGACCAATATTTCACGCACCGTTATTTTACTGCCTGAAACGGAAATCAACATAATCCCAACTAAACTAATGCCAATTGCGATTAATGCGGGCGTGCTTAATTGATCTCCTAATAGGACCATGCCGAACACGGCGGCTTGCACTGTTTCGGTTTTTGAATAAGTTGTCCCAATCGCAAAATTTCGAAGGGCGAACAAGATAACAAGTAACGCCGTTGCTAGGATTTGCGCCAGACCACCGACGATCACATAAACAGCGAATTCTGCTGTTGGGTCATAAATTGGATATCCGCCAAATTTGTGAAGCGCTCCGAAATATAGAACTGCAAAAGGCAGTCCGTAGAAGAAACGAACATACGTCGCACCCCCAGTACTCAATCGACCTTTTAGATATTTTTGAAGTGCTGTCCTAATATTTTGAAAAAAGGCGGCACATATTGTTATTGATATCCAAAGTTCCATGAAACGCATCCGACAATTAAGATTGAAACAAATTTATGTTTTCTTTCAATAACTTGTCAAATGCGCCAGATGCATGGCACATATGCATCTGGTCGAATTAGGGCCAAAAACGATCCGTTAGTAATCGCATTCAACGTCAGATAATTCCACATAAACGCTCTTAATCTGGGTAAACCCCTCCAGCGCTGCGGCACAGTTTTCACGGCCAAGACCAGATTGCTTGCTGCCGCCAAAAGGAACACCGGTAGGCGTCAGATTATAGTTATTGATCCAACAACTGCCGGCTTGAATTTTCCGAACAGCTCGGTGGGCTCGTGCTAGGTTTTGCGTGAATACCCCTGCGGCCAAGCCAAAATTAGTCGCGTTTGCACGGCTGATAACTTCGCTCTCTTCTTTGAACGATAAGACAGACATAACCGGACCAAAAATCTCTTCAAGGCAGATTTTCATGTCATCTTTGCAATCTGCAAATACAGCAGGTGAGATGTACCGGCCCCCGTCCATCCCTGGAACGGCGACAAGCTTTCCGCCGCAAATAAGGCGCGCGCCTTCTTCTTTTCCAAGACGAATATAACCCAGAACTTTTTCTGCATGCTCAGGGCTAATCATAGCACCAACGTGTGTGGCACCGTCCATGGGGTCTCCGATGACCATTTTTTCAGTTCTGCTTTTAAGACGTTTCAGAAACTCGGTCATAATGTCTTCATGGACAAAAACACGTGTCCCGTTGGAACAAACTTCTCCCTGACTATAAAAATTCGCATTCATCGCAGCAGAAACGGCGTTATCAATATCGGCATCTTCAAAGATGATAAGGGGTGATTTACCGCCCAATTCCATAGTGGCGTGCTTGACTGTCTTTGCAGCGTCTTCCAACACTTTTTTGCCTGTTGGGACCGATCCAGTGAATGAGATTTTGTCCACATCGTTATGGGAAGATAGCCAATGGCCAACCTCGCCTTTACCGTGAACAACGTTGAACACGCCATCAGGTAATCCCGCTTCCTTATATATATCTGCCAAGTTAATCGCGTTGAGCGGTGTCATTTCAGATGGTTTGAAGACCATTGCATTACCTGCGGCCAATGCGGGTGCCGATTTCCACGCAGCAATTTGCAGCGGATAATTCCAGGCACCAATACCTGCGCAAACACCAAGGGGCTCTCTGATAGTATAGGCAAAAGATCCACTTCCTAAATCATGAGTATCTCCGCGAATATCGGCAGCAAGGCCACCGAAATATTCCAGCGCATCAATAGCACTATCAACATCAGCATAGGGCGTCTCCGCAATCGGTTTACCGGTATCGACCACCTCGACTTCAGCAAGTTCCTGGCGTCGGCGGCGCATAATTTCTGCCGCGCGAAGGAGAACCCTTCCCCGCTCTTGCCCAGATGTGTCCGCCCACGCATCAAAGGCCGCGCGCGCAGATGCTACAGCAAGATCCACATCAGCATTCCCGGCAAGCGCCACATCACATTCAAGCTTACCATCCATCGGTCGGTAATTTTGAAACACATCCCCAGAGGCCGCATATTTTTTCTCGCCATTAATGAAAAGAGGAAGTGTTTTAGCGCTCATAATATGCCCCATGAAAGGTTATGGTGGTTAAAGGTACGATTGATCCATAGGTATTACTCTAGAGATGTAAAAGCAATCGTCTTTAAACGACATTTTTGAGCATTATGGGATAAAATAAGGCGGGAAAGTCTCATCATAAAACTCAGCGGTCAGAGAGAGACCGGTGTCATCGAAACTGTAACGAGCCATATTCTCTTTAAGTTTGGTTTCTAGAACCACCTTCCGGCCCCATAATCTGTACACATGTTCTAGGGTTTTCTCTGCATATTTTGCTTCCAACTCTCGACCTTCATACGAATGCCTGAGAAGTAATCCACGGGTTCCGTTAAGATCGCTGTCGATAATGGAAATCACGGGGATTGAGCCAAGGCCGACAGATTGAATGAGAAGATGCCGGATCGCTTTCCATTGCTCATCACTGGCTGTTTTTGAAATCACCCAATCAGAATGTTCAACTTCAGCTTCGAACAGATCAAGTTTCATCATCGTCTCCAAATCCATAAACCGCCGAATAAAAGACGTATCCCTATCCACCTCCCTAATTTCAAACAGCTTGTCTTGAATATCTTTTGGTTGCCGGTCGGCGCTATGATTTCGCACCTCACCCAGCTCGACTTCCTCTATCCTGTCCCATAAGGCAAGGCCAACATTATAGGGATTGATATCACCTGGAATGGGCCGAACCACTTGATTATGACGAACCAAAAATTCCATATGGATATCTGTTGGAAGTTCCAAGCTGTTCATTATTTCGCGGTGCCAATAGCATGCCCACCCTTCATTGATAATTTTTGTCTCCATCTGAGGCTGAAAATAAATCGCTTCTTCATGAACAATCGTCAGCAGGTCTCTCTCCCACTCTGCTAACCTTGGATTATTATCTCTGATGAAAAGCAGTATATTTTCTTCAGGTTCTGTCGGGAACCGTTGCTCAATTTCTTTTATGGCCTCAGAGACATCACCGTCAATTTTCAGTTCTTTTTCGATCGCCTTTTCAATTTGCTCCTCTGGTGATCTGCGTTTAATGGCTTGATTTTTTTGGCATTGAAACGATAAAGCGTGTGCTGCGTCTAATATCTCTTCAACAGCTTGTTGGCCAATAGAGGGGTCTTCCACATAACTTCTGATCCGATCTGCATGCGATTTAAATCTGGCAACAATCAGGTCCGCCTGCGTGTGAGCAAATGTAAAATTGTTTTTAAAAAAATCATTATGTCCATAAACATGCGCCATGGTGAGGATTTGCAGGCATAGGGAGTTATCCCGCATTAGGCCTGCGATACAGGGGTTGCTGTTAATGACCATTTCATAGGGGATGCCTTGCACCCCATAATCATACATGGTCTTCGTGCGCTCAAAAGATTTACCAAATGACCAATGGGGATAATGCGACGGCATACCGTGATATGTCATCATGCCGAGCATCTGAATATGATCGCATATCTCGAACTCTTGTGGATAGCAGTCCAAACCATATTCTTGAACTTTCTCAAAAATACGAGCTTCCCACTTCTCTAGATCCTTAAGGTCGTATGAGCGCGCCATTGGACATTACCTCCACCCCAACGCGTCAGCATCGACGCTGGGAGATTTTTCACGTTCACGGGATAAAAAAGCTTTGAATTTCGGCCAAATATCAGCTTTCGACGTAATACATATGGTCGTAAAATTTGGGGCTGCGAATTCGTCATATTTCTCAAGCATCGGGGTTCCCCAAGCGATAGACCCCGTCGGTTTAATTTCGCCATAACCAAACAGATTACAGTTCTCACACAGCTTTTTAGCCAGCTCCATTGTTTTTGGAATGTCTTCTTGAAAGTTATCACCATCAGAACAATGAAACGCATAAACATTCCAAAGAGACGGATCAAACCTATCTTGAATGATATCCAGCGCCTTTTGATAACCAGAAGATATCATTGTCCCTCCAGATTCCCCTTTATGAAAGAAGTCGTCTTCATTCACTTCCTTGGCAACCGTGTCATGGGAAATAAACACCAACTCGGTTTGACGATATTTCAGACGAACGAACTGATACAATAAGAAGAAGAAACACCGTGCGAGATACTTCTTCATCACATTCATGGACCCTGATGTATCCATAATGCACAGAACTACCGCGTTGGATTCATAGCGAATATCCGGTTTATGGCGATGATATCTGAAATCTTTTTGATTAAATGGAAACCGTTTCTTTTCACCTACCGCCTCTTCAGCTCCAGCATCGTCTACTGCGTCTTCCATCTTCTCTTTCAAGAAACGTCTTTTTATACGGTTTTTCGCAGTTTTCTTCTTATCTAATTGTGCCCTGATACCCACTCTTTTTGTGCCACTACGTTTGTGAGTATATTCGGCTTCAATGGCGCGAAGAGGTTTGCTTTCAAGATCTGGCAGGGCCAAATCTTCAAACATGATTTCCACCAGCTCTTCTAATGTCACATCAGTTTCGTAATAATCTTCACCTGGCATATTGCCAGCTTTCCCGTCTTCAGGCGGACCTTGCCCTTCAGCTTTACCAACTTTTTGACCGGCCTCACTCTCTCCGTCACCTTGGGCAACACGTGGCTGATTTTGCCCATATACAAACCGGTACTCTTTAATTCCCCGAATGGGGACTTTGACAATACTGTCTGGGCCACGACCAATGATAGACTGCTCTGAAATGACGTCAGCGATGTTACCTTTCAGAACTTCTCGTAATTTCTGCCTGTGTCTTTGTCGATCACCAGAGCTCCGATCAGATTGCATACTGTCTGTCGGCGAATAGGGGCGAAAAACAGCACCCATGACCCCCTCCTCAATCTTTCCAAAGGTGATTTGCTGCGTATTTCAGCACCACATCGGCGGAGTATTCGTTGTAACCACGGTCAATCATGTTGGTCACGAGGCTGCCAAATTTGTCTTGTTGGTCTTCATCCCGCGTTCTGGCTTTTGTAATGATCCGGCTAATATCTCGAACAGACTCCATGAGTTTTTTCTCAATAGCTTCCCGAAGCGGGTCATAACTTCTGTAGTCGACTTTCTTCCCGCGTCTGCCAACCGCCCACAAATATGAAATCACCTCTTGCCTAAAACCATCGACAGAAGATCCGATAATCGCTATCTGCTCTTCGATGTTTTTAAGGAAAGCTTCATCCGGCTCCATTGCATCACTGGAATTCCGATCTTTCAAAGTCGTTTTATTCACATAAGCTTCTGCGTGATCTAGATAGTTTTGGAAGAGTGTTTCCGCCTGCTCTTCATAGGCAAAGACAAATGCCTTCGTGATTTCTTTTTCAAGAATTTCAAGATAGGCTTTATGGATGGTGTCTTGTAGTAGTTCCAGATATTTTTTGCGAATATCGTCTGCAAATTCCATATCTTTCACCATGTTAATCATGACATCACGAATATGAATTGGCGTAATTCCTTCGGCACTATCTGTCAGGGCAGTATCGATAGCCTTCATAATAAAACGCGGTGATATACCGGTCATCCCTTCAGTTGTCGCGTCATCCTTAAGTTCACCAATATTGATTTTTTTTGCGCGCCCTTTTTCGACAACATCTTCGCCGTTATACAGACGCATCTTTGTCACAACATCGCATTTGGGCGAATTTTCAAGCCGGCTCATAATCGCGAACATGGCTGCGACTTCCAAAGTATGCGGCGCGATGTGAGATTTAAAACCAGACCGGCCTAGCATCTTCTCGTAAATCTTGACCTCTTCATTTAACCGAAGATTATAGGGCACCTTGACGGTTACAATCCGATCCAAAATTGCCTCGTTCGTATGATCGGCTTTAAATCGCCGCCATTCAGCTTCGTTAGAATGCGCGAGGATCACACTATCGACGTAAATCGTCCCGTGTCGACCCGGGGCCGGCACAAATTTTTCTTGGGTTGCGGTGATAATTGAATGCAGATATTCGGTTTCATTCTTAAAGACTTCGATGAACTCCACAATGCCCCGGTTCCCCGCATTAAATGCTCCGTTCAGATCAAGAACCCTCGGATCTCCCTCTGAAAACTGATCGAGTTTGGAGATATCTTCTGAACCAATTAAAACCGATGTGTCTTGATTGTTTGGATCAACCGGCGGAACAACTGCAATTCCTCGGCGGTGCATTCTGGAAAACGTGCTGGTTGTCACTGGAAATTTTTCGTATTTTCCGTCGAACTCATGCTCAAGTCGGTGGCGACAAACAGGGCACAATTCACCTTCAATGTGCACATCAAGCATCTCGTTAAATTTTTCGCGAAGGGGTCTTGGGATAAGATGAAGTGGCTCTTCTCTAATGGGGCATCCGTCGATCACATAAATGGGCGGTGCGTCAGTTAATCCCCGTTTCAAATGTTCAGAAATGGAGCTTTTCCCCGCGCCAACAGGACCCATGAGATACAAAACCTGCCTGCTTTCTTCCCCCTTCATGGCAGCGGCATGGAAATACCTGACGATTTTCTCTAGGGCGACTTCAACTCCGAAAAATTCTTTTTTGAAGAAATTATACATTCTGGGCGGCGTATCCCCCCACAATTTCAAACTTCTCGCGCTGTCATCCCTTTCATCTGATGGGATTTCGCCTGCGGCAGAGATGACCTCATACATGTGGCGATGAGAGAGTGCATATGTGGCTGGCGTTTCTCGAATTAGTTCCAGATATTCAAGAAAACTACCGCTCCAAATCTGACTTTTCCGCTCAGCTTGTTCTTGTTTTATTATTTCTTTGAAATCATCCCGTTTCTTACTCATCTAGTTGCTCCACCTTTGGATAGCCAAATTTTGACTACCGGCGTTAGAGAGAAGTCCTAACCTTAAGGTGGTATTTATTAGAATAAAATCAAGTAAGTATATTTTATACATCAGGCTCAAAATATACTATAACTATTTGTTTTTACTATTATTTTTCAAACATTAAAAATAATAGTATTTATCAATTCTTAGTTATCGATCCAAATTCTAATGGGCTGCCCCTCAACGGAGGCAAGCCTTTAACTTATCTGCAGCGTTCAGCAATTGATCCTTGTTATGTGCATGTGAAATTTGAAATCTAAGCCGGGCTTCCCCTTCTGGTACTACAGGAAATCCAAACCCCGTCACGAACACGCCCTCGACCAACATATCTGCCGCTATCTTGATCGCAGTAGATGTCTCTCCCAAGATTACAGGTACAATGGCACTATCACCTTCTAGCGGGTTCAGTCCCAGAGATTTCAAATGATTGCGAAACCACAGTGATTTTTCCTGTAACTCTTGCACCCACTCTGGATGTTCAAGAAGCAGCTCAATTGATTTGCAACCAGCCGCTGCCACGCTTGGCGGAAGTGCATTGGAGAAAAGATGCGGTCTTGATTTTTGGATAAGGGTCTCCGTAATCGCTTTTGGTCCAGCAACAAATCCGCCCGTTCCGGCAGCAAGCGCCTTTCCAAGTGTGCCTGTAAAGATATCAATGCCATCCATCACACCGAAATGCTCTGCGGTTCCCCGCCCCGTTTTGCCCAGCACACCCAAACCATGGCTGTCATCCAAAACAACGAGGGCATCATATTTCCGGGCCAAGTCCACAATATTTCGTAGCGGCGCAATATCGCCTTCCATAGAAAACACACCGTCTGTCACGATTAAACGCGAGGGCGCGGATTGATATTCAATTAACTTCTGTTCCAAATCAGCCATATCCGCATGTTTGTAGACTTTGCGAACGACGCCTTTTCCGGTTGCTCTAATGCCATCAATCAAACTCGCGTGATTTAGAGCATCAGAAAGGATCACGTCACCTTCCTCGCATATGGCTGCAAACAGACCTGTATTCGCCGACCAACAAGACGAGTATGTGAGCGCGGCCTCCGTACCATGTAAGTTGGCAAGAGAGGTTTCCAATTGCTGATGAATATCCTGCGTGCCGCAGATAAATCTGACAGAGGCGGTGCTTGCGCCATATTTCAATAGGGCATCACGTGCGGCTTCAACGACTTCGGGGTGATTGGCAAGACCCAGATAATCGTTCGATGACAATAGGGAAATATGATCCCGTCCTTCCAATTGAATTTCAGCACCAATTGGACCTTCTATAAATCGCAAATGTTTATAGGTTCCGCTTTCCTCAGCCTGCTCGAGCGCACCTTCTAATCGATTTAACAATTTCACACTCATTGAACTGCTCCTGTTTTCAGGCTTTGAAAATCGAGAACGACTTTACCGCAAGCCCCCTCTTCCATAAGTTTAAATCCTTCAGCGAAATCTCGGGCCGGGAGAATATGCGTGATAACTTTGTCTATGAGATCTGGATTTTTGAGCATAAACGCCTCCACTTGATACCAAGTTTCATACATGCGCCGTCCCGTTACACCAAACAGCCGGATACCCTTCATGACCACTTTGGCACCAAGATCCAGCTCAACGGGACCGCCCGGAATACCAAGCAACGCAACCGTTGCTCCCGGCGCGGCAACATCAAGCGCATCATTAAGCGCCCGACCGTTACCGCTTACCTCTAAGACAACGTTGGGACCGTGACCATTGGTCAGCTCAAGTATTTTTGACCTGCTATCATCGTGGCGAGGGTTCACCACCAGATCTAAATCCAAACTTTCTGCAATGGCTGCGCGGGCTTGGTTGGGCTCCTGTACCGCGACGGTACGGGCCCCATGTGCCTTTGCAATAGCCGCGGCAAATAAACCGATCGGCCCGCCGCCCACGATAAGTACATCCCGCGCGGTTACTTCTGCAGTTGAAACCATGTGCATAGCGTTGCCAACGGGATCGAACACGGCAGCCTGACGGTCAGGAATAACATCCGGAACTTTCCACAAATTGGTCGCAGGGATCACAACTTGTTCGGCAAATGCCCCAGCTCTATCGACGCCGATAATTTCTGTTTTTTCGCAAATGTGAGCATTTCCTGTCCGGCAAAGACCACATTCTCCGCAAGCAATATGACACTCTGCCGAAACCCTTTGGCCAATTTCGAAACCCGTAACTTCATCGCCAATTGCACTGATGAGGCCAACAAACTCGTGACCGATGGTCATTGGCGTCTTAATCCGCCCAGAAGACCATTTATCCCATTTGTAAATATGAAAATCGGTTCCGCAAATACCCGCAGCGATGACATCCACCATAACCATACCACGGCCTGGCGCAGGTAATGCAGGCTGATCTGAAGACCAGATACCATATTCCGATTTGGCTTTGGTTATCGTAAACATATTCTTTTTCTCACTGGTAATTTTAAATAAATCCAATATACTGGAAAACATTCTTGTACACTATACTGGATTAAAATCCTGTCAATAGGAATTCGTATAAACCCCCATGACTGAAAAACCTCTATCCACACCCACGGTTGGCAAGACAATCAATCGCTTGCGCAAACAAAAACAACTCACCCTCGATCAATTGGCGGGGCAATGCGGTGTTTCCAAATCCATGTTATCTCAGATAGAGCGGAACGAGACCAATCCTACCCTTGCCATTGTATGGCGTTTGGCAGATGCCTTGGGGCAATCCATTGACGAGCTAATTCGGGGGGAAGAAGGCGGTCATAACCTAACCATTGTCACCAATGGGTCTGCGCCGGTGCTGCACGATCCAAACGGGACTTATACTCTCAAAATTTTGAGCCCAGCCGACCTTGTCAATAATATCGAGTGGTACGAGCTTTGCCTTCAACCGGGCGGAGAGCTTGTCTCTGATCCCCATATAGCGAGGACCGTTGAGCATTTAACTGTTTTGGACGGAGAAATTGAAATCACAACCGGGGAAGAGTTTGGTGTTTTGAAAAATGGAGAAACTGCCCGCTATGGCGCCGATCGCCCCCACAAAATTGTCAACAACACCGATAAAGACGCTAAAGCGTTGTTGGTGATGATGCTGGGCGGCGCGTAAGCCAAGTTACAAAATCAGAATTGCCCTGAAATCATTAACGTTGGTACGGGTCGGACCTGTAACAACCAAATCGTCAAGCTTTGAGAAAAAGTTATAGGCATCATGGCGAGATAGGTAATCAGTCAAATCAAGTGATGCGCCCAAAGCCCGCTCATGGGTTGTTGGATCAAACAATGCGCCTGCGTTATCTTCTGTGCCGTCAATACCATCTGTATCTGCAGCAATTGCATAAACCCGACTGTCAGGCCCCATGGTTTCGGCATAGGCTAAAAGAAATTCCGCGTTGCGCCCGCCGCGACCAATTGGTCCAGAATTTTTGGATACGGTAACAGTTGTCTCCCCACCAGATAGTAAGACACAGGGTGTTGCAGCAGGTTGATCGTAGTCCAGAACTTGGCGGGTAATCCCTGCAAAAACACGAGCAACATCCTTGGCCTCCCCCTCAATACTGTCTCCAAAAATCACCGGCTCGATGCCGTGTTGGCGCGCAATTTCTGCAGCTGCAACCAGAGCATCTTGAGGGATGGAAATCATATGATTTTCGCATAAACCGAACGCAGGGTGGTTCGCGTCTATGGGCTCTGCCAATCCTGAGTTCAAATAGGAGGCAACATCTGAGGGAATTTGAATAGCGTATCTTGCCAGAATATTTTTTGCATCTGCCACAGTTGTTAAATCAGGAATTGTTGGCCCAGAGGCAATGACCGACGGGTCATCGCCGGGCACGTCAGAAATCATATAAGTCGACATTTTCGCGGGATAGGCCGCGCCAGCCAATTTCCCGCCCTTTATGGCAGATAGTTTTTTCCGGACTGTGTTTATTTCAGAAATGGTCGCACCGGATGCAAGTAATGCCTTGTTAATCAGCTTCTTGCTTGCAAGAGAAACTCCGTCGGCTGGAAGCGATAACAAAGATGATCCGCCACCTGAAATAAGGCAAATCAATTGATCATCTTTTCCAAGATCTTGAACTAAATCGAGAATTTCTTTTGCAGCCTGCGCCCCTTCTTCATCTGGCACAGGATGGCCCGCTTCGATAACTCTAATGTTTTGTAGGTTCAGACCGTGCTCATACCGCGTTATGACTATGCCTGACAGCTCACCAGTAAAGTTCTCCTCAACGACCTTGGCCATTGATGCTGCAGCCTTGCCCGCGCCGATAACAACGGTCTTCCCTTTCACAGGTTTTGGCAGTGGCATTTGGGAAATTTTGGGGTATGCCGCGTCAACGGCGGCATCAAACAACTGCCGAAGGAACTCAGTCGGTTTCATATTCATGGCAAGACATACCCAATTTTACTTATGACGAACTTTCATTATGCCTCGGAAGCTTATCATGAATTTCATAATAGTCTCCTGCGGATCCCACAAAAATATGGGATGTCGCGGTAAGTCCTGTTGGTTCGTCAAAGCAGCCTGCCGTGATTGCTATATAATCTTCGGTTTCATCGGCCCAAAACAAACTGCTGCCGCAGGATGTACAAAATCCACGTCGCCCGTTTGTCGACGAGTGAAACCACTGAAGAGTACCATTTGATAGAAAATTGAGGTCACCTCTGTCACAGCCGCTATAGCCAATAACGTCACCGTGCCAAATCCGGCATTGCTTACAATGGCAATATGTCACTGGGTTCAGTTTTCCCGTAACCTCAAATCTAATGTCACCGCACAAGCACCCACCGCCCGCAGTCTTCTGTTTTTCTTCAGGCATTTGGCCCCCTAAATGACGCTTTCCACTTCTACTCTTGCGTCATTATAGCAAGCGCCTTCGCAAAGATCAGCTTTCGTTGTGGGCGCGAGGGCGGAAACAGTCTGTCTATTGTCCGTTGTCACAAACCATGCTCCTTTTGGAGAACAAAGAACTCCAGGCCGCACAGCATCACTCACCTTTAGCGGCAAGTAGACTTCGCCTAACTCGTTGTAAACACGAACCTTCTGACCATCGCGCAATCCCCGGATAGCCACATCATCTGGGTGCATTTCCAATTCCGGTGTTTTCCGGTTTGCTTCAACACCGCCAAAAGTAGAGGTGATTAATCTATTGGATGACGGTGAAATCAATGTCAGTGGATAGCTTGACGAAAGCGGATTATAAGTCGGCACCTCTTGTTGGTACTGATCGTTCAAATACGTTGATTTCAGCTCGATTTTACCAGAAGCCGTTTTTGGGAATGTGTTTTTAAAGAAAATTACCTCACCAACCTCCACTTCCATGGACAACGCCGTGCCAACAGGAAGTTCACTTGGAAGGACACCTTCGAACCTTGGATCATCTGCGTTCAAGGCGTCGTTCATCAACTCTTTGTCGGTTGAGGTGAAAATATCTTCGTTAAACCCGAACCGAGCAGCAAGGCGGCGGAATATTTCTGTATTGGGAAGGGCATCTCCCACTCTATCAATAACTGGTTCCGCACGCTGTAAGTACGGCTGACCATAAGCAGCATAGATATCGTCATGTTCAAAATGGGTACAGGCTGGCAAGATTATGTCCGCATAACGCATACTGTCTGTCATGGTCACGTCACAGCCAACAACGAAGATATCGTCGCGTTCTAGCCCCCGCTTCATTTGATTTTGATCGGGCGCTACAATGACCGGATTATGATTGTAGATGAAGACACCTCGGATTGGGGTGTCCAAATCATCCTCATCTAAATGCCGTCCAATATCTAAAATATTTAGACTACGTGTTCCCTCTGGCACCAAATCAGGTCGTGTGAGCTTATCCGATGTTTTTGGAAACAAGGCGCTTGATCCACCAACAAGACCGCCGCCTTGAACGCCAAATTTATTGGTCAGCGCAGGGAGCGCAAAAATTGACCGAATACTGTTGCCACCGTTTTGGTTCCGCTCGATTCCGTTACCAACAGAAATGGCAGCAGGGTTGCTATCTTTATACAATGTTGCAAAAGCGCGAATATCGTCAACAGAGACGCCGCAAATTTCAGATGCTTCTTCAATAGAGTATTTTTGGGCCTCTTCCATAAACTCGTTTGCGCCTTGAACGTGCGAGTCAATAAAGTCTTGATCGAACGCTCCAATACGCTGGAGTTCAGAGGCAATTGCCCATGCCAAAATAATGTCAGTACCAGGTTTCACTGCCAGATACATATCGGCCTGTTCTGCAATTTTGATCCGCTTGGGATCAACGACAATCAGTTTTGCACCCGCCGCCTTTGCGCGTTTAATTAACGGTGCTAGGTGAAGGTTTGAAAAGGTAACGTTATTCCCCCAAACAACGATCAATTTTGCATGCACGATTTGTTCAGGCTGCATGGAGGGAACGGAGCCGAATGTCCCTTTATACGCCTCCCCCTTAATGCCGCCGCACATGGGCCGACGGCGCAGAAGAGAGGCCCCGAGCCTATGAAAAAACCGAAGATCCATTGATCCACCAGCGAGCATCCCGTGCGGTCCCGCATAATTCAGTGGCACAATGGCTTCCGGTCCGTGTGTCTCAATTATCTTTGAGAAGTTTTCATAGATTTCATCGATTGCAGCCGCCCAGCTGATCGGTGCGAATTCAGCGCCGCCTTTCGGGCCCATCCGTTTCAAGGGAGTTGAAAGTCGTCCCCCAGCATGAACAAATTCTGGATAATATCTTGAAACTTTATTACAGATGACACCATCCGTAAGCGGGTTTGCTTTCGATCCTCGAACCTTAATGATCTTGTTATCCTCAACAGTAACGTCAAGGCTACAGGTATCAGGGCAATCGAGTGTGCAAACGCTGGGCAGTTCCAAAGTCATTTTTTCGGCTTTCTTTACAAAAATTCAGGCTCAAACTGCCACGAAAAGTGGTTCTTGAAAAAGAGCCATTTGTCCTGTTGGAACAGTACCAATTATCCGAACCTGTTTGCCCGGTAAGGCCAAAGCGGTATGGTTGGCTCTTTCCCTACCATAATGTCCCTGACAAGCCGGGCGGTTGTTGGCCCTAATGTCATGCCGAAATGTTGATGCCCAAACGCAAAAATAACATTCGGATTATTGGGGGATGGACCAATGACCGGGATACTGTCGGGCAATGACGGGCGATAGCCAAGCCAAGCATCTTGTTCTTCGGTATTCAAGGCAGGGAGCATCTTCTTTGCAAACGGGAGCATTTTACGAATACGCGTAAAGTCTGGGCCCATCTCAAGTCCCGCAAATTCCACTTGGCTGGCAAGGCGCACGCCCCGCTCCATCGGCGCCAAAACGAATGATTTTTCACCGTAAATTATAGGACGCGATATTCCTTTTTCTGCCATTACGGGTAGCATCAAATGGTATCCCCGCTCTGTATCCAACGGAACGTCCGCTCCGAATTGGCCGGCAAGGTTTTTGGACCACGCTCCAGTGCAAAGAACCAATTTATCTGCCTTGATCGTGCCAGAGGAGCCAATGGCAACAATTCCATCATCACCTTCTCGAATGCTGCTGATATCAGCGATGACAATTTCACCGCCCAATTGTTTAAACGCATCAGCAATGCCATGAACCACTTTTTCCGGATTAGGCAAAAAACGAGATTTATTGTGGAAAATACCATGTTTGAAAATTGGATTGAGATGAGGCTCTAGATCCCGAATTTCATCTGCCGTCAGCACTTGATATTTGCTATCATGGCGGGTCATTAACTCTCTAACACTCTCAGTTGCCTGAAAGCCTTCATCCGTCTCGTAGACTTTAAGCCAACCCACATCCTCTATCATATGCTGAAGGCCGGCTGACTTCATTAGCCGCCCCCAATCAGCCACGGCAGCACTGGTCAGGTTTTTTAAAGCACCAGCATTATGCTCCACTCGTTCAGGACGAGATTCTTGCATAAACCGGATCATCCACGGTAATATTTTAGGAAGATACGACCAGCGAATACTTAACGGGCCTGCGGGATCAAGCAGCATTGATGGAACAGATTTCCAAAAATCCGGCATGGCATTGGGCGTGCAACCGTCTACAATAGCGCCCGCATTGCCATAAGACGTTCCGGCGCAAGGGCCGACACGATCGACGAGAGTGACCTGAAATCCCGCTGTTTGTAGCGCGTAGGCCGTGGATACTCCCACAATACCCGCCCCAACAACAATCGCTGTTCCCTGCTTCTTCTTCGCCATCCAGTGTCTCCTCATAAATATTTTCTTATAGTGACCAATTTAGGAGGCTTCACCAAATAAAAAAGCCGCCCGTAGGCGACTTTTTAAATAACTCTATAAATCTGAAAATCAATCCTGCAATTGATCCCAAACTTCCTGGTCACGCTCATCGGTCCAGATACGCGGCCAATCTATTCCCTCGAACTCATCCCATAGCCGTTGCACATCAAATGGTAAGCAATGTTCGAAGATCGGCCACATTCCAAATTTTGGCTCCAAATGTTCATGTGTCGCGTGGAATGCTTCTTTCAAGCTGCCGCCTCTTTTGTGAACATCACCGACTTTTTCAATCATCCCGTTAAGGAAGCCTCTAGTTTGTTCGATCGCCGCATCAACTTCATCGCGTCCTCGTGCAACTGCACCGCGGCCACCGATTAGAATTTCTGCTTCGTAGGATTTCACTTTATCCAGTGTTTTGCTTGCCCAATCGAAATGGAACGCATCACCGGTGTAGAGCGCCGCCGCGGCTTCAACCAAATCACCAGCGAACAGGATTTTCTGTTTTGGAAGCCACGCAATAATATCGCCAGCCGTATGACCACGACCACAGAACTCAAGAACCAAGTCACCTCGGTCTCCGCCCAACGGAATAACAAGGCGATCATTGAAAGTAATATCGGGATGTGTCAGCCCTGGAATATCTTCTGGCTCACGGAAAAGACGTGGCATACGGCCATATTCACTTGCCCAATCCTGCATTCCGCGCTCTTCGATCAAGAACTTGGTTGCCTCATGAGTGATGATGCTTTCAGCGTTAAAAGCACTCGCCCCCAAAACACGAACAGCGTGGTAATGAGACAAAATAAGATAACGAACCGGCTTATCCGTGTGCTTGCGCAACTGCTCCAGCCAATCTTTCGCGGCTTTTGGTGTTGCACGAGCTTCAAATGCAATGATGAAATCTTCCGCTTCAATTGCACCAATATTAGGGTCACCTTCCGCCGTCAGCGCATACACGCCATCAGCAAGAACTTCGAGGGTTTCTGTTTTTTCGTCTGTGTCAGCAGAAGAAGCAAAAGGTTTTTTAGCCATTTCAACACCTGTATTTCTATTATTTCCGCGCCATTTTATACTGGAAGCAACGCTTCACACTATTATTAATCGCACTACTAGTTTCAATAGTAACTATTTTTATTGCTTAAACAAGAGCAACCGAATAAAATAATTTCAAATGAAACTACATTGGATATTCCGGTCAGTCCATCCGTAATTGACTAGGCAACGAACAAGGCTCGCACATGTATGAACTAAACGAAACGCATGACCCCAAATTATTAAGCTGGGTTGCATCCGCCAATGACGGCAAAACAGACTTCCCTATTCAAAATCTGCCCTTTGCAAGTTTTCGGAAAATTGGCAGCAATGAAGCTTTTCGGGGGGGCGTCGCAATCGGCGATCAAATCCTTGATTTGGCCGCGGCTGTAAAATCTGGCATATTTGACGGAGAAGCTCAATCCGCACTAGAAGCCTGTTCAAAAGATAAACTGAATGAGTTCATGGCAATGGGCTCGAAAGTTTGGTCCGCCTTGCGCCTTGCGCTGTCACGTGCCCTTCGTTCTGGCGCTACCGCCGAAGCAGGGCTTTCTAGCTGCCTTGTTTCCATGTCAGACGCTGAACATACGATGCCCTGCGTTATTCCAGATTACACGGATTTTTACGCATCCATTCATCACGCAACGAATATTGGTGCCTTGTTCCGCCCCGACAACCCGCTGCTACCCAACTATAAATGGATCCCCATCGGCTATCATGGGCGATCTTCATCCATTGATATATCGGGTCAAGCCTTCCCGCGCCCCGTTGGGCAAACAAAAGCACCAGATGCCGATGTTCCAAGTTTGGGTCCCTGCAAGCGCCTCGATTTCGAACTTGAAATGGGCATTTTTGTGGGCTCGGGTAACGAGATGGGAAGCCGTGTCTCCATAGACGATGCCAACGATCATATATTCGGTATGTGCTTGTTCAACGATTGGTCGGCTCGTGACATTCAAGGTTGGGAGTATCAGCCTCTTGGGCCTTTCCTCGCTAAAAACTTTGCGTCCACCATCTCACCGTGGATTGTAACTAACGAAGCGTTGGCTCCTTACCGTATAGAATTTACGCGGGATGAAAATGATCCTCAACCGATGGATTATTTGACAAGCGAGACAAACAGCAATTCCGGCGGCCTAGATATTAATCTGGAAGTTCTCATTGAGACAAAATCCATGCGCGAGCAAGGCTCAAACCCAGTATCTCTTGCTACATCAAACATGAAATACAGCTATTGGACAGTGGCTCAAATGATGACCCATCACACCGTCGGTGGTTGCAACATGCAGCCGGGCGATATGTTTGCGACAGGCACTATGTCCGGACCAGACGCATCTCAAGCCTGCGCCATGATTGAACTGACCACAGGCGGCAAAAACCCTGTAACACTGCCAAATGGTGAGACACGAACCTTCCTTGACGATGGCGACACCGTAATCATCACCGGCCATTGCACCAAAGAGGGGGCTGTTCGTATCGGATTTGGTAGCTCCGTTGGAACAATCCTTCCGGCCATATAGGTTAGTCAAATGGAACTTTTCACATATTTCAGATCATCTGCGGCCTACAGGGTCCGTATTGCAATGAACCTTAAGAAGATTGATCATATCTTGACGGATGTAAATCTTCTGGAAGGCGCGCATAAAAGTGACGCCTATCTTAACCTTAACCCTCAGGGGCTTGTGCCCGCCCTAAAATTGGACGATGGGCGGATCATAAATCAATCCTCCGCCATGCTTGAATATCTAGAGACTGTATTTACGAATATGCCTCTATTGCCTACCGATCCTTTTGATGCGGCAACAATTCGCAATTGGTGCAACATTATTGCCTGCGATATTCACCCGGTTGATAACCTTCGGGTGTTAAAATATTTAACGGGCACATTGTCTGTGTCCGAAGATGAAAAGTTGAGCTGGTATCATCATTGGATCAAATTGGGGTTCGATGCGTTAGAACCTCAATTAAAAGCGACCCCCTATTGCTTTGGTGACGCGGTTACTTTGGCTGATCTGTATTTAATACCGCAGGTGTATAACGCTCTTCGGTTCGATCAAGATATGAGTGCTTTTCCAAAAATCTCAAATATCTATAAAAATTGCAATCAGCTAGACGCCTTTAAAAGAGCGTCGCCTGACGCTACGTAAACACTTCTACACCATCAGAAAATCCGCAGTGCACCACGTGCCTGTGGATTTTTTTGCTTGGTTATTAGGGGCCACGAATGTACCGTTCCCTATAAGCAGACGAGATTATCGTGCAAAACAAATCAATCAGCTTGATAATCTCCACAGACATTGATCATCGGGGGGAGAATAGAATGTATGATTATATCGTTGTTGGCGGTGGTTCCGGCGGAGCCGTGGTTGCAAGCAGGCTTACTGAAGATCCAAATGTAAAGGTTTGCCTACTTGAAGCGGGCGGGCCAGACAAAAGCATTCTTATCCACGCCCCAATTGGTCTTGCGGCCATGCTCCCTCGAAAAATCAACAACTGGGGATTTGAAACCGTCCCACAGCCTGGCCTAAACAACCGAAAAGGATATCAACCTCGCGGAAAAACCTTGGGGGGATCCAGCTCAATCAATGCCATGTTATATGTTCGTGGTAACAAATGGGATTATGATCATTGGGCTAGCCTGGGCAACGAAGGATGGTCTTTTGATGACGTTCTCCCTTACTTCAAGCGCGCTGAAAATAACGAACGCGGTGAAGATGATCTTCATGGCAGCGGCGGCCCGTTAAACGTTGCGGATTTACGCTCAAAAAAGAAGATCAACGAGACTTTTTTAAGTGCCGCTAAAGAATTACAACACCCCATGAACGATGATTTCAACGGCCCCGAACAAGAAGGTGTTGGATATTATCAAGCAACACAAAAAAATGGGGAACGGTGGAGCGCAGCTAAAGGGTATTTGACCCCCAACCTATCACGCCCAAACCTTAAAATCCTAACCAACTCCCCTGCCACCAAGATCATTATGGAAGGCAAAAAAGCCGTTGGCGTTGAATATAAAAAGGGCCGCAACAAAGTTGAAATCCGGGCTAGCAAGGAAGTTATTCTCTGCGGCGGTGCCTTTGCAACGCCTCAGTTGATGCTACTTTCCGGCATTGGTCCTGCGGATGCCATTAAACCTTTTGGCATTGAACATGTTCATGAGCTTCCGGGTGTTGGCGAAAATCTTCAAGATCATATTGATTATGTAACAACTTATAAGTCGTCCTCGCCGGATACATTTGGTATTTCTCTAGGCGGTACCGGTGAAATTTTCAAAGCTATCGGTGAATGGCGTAAACAGCGAACCGGTTTGATCACCACAACCTTTGCTGAAAGCGGTGCCTTCCTTAAAAGCAAGGCGGACCTTGATATCCCTGATTATCAGCTTCATTTTGTTATTTCCATGCTGGAAGATCACGCTCGTAAAACCAACTTTGGCAATGGCTTTAGCTGTCATTGTTGTGTGTTGCGGCCAAAAAGCCGAGGAACAGTTCGCTTGAATTCTGCTGATCCAAGTGCAGATCCAAAAATTGATCCAAATTTTCTCAGCCATGATGACGATGTTGAAGTTCTTCTCAACTCTGTCAAAGAAATGGAACGTATCCTTCACGCTCCCGCCTTTGATGGTATTCGGGGTGATCAATTGAACCCGGTAAACATGGACTCTGACGAAGAGATTATCGCAGCCATTCGAAATAGAGCCGATACCGTTTATCACCCGGTCGGAAGTTGCAAAATGGGTGTTGATGATATGGCCGTTGTGGATCCTGAGTTAAAGGTTCACGGCATTGAAAACCTTCGAATTGCAGACGCATCGGTTATGCCAACCTTAATTGGCGGCAATACGAACGCGCCGACAATCATGATCGGCGAAAAAGCCGCCGACTTCATCAGAGAAAGTGCAATGGCTAGCGAAAAAGCCGCTTAAAATATTTGTACCGGCAGGCCCGTTCTGCTGGTACACTTCCCCTTAACCTAAATAAATTTAAACAGTAACCCTCAATGTTCATTCAACTTTTCATCGGAAGTCTTCTCATCGTGGCCTGCGTCGTAAACCACGCGCTATGCCTTGAGTTCCTATTGCGCCGCGTTAAAAATGCAAGCCCCAAGTGGGATTTAAAATTGCCGCGATTTGGTCATGTCATCATTATGATTATTGTCGTCCTTGGACTGTTTCTCACCCATACGATTGAGGCCTGGATTTGGGCAACTTTCTATTGGTTCATTGGAGAAAACAGTAGTTTGTCTGAAGCCGTCTATTTTTCAACAGTCACCATTACGACATTAGGCTACGGAGACATTATACTGTCTGAGGAATGGCGTCTGACGTCTGCCTTGCAAGCTGTGAGCGGCATATTGTTGTTTGGCTGGAGTACGGCGTTCCTTGTAAATGTTCGGGCAATCCACTGGCGGAAGCATGGCATGGGCCATTCCCCTACTCATATGGATGACGCCTAATATTTTCTAGCGTCTCAATATTACGGATACCCTAATAAACAAAACTTGCTTCATTTATAAAAAGGCTTATAAGAGCCGAACTCAACGCGCCTGAACTGTTCAGGCCCCGGTCGCAGCCTACCCGGAGAAAACAAGGACTAGAGTATGAAAACAATTGTTGTTTGCTCAGGCGGATTGGATTCTGTTTCATTGGCCCACA
Organism: Pseudomonas marincola; assembly: GCA_036960775.1. GTDB lineage: Bacteria > Pseudomonadota > Alphaproteobacteria > Sneathiellales > Sneathiellaceae > Sneathiella. Next base: position 256,420 of record JBALWO010000001.1, on the reverse strand, counting down.
AGATTGCCAGTGAACATGAACTGATACGTCTGGTCACATTTAATTATGGCCAACGCCATGATAAAGAAATCGACTTCGCAATCGCTTGCGGAGAGCGATTAGGTGTTCCCTGTGATGTTGTCGACATCAGACCCATAGGGAAGCTTTTGGGCGGTTCTGCCCTCACCGATGACATTGATGTTCCCGACGGTCACTACGCTGAAGAAAACATGAAAGTAACAGTGGTTCCCAACCGCAATGCGATCATGTTGAGCGTTGCCTTTGGCATTGGTGCTGCAAATGGTGCTGACGCCATCGCAACTGCCGTTCATGGAGGCGATCATTTCATTTATCCCGATTGCCGCCCTGAATTCATCGATGCCTTTGAAGCCATGCAAAAACAAGCATTGGCGGGTTATGCAGATATCCAGCTTTACACCCCATTTGTGACAGAACCTAAATCAGCAATCGTCACTGCTGGTGCAAAGTATGGAACTCCGTTCCAAGACACGTGGTCTTGCTATAAGGGCGGCGAAAAACACTGCGGACGATGCGGAACATGTGTTGAACGGCGAGAAGCCTTTCATTTGGCAGATGTTGACGACCCAACTCAATATGATGATCCAGATTACTGGAAAATAGCCATCGCAAACGCGGATGTGCCAGGACTAAAGTAATGTTTAAAATAACCAAAGAATTTCATTTTTCAGCGTCCCATCAATTGATTGGTCTTGCTGATAACCACCCTTGCGCACGACTGCATGGCCACAATTATGTGGTTGAAGTTGAACTGCAAGCCAAAGAACTCAACACCGTTGGATTTGTTCGTGACTACCACGAGCTGGCCCCGTTTAAATCTTACATCGATGACACCCTTGATCATCGTCATTTAAATGACATTCTGGGCGACAGCCATGTAACAGCAGAGCATATGGCCAAGCATCTATTTGACTGGTGCAAATCCAGATGGGAAGAAGTCAGCGCGATCCGGGTGAGCGAAACCCCTAAAACATGGGCTGAATATCGGCCATGACCGGAAACAGCACTGAAACCATCCGCGTAAACGAAATTTTTGGCCCAACCATTCAAGGTGAAGGCGCTTTAATCGGGCAGCCAACAGTGTTCGTCCGAACAGGTGGGTGTGACTACAGATGTAGTTGGTGTGACACCTTGCATGCGGTGGACAGCGAATATCGTCACCTATGGGCGCCCATGACAGCCCAGTCTATCTGGGAGGACGTTAGCAGGTTATCTGGGAACGTGCCTCTTGTTGTCTCTCTGTCCGGCGGCAACCCTGCTATCCAACCCCTTGGGCCGTTAATTGATTTGGGTCATGAACAGGGCTACCGTTTTGCGCTTGAAACTCAAGGCACTGTTTCTCAAAACTGGTTTAGCAAGCTGGATGTACTGACCCTTAGCCCAAAGCCCCCATCAAGCTTGATGAAAACGGACTGGAGCCAATTTGATCAATGTCTGGAGATGGCGGAAGAGCAGCCTGAAATTGCCCTTAAAATTGTAATTTTTGACGATGCCGATTACGAATTTGCAAAAGACGCTGCGCGTAGATACCCAAATCTTCCGGTCTATTTGCAGCCGGGCAACCATACACCGCCACCACCTGATAACGCTGATGCACCAATCGACATCGATGGCATCACAAGCAGATTAGACTGGCTAACGAGCAAGGTTGTTGATGATCGCTGGTTCAGCGCAACCGTTCTGCCGCAACTTCATGTTTTAATTTGGGGCAACAAACGCGGCGTATAGCCCTTTGTCCTCGCATTGTAGGAATAATAGAATGACCAAAGAAGATATCTACGCAAACCTCCAACAACTGGGAAGCCCAACTGAACTGCCTGACAATCCGGAAAAGGCGATTTTAGAAAAAGTTCCCAATCCACAAGCCGGCACAGGATATGTTGTTCGCTTCACAGCGCCAGAGTTTACGTCTCTTTGTCCCATGACAGGCGCCCCTGATTTTGCGCATCTCGTCATTGACTATGTTCCAGGTGACTGGCTTGTGGAAAGCAAGTCGCTAAAACTGTTTCTAGGATCGTTCAGAAATCACGGGGCTTTCCACGAAGATTGCACCGTCTCTATTGCAAAACGATTGGTCGATATTTTGGAGCCTCAGTGGTTGCGTATCGGCGGCTACTGGTATCCGCGTGGTGGCATCCCCATTGATGTGTTTTATCAAACCGGGGACGCCCCAACTGGTGTTTGGATACCCGAACAAGGCGTTCAAAATTACAGAGGCCGCGGATAAACGGCACAAAAAAAGCCCCGATAATTTCGGGGCTTTTTAGGATCAGTTTGAGACGGCCTATTCTTTGACCATATGAACCACTTGTTGTGGGTATGGAATAGAGATGCCACCTTTATCGAAGGCTTCTTTCATTGCTTTTGTCATATCAAATTTCAAAGGCCAATAATCACCGCTATTGCACCAAATCCGCACTGTGAAGTTCACTGAACTGTCAGCAAGTTCTGAGACAACAACCATAGGTGCAGGATCTTTAAGCGCACGCGGATCAGCTTCAATAAGTCCTAACATAATGCCGCGCGCTTTATCCATATCGTCTTCATAGGCAATGCCCATAACCATATCAACACGGCGGGTGTCATGAAAACTGAAGTTCTTAATAGCACTTCCCCATACAGACGCGTTGGGAAGGATAATTTGAACGTTATCACCTGTTGCCATTTCGGTTGTGAATAAATTCACAGCTTTAACAGTGCCAGCATGACCTGCAACTTCAACAAAATCGCCAATGCGCATGGGACGGAAGAACAGAAGCATCACGCCGCCAGCAACATTCGACAATGTTCCCTGCAACGCGAGGCCAATAGCAAGACCCGCAGCACCTAAAACGGCGATCAAACTTGCTGTTTGAATACCGAACTGAGCCAGTACAAAAAGAAGCGTTATCGTCATAATTGACATACGGCTTAAACTTGCGAGGAAATTGACGACAGTGCTATCGACACCTTTCTTCGACAACATCTTAGTGACTGTCTTCGGTACACGCTTTGAGATCATGTTGCCAATAATCAGAATGACAATGGCGCCCACAATGTCCAAACCGTAGGTGGTCAATACTGTCACCAGTTCTTGCCCGACCTCTTCCAAATTAAAATCTTCGAAAAAACTCATATGCCGTTCTCCCCCTGCTGACGCTGTCACCGAATGGCTCCGCCGCAGATCCTTTTAATATTCATCTGTAGATTAGTTTGGACTAAATTGCCCTCTGACAAAACCTATTTTTTATAGTCTGTTGCCACGCCGTAACGGGGATCTTCAAGAACTGAAATTTCAACCATATTTTGGGCTTTGTGTAACAGATCCAAGCAGTCTTCGCTTAAATGGCGCAGATGTAATTGTTTCCCGGCGCTAGAATAACGCTCTGCCAAGCTGTCAATTGCCTGCAGTCCTGAATGATCCACAACACGAGAGTTTTCAAAATCAATGATAACGTCATCTGGATCGTTGGCGTAATCGAATAAATCGGAAAAATTGGCGGCCGATCCGAAGAACAAAGGGCCATCTACTTTATAAACCTTGGTTCCGTTATCGCTGGCTTCAATGATAACATGAATTTTTTTGGCGCTTTCCCACGCATATACGAGTGCAGAAACGATAACACCCACGACCACCGCAATCGCCAGATCACTATAAACTGTAACAGCGGAAACGAGGATCAGTACAAAAGCGTCATGAAGTGGAATTTTATTCAAAATTCGGAAACTCGACCACGCAAAAGTAGCAATCACCACCATGAACATGACGCCAACAAGAGCCGCGAGTGGGATCTGTTCAATCAAGGACGATCCAAATAGAATAAACGCGAGCAAGAATAAGGCAGCTGATATACCTGATAGACGTTTCCGTCCACCAGATGTCACATTGATCATGCTCTGACCGATCATAGCGCAACCACCCATGCCACCGAACAGACCTGTCACCGTATTAGCCGCGCCTTGGGCGATACATTCTTTACTGGCACCGCCATGAGTTTCAGTAAGCTCGCTCACCAAGTTCAGTGTCAGCAGGCTTTCGATTAAACCAATTGCCGCCAAAATGATTGAATAGGGGAGAATAATCCAAAGTGTTTCGAGAGTGAACGGAACAGCTGGAACATGAAATTCTGGGAGGCCACCAGCAATAGAGGCGAGATCACCGACAGTACGGGCATCTAGGCCCAACCAAATAACCAACATGGAGACAGCAAATATGCCGACCAACGGTGCGGGAATAGCTTTGGTTACGCGTGATGTGAAATAAATAATACCCATTGTTAGAGCGACCAAACCTAACATGATGTACATGCTAGAGCCTTCCATCCACACCATTTGACCATTGGTATCTGCAATTTGGAATTGGCCTAATTGCGCGAGGAAAATAACGATTGCCAAACCGTTCACAAATCCAAGCATAACGGGATGGGGCACCATGCGAATAAATTTACCCAGCTTGAATACGCCAGCCAGTATTTGAATTATTCCCATCAGAACAACAGTGGCGAACAGATATTCAACACCGTGCAGGGCCACCAAACTGACCATTACAACAGCAAGGGCGCCAGTTGCACCGGAAATCATACCGGGCCGGCCACCAAACACAGCCGTAATCAATCCCACCATAAAAGCTGCATACAACCCGACAAGCGGATGAACGCCTGCGACGAATGCAAAGGCCACAGCCTCTGGCACCAATGCTAGGGCAACGGTGAGACCAGAGAGAAGTTCTGTTTTAATACGAACTATTGAATATGAGGTATCGACTTTTGCGATTTTTGGGGTTTCTGTTTGCACGTTACGTACCTGACTTATAAAGAATAAAGGCACCGGCAATTGTGCACCGCACCAAATCAACCGCCGCTTTTACCGCAGTTGGTAGGCTTTTACCAGATCTTTCCTAACAGCTCCCTAAAGGCGGCTAAATTTGCGACCAAAAAGAAGCAATAAATTTCTAATATTATTTTCAGTTGATAAATGATGTCTTGACTTCCCCTGCGAAAACGAGCATATGCCTCTGCACATTCGAAATAAACTGAGCAGTTGCAGCATTTTCTTTGACAGCTCCATTTCGTTGCGTAATGAGAACAGTATTTCCGTAACATATTTATGTTGCTGCCGGTCAGATCATCCTTCAGATAATCCGAGCCAGGCTGGGAGAGACAGTTCCCACCCTTTGGCTTTATCGCACTGGACACCTATAGTGGTGTTTCCGGGCGAACCTCTGTGAGGACAGAATATTTATGACTAGTTTTTCCGACTTGAACCTTGATGAACCGCTTCTACGTGCCCTTGAGAAACAAGGATACGAAACCCCAACACCAATTCAAGGGTCAGCAATTCCTTACCTTCTCGAAGGAAAAGACGTTATGGGGATTGCACAGACCGGCGGCGGTAAAACCGCAGCCTTTGTGCTTCCAATCCTTCAATCACTGTCTCAAGATCGCACACGGCCTAAAGCACATATGCCAACAGCGATTATTATTGCGCCAACCCGTGAACTAGCTAGCCAAATCGGCAAAGCAATTCAGGTTTTCACGCGCGACATTAAAATGTTTCATACAGTTGTCTATGGCGGCGCGCCTTACGGCCCGCAAATGCAAGACCTGCAACGCGGCGTTGACATTCTAGTGGCAACACCCGGCCGGTTAATGGACCATATGAAGCGCGGCACCGTCAAACTCGACAACATTCAAACATTCGTCCTTGATGAAGCTGATCGTATGCTCGACATGGGCTTTGTGGAAGATGTGCAAGAAATCGCCAGTAAGATGCCTGCGAACCACCAAACTGTGATGTTCTCGGCAACTATGAGCCCACAGATTAAACGTTTGTCAAAAACGCTCCTCAACCAACCTATGTATGTTGAAGCCCCTCGCGAGACTGCTGTTGCAAGTACAATTGAGCATTCCGTCCTTATGGTCTCCCGTGATCACAAGAAAGATCTGCTCATGCATCTTTTGGGTCAATCAGACAAAACCAAGGTTATTGTGTTTGTTCGGACCAAAGCATCGACAGAAGGCCTTGTGGAAGATATTCACAAAAACATTGAAGGCATTAAAGCGAACTGCATTCATGGCGATAAACCTCAACGGGCGCGTGAGCGGACGTTAAGATCCTTCAAGAATGATCGTATTACTGTATTGGTGGCGACAGATGTTGCCGCCCGCGGCATTGACGTTAGCGGCATTTCACATGTGATCAATTATGATCTTCCAATGGAAGCTGAGAACTATGTTCATCGGGTAGGCCGTACGGGCCGTGCTGGTGCGTCAGGCATCGCCATCTCTATTTGTGAGCCGCGCGAAAGAAATCTTCTTCGAAGCGTTGAAGAATTCATCAAACAAAAAGTAACTGTCGATGATGACCATCCCTTCCCTGCACCTGCCTATAAAGATAAACGGGCACCAGGAAAACCAAAAGGGCGTCCTTTCTCGAAAACTAAAAAACCAGCCTTTAAGGGAAAGCCAAAACTCGGCGGTAAGCCCGGCGGCAAACCCGGTGGCAAGCCAGCAAGAACAGACAAACGCGCGGATACACGGACTAAGCATGTGGGCGCTAAACCAGCGTCACGCTCATCTGCAAGACCTGCAGCCAAGCGTCAAAACTTTAAACATGCCAGCTAACAGCTGCCTCTCGTAAAATAGACAATTGACCTTCGGGAATGTGACTGCCAAATTCAAATCATCCTTTTGGATATTTTTGAGAAGGCAGAGCATTTCCGATGAACGACCATTTCCCAATCCAATCTTTAGAAGTTGCCGGCACCTATAAGGCGTTCCCGCCGGTTGTTCGCAGCAAACTTCTGGACATACGGAACCTCATATACACCATTGCGACTTCAAACGAAGCCATCGGGAATATTGAGGAGTGCTTGAAATGGAACCAAGTCAGCTACCTGACAAAATCACCAAAAAGCGGAACAACAATTCGATTAGGGTATAAGCCCCAAACGAGCCAATACGCCATCTATGTTCCCTGCACAACAACACTCATAGAAGACACCAAAGAGATGGCGCCGCAGGGTTTCAGCTATGAGAAAAATAGAGCCCTTTTATTTAATGTTGATGCAGAGCTTCCAATTCCCTTGATGAGCGAATTTCTTTTCCGCGCCCTCACCTATCACAAACAAAAAAGAAAAAATCTCTAGGTACTGGATCGTCTGTGTGACGCCAACTTTTGGCGAAGTATTGCGCGGGCTTGTTGAACGCGTTTGCGCGCGTTATCATTTGAAATACTCAGTATTTCTGCAATTTCAGAATATTCATCTCCTCTGACCAAACGCATTATCAATGGCTCCTTTAGTTTTACAGGCAACTCATTTATTGCTTTCGTCAGATGTTTCCCAAGTTCCGAATTTAGGAGCTCTCCTTCCGGTGTTAGGTCAATTTTTTCAAACGTGTCCTCTTCAACCGTAACAACCTCTTTTACCTTTTCACCCAGCCGAAACCGTCGCTTATTTGATCGATGGGCATCAATACAAATATTGTGCAGTAGGCGGGCAAACCAAGCTCGCTCATTCAAGATTTGGTCCGCATGATTTTGATATTTTTCAAAAGCTCGAATGGTCGCGTCACTTAACGCATCTTCCGCATCCATGGCGCTAATATTCATCCAAATCATGCTTAATCGGCGTAAATACTCACGATGCTTATTCCAAGCAGTCCAGAAGCAAGGTTGTTCGGAGGCCATCGGAGTTCTACCGACTTCAACCAACCCGGATCCCATTGGAACTGAGGTTATTTCCATATTTTCTGATACTGGTAAACTGGATCTTTGGGACACGATGCCACCTCCACACTTTAAGCAACCAATAAACTCTCTTAATTCGAGTTTTGTAATTTAGTTTACTAGACTTGGGTTGCATTTTTCACTTTTAAAGTGTGTTTTGTCTTTTTTTTCTCTTTATTGGAGAATCTTTTGAGACCTATTCCTACTCCGCATCATACTATTACTTACTCTACACAGAATAAACAAAATAATTTTAGAATTTTATAAGTATAAATTAGATATATTCAAGTTAATTAAACTATTGAATTACTTTTTATTAGTATTATTTGACATTTTTACTTAGGAGAATATTCATGACATCAGATAAAACAAAAAACTATTCGAATAATATAGCCGATTCCGTTATGGCTGTTAATCAAATTGTTCTTGGTAGCGCTGCTTCAACTGCAATGGCAACAATGTATATTTCCATGGCACACGCAGCAGGTGTGGGTGCTCAAAATTCTGTTTCCACCCAAAATCATCTTAATATAATAGGAACAGCGGCACTGGCCGCAGGTACTGGGAACATTTTGTGGGAGGGGATTAATAGACAGATCTCTAATATGCCGCTGAAAGATCGCATCAAAAACTATGAGCAAATGCAAAAAGCAATTGCCGGAAATGCACAAGCGGACGACGGAGAGCCAGATGATCCAAAAAACAAGGACGCTGACCCGGAGCCAAGAGCAGAAGGCGAAACATCCTAAAGGTCAGCTCAAAAGAAGGTCATCTATAATTTCCGTATCATATAAACAAAGTGCGAGTATTGATCATGCCCGATGATAAGAAATCAAAACCGAGCTCGAACATCAATTTTGCCATGGCGAATGTGGAAGAGTCTTCCTCTTTTGCCATGGGGCTCCTATATCAATTTGCAGCACATTCATCAGGCTTAGCGCTTGAAAATGCGACAATAAACTCGAATGTTTTGAACAGTGTCAATACAGCAAACGGGGTTTCACTATCTGCATTAAAGAATGCGGAAGCCGCGGTTTTGATTGCGCAAAAGACCACGATTGGCGAGTCCTATAACGCGCAGACCGCTGCAATCACTCAGGCCCTTAACTCCCAAACTCAAACAGCTATTACAGGTTTGAATGCCGTATCTAGCGCCGGTGCAACCGCCCTTGCCGCCCAAACCAGTCAAGAAATCGCTGGCATCACAGCTGATGCAATCGCTGCAACTGCCGTGGCGATGGATAGTATTGTCAAAAAAATGGGTGGGTAGTTAAGTTACAATAATAGGGGCGTCTTTTGTTATGATAAGCGTATGCTCAAACTGCGCCGAATGTGATCCGTCGATTGTCAGCAGCGTCCATCCATCTCGCCCTTCTCTGTAATTACCGATCCCTTGTGTCAGGAAGGGTTCAATTGTGATAACCAACCCTTCCTGCAATTTCATGTTCGGCACCGGCATAAACCGGTTATGAACCTCTGGCGGTTCATGAATGTTACGTCCCACGCCATGCCCAACCAACCCATCGATAATTTGAAACCCAGCTTCAGAAGCCGCCGCCTCCACCGCTCTGCCGATTTCATTAATGGCGTTACCCGCAAACGCAGCCTTGATCCCGGCATCCAATGCCTTTTTTGTTGTTGAGCAAAGAAGCAAGAGTGGCTCAGAGACAATCCCCACTGGGATTGATCGACCAGAGTCGGCCCAATAACCATTCTTTTCAGCAGAAACATCAATGTTTACAAGCTGTCCTTCTTCTAAAACTCTCGGCCCCGGAATCCCATGTGCCGCCTCGTCATTTACACTGATACAGCTAAATCCAGGAAAATTATAAGCAAGTATTGGCGCAGATCTCGCCCCGTTATCTGCCAATAGCTTGCCAACAACCGTATCCAACTCAAGGGTGGTTATTCCCGGGCGAACCAATTTTTCGACTTCGTCTAAAACAAATCGAATTATACCTCCGATTTCCGTTAGGCCGTTTATTTCTTCTTCAGTTGTCGCAATCATATTCGTCCAGCTCTGATGTGCAAAAAAACCGTTCAAGCACCTGTTTTTGATCGTATTTTCTAGATGCCATCCTCTCACCTAAATGAGAGTATTCGCAAATCAAAAAAAGAAAATCAGTCATTTTTTTTCACACAGTCTCGAAAGGGCACGTCTTTCCGCTGTCGAATGATTTGCATACCGCAGTCATTATTCAAACATACATGGAGGGAAACCATATGGCTGACGATACCCCTGTAAACAGCCAAATCACGGATGCAGTTACCCAGTCAAACATTACTGTACTAGGCAATGCTCCGGCACAATCAATGGCAACAGTGTATCAATTACTTGCTCAGTCAGTTGGTGTCGCCATGCAAAATGCGGTCGCAAATCAGCAAAATATGAACACCATCGATTCCGCGATCGTTTCTCAAGGAATTAGCATGCTGTTCAATATTGATGGCGCAGCAGACGCTATGTCAGTCAAAAGCAATGTGTTGGACGACTCCCATGATGAAGTTCTTTCAACATTAAAATCGATCGTTGGAGATATAAAAAAATCGAACGATCAACAACCAAAATAAAATCAACTAGTTAAACCCTTTATCTTGTATTTAAGGAGCGATTATCATGCCAGGTAATACACCAGTAAATTCCCAAATTACTGATTCAATTACGCAAGCAAACGTAACAAATCTAGCCGAGGCACCTGCTGTCTCTATGGCCAATACCTATCAGGTTTTTGGTCAAGTTGTTGGCGCCAGCATGCAAAATGCTGTGTCTAACCAACAAGGTGCAGCAACTATTGACCTTGCAGTTACAACTCAAGGCACAAGTGTCCTCTACAACTTGTCAGCGGCGGCAGCCTCTAAAGCGACTTCAGAGGTTTTAGGCGGCAATCCAGTTGCTGAATCTCTAACGGCACTGCAAGCGGCAGCTCGCGGTATTTAATCTCATTTAGCCTGCAATCCAATTTATAATTAAGGAGTACCAAGATGGCTGATAACACTTGGATGAATAGTCAAATTACGGACGCTGTAACCCAGTCAAATGTAAAAGTATTAGGTGACGCGCCTGCGGAATCAATGGGTATGCTTTATCAAATGCTTGCCCAAAGCACTGGTATGAGTATGCAAAACATGGTTGCGAACCAACAGCATAAAAACTCTATCGATAGTGCTGTTGTAACTGGTGCCGTAACTATTCTTTACACACTAGATACTGCGACCACCGGCAAAGCGACACAACAGATCCTCAGCGGAAGTCCTGTTGCTGAATCTATGGCCTCGCTAAAAGGCGTTATGTCCGCGTTCAGTCCAGCCTCAGATGCCAATAACCCGAATTTCCCACCGCGTTAACAGGCGAGTACTCGCCTGCACGGTGCCCGAACGTCACTTCCACTATAAGTACAGCGTCTATGATGTGGCGTTCGGGCCACTACTTTCAATAACTGGAGTCAGTAATGACAGATAAAACAACATCCGACACACAGAAGATAAGATCAGTGAACAGCCAAATCACTGATGCGGTGACGCAATCCAATGCGATCGTTGTTGGTATGGCGCCAGCAAATTCCATGGCAACACTCTATCAGACCATGGCGCAAGCGACGGGCACTGCATTACAAAACTCTGTATCCAATCAACAGAATGTCAATACCGTTGGTCTTGCAGCCTTAACGCAAAATATCCAGTTGATCCTACAACCAATGGCTCAACGCTCCGTAATTCACCCCATAACACCAATTATCATTCAGCAAGCAGCCCCATTGCCTGAAAAAAAATCAAAGCCCAAAAAAGACATTGAGTAGAGCAAGAAGGTGGAATAGTGGCCAATTCCGTTTGTGATTAGGAGTTCAGAAATGACTGAAGAGACATATGTAAATAGTCAGGTCACAGATGCTGTGGCACAGACCAGTATGAAAGTATTGGGAGAAGCCCCGGCAGAGGCAGTTGGCGTATTATATCAACAAATGGCCCATAGCATTGGTCTGGCATTACAAAATGTGATCGCACAACAACAACACAGTTATACGATCCATAACGCCATTACACTGGCAGCGTCTCGGCAACTTCTAACTGTTGATCCAATTGCTGCAGCGAAAGCCTCGCAAGATCTTATGGAAGATAGTTCAATCACTGATAATTTAATTGCACTTCAGTCGATCGTTAGCGGGATAAGCGAATAAGTGAGAACGGCATCGGGTAATTTGTAATGATGAAAGCAGTATATTCCCATGGAACGAAAGCATCGGACAAAGCAGGAGATTGAAAAGATACTCCGCGGACTTGAAAACGGGATCGCAGTAGAAAGTGTACTGGAAAAACATAATATCTCTAAAGCAACCCTCTATAGATGGCGAAAACGGGCCCAAAAATCCGATGGCAATCCGGTGAAGCGGCTGCAACAGGTGGATGACGAGAACAGTAGGCTTCGAAGTTTATTGGCTGATGCAGCCATTGAAATTCACGCGTTAAAAGAAAAACTGGACCACCTCTTATAAATTAGAATAGGTAAGACCTAATATCCGTTGCCTTCAAGTTTCGCTGCTGTATAACCAACGGATGTCGCGTAATCCGTCCCACATATTGCAAACTGTCTTTGGATATCCTGAATTTCGGGGTCAACAGGCTGCAATTATCGATCATATTCTCGCAAAAAGAGATGCCCTTGTCCTGATGCCAACGGGCGGCGGCAAGTCTTTATGCTATCAGGTTCCAGCCCTTTGCCTTGATGGGATTACGGTTGTCATATCGCCTCTGATTGCATTAATGCAAAATCAGGTTGAGGCACTTAAAGAGCTTGGCGTAGAGGCCGCAGCACTGAATTCCACCTGCTCACCTGCGCTCCAATCAGAGATCTTTGCAAAACTGAAAAACGGTACTCTTAAACTTTTGTACATTGCGCCGGAGAGATTGTTTGCTGCGGGGTTTTTGAATTTTCTAGCACAGTTTAATATCGAGCTTTTCGCCATTGATGAAGCTCACTGTGTTTCCCAATGGGGGCATGATTTCAGACCGGAATATTTAAGACTAAGCATCCTGCATGAAACATTTCCCAATGTACCCAGAATTGCACTTACTGCAACGGCAGATGCTCCCACTCAAAAAGACATAATTGGGAGGCTGAACCTTGGATACGGCGAAGTCTTTAAGGCCAGTTTTGACCGGCCAAACATTCAATATCAAATCGCAGCAAAACAAAACGGCCTTAACCAGCTTGTCAGTTTCATTAAAGACTCCCATCCAACGGATTCAGGGATTGTCTACTGCCTGTCTCGCAAACGTGTTGAATCAACTGCCGAAAAATTAGTTGAAAAAGGATTTAAGGCGCTGCCCTATCACGCGGGTCTTCCAGCTGAAGTCCGCGCACGGCATCTGGAACGTTTCCTCAAAGAAGAAGGTATTATTGTCGTTGGAACCATTGCCTTTGGTATGGGCATTGATAAACCTAATGTTCGGTTCGTTGCCCATCTGGATTTACCAAAAAACATGGAGGCCTATTATCAGGAGACAGGCCGTGCTGGCCGTGATGGCCTTCCAGCCACAGCTTGGCTCGCCTTTGGCCAACAGGATATTGCAAAAATTCGTCAACTTCTCAGCAATAACTTATCCGAAGATCAAACTCGCATTGAGCGCCAAAAATTTAACGCCCTACTTGCCTATTGTGAAACTCTCGGATGTCGAAGACAGGTTCTTCTTAAATATTTCGGTGAGACGTTTGAGCCTTGCGGTAACTGTGACAACTGCGTGACCCCGCCCGTTGTTCAAGACGGCACCGAAGCGGCCCAACTGGCACTTTCCTGCATTTATAGAACTGGTCAGCGTTTTGGATCAGGCCACATCATCGATATTTTGATGGGTGCAGACACAGATAAAATTCGAAGTACAAGTCACGATACCTTGCCCCTATACGGCAAAGGGACAGACTACAACCGCCCCGAATGGCAGGCCTTAATTCGTCAGCTTTTATCATTGGATTATATCACCCAAGATATCGAAGGGTTTGGCGGGCTTTCCTTAAACGAAAAATGCCGCCCGCTCTTGCGAGCTGAAGAGACCTTTTCCACTCGCCAATATATTTCGCCTAAAAAACAAAAGAATAAAGGCAGGGCATCGACGCCGATCCCTCCGGAAGATGCCTCATTGTTTGACAGCCTAAAAGCATTGCGACTGGAAATCGCGAAAGCGGGAAACATTCCCCCTTATGTAGTTTTTCACGACAAAACGTTGCTGGAAATGGCAAACTTAAGGCCTACGTCTTTACAGGCAATGGCTGAAGTTCAAGGGGTTGGAGAGAGTAAGCTCAAGAGATATGGCGAGCAGTTTTTGGAAGTTATAAGCGCCCATTAAAAAAGGCAGCGCTCACAAGCACTGCCTTTGATTTCCCAACACTATCGTTTGAAATAGCGAGAAAGTTAGGCTGAAGCCGCCAATTTTGCGTCTTTATTTGCAGCTTGTAACGATGAAACTTCTTCAAAGATTTGAGCAAAAGCTTCCGCTTGCTCTTGTCCGAGATGACTGTTCGAATTCAGCATTTGTGTCGTGCTCGCGATATTTCCAGCAACCTCATCCATGTTAGATACGGTTTCTGCCATTGTTTCTTGGCCTTTTTTAACAGCAGCAGTCCCCTGATCCATAGATTTAACGATAGCGGCAATCTCGTCCGTCAAATGATTAATGCGTTTGCGAATATCATCAGTTGCTTTAGCTGTTTGCTTAGACAAGTTTTTAACCTCGCCAGCAACCACAGCAAAACCTTTCCCAGCTTCGCCGGCCCGCGCGGCCTCAATCGTTGCATTAAGCGCAAGTAGATTGGTTTGTGATGCAATATCTTCAATGGATTGAACCATACCAGCGATTTGCTTTGAGGCTTCGTTTAAGGCGTTGACGCTTTGAGTTGCGTTATCAACCGCTGTCGCTATTTCTTCCATGTTTCGAGAAGTTTCACCCATAACCACCCGACCACGATCAGCTGTTACTTGCGCTTCTTCTGCGTTTCGTTTCGCGGATTCTCTGTTTTCGCCAAGGCGATCAAGAGATCCTTGGAAGCGATCAACTGAAGCGGAAACCGCATTAGCCTTCGCATCAACAACTTCTATTTTTTGAAGCACTGCTGGCATATTGTCGGTTAAATTACTCATATTAGTCACGATTAGCTCCCGAAGATATCGACTTTAAAAATACGCTTTTTTATAACATCGTTATTTGATGCCGCGTTTATGAAGCCCAAATTATCCGGGTCTGATTAACAATAAGTAACCAAAACAAATTAAGGCAAAATTCTTGTATTTTTATTCGATAAATTCGCGCACAACCTACTTTTGATTGCCATATTTCACACCATCTAGCACTAATTTGAACGAACGGAACAGATTGTCCAGCATATCAAACTTGAAAGGAGCCATCTCTGGAATCTCCAAAACCTTTTCCATAATTGGACTGGTTTCTGTCATCTGGCTCCATCCCACGACCAGACTGTGAAAGGTTGTCATTAATGCCAATCCGTCCCCTTTTTCAAGATAAGGTAAGACAATCTCTACCCGTTCACTAATCTTCACCGTTAATTTAAGTAGATTACGTTTGAAGTCCAACATCTCCGCCAGGGAGACATTTTTCTCAAGCACAAGATGCATAAGAGCGATCAGACGGTACATGGCATCCCGACCTTCGAAACTCTTCCGAAGGATCGCAACAAACTGCTCGTTTTCCAAGGGACCAGTAATTGGTGAAAGTTGACTTTCCAAATGTAGAAGCCAAATTCCCAGCTCATCCGTACAGAGCGCTAAGAATATCTCCTCTTTGGTGCTGAAATACAGATAAACAGTTCCCTTTGCCACGCCGGCTTTTTTGGCAATCATCGACATGCTCACGTCAAAGAAACCAGCTTCAGTAAATAGTGAACTGGCAGCATTCAGGACCTTAATCCGGCGGGCCATTTTTTGAGCCTCACTGGTGGCTCTTTTACCTACGACTTCATTCATTCAGAAACACAACCTTCGTTCTTTAGAGTAACCGGCTGCAATTTCGCTGAAAAAACCGATAAAGAACAGAACTTTTCTGCCGTCTATTGACATATACATAACCTATCCCCACAATAATGACCAGCGGTCAGTTAAAATGCAGGTGGGAAAACAATATGCTAACACTCAATATCAATGGGAAAAATGTGGATGTTGATGCCGAAGAAGATACCCCATTACTATGGGTTATTCGCGATACGGTAAATCTTACGGGAACAAAATTTGGGTGCGGCGTAGCAGCATGTGGCGCCTGCACTGTTCATTTGGACGGTGAGGCAGCACGGTCCTGCTCTGTACCGGTTAGCGAAGCTGTTGGCGTAAAGATTACCACTATTGAAGGTATTTCTGACGGAAAACTAACAGCAGTTCAACAAGCATGGATATCTGAACAAGTTCCCCAGTGTGGCTATTGTCAATCAGGGATGATCATGGCTGTCAGCGCTTTATTAAATGAAAACCCTAATCCGACTGATGAAGAAATTGACCAATCAATTACGAACATCTGCAGATGCGGTACTTACCCACGCATTCGTAAAGCCATCCACCAAGCTGTTAAACTTCAAGGGGAGGCATAAATCATGGTAAAAATGAAACTCACCCGTCGCAAATTCTTAATTGCTGGTGGTCTGGTCGGTGGTGGTCTTGCAGTTGCATATTCCCTTGGCGAAGATATCCCCGGCGACAAAGCTCTTGTCGCCACCGCCGAAAATGGCCAATTTGCCTTAAATGCCTGGGTAAAAATCAATAAACAAGGCGAAATTACCGTTGCAATCTCTCAGGCGGAAATGGGGCAAGGTATCTATACTGCCCTCTGCATGTTAGTCGCAGAAGAGCTGGAAGTGGATGTGGCGTCAGTAACACCTGAACCAGCGCCAGTACATCCTGTATATGCCAATGTAGTTGCGATTATGGACAACCTTCCCTTCTCCGATGGTCATCATTCAGGAGAGGCCACAGCAGGTGCATGGGCCGCGAAGCAAGTTGGCGGTCTGTTGGGTGTACAGGTAACGGGCGGTAGCACCAGTGTTCGAAATTTCTGGGGCCCGATGCAACAAGCCGGCGCGACAGCTCGGGAAATGCTGAAACAAGCGGCAGCAAGCCAGTGGAATGTACGGGCTGACGAATGTATCGCAGAAGGCGGCACAATAAAGCTAAAGAATGGGAGTAAATCTGCGACCTACGGCGAACTTGTAGAACAAGCATCAACGCAAGAAGTACCCCAAGATATTAAATTGAAATCTGCAGGTGCTCGCCGAATAATCGGTAAATCACAAGAACGTATTGATATTCCCGCAAAAGTAACGGGACAGGCCGGCTTTGGCGTTGATGTCACTCTCCCTAACATGGCGTTCGCGGCTGTGAAGCTGTCTCCCGTATTTGGCGGTACCGTCACGGGATGGGATGAAGACGCTGTGAAAGGTATGCCGGGGTTTATTAAGGCCGTGAAGTTTGAAACCGGCGTTGCCGTTATAGCTGATAGTTTTTGGCGCGCAAAATCCGCAGTTGAAGCTCTCCCCGTCACATTTGATAGCGGTGATGCTGTTCACTTGTCGACAAAGAGTATTTTCGCTCTGTTTGAAAACAATATCGAATCCGATGATGGACGCAGCTATACCGACGAAGGTGATACCAAAGCTGAGCTTTCTGCGGCGAGTAATGTCCATACGGCCACTTATAAAGCACCTTTCCTTGCCCACGCCTGTATGGAACCTATGAACTGTACGGCGAAGGTAGGTGACAATGATGTTGAAGTCTGGGTTCCGAACCAAACATCAACATTGATGAGCTGGATCGCAGAACAGACTGCTGACGTCCCCGCAGAAAATGTCACAATCCACAACACCTTCCTTGGTGGCGGATTTGGGCGGCGCCTGGAGACCGATTTTGTTGTCATGGCTGTAACCATTGCCAAGGCGCTAAAAGGCCGTCCTGTGAAACTGATATGGACCCGTGAAAATGACATCCAACACGATATGTACCGTCCAGCTGCCCTCTCAAAGTTCAGTGCGTCACTTAACAAAAATGGCTCCGTTGCCGCGTGGCATAACCGTGTTGCCTCTCCGTCCGTAACGCGATCTTTTGTCAATCGTCTTATTCCTTGGGCGAACACAGATATGCCTGACAACACAACAGCAGAAGGAGCTGCGGATATTCCCTATCAGTTCACAAATAAACTGATGGAACATTTTCCAAGCCCCACCGCGATTCCTGTTGGTTATTGGCGCAGCGTTGGACACTCTTACAACGCATTCTTTACGGAAAGTTTCATGGATGAACTCGCGTGGGCCGCAAAAGCAGACCCAGTAGCGTTCAGAATGGACCATCTCGCAAATCACAATGACTTCAAGAATGTGCTTAAAAAATTAGCTGAAGTCAGCGACTGGAATAACCCATTACCAAAGGGTCGCGGCAGAGGCGTTGCCTTACACGAGTCGTTTGGCTCCATCGTCGGTCAAGTTGTGGAAGTCACCGTTGGTGCGGATAAAGAGCTTAGCGTTGATAAGGTCACATGCGTGGTCGACTGCGGTGAAGTTCTCAACCCAGATGGCCTAATTTCCCAAATGGAAAGCGGCATTATCTTTGGTCTATCAGCGGCGTTGTTCGGTGAAATCACCATTGAAAATGGGCAGGTCGCCGAAGACAACTTCCCTAATTACGATATGGTTCGACTTGAAAATTGTCCTGAAATTTCTGTCCATATCGCTGCATCTGGACGCCCATTGGGCGGTGGCGGCGAACCGGCTACCCCGCCGATAGCGCCAGCGCTGACCAACGCAATTTTTGCAGCGAACAACGATCGCATCAGAGAATTGCCTCTTCAGAAAAGTGGTTACGTAATTTGATCAATTTGTAACAGACAGAGGGTGTAAGTACGTTTTCAGGCTATATTGATTTAGCTTTAGAAATAGCTTCTGAAAGTTTGAGTTTTGTAAAAGGCTTGAACAAGACGTCGACACCCTCTGGCATTGCTGTTTTCGTCACGAAAGATTGCCCTGTAAACCCTGACATCAATACAATGGGAAGCTTAGAGTTACTCTCATGTGCTTCCCAGGCAATATCAACGCCACTCATGCCTTTGGGTAAAATTACGTCCGATAACAGGACATCAATGTTTTCAGCCTTCAAAAGAGCCATTGCTTCAACCCCATTTTCGCATTCTAAGGTTTTATACCCAATAGATTGTAACTGTGCGGCGACAAGTTCCCGAACTTGTTCATCATCTTCCACAATCAAGACAAGCTCTCCCTCTCCGTATTGGATTATATCAGACTCTACACGAAGTATTGGATCGGAAGTTCCCTCAACAATAGGCAAAAACAGTTTAATCGATGTTCCTTTATTTTCTTCGCTATAGATTGTTATATTCCCGCCGGATTGATTGACGAAGCCAAACACCATACTCAACCCTAACCCGCTGCCTTCACCAACTTCTTTTGTTGTAAAAAACGGCTCGAACACTCGATCTTGGACACTTTTAGGAATACCACTTCCTGTATCGGTTACCACGATGCAGGCATAATTTCCTTTGTCGAAGCCATGATATGTCGCTGCATATTCTTCATCGATTTCGATATCAAAGCTTTCAATGGTTATGGAGCCAGTTCCCTCAAGAGCATCACGCGCATTTACAACCAAATTCATCAACGCATTCTCAAGCTCGTTTGGATCAACCAAAATTGACCTTTGATCTTCCAAGGCTATTTTGAGCTCAATACTCTCGCCAATTGCTCGCTTCAATAAAGACTCAACGCCCAAAATAACATCACGTGGTCGGACTATGGCAGGTTGCAAGGCTTGCTGGCGAGAATACGCTAACAATTGATGGGTCAAGGCCGCACCTTTTTCGGCGCTCCTCATGGCATCCGAGAGCATTTTTTTTCCTAAATCATCCAGCCCCTCTTTCTCCATGAAAAGCTCTAGATTACCGATAACTACAGCCAGCAGATTATTGAAATCATGAGCAATACCGCCAGTGAGTTGACCGACAACCTCCAATTTTTGAGATTGCCTCAACTGATTTTGGATTTTTTCAGCCTCACGTTGAGATTTGATCTCGGCCGTAATATCCGAAGAGGTTCCTCTATACCCAAGGAACCGATCCTGATCATCAAACATTGGTTTACCGCTTGTTGACCTGAAAATTATTTCTCCGTCTTCCCCAGCTCGCTCAAATATAAAATTCTTAAAAGGTAATCGTTGTCGAATTAACTCGCTATGTGCTTCCCAAAGATCGGCATCAGAATCGGCGCCGATAATTTCCCGTCTGGTTTTCCCAAGAATATTACTTATAGTCTCATTTCGGTTGGGATCATTTTGACGGGAAACAAAAGTGTAACGATTATCAATATCTGTTTCCCAAATGGAATCTGATGTCACACTTGCAAAATCTTCAAATCGCTTTTCACTGTCCTGTAGGGCTGACAGAACCCGTTCAAGATTACGTCCGACCTCATTGAATTCTCTAATTATTGAAACTGGCAGCTTTGGGTCAGGCTCTCTTTTTTCCACTTTTCGGGCATAACCTATAAGTTTTTTAAGAGGTCTAATAATTATAACCTGACCAAAAAATATTGAGCCCACAGAAAGTCCGGATATTAAAGCCAGTCCTAACAAAGCCGAGATCAAGTTTAACTGGTCTAATTTATCTTTATAGGTAATGGGCAAAATGGAATGAACCCGAAAACCAGCGTCTGGAAAATAGTCAGCAAGGATTTGTTTTGAGATAAAAAACTCGTATTGATTATCTACGACTGGATGAGGTTCATCTCCTGCATCCTGTGCCTCCCATGAATGGATCAAGTCTTCCCGGTGCCATGCCAAAACATCGTCATCGTGAAGTAAGCTTGTCGCAACTGCACCGGTTTTCTGCCTAATCTCTTCAACCAATAATCCATTATCATTTAAGAATAAACCGCCGACGAGATACCCTTCCAGACGTCCCGTAGCTCGGTCTAACAGTTGTTGTTTGTAATAGATCAGAAGAGTTCGGGTTCCCTCCGATTTGTTAGGCCCTAAAGCCCAAAACCATTTACTGTCTCCAGCTTCGGACTGTTTGATGTGTTCTTCAATTTCCGGGAAAGGGTATAGTTCTGTATCAACATCTGAAATGAGCGTGCCATCTGCCGATA
>JBALWO010000001.1:234398-235457 GCA_036960775.1 Pseudomonas marincola | reverse complement strand
GATGCTTTATTTACAACTGATGTTTTTTTAGTTTGAATATCTGAAGGCACGGTTTTTTAGTTCCATTATTTCACTGTCAGTCATACTTTTTTCAACCAGCACCATATCTCCCGAAAAAATAGTGGGAACCGCGCTTACATTTCCTTGCTGATCCATTACCATAGCTTCAGCCATTGCAACTCCGTTATCGTCATTCATTCTCATCACTGTAAAGTCTAGATCGCCGGCTTGAATTGCAGCAAGTTCGGCGCTTCCACCGCCCCACCCATTAGTAATAATGTCGCCCATTCGTCCCTCTTCACGTAACGCATCTAAAACACCAAGCGCTATATCGGTCGAGGCGCTAAACACGAATTTAATGTTTGGGTGGTTTTTTAATAAATCCTTCGCCGCCTTATAGGATTTATCCCGATTAAACCCCACGTAATAAGACTCTTTAAGCGTCATTCCCGCGTGTTTTTCCATCTGGCGCAAAAAAGTCCCGCCCCGCATTTCACTGACGTAACCGGGAGTTCCATACATTATCGCGTAGTCAGCTTTACCACCGAAAATCTTCAAATATTTTTCCGCAAGATACTCTGTTCCAATGGCATGGTCAAACCCAACATATTGAAAAGGTTGCTTTAATTTAAAACTTTTCAAAGGGGTCGTAATATTCTGAAGGATGATTTTCGTACGACCACCTTTCATAATTTTTTCAATAAGTGGCTTGTGTTGGCTAACATTGAGCGTAAAAATCAAATAATCTGCGCCTGCAGCCAGAAATTCGCCAATTTTATTGCTCTGTTCATGAACAGTGAGACCAGGTTTTGTGAAATGAGAAACTAATTCATAAGGAGTCTTCAATTCCTTAAGCCGTTTTTCAAAAGACACAATACTACGTCTCCAATAATCGGATGCTTGTAATCCTGGATAAACAACCGCTATCCGAATTGGCTTTTTAAGATTAGAGGCAGGGATCGCAGCTGCCCTAACGCGGTTTACAAACAAATTACTTTTTGAGACCTGATCAGGTTTGTAGGTCAAATACTCTTCAACCGTCCAATATTTTTCAAATCG
>JBALWO010000001.1:156766-234298 GCA_036960775.1 Pseudomonas marincola | reverse complement strand
TGGATGATATCCTTGTCGTCTCGCTTGAGCAAGCTGTAGCAGCTCCCTACCTTTCCTCCCGACTTGCCGATGCTGGTGCTCGTGTGATTAAGGTTGAGCGCCCAGAAGGCGATTTTGCCCGCCAGTATGACTCTGTTGTAAATGGCGAAAGTGCCTATTTTGTTTGGCTTAATCGGGGCAAGCAATCAATCCAGCTTGATATCAAAAATGACGATGATCTCACTCTTTTAAAAACCATAATTTCAGAGGCTGACATCTTCATTCAGAACTTGGCCCCCGGCGTTGTAAATCGGTTTGGCTTAGATAGCGAAGCTCTAAGACGAGACAGGCCTCAATTAATAACCGTCGATATATCAGGCTATGGCGAGGAAGGCCCTTTTGCAAAAATGAAGGCCTACGACATGCTCGTGCAATCAGAAACAGGCCTCGCCATGGTAACGGGGTCTCCCGAAGAGCCGGGCCGAGTAGGTGTTTCCGTTTGTGACATTGCGGCCGGTATGCATGGTTTGGTTGCGGTTCTTGAAGCTCTATACGAGCGCCAGAAAACCGGGATTGGCAAAGCGATCAAATCTACTCTGTTCGCAGGTATGGCCGATTGGATGACAGTCCCCCTCCTGCACCAGGAATATGGCGGCAAAGCTCCGGGACGGGGCGGCCTTAGCCATCCGTCGATCGCACCTTATGAAGCGTTTGATACTAAAGACGGTGAAAAAATCGTTATTTCCATCCAAAATCAAACTGAATGGCAAAATCTATGTGATAAAGCGCTAAGCGCGCCGCATCTGGTAGAGGATCCAAGATATAAGACGAATATTGATCGTGTCGCCAATCGGATTGCCTTACACGATGAAATAAACGAAATTTTCAAGAAAATGGACCGAGACGAAGCCGCAGAAGAACTACTAGCAGCCCGCATCGCTTTTGGCGCGCTCAATTCAGTTGCTGACTTATCCGCACATCCACAGCTGGAACGAACGACAGTACAAAGTCCAAACGGACCTGTGAACCTTGTGGCATCCCCTATCTCCTTTGCGGGAACTAAAGATCAGTTTGGTCCTATCCCGGCATTGGGACAACATAACGACGAGCTCCGCAAAGAGTTTGATCGTAAATCATGAGAATGGATCGAAACACAGCGCTTCGCGAAAAATTTGGCCCTGCCTATAAATGGGTCGCTGGATTTACTGTCGTTCTGGGTTTGCTAACGACCATATTCTCCTCGACCATGGTGAATGTTGCCTTGACCGATATCATGGCGACATTTCAAATCACTCAAGGTTCTGCTCAATGGATGTCCACTGCGTTTTTATGTGCGTCCAGCGTCGCCATGCTGACAACCGCGTGGCTAATGAAGCGGATCGGACCGCGGTTTACATTTTTAATTGCCATTACATCCTTTATTGTCGGCAGTCTGCTCGGCTGGTTTTCTGAGAGTTATGAAGTTCTTGTGGTTGCGCGATTACTGCAAGGCACTGGTGCCGGCTTTTTACAACCCTTGTCCATGGCATTGGTTTTTCTATTGTTCCCAGCCAACATGAGAGGACGCGCCATGGGTCTGTTTGGCATGGGTGTTGTCATTGGTCCAGCAATGGGGCCTGTCATTGGCGGCATTATTACAGACAGCATGGATTGGCATACGACGTTTGCCGTGGTTATCCCGCTAGCCTTTATAGCAGGCTGCTGCGGGGCCTATTTATTACCCGATAAAGACACTAATCAAAAACCCGGGCAATTCAATTTCGGAAGTTTAGTTTTTATTGCCCTGTCGGTCGGGTGCCTCTTGACGGGATTATCCAACAGCCAATTTTACCCCTTTGGCAGCTTTCAAGTTTATCCATACCTTTTAATTTCAGGCCTTTCATTACTGCTTTTTTTCCTGCGAGATATTAAAAGTACTGCGCCATTAGTTGACCTTAGAATGTTCAAAAATTTGCGCGTTACGTCTTCTGCTGTAATTGGTGCGCTTACTACAGCTGGCATGTTTTCCAGTTTTTACACCATTCCACTTTTTGCGAGAACCGTGCAATCTTCTAGCGCAACAGACGCAGGCTTGCTCTTACTTCCTGCCGGACTTCTCCTCGCTTTTGTCTTTCCCATCGTTGGACGCCTTATTGATAAGATGCCGGCCTACAGGTTGATTTTATTTGGGCAAACCGTCTTCATAGTCGCTTCAATAGTAATTAGTTTTTCGACCAAAGATACCAGCTACCTATTCTTAGCGGGTTGGATCATTGTGGGCCGTATTGGCCTTGGGTTTATTATGCCGTCCAACAGTACATTTGCACTATCAATCGTGCCGCCACTCATGGTTCCAGAGGCCTCGGGCGCGTTAAATTTCGTGCGTATGCTTGGCGGTACTATTGGCGTGAACCTCACAGCGCTGTTAATTACCGCACGAACAGAACACCACACAGCCATTGCCATCAGCACTGTTGAGGGCGGTATTTTAGATGCTGCAGACAATATTCAAATGCTGACCAACACCTTTGAAGATGTGTTCTTAATCTCAGCATTCGTTTTTTCTTTGTCTCTAATCCCGGCCCTTTACATTGCATGGGCTCACAAAGACGAAGCATAAAAAAGCCCCGCGAGAATGCGGGGCTTTTCTACATTATTTCCAGAAACACCTAGGCGTCTTGGAAGGTCTTCCCTTCTTTCGCCAAACGCTCTAACAACGCGCTTGGTTTGAAGAAATCACCATGTTCTTTTTGATATTCGAGCAATGTTTCATAGACGTTTTTAAGACCTATAGCATCGCCGTATCTCATTGGTCCACCGCGGTAAATCGGCCAGCCATACCCATAAACCCAAATAACATCGATATCGCTGGCGCGTGTTGCGATACCTTCTTCAAGGATTTTAGAGCCTTCGTTGATCATCGGATAAATGCACCGTTTCAAAATTTCATCATCTGAAATATCACGGCGATCGATACCAGCAGCCTTAGAGGCTTTTACAATGATATCTTCGACAATTGGGTCAGATATTGGTGTCCGGCTACCTTCTTTATATTCATAGTACCCTGAACCAGTTTTTTGACCGAAGCGTCCAAGTTCGCAAATTGCATCTGCAACTGGACTTGTTACGCCTTTACCCTGACGGATACGCCATCCCACATCGTTACCAGCCAAATCGGACATTGCAAATGGTCCCATTGGCAAGCCAAAATCAAACAGAACGCGATCCACATCTGCAGGCATCGCACCTTCCATAAGCAAAGCTGTCGCCTGCTCTGAACGGCGATGGAGTATACGGTTACCCACAAAACCTTCGCATACGCCAACCATGGCAGGAACTTTGCCAATACGCTTAGCCAGCGCCATACAAGTTGCCATAACAGTGTGGCTGGTTTTCTTCGTGCGAACTTCTTCAAGCAATTTCATAACATTTGCTGGGCTGAAGAAATGAAGACCGATCACAGATTCAGGACGATTAGTTGCTTCACCGATTTCATCAATGTCCAATGTAGAAGTATTGGTCGCAAGAATTGCTCCGTCTTTACAAATCGCATCAAGTTTCTGGAAGATTTCTTTCTTAACTTCCATATTCTCGAAAATCGCTTCGATCACGATATCAACGTCACTTATGTCTTCAAGCTTGACGGTGCCTGACAGCAAGGACATACATTTATCCATTGCAGCTTGGCTCATCCGACCTTTTGACACTGTCGCCGCGTAATTGCTTTTAATCAGCGCCAGACCTTTGTCCAATCCTTCTTGCTGTGTTTCCACGATGATCACCGGGATACCAGCTTGCAGGAAGTTCATGGCGATACCGCCGCCCATTGTGCCTGCACCAATAATACCGCATGAATTAATATCAAGCAGTGGTGTATCTTTTGGCACGTCAGGAATTTTGGCAGCTAATCTCTCAGAGAAGAAGAAATAACGTTGGCTAAAGGATTGCTCGCCGCCCATGAGCTCCACGAACAAATCACGTTCGCGTTTAAGGCCTTCAACGAACGGAAGTTCGACAGCTGCCTGAACCGCTTTAATGCAGTTTTCTGGTGCAACAAAGCCCCGTGTTTTCCGGGCGATAGATTTACGGAAATCATCGAAAATAGCAGGATTGTCTTTTGCTTCTTGCAGTTTATCATCCTGATCACTGATTTTCACCAGTGGACGACCTTCAGCAACAACTTTTATAGCAAACGCAATGGCGCCAGCTCTCAAGTCACCTTCGATCACTTCATCAACAAGACCAACTTCGGCTGCTTTCGCAGATCCAATCGGAGCTCCACCTGCAATCATTTCCAGAGCCATTGGAACGCCAACAACACGTGGTAAGCGTTGTGTTCCGCCAGCACCTGGCAAAATGCCAAGCTTCACTTCAGGAAGGCCAACTTTCGCAGCTGGACTTGCAACCCGGTAATGACAACCAAGAGCTGTCTCTAGGCCACCGCCAAGCGCTGTGCCATGAATAGCGGCCACAACTGGTTTGCTAGATCCTTCAATTCCGACAATAACTTCAAGCAGGCTTGGACCCACCATAGGTTTGCCAAATTCCGTAATATCGGCGCCCGCAATAAACGTACGGCCATTACAAAACAAGACAATCGACGTAACAGCATCATCTTTATTTGCAGCAATAATGCCACCTTTAATACCTTCGCGAACGCCCGCGCTTAACGCATTTACGGGGGGATTATCGACTGTCACAATTCCTACGCTTCCCTCTACGTCGAAACTTACTAATTCAGTAATTGCAGTCATTAATTTTTCCTTCCAAGGTTTTGACTGTTTTCAGCTTTATTCTTAACTTATCCGCGTGTTGGATCGTCTGAAACTTGAACCAGCAGCTTTCCAAAATTCTTGCCTTTAAGCAATCCAAGGAACGCTTCTGGTGCATTTTCAATGCCATCCACAATATCTTCTTTGTATTTCACCTGACCTCCGCGAACCCAGCTCCCCATATCTTTCAGGAATTGCGGAAGGAGATCATAATGGTCAAAACTTATGAAACCTCTAAGAGTAATTCGCTTCACTAACATTTGTCCAAAGAAGGCAGGAAGTTTGTTCGGACCTTCTGGATCTTCAGTCATGTTGTAATTTGCAATACGGCCGCAAAGCGGTATACGGGAGAAATCGTTCATTAGAGGGAAAACCGCATCAAAGACAGCGCCGCCCACATTTTCATAATAAACATCGATGCCGTCTGGGCACGCAGCGCCAAGCTGCTCAACAAAATCTGCATCTTTATAATTTACACAGATATCAAACCCAAGCTCGTCAACAACATACGCGCATTTTTCAGGTGATCCTGCGATACCGACAACTCTAGTGCCCTTAATTTTGGCAACCTGACCAACGATAGATCCAACTGCGCCGGACGCTGCAGATACAACAACGGTTTCGCCTTTTTTGGGTTTACCAATTTCCAGTAAGCCAGCGTAGGCCGTGATACCTGGCATCCCAAGAACTCCGACGCCTGTTGAGATCGGCGCAATAGCTGGATCCAGTTTCATGACCCCTTCTCCGTTTGAAATGCTGTAGCCCTGCCATTTGGTCATTGCCACAACATAGTCGCCTTCTTTGAAGCGGGCGTTGTTAGACTTCACAACAACAGCGATACCGCCGCCAGACATGGGCTCTCCCAGTTCAACACTTACCGCATAGCTTTTACTGTCATTCATCCGGCCCCGCATATATGGGTCGAGTGACATGTAAATTGTTTTCAGTAAGAACTCACCGTCGGCCGGCTCGGGAATAGCTGTTTCAACCATTTCGAAATTATCAAGAGTAGGTTCCCCGTGAGGGCGAGATTTCAGCAGCCACTGTTTATTTAATTCTGTCATTTTTATTTCCTTTATTTGAATTGCAAAATCTCTGGGGGTGAGACTTCATTATATAGTCGTTCCACCAGTTCCGCTCTATTCTCAAGAACGGCAGATTGGTTGATATATTGTTTGTCAGTTATTTCGTTGCTATCGGAAGAAAGCGGCGCTCCCATCACAAGCGCATGGGCAACGAACCGGCTCTTACCTCTATTTTCTGAATGGTAGTGATCTAGTTTCCCTTTAATCGCGTTTATGATCGCGGGAGTATCGACAACACTCCCCACACCGCTTGCGACAAAGCCGTTATCACCGGCTTGCTTCATCACCGCTTCGTTTGGCACAATCAATATGCCTATGTTTTCCCTGTCGTGTCCCGCAATAACCACATCACGGACCAAAGGGTCTAGCGCATCGATCAAATTAAGACGTAGACTTCCCGTCTCAACCCAGGTGCCATTTGCCAGTTTGAAATCTTCGGAAACACGGCCGCTAAACACGAGACCTCTTTCCAGTTGATCCAAATCCATAAAGTTCACGGCATCTCCCATGCAGTAGAACCCATCGCTGTCGAAATATTCCTCGGTTAGATCAGGCCGTTTGTAATAACCTGTGTGAACATGGGGTCCTTTAATTCGGATTTCAAACTTATTTGAAACAGGAACCAGTTTCACTTGTACACCTGAATAAGGAACCCCAATAAGCCCAACTCGATCTTCTTCCCAATAAACCGCAGTTCCCATGCCTGTGGTCTCAGTCGATCCCCAACCGGTCCCAAATGGCATGCGCATTTTTGTATGTTTAATAGCCAGAACCTGCATGCGCTCGAACAATTCTTGAGACAAGGCAGCTCCGCCATATTGGCAAATTTTTACTCGGTCGAAAAAGGCATCGACGAGCTCTTCGTCCTTTTCCATGCGATCCAACAGAAAACTATAAGCCGTTGGAACACTGCTGTAGCGACTGGGTCGAATGCGTTTTATGTTTTCAATGGTTCGTTCGAACAAACCCGGTATGGGTTTGCCATCATCCATATACAAAGTACCTGCAAGCCTGATGATACTAAAGAAGTTTACATTACCCCCAAAGGTATGATGCCAAGGCAACCAGTCGAGAACATGGCTTTGATCGCCAATTGGATCACGAGGTTCTGAGACTAACTCCTGCATCTTCTGTCCGGCACATATCATCCGATGAGTGTTCGGAACTGCTTTGGGCATCCCGGTTGAGCCAGAAGTGAAAAGAATTTTGGCCAGTGTATCGTGTTCAACTCGTGACCGTGCAGCACTTACAGCGCCGTCATCTACCGTCACAAGAAGATCATCAAATGTTATGCCGCCATGGCGATCGCCACCAACTGTCACAACATCAAAGCCGTTTCCAGTAAGGGCATTTACGGCATTTGAAAAAACGTTTCCATCTTCTGCAAAAACCATTTTTGGCTGCACCAAGTCCGCTGCGTATTTCAGTTTTTCAAAATTCCGGCTCATCAATGAAAATGAGGGAGATACGGGGACGATTGGAACACCAATTTGCATGGCACCCATGGCAAGTAATGCATGGGCAAAGCTGTTACTCGACAAAATCAAAATAGGCGTTTCTTGGGTATATCCCTTTGACAACAACCAAGTACTTATCTGGTTTGCTTTATCTCTGGCCTCACCATAGGTGAGTTCGGGCCAATCTTCATTGGGTCCACATTTCACCAAAAATGGACGGTTTGGGAACTCGTCTGCAGAGCGGAGCCAGAAGCTCGCGGCATTGGTCTCGAACTCTCCGATTGCTATATTACTGTGTATAAGATATGAGCCATCCGAGTTTTTCTCAACGGAGATATCCGGTTCTGGGCGGTTCATTGTTCTAAATGGTATCGCATTATTCA
This sequence comes from Pseudomonas marincola, assembly GCA_036960775.1. Classification (GTDB taxonomy): domain Bacteria; phylum Pseudomonadota; class Alphaproteobacteria; order Sneathiellales; family Sneathiellaceae; genus Sneathiella. The sequence continues at coordinate 226,643 of JBALWO010000001.1, read as the reverse complement.
TGCCGGCCTTTTCTCCCACATTTTTTTAGTTCAATTTTATCGGGCTGACTGGTAGTGTTTTAGGATATTGACAAATTGTCACTAAAAACTCCAGCGCCAGCTGCAAAAAAAATAATAAGGGGTTACACAAACATGACGGAGGCACTAGTTGGGAAGATTGCAACCGATCGTGCGAGTAAGCGCAAAGCTGAAAAACGGAACCGGCTTTTAGCCGCTGCGCGGAAGTTATTTATCAAACACGGCTACCATGAAACTCGCCCGCAAGACATTGCACGTGAGGCTGACGTTGCGCATGGGACCTTTTACAGTCACTTCCATGACAAACGCGAAATATTCATGGCCTTTGCTAGTGAAGCTCAAGAAGACCTACATGATTTCGTACAATCTCGAATTCCGAACGTCGAAAGCTTCGAAGAATATATCAACTACGCCCTAACAGCTATTCAGGAGTTTGCAGAACAAAACCCTGGGTTGCTCCGTTCTGCGCTTGTCGATACGAAAGTTTTCGACCCAACAGATTCGACGGCAAAAGTTGTGCGGAGTAAATTTGCAGCGGGCTTTATCAAAATTTTGACCGAATGCAAAAGTAAAGACGAGCTCTACGATGATGTTGACCCTGAGCTAATGGGACATGCGATGATGGGGATAATTCAGTCGTCCGCACCGCAAGCTTACCGCATGGGGAAAAGCCGTGAAGAGTTTGTCAGTTTGCTCGCAAAATTCCTGACGAGGGCAATGGTTAAAAATCCGAAATCAGCTTAGCTGCTGTCTCAAGGTCCTTTATTATAAGGCCTTTCTGTCGCCTCTTCGGAATGTGAAACGCTGCCACTACTTTTCTCGGCAAGTTGTGGAGCGTGCGCGATATATCACACTTTCATCATGAAGCTGCCACATCATCGCCATCAATTAAATTCAATAATTGGCTTCCCTTTACAAGACATAAAAATATATGTGCAGAGGGGAATCCGAGGAGTCACTCGGAGGCGTTCTGTGCTTCCGCATTGCACAGAAGGAACGGCAGGATGGGATCCTGCCGTTCTTATTTTATTTAACTGGTTAAAAATTAATTACTGGGATATCGCAAGTTTAATCGCGTTTACAGCATCTGATCCTTTGCTGGCATCTGGTCCGCCGGCTTGCGCCATATCAGGACGTCCGCCGCCACCTTTACCGCCAAGCGCCTCAGATCCTGCGCGAACCAAATCCACCGCACTGATTTTACCTGTTAGATCATCGGTTACGCCGATCACAATTGACGCTTTGCCATCGTTAGCCGCAATCAGAACAACGACACCGCTTTTAATCTGCGCTTTGATTTCATCAGCCATTGGCTTCAGATCACGCGGTGGTACATCTTCAAGCAAGCGCGCGACAAAAGAAACACCCGCCACGTCTTCTACAGCTTGATCAGCACTGGCACCGCCAGTTGCAAGCTTCTTCCGTGTGTCCTTCAGCTCTTTTTCAAGGCGCTTCCGCTCATCTAGCAGACCGGTTACCCGGCTAACAAGTTCAGCAGGGGCCGATTTCAAGGCTGCGGCAGTATCAGTGATGATTTTCTCTCGCTGATTTACATAATCAAGGGCGGCTGCACCTGCAACGGCTTCGATCCTGCGAACACCCGCTGCCAAACCACTTTCGCTAACGATTTTAACAAAACCGATATCGCCAGTTCGCCTCACATGAGTGCCACCGCAGAGTTCCGTAGAATATGATTTACCTGAGCCTTTACCAGCATCTGGTCCGCCCATGGAAACAACGCGGACTTCATCACCGTATTTTTCACCAAACAGCGCCATGGCTCCAGATTTGATAGCCTCGGCAGGTGTTGTTATGTGTATATCCACTTCAGCATTTACCCGAATGTGGTCGTTCACATCTTTTTCGACCTGTGCCAATTCTTCTGGTGTCACTGGTTTTTGATGAGCGATGTCAAAGCGCAAGCGATCTTCTGCAACCAATGATCCTTTTTGCATAACATGATCACCTAGCAACTGACGCAGGGCTTCATGGAGCAAATGCGTGGCTGAATGATGAGCCTGTAATCGCGCCCGGCGGCCACTTGCCACATGGGTCGCAACGGCATCACCAGTACTAACCGATCCACTTAATATTTTACCGACATGGATAAATAAGTTTTCTTTTTTGAGTGTGTTTGTAATCTCAATTTCAAGCCCGTTTTCAGATTTCAGGGACCCCATATCCCCTTCCTGGCCACCGGACTCGCCATAGAAAGACGTCTGGTTCAAGACAACCATGACATCAGCGCCAGTTTCAGCTGTTTCAGCTTCTTCGCCGTTGATGATAATGGCTTGAACTTGACCTTCGGTAACCTCGGTTTGATATCCGTGGAATTCTGTAGCGCCATGTTTGTCATATAAGTCAAACCACAGGCGATCCGTTACGGCCTCCCCTGATCCTGACCATGCAGCACGAGCGGCAGCTTTCTGCGCATCCATTGCAGTATCGAACCCAGCTTCATCCAACGCCCTGTCTTGGCCGCGTAAAATGTCTTTGGTCAAATCAAGCGGGAAGCCATAGGTATCATATAATTTAAACGCAACGCTTCCTGACAAAGCCTCATCGTCTTCCAGAGTTTCTGTGGCATCAGACAATAATTTGAGGCCGCGGCCCAGTGTTTCCTTAAAGCGAGTTTCCTCCAACCTCAAAGTCTCAGTGATCAAAGATTGTGCGCGCTCCAATTCAGGGAATGCGGCGCCCATCTCTTCAACAAGTGCCGGCACCAACTTCCAAATCATTGGATCTTTAGCACCTAAGATATGGGCGTGGCGCATAGCGCGGCGCATAATCCGGCGCAGAACATATCCTCGGCCCTCGTTAGATGGCAAGACACCATCTGCCATCAAGAATGAAGATGACCGAAGATGGTCTGCTATCACACGGTGAGAAGCGACAAACTCGCCATCAGCCGAAACGTTAGAGGCTTCCGCAGATGCCTCAATAAGTTTCCGCATCATGTCGATATCGTAATTGTTATGCTTGCCTTGCAGAATGGCCGTAACCCGCTCCAGCCCCATACCCGTATCAATGGATGGGCTTGGAAGGTTCAGGCGTGATCCATCGCCTTGTTGCTCAAACTGCATGAACACAAGGTTCCAAATTTCAATAAACCGGTCCCCGTCTTCAGTGGGAGAGCCCGGAGGGCCACCAGGAATATTCTCGCCGTGATCATAAAAGATCTCGGAGCAAGGCCCGCACGGTCCCGTGTCACCCATTGACCAAAAATTATCAGACGTGGCAATCCGAATGATCCGATCGTCTTTCAGGCCTGCAATTTTTTTCCAAAGGGCTACGGCCTCTTCATCGTCATGGTAGACAGTGACCAGCAATTTTTCCTGAGGAATTCCAAACTCTTTTGTCAGTAAATTCCATGCAAGTTCAATGGCGTTATCTTTGAAATAATCCCCAAACGAGAAGTTTCCGAGCATTTCAAAAAAGGTATGATGACGTGCTGTATAGCCAACGTTTTCAAGATCATTATGCTTACCACCAGCGCGCACGCATTTCTGCGTTGTCACAGCACGGTCGTAAGGTCTTTTTTCCTGACCAGTAAAAACGTTTTTAAACTGAACCATGCCCGCGTTTGTAAACAACAACGTAGGATCATTCCGCGGAACCAACGGTGAACTCTCAACGATCTGATGGTCATTCTTTTCGAAATAGTTCAAAAATCCGGACCGAATTTCTTTTGCTGTTGTCATTTTTTCAAACTCCGTCGCCGTGGCGGCAGACAATATGGATACAATTTCAATTACACGAATAAGCTGTTGCCTAGCCTCGCCTTTTACCGCGCCCAGAACTCTCTGTCCAGTGAGATGCAATTGGATGCAGTTTCAAAAGCTGGAATTATGATACTTTTCCTGCTAATGAAGTGAACGGTTTGAAGAAAACAATAAAAAATAATACACCGCAAGCACAGTTCGCTGCACCAGATATGGAACTTTTACGTGACACTTGTAGATAAAGAGCCCACCGCGGCCATCGAAGACATTCAGAAACGTTTTGAAGGCGCCGGATATATATGTGATATGCACATTGCGACGTGCATTTACCTGTCTCAAAAACTGGACAAGCCTATTTTGGTAGAAGGCCCTCCGGGTGTCGGTAAAACTGAGCTTGCCAAAGCAACTGCCGAGCTTATGGGCGCAGATCTGATCCGATTGCAATGCTATGAAGGTCTTGATGAAAGCAAAGCGCTTTATGAATGGAAATATGGCAAGCAGCTTCTCTATACACAAATCCTAAAAGAAAAACTCGGTGATCTGCTGGAGGATGCGCAAGGGCTTGACGCCTCAATGGATAAATTGCACCAATTTGGTGATCACTTTTTCTCTGAGCAGTTCCTAGAAGCCCGTCCGCTATTACAAGCCATAAAATCGGAAAAGCAGACGGTTTTATTGATCGATGAAATTGACAAATCTGACCATGAGTTTGAAGCGTACTTGCTGGAAATTCTTTCAGATTATCAAATTACTGTTCCTGAAATTGGAACCATCAAAGCGAAAACAAAACCGATCGTTTTCCTCACAAGTAACAACAGCCGGGAAATGGGCGATGCGCTTAAACGCCGTTGCCTGCATTTATACATTCCCTTCCCTGACAGCGACCGTGAACGTCAAATCATTGAAACCCGAGTTCCTGAAGTTAGTGAAAACCTCAGAAACCAGCTGGTGGCGTTTGTGCAACAACTGCGGACCCAAGATTTGAAAAAACTCCCCGCCGTCAGTGAGACAATTGACTGGGCACGGACCTTACTTCTCTTGCATGCAGATAGCCTTGATACTGAAATCGTTCGTAATACTTTGAACATGCTTCTCAAATTTGAAGATGACATTGACAACATGCACATAGAAATTCCGAAGATGGTTGCGGAAGCTAAAAAGGTAACGCGCTAATGAACCGGCCTCTTGCCGAGTTTGTGGACATGCTGCGCTATGCAGATGTCCCTGTCTCAATCGGCGAAGTGTTAGATGCTGCGCGAACTATCGATCTGCTTGGCTACTCCGATCGAAATTTACTGAAATCTGCTTTGTCTCAAGTTATGGCAAAGACCACAGATGAAATGGTTAGTTTCGATCAATGTTTTGACGATTTCTTCACAATTGACACTGATCTCAATCTTGGTGAAAACCTTTTGGAACAGGCCAGTGATATTGATGAGAGTGAAAACAGCGACAGCACAGATGGCGGCGAAGATGCCCAACTTGCAGCGTTAGACAACCTTGAAAACGCCCCGTCCGCCAGTGGTGATGGTGGCGGTGGTGGTGGCGAAGGAAGTGCATCTTCCCCAAGTGAGGGAAGCGGCATGCAGCCCAGCACCTTACTCGAGATGTTAGAGCAGGCTGACCGAACTGGCCTGACCATGTCTATGAATACTGCGGCAGAGGCCATTGGTTTATCGAACATTGTTTTGAGCACTCAGCGAGGCCTGTTTACCCGGCGAGTTCTCGATGAGATGGGACTTGCTGAAGTTAATCAAGAAATTAGCGATAGACGGCGTGCAGAAAACGAAGAAGGCGCCGAAGAATTGTCACGGCGCTTAACAGTCTTATTTGAAGCCACCCGCGATATGGTGGAGCGTCAACTTGCGCTCACCAGCGCCGGGAAAAGCAATCAGTTCCGCCAAGAAGTTTTGAAAAAAATTCGCCTCTCTAATATCGAAAACCGTGATTTTCGAATTATGCGAGACATGGTCCGAAAAATGGCGCGGCGCCTAACGGATATGAATTCCAGGGTTAGAAAGGTCAAAAATCGCGGCCACCTGGATATTCGAAAAACCATGCGCCGTAACGTCGCCTACGACGGCCTACTTTTTGAAACTCATTGGAAACAAAAAGAAAAAGATCGCCCGAAAGTCCTAGCCGTTTGCGATGTTAGTGGGTCCGTGGCATCTGTTGCCCGTTTTTTATTACTATTTCTCTACAGCATGAACGAAGTTCTGCCCAACGTTAGGTCTTTTGCTTTTTCAGGGACGCTTGGAGAAATTACAGATCTGTTTGAAAATAATGGCCCGGAGGAGGCGATCCCAGAAGCCATTGAAATGTTTGGTGGTCGGTCGACAAATTATGGCCGCGCTATGGAAGATTTCAAAGACCTTGTTTTCGATGAAATTGATAGCCGGACGACCGTTATTTTCTTGGGCGATGGCCGATCTAATGGGGCCGATCCACGGGCAGATATTTTGCGGGATATTAAGAAGCGAGCAAAACGTGTTATTTGGCTAAACCCGGAACGCAAATCTGTTTGGGGCACGGGCGATTCAGAAATGCCAAAGATTGCACCCAACTGCACTGTTGCAGAAGTGTGTAATTCACTTAGCAAATTAGAGCTGGTTATTCGGGACCTATTAAAAACCAGCTAGCCGTCTCTGGTTTCTATGACGGACCATTGGAGGGGGAGTGTGGGATGATCGACACAAGTGACACTCGCCCCTATGTGGCCAGTGATCTCGAATGGGTCATTAGCTCCCCTCTTCTCACGAAAGCACGCCCTGAGTTTGATCTCGCGTCTCTTCCTGAGACAGCGGCGCTTTTGGTGTCCGTTAAAGACAACCCAGATCCACTTATAGAGTTCCTCACAGGAATGAAGCGATATAACCTTGGTACTTATTTTGAGCATCTTGTGTTTTATTGGCTCTCAAACATTGCACCTGTCACCGTACTTGCAACAAATTTGCAAATCCGGGATGAAACCAAAACTCATGGCGAGTTAGATCTGTTATTTTCTTATGCTGGAGAAGTCAATCATTGGGAACTTGCCATCAAATTCTATGCAAGCACGGCAACCTCAGAATTAGAAGAAAACTGGGTGGGGCCTCTCAAAAAAGATAATCTTAAGCGAAAATTGGATCGCCTATTTGACCATCAACTTCCCCTATGCACGACTGAAGTTGCTAAAAAAACTTTAGATCTTTCTGAGATTAAATCCGGACCTATCAAATCATCCCCATTTGTAAAGGGTGTTCTCTTTGAAAAAGCAAAGACAACAGAGGCGAAGACAACACTTCCCGGCCGCGTTGCCGAAGATTGTGAAATACAATTTTGGTGTACAATCAGTGATTTGCAAGCAAATTTAGCAGATGATATTGACCGATATTGCATTTTACCGAAGATGCGATGGATGAGCAGGCTACTAGATACAGATTGGCGTATTTGGGACGGTAGGAACACCCATCAAGCACTAACAGAAATACTCATCAAAACAAATAGACCCCAATATATCGCTTTTGGAAAATCTGGTGGAGATCGCGTGATTGAACAGCGCCGCATTTTCGTTATGTCTGAAGACTGGGAAAGCCTGCCAACGCTGTAGGGCTCAGTTTAAAACTGTTAGCCGCGAGGACGTCAGTGATTTCACAAAATCAGCCACAGAACTTTTAAACGAAGCACTGTCATCAAACGTTCCATAAAAACCTCCCACGCTAATACAACTCTCATATCTAGCATTGGTCGAGACGCCGCTTCCATAATTTAGAATGGCCACGTTAACACCTAATTGTTTCAGTCTTTCGCAACTTTCAGAAAAATCCAACTCATCTTGTGAATTCCCTGTGTTGCCGCTTCCCGTTAAAAGTAAAACTACTTTTCTCAGGTCTGTTCCATAGTCTACCGGGGTATCAACATCCGCATTCCAAATTCCCTGCCAATCAGGTGACAGTAATCGCTCGGCCCAGACGAAACTACGCCCCCTTGCAAAAACGCCCGCTGCGTCGATATCTGCCATATACCCGCTAAATCCAGGCAAGCTTGCTGACAAAGATTTTATGGTTGAATTTCCACAATTGGCATCTGTCGTAACTGAAAAAACATTGACCCCGTCCGCTCCCATTTCTTTATCAATTGCCAGTATCAACGGGAATGGCTCTATAATTGGCGTGACCGGTAACATGGCCGCAGTTCCTAGCCGTCTACCAACACACCACCGTTGATTTTCAAGAGGACCGCTCCACATGGTGATACCGGGAACGGTCGGCGGAATTATCTCATCTGGCCAATCTGAAGATTGAACCCATCCCTTATTGGGAGCAACATTCATAAATACGTTTGCGTTGGGAACAATTGCGAGTTTTATCTTTTTCCCAGCACTAACCAGCCGGTCAAATTGCCCAACGACATAAGTCGCTGCGGCCTTGATTTCACTCAGTTTTCCGCTTGCCTCTACCGCTAACGAACTATCCATAACCATAACCAGTTCTGTTTTGGAGAAGGTCATTTCTGCAATCGCGGTTGCCTGGACCTCAATGTCCTCAAAAAAATTTAGAGACCGCAGCAACGTTGTCGGCAATTTCCCTTTAAGAGAAACTTCTACACCTACATCATCGTCAGTTTTCGAAATTGAAAAATCATCTAATAACACTCCCGCTGTCGTAAAAGACGGAAAAGGATTATCTTCCACTTTATTCCGAGCAACTTCGTAGGCCAATGCAAATAGATTGTCTTCGGATAACAGGTATAAATTTTGGGCTGCTATCAATGAAGATGCCTCAGCTGCCAGATCCAGTCGAGTTTGAAAGACAAAAACCCGTGCCAAATCAACGGCCAAAGCTAAAGATCCAAACAGAAGTAAAAAAGTAAAAGCCAGCCAAACTAAAACTGAACCACGCTCGTCCTGTGATAGCCTTGAAATCAAATTTGAATCCACAGCTTTCATTCTGTCATGCCTTGAAAAATAGAGTTGGCGTGGCCAATAGCGGACGCGGACATCTGCCGTGCGGATGTTGGTATCAGAGATGAGAGAAAGAAATTCGTCCCGTATTCAGCACACAATTTGACAGCAATTAAATGCTGATTAGGTGCAAACTCTTGCTCCGTTGCCGCTGGCAAGGCCGCCAAACCTGACGGGTGGGTACAGGCGTCCGGAGAGGATGGATCACTAATCAGCGTAGACGTAATGCTGTTACCGTCAGACCCAAGAGTTATCTCCTCAATCACGATCGAAACGGTTGGCGCAAGCCCACCAAATGATAAAGTACTCTCAGCCGCTGCGATAATTTCGGGGATATTTGTATCGGCAATTTCATCTGTGTCTCGTAATTCAGCCGCGATGGAACTGACAGCCATATCAACCTTACCAACTGCCTGTACATAACGGACAAGATCAAAACTTCCAAACAACAGCAGAACAAGTACTGGAAGAGCAACCGCAACTTCAATCATTAAGCTACCCTGCGCGCACACATAAAAAGGCGAGGATGGTTTTAGGATCATCAAATCTCTTCTGCCCCATTTCGGGACGTTATTTCAATTGAACGAGAGAGAAAGGATGCGTTTAAAAACAAAATTGATATTGGTGTAGTTGGTTGAAATTCATACGAGAAAAGATATCTCATTTGATCCCCGCCCCCACCACTGGGCGCGTCTGCATGAGTTTGACCCAAATTTAAAAGCTGAACGGTAACATTTTCAGTACCCACCCATCCGTTGCCTCTGGATGAGAGAATTTCCGTTAAAAGGATTGCAACCGTGTCGGCTGAGATCTCAGTGCGCTCTTCTGCGCTTTTATGACGAAGCTGTATTACAAGAGCGTTTGCCGCTGATTGCATTATGTTATCGACTACCCGCATTTTCCCAGCCTCTACACCCGTGAAAGCGAGCGCCAAAATGACTGGAAATATCAGTCCAAATTCCACGGCGACACTCCCCCGGTCCCGTCGCAACAAAAGGAATATGAATGGGATGAAACGGCACAATTTCATTGGACTATTCCGTGGAATATGAGCGATTTCAAAGCCTCATTTCCCGGTAAATTTCGCACATACTCATAAATTTTCATATTATTCGCCACCCTTTGAGTAGAGAGATCCAACCCGGCAACTTTCTCAGCGGCCCCCGTATCTCCCGCCATGGCATAAGCCAACGCCAGATTTTGACGCATTTGGACTGTTGAAAATTCGGAAAAAGCAATTTTCCCAAATTCATTTATTGCAGCCTGTGAGCGCCCAGCCATCAATAGCGATAATCCATAATTATTTCGGAGACCTAGATCCTGAGGATTTTGTGAAATTGCTTTTTGGTAGAAAGCAAGGGCTTGACTAGATTGACCAATCGCATCAAAAGAGATTGCCCTACCTAACAATGCGGCCTCATGATCATTATCACCCAATAAACACTGTGCAAAAAAACTGCCTGCAACCGTTGGTCTTCCAAGTTTTAGATGACTATTTCCCATCCCAACAAACGCATCGCAGTTACCGCCTGTTTCAGCATTTAATTTCTCATACGCGATCAGTGCATCCCTATATTTGCCCTCTTCATAAATCGCTGTTGCATGGCCATATAACAGATCCACATTCGTGGGCTGATCATTGAGCAGTTTCTCATAAATTCCGGCGGCTGTTCCCGCGTCACCATTTTTTAAAAGCGCGGCTGCAACCTTCATTCCTTTGGGGTCAATTAGTCCGGTTTCAATATTTGATGAGAGATCATTTAAAGAAATACACCCTGAAAGGCTTAATGCCGTGGCTAAGGATAAGATAATTTTTTTAATCATTGCAGCGCCTTTCAAAACGATCTCATTACCTGAATAAAGCCTGGCCCAACTGACACCACGACAACAGGCGGCAATATGAACAACATCAACGGAATGCTCAAATAAACGGGTAATTTGGCTCCTTTTTCTTCTTTATCCAGAAAATTTTGTTGGCGACTTTCCTCAGCTACAATACGAAGTGATCCGGCGACAGGGGCGCCAAATTTTTCACCCTGCAATATAGCCAACTTCAAATATCCAAATGTCGCTGATCCCGTCCTATCTACCAAATTGGCAAACGCCGCCTCACGGTGCGGCAACACAACAAGTTCAGCCGCCAAAATTTCCAATTCGTCAACCAGCACCGAAGCGTATCCCTGCATACTTTGCGAGACGACCTGTAATGCCTCATCGAACGAAATTCCAGATTCAACAGTTAGCGTTAAAAGATCTATGGCATCAGGCGCCAATTTCTCGATTTTTTCCTTCCGACGTTTTGACAGTTTTGACACAATATATTCCGGCACCATAAACCCAACTACACCCACCAAAATTAGATATCCATACCAAGAAAAATCGTTAGCCACCGGAGCAAAACCCAATCCATTGCTAATCTTGTAGGAGAAACAAAAAATGACTGCAATGACTACCCTCGCCCCTATAAAATAGATCGATGTTTTCCCAGAATTCATTCCAAAATGAGAAAAAATGATATCCTTATCCCGCCGCTGTAAAGCATCATGTTTGCTTTCATTCTCCGGTAAGCTATTGAGAAGATCTGCATTTTTGGCTGTCGGTAGAAACAGCCGATTTGGTACAGGTCTGTACTCAAGAACTGTGATTAATCTATCCCCCCATTGCTCCCGTCGCCGTCGCTGAATTGCGCCAAAAAACAATAAAACTGAAACCACAAATAGGGTTCCGCTGCCCATCAGAATAAGAAAATTAATCATTTAACGAACTCAACATGCGGAATATTATTAAAAACCCGACCAGAATGCTTCCGGTACAATACATCAGCAGCATTTGCCCACTTTGATCGGTCAACAAAAATTCAAACTGACCGGGGTTGATGAAAACCATTGAAAGAGCCGCAACGCCCGCAATGATCGTCACAACCTTTGCAGCTGTTCTGGCTTCCGCAGTAACCGCATTTATTCGTTTCTTTTGTTCATGTTGATCTCTAATATTTTGACTAAGTTTTCCGATAATTTCTGCGTATTTCCCGCCGCTTTTCCGCTGCACTGACAAAATCGCCGAAAGATACCGGATTTCTCTTAAATCCAATTTCACCGCAATTTTTTCAAGGCTTTCTACAAGCGGAATACCTATGCTTAAATTGCTTGATATTTCACCAAACAGTGAGGATATGGGCTTTGGTAATTCACTTTGAATATGCTGAAAGCTTTCTTCCAAAGTAACTCCGACCCGCGCATTTCTCGCTATCATGTCAAGGGTTTCGGGAAATTGGGTAGACAATTTTTCCAGCTTTAGTGAACGTAGATACTGACGTGCGAAATAAACGAAAGCGATAACACTGACCTCGCCCCCGAAGACGGTTAGCGATAGCAGAGATCCCTTCGACGCAACGATCCATATGATGCTCAAAACACCAATTACACCGCCTAGAATTTCATAAGTCATAGGCTGTTTCAAAATCGATATGGCTTTTACCGGTGCATCAATTAGGTCGCGTTCCCGTTTTTCCATAAGTGAATTTGCAGGAGTTAATTCACGTAATCGTAAGGTTATTTTTGTGCGGAATTGATACCCTCTCCATAGGTTGATACTCAAAATGCAGCCGCCACCAAGAAATGCTGTAATCCCAAACAACATCTGCAACAAAGCCACATGAGATACGCCAGAAATAGTCACCATTTCATCACTCGTTTCAGATCGACCTCACGTCCATACCGCCTGACTTTATCCATACATTTCAAACGCACTGAATTTTGTATGAAGTTGCCAGAAAAAACCGTGGGATCACTCCTGTTTTCGTCAACAAATTTGAAAATATCCTGACTAACAATGACCTCTCCCTCTATTCCCATAACTTCAGAAATGGACCTCACATAACGGTGCCCTCTAAAATCACGAACAACATGTACAACCAAGTCTATTGCAGACGATATCTGTTTGCGAATAATTACAGGATTGGAATTTAGCTGATTAGACAACATCAAATCCTCCAGTCTGCTCAAGGCATCCCGAGCGGAATTCGCATGAATGGTAGACATGGAACCATCATGTCCCGTATTCATTGCTTGCAACATTTCATGCGCCTCTGGCCCCCGCACTTCACCAATAATAATTCTGTCGGGACGCATTCTTAAGGCGTTTCGAAGTAAATCACGCTGGGAAACCTCTCCGCTTCCCTCAACGCTTTTTTGGCGCGTTTCAAGGCTAATCACGTGCTGCTGTTGCAGGTTAATCTCCGCAGCATCTTCTATTGTTACGACACGTTCCTTTTCTCCAATATGCGCAGATAGCGCATTCAACAGCGTGGTTTTTCCAGATCCTGTCCCTCCAGAAATAAGTAGATTTAATCGGGAGGCAGCCACAATTTTCAAAAAATCAGCCATTTGCTGGGTAAAGGCTTCTTTTTCGACAAGATCATCTAAGGAAGTTGAATTGAGAGGAAATTTTCGGACTGAAATTATTGTTCCGTTCACCGAAAGCGGTGGAATAATAATGTTGACCCGGCTCCCGTCAGGCAACCTCGCATCAACCATGGGGCTGCTTTCATCGATACGGCGACCAACTGAGACAGCAATTCTACGGGCAACTCCCAATAGATGCTGATCGTCTCTAAACTTTAAATTAGTTAGCTCCAGCTGACCCGACCTTTCCACGAAAATACTGTCGGGACCGTTCACCAAAATATCAGTAATGCTGTCGTCTTTTAGTAAAATTTCAATGGGGCCAACGCCCGTCATGTCATTGAGAATATCCAAAGAAATTTGGCTTTGTTCCCGCCAATTCAGAGGAATTTTTTCTCGATCGACAATCTCCATTACAGCCTTATTAATTTTGCCAATAAGATCGTCCTTAGATAGGCTTGCTGCAATTGAAGGATTTACGAGATCGAAAAAATGATGCCTGATCCGCTCGACCAATTCCTCAGATACAGCAGCATTCTTTGAGCCAGTTTGGTTTGAAGATTGTTGTGGCTCTTGCCCCTTCCATTCCTCTCCCTCTTCAGACACCATTGTTGGTGTATCATCTGATTTTCTTCCAAACATTTTGCCCCTCCCAAACTATTTTTTTTATAAAATTCTGCTGTGACTCAGCTAAAACGGGGCCCACCAATGAGTTTGCAATTTCTGTGATTTGAGAGCCGATTTTGCCTTTAACTTGGCTTACTGGTTTTGCTGCGAGTGCTGCGTCAGCGCAGCTCCGCCCGTCATATGATATTTCGAAATCAATGGGATATTGAATAACATCCTCTATATCCTGGGGAGAGATATCTCGTTTCAAACTGGGCCTTGGGTTATTCAGAATAACAATATTTTGTTTTTGCCCTTGCTCAACCTGAAGTCTTTTCAGCATTTTCGCAGCTGTTCGAATGGATCCAAGCCCTCTATCCATGACCACCACTCTAACATCTGAGTCTTCTAACAAACGCAGAGCTGACGGAATTGGCATCTTCATTATATCTGAGATAATGAAGTGATAATTTTTCCGAAGTCTTTCAAATAATTTTTCCAACGCTTCACTAGATATCTCAACACTCTGCTCGATCGCTTGATCCCCAAACAACAGATCAAACCTTGGACCCAGAGATACGGCGACACGTTCAATAAACAAGTCGTCAATTCGATGAGATGACTTCAGCAATTCCAGCAAACCCTGCTGACTTCTCTTGCCAAAAAATAAGGCCAAATCCCCATCATGAAAATTCATATCAAGCATCATTACCCGGCGATGATATTGCCTCGACAGGACGTCAGATAGCCCGGCAAGTATTGTGCTGCCTCCAACACCGCCTTTGGCCCCCATAACGCCAATTGTTTTTCCTGTTTTATTAGCTTTGAAATTGATATTTTCTCCTCCGCATACTTGCCGGAGGGATTGAAATAGAACATCGGAGGGAAGCGGTTTCACCAGATATTCTGACACGCCATAACGCATTAAGTTTCGGTATAGGCCGACGTTATCTTGATCTCCAACCACAACAACTTTCACATCGGGGGCGCAGACGTTTGCCAGTGTTTCAAGCTCAGAGAGCGGCATATCGAAGTGAGATATATCAACAATTAGAAGTTCTGGAGATTGCGCCTTTGAATAAGTCCGAATTGCATCTCGAACGTCACCTCGTTTGATGTCTTCCGCCTCAAAACCCAACCGCGGCAAACAATGACGCATCAGTTGGAGGCTTTGCGCATCCAGTACAAAAGCAGCAGCCGTTCTCATAGAAACACCATTATCTACGGGAACTGATATCTGCAGTGACTGATCAACAGTCATTTCACGGCCCCCTGAAACTTAACGGATTTACTCTGCGTCAGCGCATTGATACTCCTGCTTTCCAGCGCTGATCGTCCACGGCCGAGCTCAGATCCCTTTTGTAACTCGTTATAGGTCACCAAACTCAATGCCCGATTTGAATTCACGGCACATCCCAGTTTGTATTTTCCCCTAGCATCATGACAACGCGGCAATTTCAGACCAATCTCGACCGTTTTCATTTCAACGTACTGGATAGACAAATGGCCCGTATTCGTTGCCACCTGAACTGATATTTTTTTGCCGCCCCGCGCAAGCCAACTCTCTTTCAGTTTTTGAGCGACCTTGAGCAATTTTCTTGATGAAACGGTCAATTGGAGTTCGTCTACTCGTTCCGTATTCTGTGCGGCCACTGCTCTTGAGATTTCTACACCGTTTTTATCCATAAACATTGCGCCCGGCACGCCTTGATAAAACACAAAATCCGAGTGAGAAAACTGGACCTGAACAGATTCACTTGCAGGCGCTAGATTTCGAAAACTACGGTCATCTGCAAGGCATCCACTAAACAACAACAGAAAAACGAGACCCATTTTTCTATTTGGAATTTTCTCCGTGATCACTTTCATAAAGATAATCAATAGATATACCCCCTCGGGCCATACAGTTTGATGCCATCTTTGGTCCGAATTTCCTGGGTTTCAGGTGCGGTATTTCGATTTTGGGGAAGCGCTTCTGGACCTCGCATGTTTTGTTCATTGCGGTAATCAACAACCAATGGAGAT
This sequence comes from Pseudomonas marincola, assembly GCA_036960775.1. Classification (GTDB taxonomy): domain Bacteria; phylum Pseudomonadota; class Alphaproteobacteria; order Sneathiellales; family Sneathiellaceae; genus Sneathiella. The sequence continues at coordinate 210,927 of JBALWO010000001.1, read as the reverse complement.
ACGTAGTCGGCATGAGAGAGAGGTTTCACGATATTTACAGTCGCAATAATCACCAATTCTGTTTCAGAGCTTTGATATTCTTTCGAGCGAAAAAGTGGACCCAACACTTCCAATTGCCCGAGCCAAGGCACTTCTCTCACCAAATCTCGTTTCTGGTTTTGAAGAAGGCCCGCCACAGAAAAACTTTGCCCGCTTGCGAGTTCAATCGTCGCTTCTGTGCGGCGAATGGCAATACCAGGAATTGTAATACCGTTCAAAACCACGGCTCCAGCAGAGGATAGCTCGCTGACTTCAGGCCGAATATGGAGCCGTATTCTATTTGGAGAAATAACCGTTGGTGTCATGTCGAGCAAAACACCATATTTTTTGAACTCAATTGTAACCCCATTGTCATCAGAGGCGATGGGAATGGGAAACTCTCCTCCCGCAAAAAAATTGGCTGTCTCCCCGGACCGTGATGTCAGATTTGGCTCTGCGAGCACTGTTATCAATTTGTCTTCGACCAAAGCGTCAACTATGGCCGAAAATGAAGCGTCAGTTCCAGTGCTGCCAAATTGTGTACTGCTACCGCCTGCTGCAACCGTTGATCCGGGAACTGCGCTTCCAGCCAATGTTAAGGGGCTCCGGCCAGAGATCAAATTAATGGCCATAGATCCAGGGTTGAGGAGCAAGTTCCAGTTAATGCCAATATTCTTAGTCGCTACTCTATTCATCTCCATAACCCGCACACGGAGATTGACCTGCACCGGAGATGCAATTTTAAGGGTATCTACCAGTTTCTCGTCGCCGGCCAAATACCCACTGGCGAGGCTTAAGATACTTTTAGCGGTCAACGCGCTGTCTACGTCTCCACTTAACATCAACCGGCCGGGGGAGAGTTGGACGCTTACATTTGACTCTGGAAATTCAGCTTTGAACAATGTTTTCAATTTTTTGAGATCTCGATTTACCGTTACAAATCGCTCGAACACCACAACATCGTTATCAGCTAAGGCAATGATGTGAGTCCGTCCAGATTGCTTTCCATAAACAAACAAACCATTGCTTTGCGTCATCTGCACATCAGCAATGTCAGGGTTTGTAATCAGAACATCCCGAACAACGGCCCCGAGGCGATATAATTTCCCTTCATTGAGCTTGAGATACAACTCATCTGCCGTGGCCAACGAAAACCCGAAGAGAAATGTGAAAAAGCTCAGTAAAAAAACCCTGTACATTAATTCAGCCCTCTTTCAGTAACGCCGGCAAACAGAGATGTTTTGGTCTTTGGTAAATGACCACTCGTCCTATTCATTACTGTGATTTTTTCGCCCCGTTGGATAATCAAAATTTTGGCTTCACTTTGAAGAGGCAATGCCCCGGTTTCGGCGCCCATAAGACGAAGTCTTTGGAGCACATTCTTCAGATTTTTATCTTTTTCATTCCGGTTTTTTGAACGAAGTAGAAGGGATACAGACCCAAGTGAGCGGGAAACCGATATGATCTCTGATTGGGCGGTACTGACTTCCAGCAGCACTATACAATTTCCATCTCCGTCCGGATGGACTGCCAACACCCGAATGTTTTGGGCGACAATAAAGGAGTCATTCGCTTTTTTATTAGACCATAATAAATCGACAAAATTGCCACTTGTAAGGGTCTTCTTTTCAAGTAAACCCTCTATAAAGCTAACCTCAACTGCTCGAAAATCCGGCTTTAGTATATTTTCTAAAAACCGTTTATCTGTGGGCCAAAGAAAATCGTCTCGCTTGAGAATTTCACCCGCCTCAACAGAGCGGTTTACGGAGAAGTAATCCGCTTTTGTCTTCAAAATATTGGATTGATTTATCAATCCCGCCAAATCATCGTTTCCTGAATAAGGGATCCAAACGACATCGGTCATAGGCACAATCTCGCCTTTTGAAGTCGCTTTTTTAAGGCTGGGAAGATGGACACTAAGAGCTGGTTCGGCATGTGCGTTAGCCGAAATAACGTCAGTTTTTTCGAAAACCTGTACTGCCAGATAGACGGCCATTCCAAAAAAACAGAGGCAACAAAAAAACATAATAAAGGAGCGCATTTATCTACCTCAAAGCACATAGGATTTGTAAATGAGAACTATTCCACCGAATGAAATTGCGACACCGTAGGGAATTCCAGTGGCTTTGGATGCGGCCCCACCCGTGGACTGAAGCCCCACTTGTGCCGCGCCCCATTCCCATATATTTCGCAAGTTTTCTGAGATCAAAATTAACGTTAAAACGGCACCTGCGAAACTCACGTATAAGATAAATTCAGTGATTTGATCATTTCCCATCCAAAGTCCAGAGGCGACCAAAAGTTTTACATCTCCGCCACCCATTTTTCCCATGGCATAAACCGGCAATAATATCAGTAGCATCCCCAATGATACCAACATGTGCGGCATAACATCCTCGACGCACCCCGGCATTAGGGTAAAAGTCCCAAATAGAACCACTAAACACAACGACAATTTGTTTGGAATTCGCCGTGTCGTCCAATCAGTGAAAGCCGCGTACAACATCACAAAGATCGCCAGCAGCGGGAGAAAGAGAGTGATACTCTTCAAGCCAATTTCAACCAACATTTCACTCTCCCTCCGTTAAAAAACTAAATTCTTAAAATCCGCTTCCACTGCCCGTATCTGCGACTGGCTCTAATGCTATTGCTTGCAATGCAGCACTAACTTTATCGTAGAAGGCTCCCCCTGCGATTAAGACCGTAGCTGAAGCTGCTGCAGCAAGAAGGGCATACTCCACCGAAGTCACACCACTTTCATCCGCAGAAAATTTATCAATAAAATGAATCATATATCACTCCCATAAGTGTTAATTACTTTCAAATTTTTGCCTTCTTTCATTCTAATAACAATGAGGCTGATTAACCCAAAAAACTAAAATTATAACCATAATACCTGTTCAAATTATCTTTAAGGAAACCTGATTTCTAATTGCTTCGCTGCTATAAATTTGAATGTGGAAAGCCATAAAACCATAATAATATTTTATGTTTTATGTCATTACATTTTCTTAATGAAAAATTTACTTATTTTGTTTTTTCTTTTTTAGTTAATGCTGATTTACCTATTAAGAAGTTGTTTTAATATATAATTTGAATTTGTGAGCCGGCGATATACAAAAAATAGATACAACTAATTACTAATTTAAATAATTTCTAATAAAAAGCATATTATAGTACTTTATTTGAGTTTATTTTCGAAATTCAGATGTTCGCGAAAGAATCTCTATCAATCAGATTTCGATAAATCTGTTTTTGTAAGTGCATTCTTGTGCACAGGACGGTATACCGAAGTGAGCAAAATATAAACGTGGACTAAATTGGTTTTCAGGGGTGGCTAAATGTCCTTAGACGGCAGCGCAAGACGTATTTTAATTTATAGTCATGACTCTTTTGGCCTTGGCCATTTAAGACGGTGTCGGACCCTTGCTCACGCGCTTGTTGAACAAAATCAAAATTTGTCCGTTCTTATTCTCTCAGGCTCCCCGATCATTGGCAGTTTTGATTTCAAAGCTCGAGTTGATTTCGTTCGTATCCCGGGCATCATCAAACTGCGAAACGGCGAGTATACGTCACTCAGCCTGCACATCGATACAGAACAAACACTGGCTATGAGAGCCTCAATCATTCGTCACACCGCAGAGACTTTCGATCCGGATATCTTCATCGTCGATAAAGAACCCTTTGGCCTCAAAGGTGAAGTTGCTGAAACTCTTGAAGTTCTCAAAGCCAATGGCACGCAACTTGTGCTTGGCCTTCGTGATGTCCTCGATGACCCTTCCCTTCTTGTACCCGAATGGAAGCGTAAAAATGTTCTTACGGCACTGAAAAATTACTACGATGACATTTGGATTTTCGGTGTCGAGCAACTTTACGACCCTTTAAAAGGTGTTGATTTACCGGCTGATGTAAAACGTAAAGTTTCTTATACAGGCTACCTTCCGCGGAAAGTCCAGCCGTCAACAGACCCTGCCATACTAGAAGAAATTGATGAGCCCTATGTGCTCGTGACAGTTGGCGGTGGCGGTGACGGCGATGTTTTGATTGATTGGGTGCTGAGTGCCTACGAGACAGAGACTGATCTCCCCTTAAATGCCTTATTAGTGCTTGGCCCTTTTATGCCACCGGATTTACAGGCCAGCTTTAGAGAGCGGATTAGTAAACTCCCTCAAGTAAAATCTGTTACCTTTAACAATAATCTTGAAAGCTTAATGGATCAAGCATCTGCAGTTGTTGCCATGGGCGGCTACAACACTTTCTGTGAAATTCTGTCCATGAATAAGCGGACATTGATTATACCGCGAACGGTCCCCCGTTTGGAACAATATATTCGGGCAACTAGAGCCGCTGAACTGGGCTTGATAAGTGTGCTAATTGATGATGACGTCCGTGCGCCTGCGACCATGGGGACAGCGCTAAAACAGCTTTGCCAGCAAAGCAAACCCTCAGACGTCGTTATACCAGGTCTTCTGGATGGCTTAACGAACGTAAACCGACTTGCCCAGCTTCGCTTTAAGGATCGGGATATTTCCTTAGCCGAGCGCCGTCAATCTGCCGCAAAGAATACCTAACTAGTCGGTGTGAGCCTTTTATCAGGCTCACACCGATATTGTTATTTTTCTTCGGCGAGCACTTTCACCAAATCCATTTTGGCGAGCCATCCTGCAAACAGGATCATTCTATCCGGCCTTAACTGGAACTTTTGAGCAATCTCGAGAATACTACACTCACCTTCAGCCTCAATAGTACTGAGTATTTTTTCCAGAACTTCTTCGGTTGGCATTAAATGCGCAGCACCACCGCCTAAGGGATCTTTAAGATAGAAGTTAATGCTCTTACGCTCACCCTCCGCAGGGCTTAAACGGGTCGAAGGCTGCATAAGTTGCGTTGGATAATGGCCAAATGATGCAAAAGGATCATCGACTAGCGGCACAGGAATTGTAATTTTTTCTGACTTAGCAGCTCCGCGGCGATCAGCGAGACCAGCCCAAAGATCTTGATATTGCGGAATTAACACTCCCCAGTCATATTTTTCCATTACCAACTTTTTACCAGCGGCGCCCATTTTTCGGCGAAGATCTGGATTGTCGATTAATTTCAAATATGCATCTGCGCAATGGTCCGTGTCTACATTTGTAAATAAACTAACCTGACCGATATAACGGTCATAACTGTCATAACCCACTTGGTAGCGATATGCCAAAGGGCGTCCTGTGCCGGGTTCTGGCATAGTGGTTCGGACAAGGAAACCATCCACACCATCCCGAATGGTTTCACGGTACCCATCCCAATCTGTCGCGACAACCGGCATACCGGCCGCCATTGCCTCCAACGGGGTAATCCCAAAAGTTTCTTGGATGTTATCGGCAAGCGTCGTAAAAATGTCGCCCACGTGCCATATATGTTTTCGGGTGTCTGGCACTCGTCCATCAATGAAGATGGCGTTCACTGACGGGCAGTATTTCCGTGCACCATCTTTAAATTGGGATTCAATCGCATCGGCTGCGAACCAACCCGATTGCACCAAATGTATTTTCCGGCTCGTTTTCTGCGCCGCTTTCTCTAAAGCCTGGTACATGGGAAGCGGATGAGCTTTTGCATGAGATGCCAATCGGCCCACGTATAAAACAACAACATCATCTTTGCCAATTTTATGTTCTTCTTTAAAAGACTTCACATAAGCATCAGCGCTATCGGGCCTATCAAACTCGTCGCAATTGATACCAAGGGGAAGCAGCGGTAATTGCACGCGTATCTTTGGTTTCGATCCAGTTCTGGATCCTAAATACTCCGCCCAGTTATCCAGCGCGTATTCCATGGTTTTCTTAACAGAGTTGGATGTGCAAATAACCGCATCCCACTCTTCAATTGGTCCGGTAATAAGTCCGCCAAAGGCCTGCATGGCTTCTTTGGAACAGGTTGTATGTGTCATTCCGCAAAGACTGTAGGCTGCCTGCCCCACGTGCCTGCGCTGCCATCCAAGAGACTCAAGTCCAGGGCCGGAATAGAAGAGACATCCGACATCATCCATTTTATTCAATGTAAGCGGGCTAACCCATGAAGTCTTTAGGGGCTTTTCTCTATAATCAGTGACTTGATTGGTGAAGGCTTCAAATTTGTCGGGATAATCTGTGAAGCAATAGAAGTCATCCACGTCTGCGGATTTCACAAAACCACGGAGAAAACTCTCCCCTGCAACTTGACGTCCAAGTAGTCTTTTCTGTGTTGTTGTATATCCGTCAAGCTCGTAGTAAACGGCTGTATTTCTATTTTTACCAGACAATTTTGGTCCCCCCAATATCTACCCAGCGTTATCGCCGGGTAGGGCCATCATATTGTCTTTTTGCCTGATGAAAATGAATATATCCTAAATTTTTAATTTAAGCGTCAAAGTCAACGATCACATCATCTGTCAAGGGGTGAGATTGGCAAGTCAGAATAAATCCTTCTGCCACTTCGTCATCTTCCAAGGCATAGTTTAAATCCATACGGACTTTTCCTTGAACAACTTTTGCACGGCAAGTGCTACACACACCGCCTTTACAGGCAAAGGGGAGATCAATATCTGTTTCAAGTGCTGCATCAAGGATTGAAACCCCTTCTTCAGGAATAATCACTTCGCTTGTCCGTCCATCAATGACGACCTTTACTGTGTGTTTAGGACCAGAGAAAACAGAAGTAGATGAGTTTTCTGCTGCTTTCGACGCGGCGATAGAGGCGTCAGTAATGAACAGTTCAAAATGAATATTATCTTTGGAAAGCCCATTCAGTTGCAGAACCTCTGTCACATCCGTAATCATTTGCTCAGGACCGCATAGAAACGCATCGTCAAATTGGGAATTGGCCAAAGGACCTTCAAAAAGGTCTAAACATTTTTGCTTATCTATACGTCCATTGAAAATCTCACTATCTTGAGACTCGCGACTTAAAATATGGAGTAAATTTAGTCGCTCTCCATAAGTATTCTTCAGATCTTCCAATTGTTCTAAAAACAACACGCTGGAGGTTCTACGATTGCCATAAATAAGTGCAACTTTACTGTTTGGTTCTGATTGCAGAATTGTTTTGATAATTGAATATATTGGCGTTATCCCGCTTCCTGCGGCAACAGCAAGATAATTTTTTTGATTGCTTGCAGATAACGGTGTAAAAAACCTTCCCTGCGGGATCATTACGTCAACAGATATACCAGCTTTCAGATTTTCGTTGGCAAAGGTCGAAAATTTACCACCATCTATTTGTTTGATCGCGACACGAAGAGTGTCGTCTCCGACAGCGCTACAAATCGAATAGGATCTGCGCAATTCTTCGCCTGCCACATCTGTCTTAAGAGTCAAATGCTGCCCTTGGATAAACAAGTAGTCACTTTTTAGGTTCGCAGGAATTTCGAACTCAACGGAAATAGCATCGTCAGTTTCACGTATTACTTCTGCAATCTTCAAGGAATGGAAAATAGTCATCTAAGGTATCCTAAACACATTTGAAATAGTCGAACGGTTCCAAGCAATCTTCACACTTGTATAACGCCTTACAAGCAGTTGAGCCGAACTCACTCACGACTTTGGTTTTTATTGATTTACATTGCGGGCAAGCGACCGCGTCTATGCCGATCATGGCCGCCTTACTTCCAGCAGACGCCGGAGGCGCAATGCCGTACTCTTCCAAACATTTTCTGCCATTTTCTGAAATGAAATCGCTAGACCACGCGGGAGATAATACAGTTTTCACTTCGATATTTTTATATCCGTGAAGAACAAGCATAGACTTTACATCCTCCGCGATGACATCCATCGCGGGACATCCCGAATATGTCGGCATAATTGAAATTTGGATGCTTTCTTGTCCAAATTCAATTTGCCGAACAATTCCCATGTCTTCAATTGTCAGCACCGGTATCTCTGGATCTTTAACCATTTCCAGCACTTTTCGGATGCTTTGATCGTCATATACCGGGGCTGCCGGAAATGTGGCGGTCTCTACCATTTTGCGTCTGGATATGCACGTGGCAGAAACTGCATTTCAGCAAGCAAAAACCCTAGATGCTCTGAGTGCTTACCCTCGCGGCTTCCCCGAACAGACCAAGTATCTTCAGGTCGCTGCAAAGTCGCTTCGCTCAGAATGGAATTAATCATTTCATCCCAACGGATGCGCAAAGCGCTGACGTCAGTGCCAATACCTGCGGCGACCATGGCTTCTTCCACTGCATCCATGTCAAACATCTCAGGAATGAATCCCCAAAGTTCATCGATAGCAGCCTGCATTTTTGCATGGCTTTCTTCGGTACCATCACCAAGCCTGATCACCCAGTTACTACTGTGGCGGCGATGATAGGTAATTTCCTTCAAGGATTTAGCTGCGATCTCAGAAAGTGTTTTATCTTTTGAAGCTGTTAGGGCTTCAAATTGGAGATACTGGAAGCAATCGAAGATCATTTGGCGCGCCATTGTTTTGGCAAAATCTCCATTTGGTTGCTCGATCAATAGAAAATTACGCCATTCTTGCGTGTCCCGGAAAAAGGCCAATTGATCTTCATCCCGTCCAGCACCTTCAACTTTACCGGCATAATCGAGTAACAGCCTTGCTTGTCCAACAAGATCGAGACCAACATTCATTAGGGCTAATTCTTCTTCAAGAACAGGGGCTTTACCGCACCATTCGGCCAAACGTTGACCTAAAATTGCGCAGTTATCACCAAGCCGTAGCAGATACTCAAAGAGTATTTCATTGTCATTCATAACTTCTATTCCTGCTCTTTCAGCTTACATATGTCCGACTTCGTCAGGGATGTTGTAAAATGTTGGATGGCGATACAATTTGTCGTCATTTGGCTCGTAGAAGTTCCCTTTATCTTCAGGGCTAGAAGCCACAACATCCGTTGCTTTAACAACCCAAATACTCACCCCTTCACTTCGGCGCGTATACACATCTCTGGCATTCGTCAGGGCCATTTCGGCGTCCGGTGCGTGCAGGCTGCCCGCGTGTTTGTGATGCAATCCATTTTTACTTCGGATGAACACTTCATATAGAGGAAGCTCACTTGTAGTATTACTCTCAGACATCTTTTAATTCCTCACTTCAAGCGGCTTTATCAGCCATACGTTTCTTTTGTTTCTCAGCGTATGCTAGCGCTGCATCGCGGACCCATTTACCACCGTCATGAGCATCGCGGCGCGTTTGCAATCTTTCGCGATTGCAAAGCCCGTTCCCTGCAACAACATTTCGGAACTCGTCCCAATCGATTTCGCCCCAATCATAACTTTGCGTCTCTTCATTCCACGCCAGTTTGTCATCTGGAACTGTAAGACCCAGATATTTTGCCTGCGGAACGGTCGCGTCAACAAAACGTTGGCGCAGCTCATCATTAGATGTCCGTTTGATTTTCCATGTCATGGATTGACTGGTGTGATCACTATTTTTGTCATGAGGCCCAAACATCATCAAGGCAGGCCACCACCACCGATTAATGGCGTCCTGCGCCATTTCTTTTTGTTCCTTCGTGCCGTTCGACATATTCATCATGATCTCGTAGCCTTGGCGTTGATGGAAACTTTCTTCCTTACACACCTTAACCATGGCCCGAGCGTAAGGACCGTAAGAACACCGACACAAGGCGATTTGGTTGGTAATAGCCGCCCCATCAACGAGCCATCCAATAGCGCCGATATCGGCCCAGTTTAGAGTTGGGTAGTTGAAAATAGAAGAATACTTCGCTTTACCACTGTGAAGTTGCTCATACATTTCATCACGAGAGACACCCAGTGTTTCAGCGGCGCTATATAAATAAAGCCCGTGCCCACCTTCATCTTGAATTTTGGCCATCAAAATGGCTTTCCTTTTCAAGGACGGGGCGCGTGTCAGCCAATTACCTTCGGGCAACATACCAACGACTTCTGAATGGGCGTGTTGCGACATTTGACGCACCAAAGTTTTCCGGTAAGCATCCGGCATCCAGTCTTTTGGTTCAATTTTAAGCTCAGCATCAATTTTGCTTTGAAAAGCTTTTTCAAGCTCCATATCGACTTTTTCCATCGCCATCACATCCACTTCCTGTATTGCTTTAGTTAATATGATACAGTTTTAAAAATAAATCAATAATTTTTGTATCATATGAAACTTTTTCTCTTCAATTCATTTTTTGATATGCGATTGCCTTGATTTTTTTTATAGTCACAGTATGTATGCGATGCAAAAGACACCTGTATTCATGTTCCGACTTTAAGAGGCGCCAAATGAAACCAACTCCAAAAGATCTTTTCAAACGGAACGTTGAGTGGGCCCGTAGCAAACTCGCTATGGATGATCAATTTTTTAGCAAACTAAACGACATTCAAACGCCAAATTATTTGTGGATTGGGTGCTCTGACAGTCGTGTCCCTGCAAATGAAATTGTCGGCATGGACCCGGGCGAACTTTTTGTTCACCGCAATGTGGCAAATGTTGTCCCCCATAGTGACGCAAATTGCCTTGCTGTCATTCAATACGCAGTAGAAGTTCTTGAAGTTGAACATATTATTGTTACAGGTCATTACAACTGCGGCGGTATACGGGCTGCATTAGAAGATACCGACCATGGGCAAATCGACAACTGGCTTGCCAATATCAAAGATGTCCTCAGGCAACATTACTCAGAAATAACAGGACTGCCAACGCAACAAGAACAAATTGATCGGCTGTGTGAGCTGAACGTTGAAGAACAAGTCCGCAATGTTGCCAGAACGACTATCGCCCAAAAGGCATGGCGGAATGGAAAAGAACTTACTGTCCACGGCTGGGTTTACGGCTTGCAGGACGGCTTGCTTCGTGATTTGAACGTCGATATAGACAACGCCGATCAAATTCACGAAGCCTACAGGATCAACAGTAGTTCCGAATGACGTCAGCCGACTTTTTAGGCAACCTCGCTGGCGCTTTGGGTCCCGTGACTAGTCGCTTGATCTATCAATTCACGGTCTCTCACGACCAAAGATTTGACGGTACTTGCTACTGCATCAGCATCCCCATGCCTAATTTTGTCTAAAATCAAGCTATACCAACGGGCTGCGCCAAGAGCCTTATCTCCATTACCAGATAAGACATGTTGGCAATGCTGCAAAATTAATTGAACTGCATATCGGGAGCGCACAAGGAATTCATTACCGCAATAATCAATGAGCGTCAGATGGAAAGCGATCTCGAGACTTTTAACTTTCTCAAAATCTTTTTCATCCCACGCCTGCTCCATCAGAAAGTAATTTTTTTCAAGCACAGCCACTGCGCTGACAATCTGCCTTTTCTGGGTGAGCATACGTGCTGCCTCGGGCTCCACGATCATTCTAAGTTCAAACAATTGGCGAATTGTATCTTCATCTAAATCCTGAGCAGAATGCCAAGACAAAACATCAGGATCCCATAGATTCCAATAAGATCTGGAACGCACACTGGTTCCTGCACGCTGCCGTGCTTCTAGTAGACCCTTAGCTGATAACACACGGAAGGCTTCCCGGATTACCGTACGGCTACCACTAAACCGGTTAATGAACGCCATCTCATTAGGCAATCGTTCACCAGGCTTATACACACCGCGGACAATGTCTCGTCCTAATTCATGGACAATGCGGCCACTAATGCCCGCTCGTGAATATCCTCGTTCAACTAAATTCAACACAAACTCACCCCCCTTAACCACGACTAAGTTCTACACACTCCTTTTTATAATATTTTCTTGATGCACAAATCAATATTATAATTACGATTACATTTTTTTAGTCCTTTAGTCGCAACTTTATCATTTCCCTGATTACTCCATTGGTATTTAGGTAACTTCCGAAATGAAAGGTATGCTCGATTGCGCGCCCAATCTAGTGCAAGTTAGAGCTGCTACTTTTGTCGCATACTCTAACGCATTTTCGAGCGAATTCCCTTTAGAGATAGCTGCAGCAAATCCACCGATAAAACTGTCCCCAGCCGCAGTGGTATCCACAGGTGTTATATCCATTGCTGCGACCCTGGTAATCTGACCGCCGTTTGCGGCAAATACACCACGGGCACCTAATGTTAAGAGACAACAAAGATCAAACTTCTCCGCAAACATAAGGGCTAGCGCCTCTTCATCTTTAGGGTCGAGGTGATGTTGCCGTGCCAGTTCAGCCGCTTCAATTTCATTGACGACGAGATAATCTAGATTATGTAAGGCGCTCGTTGGAACAGATCCAACAGGCGCTACGTTTAACAATGTTGGTACATTCTGGCGTTTAGCAATTTCTAAAAGTTTCCAATTTTCAGCGGCATTAACTTCCATCTGAAGAAGCAAAAGGCCGCAAGATGCGAGTTGATCCAAAGAAACTTGCTCTGCCCTTGCTTGTTCATTTGCACCTGAATAAACCACGATACTATTTTCGCCCTGACCATCAACCCAGATTGAAGCACACCCTGTCGGAAGAGAACATTTTGAGATATGATCCAGACTGACGCCATCATTTTTCATGAGCGCCAGAGCCAGATCTCCGTTAGCATCACCACCAACACAACCGACCATCGCAACCTCTGCCCCAGACCGCCGCGCAGCAAGGGCTTGATTAGCCCCTTTACCACCTGGCACCTGCGTGTATCCAGATCCCAGCACAGTCTCTCCTGGCGCAGGTAATTTGCCCACCTGATACACTTGGTCAATATTTATGGAGCCAAACACGATTATCATGAAACTTCTTCCCAGCAGGACTGACTTAGGTTGCCTTAATGCTCGCAAGTTGATCAAGAAAACTGAAAAAAATCCATAAAAAAAGGCCGCGTCGTTAAACGTGGCCTTTTTAATTAGTAAGAACGATTAGTCCCAAGGTAGGGAATAAGTCTTCAAATTGGTAAAGCTTTTCATAGCTTCCAACACGCCTTCTTTGTAACCAAGACCCGAATCTTTAATGCCGCCAAATGGGGACATCTCGATACGGTAGCCCGGAACCTCCCAGACATTAACCGTGCCCACTTTCAATTCTTTGATGAAACGCTGAATGCTTTTCCAGTTATCCGTACAAACACCGGATGACAAACCAAATGCAGTGGAGTTTGAAATGCGAATAGCATCATCAATATCTTTAAAGCGAATAACAGGCGCAACGGGTCCAAAAGTTTCTTCGCGGACCAATTCGCAATCAAACGGAACGTGATCAACAACTGTTGGCGAGTAAAGAGCCCCGTCACGAATATTGCCGTACGTCAGTTTAGCACCGTTGGAAATCGCATCATTTACGCGGGTTTCAAACTGAATTGCAGACGCTTCATTAATGACAGTACCCATATCCATTTCTGGATCGTAGGGATTGCCATATTTCATTTTTGACGCTTTTTCAGTCAAAAGTGCCACGAAGTCGTCGGCAATACTGTCATCCACCAAAATACGTTTAACGGCAGTGCAGCGCTGGCCCGAATTTTTGAAAGAACCGGCAACGGCTAGATCTGATGCTTTTTCAAGATCCGCATCTTTCATAACAATCAGCGGATCATTGCCACCAAGTTCCAACACTTTCCGCTTGTAGCCCGCTTTTCCTGCGATGTATTTCCCAATGGGAACACCGCCGGTAAAGGTTACAAGTTCTGCATTTTCATTGGTCAACATTTCATCCGCAATGTCACCCGGAAGCCCCGTTACCACCTGGAACATTTCAGGCGGCAATCCAGCATCATACAGCACGTCAGCCAGCAAGAGTGCTGTCAGTGGTGTTTTTTCCGTAGGTTTTAGAACCATGCAGTTATTTGTCGCAATTGACGGAGCTATCTTATGTGCCACCTGATTTAACGGATGGTTAAAGGGCGTAATTGCACTGATCGCAGTAAGAGGTTCCCGCAAAGTGAAAATCTTACGTTCTTTACCGTGAGGCGTGATGTCGCAAGAATAAATCTCGCCATCATCTATGATACAAAGACGTGCAGAAAGACTAAACACATCATAGGCCCGTCCGACTTCATACAAGCTATCTTTCTTACAAAGACCGGCTTCAGAAGTAATAACGTCTGAAATTTCATCTTTTCTGGCAACTAGTATATCAGCGGCCTTTTGCAAAATTTCATATCGTTGATGGCGCGACAATGTTGGCTGATACTCAGCAGCCACTTTAAAGGCTTTGCGAACATGTTCCACCTGCCCCATAGGGACAGTTCCAACCACGTCCTTGGTGAACGGGTTGATGACATCGATGCTATTTTCTGTCGTAACATGTTCACCGGCAATTCTCATCGCCTCGTTGCGAACGTTTCTTCCCTGAGCCATGATGTCTCCTATTGCGCGAAATTCAATGCCATATCGAAAATATCGAAATTCCGCAGACGACGACCATCATCGATGGCACCTGCAGGACGGTTACAAAGTAGCGGAACAATTTGTTCTGAAATACCACCGTGAGAGCGAAGAGGCTCTTTTAGAGCAGACAGATCATGCCGACTTGCACTTGTACCAAGCACCTTATTCACTGTTGATACCAAAATGATATCGCCAGTACGGTCTTCAGGTAACTCGAATTTGGCACAGCCATCTTCACGAGAAAGGCTCTCCATAATCCCGTCCAAAGATTTAAAGCGTTCAATGACTTCAGCGCGCTTATCTGCTGGAATGTAGGCTGTGGCGAACGATCCTAGAGCACCGTGATGGACAACATATGGATCTGTAATTGGAAGGATCACACGAGCTTCGCCCTCACCCAACCATTCATCAAGAACATCTTGTAGGTAGATAACGTCAGGCTGTCCGTCTGATCCAAATTTTGGTTTCATACCATGATCAGCCGTGAGCGCGATAACCGCGCCGCGCGCATCAAGCTCTGCCATATATTTATCAAGCATTGCATAGAATTCGTTAGCAACCGGAGTTCCCGGCGCATGCTTATGCTGGATATAATCGGTTGTTGAGAGATACATCAAATCTGGTTTGTACTCATCCATCAATTTGACGCCACTGGCAAAAATAAATTCGCTCAATTCAGCGGAATAAACAGATGGGACTTCGCGTCCGAGCCAGCTTGCAGCGTCATCAATACCATTTTCCGCGAGTGTGGCTTCTGCAGATTTTTCAGATGAAAAACAGATAGCACGGCCACTTGTCACATCAAGACCATTACCGAGCAATGTGCGAAGTTTATCTTTCGCAGTGACAACGGCAATTTTCGCGCCTTGATCAAAAAAGGCTTTAAAGATTGTCGGTACACGCAAGAATTTCGGGTCATTCATCATGACCTCTGCGTCGGCTTCAACGTCATAAAAATAGTTGCCGCAAATCCCGTGTACTTTCGGTGGTTGTCCGGTGACAATTGAAAGATTGTTCGGGTTCGTAAAGCTTGGCACAACACATTCAGCGCGCAAATCAGCGCCAGAGGCCAATGCTTTCTCCATATACGGCATCACACCATCTCTGATGGCTTGCTCGATATATGCAGGCTCGCTGCCGTCAATACATACGACGACGACTGGTTGTTTGGGCCATGCATATTCACGGCCATTTACCGTCACATTATCTTTCGACATTCATCTGTCCTTTACTCATCAAAAATTCTTTGCGGTTATATTATTTTACAACGCAATCTGCAACGATGCTACAGCACTGTTACAGGATTATGAAGAGTATAGAAACAGATTATGAATAAGTAAAATCGATATTAATAATCATTTTTATAAGTTTAATTTATGCATTAAAATTCAGATACCAGTGCATCAACCATAACCCGCAGATTACCCAAGCTAGAACGACTAGCACTGCTGCAATACGACTAACGGGTCGCTTTTCAAGTTCATCGGCCTTCTTCCGAAATTCCGCCATCAACGAAGCCGGGATCAGCCATATCGCGAGAAGAATGCCAAGCGGAACGAGAAGAATGTCATCCAAATAACCGATAATTGGAATGAAGTCCGGGATCAAATCAATAGGAGACAAGGCGTAAGCCGCGACAATAATGGCAACAGCTTTAGCATGCCAAGGAGTTCGAGCGTCTCTTGCCGCAATCCACAAAGCGATAACATCTCGCTTAACTGCCCTTGCCCAAGTTCTCAATTTTTCGAAACGCATTTGATACCCAGACTAATTTGCCAACGAAACGTTTTTCGTCAGACTGTTTCCACTAAGCAAATTGAACTAAAGACTAACTCAAATGGATCTATGTGTTCTTAGATAATATTATTCACCAGATTTGCACCGCGCGAAGCCATAAAATAAAGCCCCATATAATGTGTAATATTTTGAGGATGGGCGGCAACTGCTGGCAAGCCAGCTTCCAGCGCGACTTCTTTGGGTAAATCGTATGTGGAACACCCTTTGTCGTAAACATGAATATTGGTAAGTCCCGGCATCATTTCGTGATTACGGGCGCTTAAACTGGTAAGCACGAAATCCATCACGCAAATATCAGTGCAGATACCCACCACCAACAAATCCGTTATACCATTGGCCTTTACCCATTCAACAACTGCATTTGTTCCGTCATCAGCAAACGCACCGATGAAACCATTGATGCAATCCTTGCGCACCAATGTCGTGTTCGCATCATCTTCTAGCCATTTCAGCTCAGGCACCAGCTCTTCTTCACCGGTCCCGCTTTCGCAGTGCGGCGGATAGGGCGGCTCTTCCTTGCCGGGAACATGAGTGTCCAAAAACGCAAGTATTGGCCAATTTTCCCCTGTAAAATCACGCGCCAACTGATCAGTTTCTGAAACCATGGTTGACACTTGTTCATTGGGAGTTGGCGGGGCGAGATTTCCCGCCCCCACCGTTGCAAACCCATTGATTTCGTCAACAATAACCAGCCCAACCCGCTTACAATCAGCCTTTAGATCTAAAGCGCAGAATGCCAAAGGCATAACATCGCTGAGGTCTTTTGTTATTTTTTGAGTTTGCATTTTATCCTCACATATTTTCTAGGTTCAGCTGCACTGAGGAGAAGGCGTAATCAGTCCCAGTGATTTCTCGACATTCAGCGTACCGCCGCCTGTTTTGCCAATATACATATTCATGGCCACATGGTGATCTTCTGCTGTAATGCTTGCTTTACCTGTGGGAATGTCGAACGAAAGTCCCGCCATACCGTCGATTAGGCTTTCTTTGTCCACTTTGCCAGCTCTTTCCATTCCAGCCTTTACAGCCATTAGGGAATTGTAATGGGTCATAACGTAGAATGAGACGATGGCATCATCACCTTCGCGTTTGCGGATTTTCGATACAAACTCCTGCACACCAGCTTCTTTAGAATTGGCAACCATCGGAAGGCCTGCATACATGCCCTCACCCTTCCCTGCGCCAAACGCACCGAGATAAGTTTCAGCAAACCCCAAAAATGCGATGGTGACCTTTTTCATCAAACCAAATTCTTCAGCTTGTTTAATGAAAGTAATACCATCTGCGCCTGGAAGCGCGAACAATAGGATTTTCGCGCCAGAATCTGCAATTTTCCGAATAACAGACGAGAAATCTTTTACCCCAAACGGTGTGTATTCTTCGCCGAGAGCTTGTCCGCCCACCTGCTTGATCATCTCGCCCGCAGCCTTAAACATATTGCGCGGCCAAACATAATCGGCACCAAACATGTAATAGCTGTTTCCAATACCTTGATCCTTTAGATAAGGAATAAGCGGCGCTGTATCTTGATTAGGCACGGTATTAAACGAGAATAAATAACGATCGCAGATGCCGCCCTCATAATTCGTTGCGTATAGAAGGGGCGTCTTCAAACGCTTCATGGTTCCTGCCATTGCATCACGCGCAGCAGACGTAATCGGGCCTGACACAGCCATCACATCGTCGCGCTGAATAACTTTGCGGGCACGCTCAACTGATGTTTTTGGGTCCGTTTTGTTATCTTCATATAGCATTTCGACCTTATGGCCCATGATACCGCCAGCCGCATTAATTTCTGCAGTCGCTAGATCAAGACCCATTTGGGCTTGTTTGCCAAAAAGCTCCAACCCGCCAGAGAAAGGCTGCACTGCACCAATTTTAATTGTTTTGCCTGCTGCTATCGCTGGCATACCGATACTACTTACCGCGGCTGCGGCACTTGCTGATACGAGAAGTTTTCTACGTGTAAGTTTTAACATCGACGACCCCCATTTATATTTTATTCGTTTACAAACAATAATAAATCATAAAAAATGATTTACATCTAGACCTCAGATGCGATCTTTATGTCTAATTTCGGATCTACTTCAAGTGCTGCGACTAAAAAAATAAGTTTTATTTGGGATTATGAGCTAAAAATGGGCATTACCTTTTGTACGCCTATAAAAATTTCGTTTGTTTACTGATGTTTCGACGCTCAGTTTCGTATGTCTACTTATGTCTAAGAGTAACTAACATGTCATTTCTTGAGCTTCATTCCCTTACCAAGAGATTCGGTGGCCTAAAAGCAGTAGACGACTTTTCGCTAAGTCTTGAAAAAGGCAGCTTAACCGCCCTTATAGGACCCAATGGCTGTGGTAAATCAACGATTTTTAACCTCATCAGCGGAACATTCGCACCCACTATGGGGACTATCTTGTTTGAAGGCGTGGACATCACGCCCCTGCCGGCTCAGGAAATTGCCCGCATGGGCATGGGCCGTAAATTTCAAGTTCCTGCCATTTTTTCAGAACTCACCGTTTTTCAAAATCTGAAGGTTCCTACTCTCCAGTCAAGTTCTTCTCAGTCACGAAAACAGGTCAAGCAGTCACTGATTGAAATATTGTCCTTGATCAATTTGACTGAAAAATCCGACTTAATCGCCGATCAATTATCTCATGGTGAAAAACAATGGTTAGAAATCGGAATGATTTTAGCCCAGTCGCCCAAACTGGTTTTATTGGACGAGCCCACAGCCGGCATGACTACCATAGAAACGGCTGCCACTGCGGAGCTCATCAAAAGCATAAATAAGGAAGGTGACGTTACAGTGTTGGTGATTGAGCATGACATTGGCTTTATAGAACAACTTCAATGCCCACTTGCCGTTATGGCACGAGGTAGCATCCTTAAATCCGGCGATTTTCAAACGATCCGCAATGATAAAGATGTTCAAGAATTGTATTTTGGAAATGCAGGCTCAAACCATGCTTGAAATAAAACAATTGAAAGCCGGTTACGGCGAAGCAATGGTCCTCAATGATTTCACATTCACACTGCCGAAAGGCCAAATCACGGCACTCATGGGTCGAAATGGAATGGGAAAAACAACCCTCCTTAAAGCTATTATGGGCTTGATACCTATAAAATCAGGGCAAATTCTGCTTAAAGGCAGCCCGCTTGAAAACTTGCCTACTTATTTGATATCTAAATCCGGAATTGGCTATGTCCCCCAAGGCCGGGAAGTGTTTGAAGATTTTTCAGTATATGAAAACCTACGCTTAGCGGCGCTAGGCTCCTCAATCAAAAACTTATCACTGCTGCCACAAATATATGACTGGTTCCCAATTTTACACGAACGACGCGATCAAAAAGCCGGAACATTTTCAGGCGGTCAGCAACAAATACTGGCTATGGCACGGGCGTTAATGACCCGCCCGGAGGTTCTGCTTCTGGACGAGCCCACAGAAGGTATTCAGCCCAGCATTGTCCATGAAATTGGATTGAAACTGTCTCAAATCGCGACTGAAACCGGACTTACGATCCTGCTCGTCGAACAGAATGTCCATATGGTAAAAACAATGGCTGAAGACATCTTATTTATGGAAAACGGCCGGCTAATGGCAAGTTGTAGTATGGCTGAATTAAACCAAGACGATGCCCTGCTGCATCGTTATTTGACAATTTAGGGGCGGCAATTATGGATATAATAATCCCTCTATTCGACGCCATGTCCTATGTCTTAATCCTTGTGTTAATTGCATTGGGCTTGATGATTGTCTTTGGCATGATGGGCGTCATCAATATGGCCCATGGTGAGTTGTTTATGATCGGGGCCTATGTGATGGTTCTGACACAATCGGCGGGGCTGCCCTTTGTTGCAGGCTTAGTTCTTGCTCCTATGGTCGTGGGTTTTCTAGGTTTCATAATTGAAGCCTTATTAATCCGCCACATTTATTTGCGCCCGCTCGATACAATATTGGCAACTTGGGGTCTCTCTATTGCCTTGAAACAGGGTATTGTCCTCGTTTTCGGTCCAGAGGCACAAAGTGTTACAAGCCCCCTTGATACAACGCTAGTTCTCGGCGATTTTTCATATCCAATGTACCGCTTGATTGTCATGGGAATATCCATTGCGTTGATCGCGGGCACTTTCTGGCTATTTCTTAAAACCGATTTTGGCTTAATGGCACGTGCTGTCATCGCGAGGCCCGACACCTCCGCCGGTCTTGGCATAAATACTCGCAAACTATATCGATGGAGTTTTGTGGTGGGGACTGCCCTTGCAGGACTTGCGGGCGCCCTAATTGCACCAACCATCAGTGTTGATCCTCAAATGGGATTGGGTTATTTGATCCCTGGATTTTTATCAATTCTTGTGGGCGGTGCAGGCCCACTTGCAGGCGTGCTTGTTGGCGGCGGTGCCGTTGGCGGAACCAACAGTTTACTAACGGTTTGGATCTCACCGGTTGCTGCACAAATTGCCGTCTTTATTCTTGCCATCTTGGTTATTCGTCTGCGCCCCAACGGCATATTGGGAGGAAAGAATGAAAAATAAACTTCCCCTAATTCTCACATTTGCAATTTTGGCCGTGCTGCCCCTTATGGTTGGCGATTACTGGGTTAGCCAATTTAATTACTATTTAGTTTATGGCTTGTTTGCCTTGTCTCTCTCCCTTGTTTGGGGGTACGGCGGCATTCTGTGCTTGGGACAAGCCATCTTCTTTGGTATCGGCGCATACGTCATGGCCGTCACAACGAAGGGGATGATATCTCCCTTGTTAATGAACAGCTATATTGGCCTGCTATCCGCCGTGATCATTGCCGCTGCATTTGCGGCCCTACTGGGATCATTTTTATTTGCGGGTAAAGGGATCAACGGCGCATATCTTGCCATTGTCACGCTCGCCATCGCCATTGTTCTCGAACGGTTGATGAGTAATTGGTATGCGCTTGGCGGATACAATGGGTTACTCGATATTCCGCCTCTCAATCTCGGTGCGTTCGGCTATTCGTTTGAGCTGTGGGATAGTCTTCCCGCCTTTTACGCCCTGTGGACTATTGTTTTTTCGGTGGCCCTTGGTCTCTCATATCTGGTGCGGTCTGATTATGGTATTTTACTAACGGCTATTAAAACAAATCCTGACAGATTAGCCTATTTCGGTTTCAGTATTTTAAAACTGAAACTCAGTGTCTTCTGCCTCAGCGCTGCAATCGCAGGTCTCGCAGGCGCCTTGTTTGTGACCATTGATGGTTTCGCATCACCAACACTGATTGGATTTACATTATCCACAGAAGTTCTGATTTGGGTTGCCATTGGCGGCAAAGAAATCTTGCTCGCCGCTTTCCTTGGTGCAATCGCCACTCGCATTGCAGAAAGCTGGCTTTCCGAAATATTTGGTGACTACTGGATCCTCATCCTCGGTATTACGTTTATGGCCAGTGTGGTTTTACTTCCAAAAGGGCTGATCGCAACGCCGCTAACAAATCTCAGCAAAAAACTAGGGCTTAAGATCGACTAGCTCTCAATTGCTTAGTTTCCGCCCGTTTAACGGATAAATCCGCAGGATCTAAGACAACACCAAAGCGGGCTGACACCTGTTCTAGCGTATAATATCCTAACTGCACATCGCTTGCGACTTTTTCAGGATCACGCAGCAGCGGGTTGCCGTAGCCGCCGCCGCCCGGAGTTGAAACAGATACACTGTCCCCCACATTAATTTGGATATCCTGATCCTTGGACAGATGGGGCGGAATATAATCTTCGCCGTTGGTCGTTACTTTAACCGTGTTAAGCCCTCCGTTCTCCCCGCCGAGCGCGCCAAGCGGCCCATACCGGCCGTGATCCATTACCATTGAGGCCCGAGCTGATCCACGCCGCAGTTTAATTTTGTAATTCACACCGAAACCGCCGCGCATTTCCCCGGCCCCGCCAGAGCCTTCATGAAGAGAATACTCTTCAAAAATTATGGGATAATATTGCTCCATCACCTCAATGGGGGTCGTTTTTGAAATCCCGATCGTAGAACAGCCGTTGGATAAGCCATCTGCTTCCAAGTAGCCACCATAGCCACCACCGGAAATAACATACATGACATAGGCTTTGTCTTTTTTAGGATCATACCCGCCAATAGCTAGATTGCCAGAGGTCCCCGCTGGTGCTGCAAACAGCAACTCTGGAATAACATCTACCAGCGCGTTAAACACCGCTTCGGCGATGCGTTGGCTAACTTCAGCAGCGCATCCAGAAACTGGCCGCGGATATTTTGCATAAAGGAACGTATCTACTGGATCTTTGATATTTAAAGGCTCAAACGTTCCCGCGTTTATGGGAATTTCAGGGAAAATATGTTTAATAGCCAAATAAACCGATGATTTTGTTGTGGCAATCACCGAATTCATGGGTCCCATACAAGGTGCGCTAGATCCGGACATATCGAAAAATAGCTCATCCCCTTTTGAGGTGATTTTCATATCAATTTTAAGAGGTTCGTTCACAACGCCATCTGAATCCACATAAGCGATGCCTTGGTAGTCACCATCAGGGATTGCCGATATTTTGGATCTCATTTGCTCTGATGCCCTGATTTTAAGTTCAGAAATGGCGTCAGTAACGACGGTCTCGCCGTATTTATCCAGTAAATCTGTCAGACGTTGCTCGCCCACGGCAAGCGCTGCAGCTTGCGCCTTAATATCGCCAATACGTTGATCCGCAATTCGAATGTTGGACAAGATTATGGATAGTATTTCTTCATCCAAAACCCCCTCTTTAAACAGCTTAACCGGCGGCAGACGCAGTCCTTCTTGCTCAACCTCTGTGGCGTTAGCGGAAAATCCGCCTGGTACAGCACCGCCCAGATCAGGCCAATGCCCCGTATTTGCAAGCCACGACCAGAGTTTTCCTTTGTAGAAAAAAGGCCGCACGAACTTAACATCCATCAAATGCGTTCCCCCAAGGTAGGGATCGTTTACTATGTAGATGTCGCCGGGTTTGACATTTTTTGACCGCTCGATCACCGCTTGAGTGGAAAATTGCATTGTGCCAACGAAGACCGGAAGCCCAAGTTCACCTTGGGCAATCAGCTCACCAGTATCAGCGGCATAAATTCCATCTGAGCGATCTAGCGCTTCTGAAATTACCGGACTGAATGCCGCTCGCACGAAAGCCAAATCCATTTCGTTGCAAACTTGGATGAGACCGTTTTGAATAACGGCAAGAGTAATAGGATCAAGTGAACTCATGTCACACCTCCACAATCAAGTTGCCAATTTCATCAAGCGTCACCGTATTACCCGGCTCCACCACAATAGTTGTATCCGGCTGCTCAATGATTGCCGGTCCGATTATATTCAAATCTAGTGGCAACTTGCCGCGCGTATAAACCGGCGTATCTATCCACTCGCCATCGAACATAACTGGCCGCATGCAACGCAGGGCATCTTCCAAATTCTCAGCCTGATCAGATCCTGCTAAAACAGAAAGTGGGAAGCTTTTACGGCGTCCAATGACTGCTGTATGAAGGTTCACAAGAACAGCTTTGATCTCAGGAAGCTCCACCGCAAATCTAGCCCAATAAACTTCATCGAAGCGCATTTGCAGCTCATCCACCGTGACGTTTGGCCCACTAATTTCAACACCCAACATATGGCTTTGACCTTGAAATTGCATATCTGCAGAATATAAAAATTCCATCTCCTCGATGGGGACATTGTCATTTTCAATCATCTGTTTGCCGTCGGATATTTGGCGATTAATAATCTCGTGAACAGCTGTAATATCTAGGGATGCAAGCGGTGTGTTTACAGTATTCACAAAGTCGTGCCGCAAATCAGAGACGACACACCCAAGCGCGTTGGTAATGCCGGGTTTTGCCGGAAACACAACATTCGGGATCGACAGCTCACTGGCAAGCGACGTTCCGTGCAGCGGACCTGCTCCGCCAAATGCAAAGAGCGAGAAATCCCTAGGATCGTGGCCCCGTGACAGGCTGACCATTCGGATCGCGCCAGCCATTTTGTTGTTAGCCACTTGCAAAACCGCAGAAGCGGCCTGTTCCGCATTCATTCCAAAATGCGCGCCAATGTCAGTCTCAAAAATACTGCGAATTTGATCCAACGATACCGGATTATCAACCGAGAAGAGAGCTTCTGGATCGAGCCGACCCAATATCAGATTTGCGTCTGTAATGGTTGGCCTCTTCCCATCCCGTCCATAACATATGGGACCTGGAAGTGCACCGGCGCTTTCTGGGCCAACTTGCAACATTCCGGCATCATTCACGAAAGCAATTGATCCCCCGCCAGCGCCAATCGTATGAACATCCACCATGGGAACATGAATGGGCATTCCGTATTCAAGATCTAACTCTGAGGTAACTTGAGGGACGCCGCCTTCAACCAAGCCAACATCTGAGCTGGTTCCGCCCATGTCGTAGGTTATAACTTTATCAATACCTACTGCACGGCAGGTGGCCGCCGCGGCCATTACACCAGAGGCAGGGCCTGACATCACCGTACTAACAGCGCTGTGGGCGACGGCACGCGCCGACACACTTCCGCCGTTACCTTGCATCACCAGCAGATCATGCGCGAACCCTTCAGCGGCGAGCTCGCCCTGCAAACGGTTGATGTATTTATCGAGAACGGGGCGGATCGCGCCATTAATGGCAGCCGTGGTTCCCCGCTCATATTCGCGGTATTCAGATAGAATTTCGTGCCCAGCGGTGACAAACGCATTGGGCCACATTTCTTTTGCAATTGTGGCTGCGCGTTTTTCATGATCTGAGTTTTTATAGGAATGCAGAAAATGGATGACCAAACTCTCAACGCCAGCAGCCAACAGGTCTTCAATTTTTGATCTGAGCTCTATCTCGTCCAACGGGATCACAATCCCGCCGTCTGCATCAATCCGTTCGGAGACTTCCATACGGACATCACGAGAGATAAGCGGCTTGAACTGGCCCTTCAATCCGTAGGGCGAAGGTCGCGTTCGCCGACCAAGCTCCAACACGTCACGGAAACCCTTGGTGGTGATCAGTCCCGTTTTAGCGATTTTCCGCTCAAGCAGTGCGTTTGTCGTTGTCGTGGTTCCATGACTAATGGCATCGACTTTCGTAAGATCAGTTCCCACGTTTTTGATGGCCGCGATTACGCCAAAGGCTTGGTTGTCCAGAGTGGTCGGCACTTTGGTAACTTCTATCGATCCTGTATTCGGATCAACCGAAATCAAATCAGTGAAAGTTCCGCCAACATCTACGCCAATTACTCTTCCGTTCATGATCCACCCAAACTTTTAAATCAACGAAGTCCGTCAAATTTTGAAATTTCATCAGCAGCAAGACCGCCTAGCCGCGCATGCACGCGCCCACCTGTTGTCATCACCAAAGCGAACACGATTTCGCTGCGACGTGGACCATCGGGAACACCGATCTGCATGGCGTCAAAATGACTGCGAACATAGGACGCATCCTTATGAGAAATTGGAATTTCCAACGTAGCCCCAAGGCCGCCTACTTTTTTACTAGAGGGCACAATGGCAAATGCTTCCCCTAAGGCTTCCCGCATGGCGTAGCCTCCGGCCACATGCCAAGTTGCACCATGCTCCAACTCTCCATCTTCGCCAACGATAGCGCCTTTGCCGTAGCTGGTAATTTTCGAGGCATCGCCGCCAAGAGCTTTAATCAGCTGGTTTGCAAGCTTCAAACCCAACGGTTTTAATCCCTCCATCAGTGGAGTGATGTCTTCCACGTAAGCGCCCGCATAGGGGTTATCGATCACAGCAACGATAGAGCCGCGCAAAATAGGATCTGTTCTTACAGGTCCGCCTTCATGATAAATCTCTTCAACTTGTGTTGAGATTTTTCGTACTTTGACAAGTTCGCTCATGCCACTTCCTTTTGTAAAAGTTTGTTCATTCCGGTCGAACTGACGACATCATTTTGCAGCGCAAGATAAGCCCCGTGTATCAGTCCAGCCTGTTTTAATTTTTCTGCTGTATTTAGGCCCCTCTCAAGGGCTGAAATACAGGTTTCTTTCTTTAATTTTCCGACCTGTGTCGTCACCAACATGTCACCAAGATCAGTGTCATCGCGGACAGTTATGGCGGGTCGTTGAATGATCGAGAGATCAGATGCTATCACATCACCTGCAATAATCGTCGCTGCCACATCGGCAAGGGCTGCGGTTGATGCTAGGACCGTTACAGCATCGGCAATGCCAGGAGACAGGGAACGCCCCCGCCAGCCAGATGTAGCAATCCCGCCAACTTTATTATTCACAGTCAGTTCGAAATTTGCGTTTACTGACGGTAAATCTTGGTTGTTCACTATTCCGCCCTTGAACAGCGCATTCCCCTCTAGATGAAGAGCTATATCGCCGCCATTATTTACATATAGTTTATGGAGTTGTCGCCCAGCACTCATGGCTTGCAGAACCGCATCCGCGACTGAGCCCGCAACAGCTGCCATGGGCGTCACATACCGATTTTCAGAAAACCGCGAGGCTGCATCATACATGTCAGCGGCGATCGCACCCAATCGCCTTGGAGGTCTTCTTGTAACGGGCGCTCGCAGAACATCTAAATCCATCACAAGGTCTTGTAATATGGATTGAAAAAAAGCGGATCCTTGGAAGTAAGCTTTTTCAACTTCCTCGTCCGTACCAAACGCCTCAGCAATAATATCAATGGGACCGTGCTGTAAATGCAGCCTTTTCCCATCTTCCATTATTTTCGCTGAAGCCGTTCCAACCATTCGTTAGCCCTTTTCCTCAAGCCACGTGACGTCTCGGTTTGCCAGCACGCTCTCTAGCGGAATTATGCTTTTCATATGTCCGCCTAACGCTTCAAAGTCGGCAAGTGTCAAAGCAAACTCAATGGGGGCAACCAGTGCCGGTGTTGGAACATAGCCAAATGAGTTTTCAGGCATATCCATAACATCAACGATCATTGTGATCCCGCCGCCCGGCCAAATGTAAGTTGGTGCGCCGCCCGATGTCACTTTTGTCAGCTTTTCTTTTACTGAGCGGGTCAGTCTTACGGGGTTTTCCGTAACGCCAGCGCGCAAAGATCCACCCGCCCCTGCCATAAACAAAACGGTGCACAATGCAGGCTCGCAGTTTTCAGCGATGCGATTGACAATCTCTTGGATATTGTCCGGCATTGGTGAGGGTTCTGGGACTAGGTTTTCGTTTAAGACAAACCAGCCGCTATCTTGCCCCGTTGTGGAGACCATCAACAATGTCATACCGGGATAGGCTTTTTTCGCATCAATTTTGGAAATAATATCCAATGGTTCGATAATATCTGTGCCGCCCCAGCCGGAACCATGGTCAGCCACTTGAAAATATCGGCCCGGGGTGGATTTGCGGCCCCGTACCCGAATGCCAGAATGTGGCATCTCCAAGAACTGACCCGCTTGGTGTTCTGTTAAAACGCCCGTTATATGATCATCGACCACAATAACTTCGTCTACTTTTCCGTGCCATTGCGGTGCAAATATTCCAATAGTTGCAGACCCACAGCCCACGCGCATACGCTCTTCTTTATCGCCGTCAATAATTGGTGGCATCCCGGCTTGCACAATGACTTGCGCGCCCCCTTTCACATCCAACGTAACAGCATTTTTATTACATAGATTGAGCAATGTATCGCACGTAATCCGGCCTTCTTTTTTTGACCCACCCGTTAGATGCCGAACACCGCCGAGTGACAGCATCTGACTGCCATATTCCGCTGTCGTGACATGTCCGACTTGTTCGCCGTTTGCGAATACGGGGGCAGTTTCCGGCCCGATATAACGATCTGTATCGATCTTAACTTTCACACCGCAATAGCTAAATACACCTTCGGATACGACTGTCACCGTATCAACGCCAGCCACGTTGGAACCGATAATGAAAGGAGCTGGTTTATAATCTGGATAAGTTGTGCCGGATCCGACGCCTGTTACAAAATGGCTTTCCTCAGTGACCACATTACCGCCCCACCCTTGCCCTTGGTCTGCAAGCTCAACTTTTTTTCCCGTTTTTTGCATAACAACCAAAGGATCTACACGGATCAAGTTGCCATCGGTATTTCCGTATCGATCGCAAGCCCCGGTCTGGCCATCTCGAATACGGCAAAGAACAGGACAGGCATCACAGCGAATTAACGCAGTATCACTTTTATCAGTCATTGCGTTTCTCCAGCTTATTGAGAGCGGCCTTCAGTCGGTGCGGCAACAACGGCGCTTCGGTAACACGAACTCCTGTCGCATGACGAACTGCGCCAAAAATGGCGGGCGGTGTTGGAACCAAGCCGGGCTCTCCGACGCCTTTTGCACCGAACGGTCCCAGTGGTTCGCTTTCCTCAACGATTATCACTTCCATTTCAGGCATATCGCCGATGGTCGGAATTAAATAATCATGCAGATTTTCAGTAACGCCCGGCACAAATTCTTCCATCAATGCAAGCCCTAGTCCTTGCGCTATTCCGCCGTGGATTTGCCCTTCCACCTGTTGTGGATTAATGGCGCGCCCAACATCGTGGGCCGCAACAATCTTCAATACTTTGGTTGTTCCCAGTTTTACGTTAACTTCCACCAGTGCCACTTGCGCGGCAAATCCGTATGTGGCGTATGGGGTTCCTTGTCCATTTTTATCAAGCGGCGTTGTTGGTGGATCGAACCTGCCCGTGCCCATAAACACCATATCTTTAAGCCCAGCTTCAAGGGCGGAAAGGTCAATTTCATGGCGGGTTGCGTCATCTTCGACAGATAAGATTGTCCCATTTAGGCTGAGCTCGGCATCGTCACCCGCATTTACGTGCCGTAAAATTTTGGCCCGCAAATCAAGTCCTGCAAGTTCAACTGCCTTGCCGGAGACAAATGTCTGGCGAGAGGCAGATGTTTTTCCGGCGTCTTCCGTTAAATCACTATCACCCATAATGTAAGTAAACTCGGCCACCGGCAGCCCAAGTGCATCCGCGCAGATTTGCGGCATAATGGTATTAGATCCTTGGCCAATATCAACGGCCCCATTGAACAATATCAATTTACCATCTGTGCTGAGGCCCACTTCCATTGTGGAGGGATTGGACAAAGACGTATTTCCGATGCCATACCACATGGCGCCAACGCCGACACCCCGCCGAAGTCCACCAGTTTGCGCTTTATTGAATTGATCTGCTGACTTTAACAGCGTGTTCCAACTTGATTGCAGGGCTTCAAGACAGGGCCCCATTCCCGCACTCGCTTTTAGAACTTGCCCCGTCGCTGTTTGCTGCCCCGGCCTGATTGCATTCCGCAGCCTAATTTCGAGGCGATCAATACCAAGATCCTCCGCCAGATCATCCATCATACATTCGTGGGCAATGGCGGCTTGCGGAACACCAAACCCGCGAAAAGCACCCGCAGGCGGCCCATTGGTAAACAATCCGCGCCCACTTACATGAACGTTTGGGACAAAATAGGGGCCACTTCCGTGGACAGGAACCCGGCCTGCGACTGTCGGCCCCCACGATGCATAGGCGCCAGTATCAAAATCTGCTGCCATTTCAGTTGCCATTAGCAACCCCTCTTTATCGGCTGCAAATTTAGTTGAAATCTGAGAAGGATGACGCTTTGTACTCGCGGCCATGCTTTCGGGTCGCTCATAAACATAGGCAACTGGCAGGTCATACTTCATAGCTGCAACCGCTAAAATTGGCTGAACAGACACATCTAATTTTCCACCGAAACCACCACCGCAAGCAGTTGGTACAACCCGAACGCGGTCTTTTGGAATTTTGAGGACACTTGCAATTTCATCGCGGTCCATATGAACGGCCTGCGTGGTCACATAAACTTCAATGCGATCGTCAACCCGGCGCGCCCAACCCGCTTCAGGTTCAATATAGGCATGTTCGACAAATCGGGTCTCAAACTCACCGCTCGCAACCGATGCAGCTCCCTCAAAAGCACGGCTAAGCTCACCCTTTTTTACATGACCATCGATCAAGATATTTTGAGGTTTATCCGCATGAAGCTGAGCCGCGTTTGGATCCCTTGCAGCCTCAAGCCCTATCACTGGCGCTAACGCTTCAATCTCAACGGGGAAATCACTTAATCTCGCCGTTTGAACAGCCGTTTTGTCCCCTACAACAGCAATAATCGCATCCCCTCGGTAGCGAACGATACCGTCAGAGAGAACGGGTTGGTCTTTGCCAACGGGATATATGCCAAATCTGTTAAACGGAATATCTTCACAGCTAAGCACATCAAGAATACCGGTCATTGTTTTTGCCGCAGACTTTACATCCCCAAGAGTTATCCTACCGTACGCAATGGGGGAGCGTAATATCCGTACCCAAAGGGCGTTTTTGGGTATGTCGTCTGCACCGTATTTTTCAAGCCCAGTCAGTTTTTCATTGGCGTCTAACTTGGCTATAGACGTTCCAACCGCTTGCCCACTGACGGGTGCAATTTCAACAGCTGATGCATTTACATCCAGAACTGCATCTACAATTTTCTGATATCCGGTGCACCGGCATAATACGCCACCAAGGGCATCTTCAACTTGCCGTTTTGACGGGTTTGGATCGGCCGCCAACAAGCTGGTCGCAGCGATCAACATTCCGGGTGTACAGATACCGCATTGAACGGCGCCGTGACGCTCAAATGATTTTTGCAGCGCCGATAACTTCCCGTTATCCGCCAGCCCTTCGACGGTTGTGACATCGCGGTTTTCTACTTTTGCAACCGATGTTAAGCAGGCGCAAACCTGTTCACCGTCCAATAGAACTGTGCAGCTACCACAGTCCCCCGCATTACATCCAACTTTGGTGCCCGTTAATCCAAGGTCGTCCCTCAAAACATCAGACAGGCGTGTAACTGGCGCAGCTGTTATGGAACGCGGCTGTCCATTTACAAAGAATTTAATGGCTGCGCTCATCCTATTGGCTCCAACATTTCAAAAGATCAGAGACAATTTCTTTTGCAGCTTCTTTGCGATATTCGCCGCTCGCTCGCACATCATCAATGGGGGTCAGTTCTGAAAAAAGTTCATCCGACAACAGATCCGAAAAATCTGACGTAATCTCGCGGCCAATAATGAGAGCCTCTAAACGTTTCAGACGTGCAGCAACTTTTGAGCAGGCACCAACTGATATCCGGCAATGGCTTATAATACCGGCCGAATTCCACCCGAACACAGCTGCGGCCATAACCAAGGAGATGACAAGATATTCTCGCGACCCAAGTTTTAAGAACTTACCTGAAGAATGAGGAGTTGTGACTTTAGGGATGACAATTTCAGTAATGATTTGACCGCGTTCCAGCTGGATTTCACGGTTCCCAGTTACAAAATCCTGCAGCGGGACTTGAGTAGCCTCACGGCCGTCCGAGACAACAACAGCAGCATCGAGACTTAATAAAACCGGGACACCATCCGCGGCAGGTGAAGCATTACAGATATTACCGCCAAGGGTTCCCGCATTTTGAATTTGCCGACCGCCGATTTCTTTGGCAGCAGACTTTAATCCATCGAACAACGGGGGAAGTTCCGCTGCGGCAATATCACTCCAAGTCGCAACTGCTCCTATATGCCAGTAATGCTCAGTTTCCGTTATTTCGTTGAGCACACTTATATTTGTGATATCCAAAATATCATCATTAAGCGGTTGCCCCACTTTTGCAGGGTAAAAATCTGTGCCACCGGCCAAAATCTTCCAGTCTTTTTGCGGCAAGACTGCAAAAAGTTCATTCAGTTCCGACGGCCGAACATATTCTCCCATATGTCATCGCTTTCATTTGTATGCATACAAACACTAGCCCAATACCAAATCGTCACCAACCTTTTATTGAACGATTGTAATTTTATACTTCAAATCTACTGTTACACTCAATAAAATCAACCAAAGGTCTTTTATAATATCGCAGGCACCCCCATGAATAAACAACAATTGGAAGCAAGCTGGCGCACCCAAATAGAAGACGAGTTTGATCAAGATTATATGCACAGCCTTACTGATTTTTTGGCGTCAGAGATTGCTCAAGGTAAAATCATTTACCCGGAACAAAACCAGATATTTGCGGCTTTTGATCACACGCCTTTTGATAAGGTCAAAGTAGTCATCCTCGGCCAAGATCCTTATCACGGCCCTGGCCAGGCCCATGGCTTGAGTTTTTCCGTGAAAAACGATGTTCGCATTCCCCCGTCGCTTCGAAATATTTATAAGGAAATTCAACGCGACCTTGAGATTCCATCTCCCCCACATGGCTGTTTAGAGCATTGGGCTAATCAAGGTGTTTTACTGCTAAACACAGTTCTTACCGTGGAACATGGAAAGGCCGCGTCTCATCAAAAAATGGGATGGGAACACTTCACCGATGCGGCAATAAACGCACTTAGTGAACATCGGAAAAATATTGTCTATTTATTGTGGGGAAGCCATGCCATTAAAAAAACTGATCGTCTCAACTCTGAAGAAAACCTAGTCCTTAGCAGTGTTCATCCCTCCCCCTTATCTGCCCATCGAGGCTTTATTGGAAATGGACATTTCTCTGCAGCAAACGACTACTTAATTAACACTGGTCAAACCCCCATAAATTGGGTTATTCCAGATCATCAAGGTTCACTTTTCTAAATAAAAAGAAAATACCCAGGAGTTAAGATGAGAGCCACATTTTTCGAAACCATGCCGCGGGTCATCGGACATCGCGGTGCCTCTGGCCTTGCTCCCGAAAATACAATTGCATCCTTCAAAAAGGCTGCAGAAGTCGGCACTCAATCTATCGAAATTGACGTAATGATTACATCCGATGATCAGTGCGTCATTTGCCATGATACGAATGTTAACCGGTGTACCGACGGCACGGGCCCTGTTCTCTTGAAAACACTGGAAGAAATTAAATTCCTCGATGCCGGGAAGTGGTTTTCGGGCGCGTTTGAGGGCCAACAAATACCGACGTTGCAAGAAACAACTGATCTCCTGACAAAATTGAATATGTCCTTAAATTTGGAGATCAAACCAACTGACGGCTGGGAGGTTCCAACCGCAAAAATTGTAGGACAAGAATTGAAGGCAAACTTACCGTCAGACTTGCCTGTTTTATTATCATCATTCAACATAGAAGCACTGGTAACTACCGGCGAAATTGTTCCCCACCTTCCGCGTGGATATCTATCTGATGCAATTCCCTACGAGTGGGAGCGACGTCTTGCAGAAGCCCGGGTGGATAGCTTGCATTGCGATGCAAATTTTGTAACTGAGGATGCGATTAAAGCTGTTCAGGACGCGGGTTATCGCTTTCTTGCTTTCACGGTCAATGATCCCGCGCATGCCAAGCAACTTCTTGATTGGAACATTGACGCCATCATCACCGATTACCCTGATAGAATGCTCCCTCTTCTCTAACTAGAAGCTCATCCGAATGCTTGCGAGATGATCCCATAAGCGCTCGGGTTTACGAATAGACCTGACTGACCACCCTTGGTCATTAGCGGCGCTTCACCCTCTTTTTTGAAGCCTATATTTTCAAGGAGTTCAATAAAACCTGTTTGATGCGACAAGCAATCGATCCGAATATCGTCTTGGTTTTTGGAACATATATCCGCACATAAAGCTGTTGCTATTTGTTCATTTTCAGCAATTACAGGGCCGATAATTTTCATAGATGCACGAGCGCTCACACATGCATAGCCAACTGCTTTTCGAATTTCAGCATCATATAAGACAACACCTGTGGAGCCCGCATTCATCATTGCGTTTAAAACCCGCGATCGATCAACACCTATCAGTTCTTCATCCAATTGCAGTATTTCAGGCAGGGTCGCAGTAGACAGAGGTTGCGTCTGGTAGCCTGAAGATGGCACAGGTAAAGTCACTGCGGGGTCATGTTTTCGAAGAAATTTAACGCAGCTCGATTGCGTTTCGTACCCTCGACCTTCATACACTGGCAATCCCATTGGTGTTGAGATTAGGGCCGTAGGAACATTGGCCTGATTAGCATGATTTTCTGCTAGGTCTAATAGGCGAGTTGCTAGTCCGCGTCCCCGAGATAATTTTCGAGTAATGACTGCACCTATAAAGGCAATTGACTTGTCGTAAGTATTAATAGCAACCGTAGCTGCCATTCGTCCGTCGCTATCAAAAGCTGCAAAAACTGTCCCTGAAGCCAAAAGGCAGTGGCAGGTTTGCTTAGTAAAATCCCAATCAGCATCACTAACAATACCGAAGAAAGCATCGGCATCATCAGCGTCCAGTTGACGAAACTCAAAATCAAATAGGTTCATTGAAGTAACTCAGAGATTAGCTGCGGGGTCTAAGCCGTCGTCAGATTTGGTTTTCTCATTTTTCTTTGATTTTTTTGCCTTGTTTTCTTGCTCAGCAACAATTGGGTAAGCAACAGAAGTAATCATCGAATTGATCCTGCGTAGATCACTCAACAATCCCAGATGCATAGCGCTGGAAACCTCATCCATATTCCCGTCAGCGCGCAATCTCTCTAAATGAGAGTTCACGGCGAGTTGCTCTTTATCCCGAAGTATTTGCTTTTGAGCGATTAAGCTTCTCGCGGCAGCTGCTTCTCTGGTAAGGAAAACACTAAAGGATAGCTTCAGATTGGCGAGAACCATATCGAACAGTTTGCTGTGATCTTCGGTGTCTTGTTTGGAAAAAGCCACTTGATGATTTGTGCTCCGCTCCAGCAGTTCGCCCATATTTAGAACGACAATATTTCCGACATTTTCCATATTTGTCGTAAATGTCATAATCTCGGTGCAGCGTTTTTCGTCTTGCTCTTCCAGCATTTCACGGCCTAGTTCCGTCAAATAGCTTTTAACACCTGCGTTAAACTCTTTAATGCCATCGTCAGCATCCCGCACCTTTTGAAGAAGTTTACTATCGTTCTTATCAAACGCGTCTTGAAAATCACGGAACATTTTTTCGGCAACATCCCCCATGCGTAATGTATCACGCACGGCGTTTGCCATGGCAAGCTGCGGGCTTTCAAGGGCTGCGCGGTCCAGATGAATTGGGCGCGGCGCGGCGCTATCATTGTCAACTTTCTCAGGGATTAGTTTTTCCGTTAAACGCCCAAGAGGACCCGTGAAGAATATAAATATAGCTGCAAGACCCAGATTAAAAGCTGTGTGGAAATTCACAACTTGGCGCGCGGGGTCTGCTGCAAATTTCATCAGCTCAGGCTCCAGCAGATCAAGGAACGGCAGGACGGCAAAAACAGCAATCAATCGACATATAAAATTACCGAGCGGTGGCCGCCTTGAGGGAGCGTCTGCGTTCATTGTCGCAAGAACTGGTGGTATTGATCCGCCCAAATTTGCGCCCAATATCATAGCCAACGCTACGTCCATTGGCACTCCGCCGGTTGCAACCAAAGTCAGGATGAAAAGCACTGTTGCAAGACTTGAATGGGCCACGAAAGTGATCAAGGCGCCAATAATAATGGTGAGAACTGGCTCTCCTGACAGGGAGCTAAACACGAATTGTGCGACCTCAGAATCCCGAATAGGGCCCGATGCCAGTACCAGCAACTTAAGCGCTGTCAGCATCATGCCAAGACCTAAGAAAATTCTTCCAAGGTTTTTAGCGCGTGTGGATTTTGCGGTGGAGTGACGAACAAAGCCGACGAACAGCATTACAGGCGCAAGCCAAGATAAATCAAAACTCAGGACCTGCGCAACCAGTGTAGTGCCGACATCGGCTCCCAGCATCACGGCAATACCGGCAGAGGCTGTAACAAGACCTCTGCCTGCAAATGATGCTGTTAGGAGCGCCGTTGCGGTACTACTTTGCAACAACATGGTGACACCAAGACCGCCGAAGAATGAATTTACCCTGTTTTTCAAACTGAAATTCAGGATCCTTCCAAGTTCACGGCCATAGGCGCGCGTGACGCCTGTATTGACCATTCTAAGGCCCCAAAGCAGAAGGGAAACACCTCCTAGCAAACTGATCAGTACTGATGTCGCATCCACTGTTTTCTTATTTCACTCCGTCAGGTGGTCCAAAATTAACCACCCCCATATGTTCACAACTATCTTTGACGGCTTTAACAACACCGCGCATTACAGTCGCATCTAATGCGCCAATACATCCAACACGGAAACTATCTGCAACTGTCAGTTTTCCGGGATAGATGATAAATCCGCGAGATTTAATTTCATTATAGAATAGAGTAAAATCAAACTTGGGATCGTTTGGACTAAAGAAGGTGGTGATAATAGGGGATAACCACTCATCTTCCAAGAGGGTTTCGAACCCAAGACCCCGCATTCCTGAAACTAATATGTCTCGATTTTCAGTATATCGGCCAAGGCGGCCTTGAACACCGCCTTCAGCTTCATGCAAGCGCAACGCTTCTAGGAACGCAACGACCGTATGAGTTGGAGGCGTAAAACGCCACTGACCGGTTTTATTCATATTTGCCCACTGATCATGAAGATCTAGGCTTAAGGAATGACTGTTTCCTTTCGCGGCTTCAAGAGCTGTTTTCTTTGCAAGAATGAAACCGAATCCCGGTACACCTTCGATACATTTATTAGCAGATGAGACGAGCGCTTCGAAAGGGATGTCATTTACATCAACAGGAACCGCACCGAAAGCACTCATGCTGTCGACGATTAGTTTCAATCCCCGCCCATGTACGACATCAGAAATGCCTTGAAGCGGGTTCAAAATACCTGAACTTGTCTCGCAATGCACAACAACCACATGGGTCACATCAGGGTTTTCAGACAGAATTGCATCAACTTCTTCAGGCATAGGCGGTAGATAATCGCCCTTGTCCAAGGTCACATAGTCCCGGCCAATATAATCAAGCGTTTTTGCTGAACGAGCGCCATAAGCACCGTTCATCAAAATAAGCGCTTTCCCATCTTTTGGAATAAAGGATGCCAATGCAGCTTCAACAGAGAATGTACCGCTGCCCTGCATGGGCACACAGTCATAATCATCACCGCCGTTACACATGGCAATAAGGCGGCTCCGAATTTCCGCTGTCACAGCCTTAAATTCATCATCCCAGGAGCCCCAATCCTTCAACATGGCCGCCTTGGTTGACGGCGCCGTTGTCAATGGACCTGGCGTCAAAAGATATGGCTCTGAGCCGATTTGGAATACTCCCTCACTTGTTGAATATTCCATATTTGTAACTGAATGCTTGGTCACTATCCCTCTCCTTTTTCAAAGGGCAAATGGCTTTGATGCCCCATATGGCGCTTCCGCCAAGGATAAGTCAAATTGCTATTTTTAATCAAATATATCGATTAAACTTATATGTAAAATTAACGCGCGGAGAGATCACCGATAGCGTCATCAAGGATATCAAGAGCAAAGTCCATCTGCTCTCTTGTGGTGATCAGCGGTGGGGTCAAAGTCAGAACATTGCCCATGGTTGTTTTGAAGCTCAAACCTGCATCAAAAGCCCTATAGAGAATTTCTTCAGCCTGATCTTTTGCAGGCTCTTTTGTCTCACGATCCGTCACGAGCTCCAGCCCAAGAAGGAAACCGCGCCCACGCACATCACCGATCAATGAATACTTATCTTTCATGTCATGCATACGTTCTAGCGCATATGATCCGATTTTATCAGCATTCTCAACAAGACCTTCATCTTCGATGATTTCAATGGTTGTCAGAGCGGCCCGCGTAGTCACCGGATTTTTCTCATGGGTATAATGACCAATTGCATAATCTCCCAGAACATCAAGTTCTGGACGGCAAAGCGTTGCAGCGATTGGTAATATTCCGCCGCCAAGAGCCTTACCCATTACCAATATATCTGGAACAACATCATCATGATCACAGGCAAAAAGGCGGCCTGTTTTTCCAAGACCCGTTGGGATCTCGTCAAAAATCAACAAAGCCCCAGCCTCATTACATGCTTCGCGTACCATCTTCCAAAACCCAGGAGGCGGCGTATAAGGAACTGCGCGAGCAGGTTCCGCAATCACAGCGGCAACGTTACCTTCTTTTTCAAGAACATAACGGATCATGTTAGCGCAAGTGGTTTTACACATTTGCTGATTTGGCTGTCCATTTGCATCGACTTCATATCCGTAGGGGCATCGGTAGCAAGCATAAGGCGCCACATGCTCTGTTCCTGGAAGAAGCGGGCCAATTGCTTGGCCGCGGAATAATTGTTCTCCTCCAATACTGGAGGCACCAAATCCTGCTCCGTGAAACGCATCCCAGAAAGAGATCGTTTTAAACCGGCCTGTTTTTGCGCGCGCTACTTTCAATGCCATCTCAATGGCATCTGATCCACCCGTGGCAAAAAGGACTTTTGACAAATCCCCCGGTGATATTTCTGCCAACTTTTCAGCAAGTTCAACTGCAGGGTCGCAGGTGAAACGGCGCGGAGCAAAAGACAGATCGTCCATTTGTTTCGTAATCGCTGCTTTTAGTCTTGGATGACCATATCCAATGTGATGAACATTGTTACCGTGGAAATCCAAAAGACGGCGTCCCTGCCCATCGATAATATAGGCGCCTTCAGCGGATTTGATGCTGTTAAGGCACGGGCTGGAAACCGATTGATGCAAAAAGGCATCTGAATCTCGCTTGAGAAGAGTGGCTGTTGCCGCGTCAATATTGCGGGCAGCCCATTCTTTTCGCCGTGCGGAGAAATTCACGTCCCCTTCTGATTGATGAGGACGTGTTTCTGTAACTTCTGCAACTGTGGACATTATCTTTTCCGCCATTTTTGTGTTTTGGCTGCAATTCCTCTGGAAAGAAGAGCGTGGAATACACGTACTGTTGCAGATGTGGCAACAATGACCATACACATGGCCGCAGCCGGTGCGACATCGCCTGCGTCATCCATGTTCAGCGCGGCAATGGATGCCAGTGCTGTATCAGATGAATACAGGAAGATAACCGCGGATACCGTTGTCATTGCGTTCACGAACAAATAGATAGAGATATCTAAAATTGCAGGCAGGCAAACCGGCACTGTTACCTTCAAAAAGGTTTTGAAAAATGGCACTTTAAGGGATGCAGATACGGTTTCAAACTCTGGGTCCATTTGCTTCAACGCGGTCATAGATGTCAAATGACTAACCGTGTAAAAATGGGTAATGGTAACAATCACCAAGATCGGCATTGTGCCATAAATAAAGCCCAGCGGATTATCCGGATGGTTGAAGAAGAAGATATAGGCAAGGCCCAGAACCATTCCAGGAACGGCCATGGGGATCATACAGAAGAACTGTATAATTCCCCGGATAAGACCAAACCCTTTGGCTTTCTCCACCATATAGGCACCGGTAAAGATGACCGAGGTCCCTATCACGGCAGTATAAGCCGCCAATTCAAGAGAGTTATAGAAAGACCCCCAACCGCCGCCATCCATAACATCAAAGTCATAGTTGTTAAGTGAAAGCTCAAGGTTATAGGGCCAAAACGTCACGAAAGACGCATATCCGGCCATACCGATAGTGCCCACAATCATAATGGCGATTATGCAGCAATATAAAAAGAACATACGGTTAAGCAAAGTGTGAGGTTTTGGCTCATACGGCACAGCACGCGCCGTCAGCATCGCAACCTGTTTCCGCTGAACGAAACGGTCCACCGCGAAGGCCAGAATAGCTGGAAACAACAAAACAACACTGACCACAGCACCCATTTGAAAGTTCTGTTGTCCGATCACTTGTTTATAAATATCAGTCGCCAAAACATTATATTGGCCGCCGATCACTTTTGGGATACCAAAGTCGGTGATAACCAATGTGAAGACAACAAAAATTGCACTGATTAGTCCATATTTGATGCCGGGCAAAGTGACAGTGAAAAAGGTTCTGATGCGGCTTGAACGAAGAACTTCTGCGGCCTCATAGAGACGCGCATCAGCAATTGAAAAGGCCGCCACCAAAATCATCAACGCATGAGGGAAAGTATAGAAAACCTCTCCCATTACGATACCAATGGGGCCATAGATACTGTAATCCCCCATGAGACCTTTCAAGATCCCCTGACGTCCAAATAGATAGACGAAAGAGATACCTGGAAGCAACGAAGGCGCCAATAAAGGAAGCAATGCGATACTTTTAAAAATACCCTTACCCGGAATTGTTGAACGGGAAAGGATAAAAGCAAAAACAGAAGCTAAGCTGATGGTTATTGCGGTCGTTAAAAAGGCAATAAAGAAACTATTATTAATGGAATAAAATAAGGCTGGCGTCGAAAAATACTCAATGTAATTCGTCAGGCCAATATAGAGGCCGTCTTTATTCTGCACGCTTTTTGACAGCATGGCATAAAGCGGCATTAGCAAGGTCACAACCAGCCATAAGCCAATAACCAAGACAAAGGCCCGCATAACATAATCGTCACGGCTTAGCTTCGGTTTGACAATGGCAGGGCTTGCAGAAGACAAAGTTTGATCTGTCATATTA
Organism: Pseudomonas marincola; assembly: GCA_036960775.1. Taxonomy (GTDB): domain Bacteria; phylum Pseudomonadota; class Alphaproteobacteria; order Sneathiellales; family Sneathiellaceae; genus Sneathiella. Next base: position 170,489 of record JBALWO010000001.1, on the reverse strand, counting down.
CTCACCCGGCTGAAAAAATATGAATACTATTTGCTGGAAGCGCTATGCGAACAGTGCCGCCCTCTTCCACACCCTTGTCACGAACAAGGTTAATCGAGAAATCTGCTAGTAGTTCCGTATCTTCCGCACCGTAAACCAAGGTGGCCCGGCAGAATGATCCCAAAAACTCTAGGCTTTTGACTTTTGTGTCGAATGAATTGGCCGTGCTGTCATCAACTCCGCGCACGAGAATATCTTCTGGTCGCACGCAGGCAAGAACAGACGGTCCGTTCAATTTTGCTTTTTCAGCGTCATTAAGTGTCAGGATATGAGTTCCCAACATAATTTGACTATTTTCGCCTTTAGTCGCCTTAAGGAAATTCATCGTTCCGACGAACTCTGCCACAAACGGACTGGCTGGATTTCCGTAAATTTCTTCTGGTGAGCCGACTTGCTCAATATTTCCATCATTCATCACAACAATTCGGTCTGCCATCGTCAGGGCTTCTTCCTGATCATGTGTCACCATAACGGTTGTAACGCCTAAGCGTTGTTGGAGCTCTTTCATTTCATGGCGTAAATGCACACGAACTTTAGCATCCAGCGCAGAAAGGGGTTCGTCAAGGAGAAGAAGTCCTGGAGACATGGCGAGCGCACGTGCTAATGCAACACGCTGTTGCTGACCACCTGATAATTGAGCGGGGTACTTATCGCCTTGATCTTCCAAACCGACCAGCGCGAGAAGCTCCACTACCCTTGTATGGGTATCGGCTTTACTTGTTCCGACATTTACCAAGCCATAGCCAACGTTGTCATTGACTGAGAGGTTTGGGAACAACGCATAAGATTGAAAAACAATCCCAAAATCGCGTTCAGAGGCGGGTAGATCAGAAATTTCACGTCCGCCTTGGAAGACTTTACCATGGGTCTGAATATCGAGACCCGCAATTGCGCGTAACAAAGTTGTTTTTCCGCATCCGGATGGTCCGAGGAAACAAACGAACTCTCCCTCGTTCACATCAAGTGAGATGTCTTTGAGCGCTGCAAAAGTTCCAAACATTTTTGTGACGTTACGAACTTGAAGGTAAGTTTCGTCCTGTTGGTTGTCGGTATCATTTTTCATACTATAGCTCACACTTATCCGGCAGGGGCGACCGCGATTAAAATGAAGGCCTCCGCTCAAATCAAGCGAAGGCCTCCTTTAGACATCTTTTCCGACTATTTTGGGTCAGATTTTGAATCGTAACGTTTCTGCCATTCAGACAGGATGCGTTTACGGTTAGATGCTGCCCACGCAAAATCGTTGTCGATCATGCTTGTCGCGATTTCAGCTGGGAAATGCTTAACTGGTTTAGCAACGCCTGGATACGCCACAACTGCGTAACCCTTGTTGTACATTTCATTCGCTTTTTTCGTAACAGTCCAATCAGCAAGAGTTTTTGCTGCTGCCATGTTTTTGGAACCTTTTAGGATAGCCGTTGCTTCCATGTCCCAACCAACACCTTCTGATGGTACGATAACTTCTAAAGGAGCACCTTTAGCTTTGGACTTCGCGCCGCGGAATGCGAACGAAATACCAATAGGGATTTCACCAGCAGCTGCTAGTTTACAAGGTTTCGATCCTGAATGAGTGTAACGTGCAATATTCACATGCAGTTCATCCATAAACTTCCAGCCACCATCTTCTTTGAAGATCTGCAACCATGAAGAAACGTCAAGGAAGCCTGTACCTGATGAATTCGGGTTAGGCATAATGATCTGGTTTTTATAAACGGGCTTAGTCAGATCTTGCCAAGATGTTGGTGCTGGCAAACCAGCTTTTTTAGCTTCAACTGTGTTAAAGCAGACTGATGCAACCCAAGCATCCATACCAGTCCAGCTTGTTGGGCTATCGGAATCGCGGAATTTAGGATCAAGCTTTTCAACACCCTTTGGTGAATAACCTTCAAGCATACCTTCTTCTTTAAGAAGCATTAAGCTTGTTGCAGCTAAGCCCCAAACGATATCAGCTTTTGGGTTATTCTTTTCAGCAAGAAGTTTTGCCGTAATAATACCCGTAGAATCCCGCACCCATTTGATTTTAATGTTTGGATGATCTTTATTGAAATTTTTTGCGTATTTCTTAAGATCTTCTGCTTCAACAGCCGTATAAACTGTCAAGGTATCAGCCGCTGACGCTACTGTTGCAAACGCTGTTGCGCCAACAAATGCGCCTGTTGCGCTCGCAAGCACGGCTTTCATAATATGTGATTTCATGTTCAAAACCCCTTCTGTTAGACATATAAAATGTACAAGTATCAAGTTGGCTCTCATTTTTCTTATGAATAGGCGACAATTGTTTGACCTATTACAGAGCAACCTTCTAGATACAGTTTGTTATCGTTTTGTGACGATCTCCCAATCTTCCGTCCATTGCCCAATTATTTGTGTAAACATTGGAATTATGAACGAAACCACTACAATTGCGCAGTATTTCCAAATTATGCCGACATACTCCCACAATATCCAGCAAATTTCATAACACAGTCGCAATTATGCTTGACGTTATAATAACTCACTCAATAATATAAATCCAAGTTGTTTATTTTATCATTTATATCAATGGGACTTATGTATTATTCTCAATTTCGCGCATTTCATGCCGTTGCCACGCAAGGCGGCTTCTCTAAAGCCGCTGTACATCTGGGCCTGACCCAACCCGCACTATCAGATCAGGTTAAAAAGCTTGAAGAACGCTTTAGTGTGCTTTTATTCCATCGACATAAACGGGTCGTAAAGCTTACGCCTCTTGGGCATCAGTTGCTGGAAATAACGCGCAAGAAGTTTCAATTGGAAGCACAGGCGATTGATTTGCTATCAGCACATCAGTCATTGGAAAAGGGCAACTTAAGCGTTGCCGCAGACACCCCGCTTCACGTTATCCCCCTTATCGGGCAGTTTAAAAAAGACTATGAAGGCATTTCTGTCAGCATGCGGATCGGCAATGCAGAGGAAATCATATCAGGGCTTCTCGATTTCTCGTTTGATATTGGTATAGTCGCTGACATGTCTGATGACGACCGCTTTCATTCCGTGATCTTGTGCGAGGATCCACTTGTCGCTTTTGTCTCGAAACAAAATCCGCTCGCCGCTCGCGATGGGATTACCTTGAAAGAATTATCTGACGCCCCCTTAATCATCCGAGAGCCCGGTTCGAGAACGCGCAATCAAACGGAACGTGAATTTGAAAATGCAGGCTTGTCCATCAAAGTCGCCATGGAAGTGCAAGGTCGGGAAGCGGCCAGGGAAGCTGTCGCTGCCAACATTGGTGTGGGCATTGTTAGTAGACCTGAATTTGGCCACGACACCCGACTTGCAGCGGTCCCATTAATTGATTGCAACGCGACGATGACTGAATCTCTTGTGTGCCTTAAGGAAAAGCGCCATTTGAAAACCGTCAAAGCCTTCTTCAACACCAACAGCACACCGGCCGTATAAGCACCTGCCGGATCGAAGGATCTTCTCTTGTCACTCACTGTTACTATATTAGTATTATTGTCTGCGGCCCTACATCCCTTATGGAATGTTATGGTCAAAAAGGATCCGGAACCAGAGGCCGCGTTTATTTCAATGGCCTTCATGATTGGCTTTGTCGGGCTTATCCATGGATTACTCATCGGTGCAGATTTTTGGCTAGGTCCCGATCAATGGATGCTAATCCTGGTCTCTGTTTTAGGGCAAATGCTGTATAGTCTCGCTCTGGTCGCCACGCTGAAACGAGGTGACTTATCGGCGTATTATCCGATCATTCGCGCCTCCCCGGTGTTTATTGTCACATTCAGTTTTTTGTTTTTGGGTGTGAGCTATGACTTGCCTGTATTGGGCGGTATTTTTCTAGTAATTTTTGGCGCGATTCTTCTGTTATATCGGCGTGGCGTCAACATATTTGATGATACAAAGACCTTGTCACTAGCAGTACTTGCTCTTTGCGGAACCGGAATATATTCGCTGTCTGATTCTCAGTTGATGCAACAGATTGAACCACCGGTTCTATTTTTCTGGGTGCAGTTAATATGCTGGCCACTGTTGGCTCTGGTCTATGTTTTGAATGGAAATAGGCTTCCAAAGGCCATGGGACTTGCGAGGATCGTTAAATCTCCGGTTCTTCACCTTAAATTGGTGGCCTGTATTTATGGCTCATACGTTCTTATCCTTCTAGCCTACTCTCAAGGCGGCGATGTGGCCGCGGTTACAACTGTTCGTCAGGCCTCCATCCCTCTATCCGTTATTTTGGGTGGTTACTTCCTAAACGAAGGGGCCATCGCCAGGCGACTGGCAGCCTCCGCCATCTTGTCACTTGGCATCATCACGGTTGTCATGAACGCATAAAAAAAGCCGCGCAAAAAAATGATGCGCGGCTTAAATTTTCTCAGAAAAACGATTTAGTCTAGATCGCCCTTAACCGCTTTCAAGAAGACTTCTGTATATTCTTCTGCCGTTAGAGCAATTGGGTTGCCGCCAGCTGTAGGGTCCTTAACAGCCATTTTGCCAACTAGATCTGCTTTTTCGTCGCCGATGTTAAGGGCACCCAAATCATTTGGGATATTGAGTTGCTGACGCAAATCTAAAACCCAATTAAGGAAGCCGTCAAAATTCGCCTCTTCCAACCCAATGAACGATGACAAGCGAGCGATGCGGGTTTCAATTTCCGGGCGGTTACGGATCAACACATAAGGCATCAAAATAGCGTTAAGCAACCCATGATGTGCATCGTAAAGCGCACCAAGCGGATGCGCTAAGGCATGCATTCCACCGAGCCCGCGCTGAAACGCCGTTGCGCCCATGGTTGATGCAATCATCATCTGGCTGCGGGCAATCAGATCTGTTCCGTCATTAACCGCTGTTGGTAAATATTCCTTCACAAGGCGAATACCTTCAACCGCAATACCTTCTGCCATAGGATGATAGAAAGGAGAGCAGTAAGCCTCCAGATTATGCGAGAGAGCATCCATGCCCGTTGCTGCCGTAATGTGAGCCGGCAAACCAACCGTTAATTCTGGATCAGCCACAACAATTGAAGGCATCATTTTTGGATGGAAGATGATTTTTTTGACATGGTTTGCAGCATCCGTAATAACCGATGCCCGGCCAACCTCAGATCCAGTCCCAGACGTTGTTGGAACAGCAACAATTGGCGCAACACCCTCGGGCTTCACCTGCGCCCAGTTATCACCAACATCTTCATAATCAAAAACATTACCGGTTTGACCTGCCATAAGCGCAATCGCCTTGGCAGCATCAAGACCAGAACCACCGCCAAATGCAATAACACCGTCATGACCATTTGCCCGGTAAACAGCCACGCCGTCCCCAACGTTTTCGCCGACGGGGTTTGGTTTAATATTGCTAAAAACACCACAATCCAATCCGGCGTCTTTGCAGGAGGTAACAGCATCACTGATCATCGGCAAACCTGCCAATCCGGGATCAGTAACCAACAAAGGTTTTTTCATTCCCAGCTCTTTACAAGCGGCACCAATTTCCCGCGCTCGGCCAACGCCAAAGCGCACAGCTGTCGGATAATTCCAGTTACCAGAAAGCTGTTCGATAGATAGAGACATAGTACAATCCTTAAATTTTTGTGCGCAAGTGGTAGGATTTTGGACGTGTAAGGCTTTCAAAGCCCACACTTGAAAGGGTGCAACCCCGACCTGAATTTTTAACGCCAGTCCAAGCAAGAGCGGGATCAAGATAGTCACATCTGTTCATGAACCAAGTTCCGGTATTAATCTGATCTCCAATTTCGATAGCCGCCGCCTCGTCATTGGTCCAGACAGATGCCGTCAATCCAAATTCACTGTCATTCATCAATGTAATGGCTTCCTGATCGGAAGAGACTTTCATAATGCCCACAACAGGACCAAAGCTTTCTTCCGTCATCACACGCATCGTATGATCAACATCAACCAAAACCTGCGGTGCCAAATAAGGCGTTCCTTCTTTATCGGCTGGGAAACTACTCGCATCAATTAGAGCTTTACCGCCAGCGGCAACAGCATCTTTGATCTGGCCACGCACAAAATCTGCTGCTTTTGCGTTCACACAAGGGCCCAATGTCGTTTCAGCATCGAGCGGAGAACCCAATTTATAATCGTTTACTGTCCGAACAACATTTTCAACGAACGCATCATAGACATCCTCATGGACATAAATACGTTCGATACCGCAACATGATTGGCCAGAATTAAACATGGCGCCGTCAACAAGATTCTCGGCAGCGTAAGCCGGATCTGCATCGCCGCGAACATACGCAGGATCTTTACCGCCCAGCTCCAAACCAACACCAATGAATTTTCCAGCAGCCGCCGCTTCAATAGCAGCACCGCCTGGAACAGATCCCGTGAAGGCTACGAAATTAACGCCGCCAGATTGGATAATCTCAGCCGCCAACTGATGTGTAGATACCACGAGCTGAAACAGGCCTTCTGGCAAACCAGCTTCGACAAATGCTTTTTGTATTGTCTCTCCGCAGAGGTGCGTTTGCGTGGCATGTTTCAGAATAATCGCGTTTCCGGCTAGCAACGCCGGTACAATGGAGTTTACCGCAGTCATATATGGGAAGTTCCATGGCGCGATTGTAAACACAACACCAACAGGCTCCCGCTTAATATAACGCGTGAAACCTTCTTTTTCTTCAACAGCAACAGGTTTAAGCGATTCTTCAGCAATCGCAATCATATGACTTGCTCGTTCATTAAAGCCGCCGACTTCACCGGCACCAAAACGGACAGGGCGACCCATTTGCCACGCAAGTTCACCTGCAATTGCATCTTGTTTAGATACAAAATTAGCCACACATTTTTCAAGCAATAATGATCGCTCAGCAATAGATTTCAACTTCCATTCAGCTTGCGCATTCTCTGCATTTTTAATCAAAGCTGGAATGTCATTAGATGACATATAGGGACGTTCAAGATAAAGGCTGCCATCAACGGGGCTGTAACATTTTAAACTATCAGACATTTATAAAATCCACTTAAACAGGAAGGTCATATTAAGGTTGATCGCTCAACTCGTAATTTGTTGCTATTTACTCATTTTAGGACCCACACCTCAACCCCTTTTTCACATTTTCCATTACGGCATAGGAGGCTTCACGGGCATATCATCAAAAACTCAACATTATTTTCATTTTTAGTTGGACTTCCACATTCTTATTTTGAATTTCCTCATTTCGTGCTACACGCGAATATGGATGAAATTAAAGTGGATTAAATTTTGATGATTAAACAATCAAAACGACAGCTGGAAATTATGAAAGTGCTGCAGGTCAGAAAATCATGCAGTGTTATAGAATTAGCCGAACACCTGAATGTTTCTGACGAAACTATTCGCCGAGATATTCGGCAATTAGCCTCCACTGGCGCCGCTGAAAAAATCCACGGTGGTGTCATGCTACCTCATAATTCACTAGAGCCTCCCTTCCTTAGCCGCCTGCAAGAGCAGCGCGACGAAAAACAAAAAATCGCAAGACTTATTGCGAGCCTCATAAAGGACGGCGAGACGTTGTTAATCGATAATGGCAGCACGTCTTGCTACTTCGCAAAGGAACTCATTCCCTATAAGAACCTCCGAATTGTCACCAATTCCACGGAAGTCGCCCGCGAACTATGTTCGCGTAACCATAACCGCGTCTTTATGGCTGGTGGGGAAATCAGATCCGATGACAGTGCGGCTTACGGTGCCTCTACAGTCGCCTTTGCCAAACAGTTTATGACGCAAAAAGCGATTATATCCATGGGATCCCTTCATGCGGCGCAAGGGTGTCTCGATTTTGATTTATCAGAGGCTGAATTTAAACGGGCAGTTATTCCTCAAACTGAGCAGCTTATCGTCGCGGTTGACCACACCAAATTCAATAAACCCGGCGTGGTCAATGTCTGCGCTCTAGCGGACATCGATCTGTTGATTACGGATCAAATGCCTCCTGATGAAATCGTTGACCAGATCGGTGCCAGCAAAATCAAAGTTGCCCTATAAAATAGCTTGGGCAACATCTTCTAATGATCAGCTGGCGTTCGGAAGTATTTTAGCAGAGATCCAGTTTCTCACTTCCAGCCACTTAACGTCCGTATTTAGGACATCATCATCAACGCCCATTTGCCACCGTAAATCAGTGCGCGCAGGATCTTGATGAAGAGCTTCCATCTTTTCAATGAAGATGTCTGCTTCTGCAACTGTTGCAAAATTCCCTTGCGCTGTTAAAGCCTCCCGGCGCCAACGACAAAGGCTGGCGATTTCATGCAAGTCATACTCTGGGTGATATTGCACCGCCCAAAAGCTGCCTCCCCGATAAGTCACATCTACGGCTTGTACAAATGTAAATGCATTGCCTGCCAACGATACTGCGCCGCTAGGCAGATGCGTGATTTCATCTTGGTGGCTTGTATAGCCATCAAACACAGTCCGTTTACCGGCGTAAAGCGGATGTCCTCTACCCTCAGCACTCAGTTCGATTTTGCGCGCTAAGCCAAATTCACGGCCCCGTGGATTAGGAGCGCATCGCCCACCTGCTGCAGTGACCGCCATTTGCGCGGCCCAACAGCTGCCAAACATGGGAACACCGGCTTCAAAAGCTGCTTGGGCAAATTTAATCTGGCGCACGACCTGTTCGTCATGCTCATCATGAATGGTAAGGCTGGAGCCCGTCCAGACAATACCATCATACTGCGCAAGACTGTCACCGGCTGGGAGTACACAATCAGCGTCAGCTGGGAATAAAATATGTGTATCGCAGCCGGGCGCACAGTCTTTCAGCCGTTCGGCATAAAGTTCCCCCGCCAGTGTTCCGCCGTTTTCAGCCAAAGGCCCTCGGTGAGCTTTTGGATATCCGTCGAGGACCAAAAACCGAATTTTACTGTTTACCATCAAAAGTAACCTGTCTTAAAAAATCACTGGGCCGGATTAAACGGGGCGAGTATCGCCACCAATAGTAACTCTGCGCATTAGGCGTTTGTATTGCACATAATCATTCATGGCATAATGCTGTGTGCAGCGGTTATCCCACATGGCAATTGATTTATCTTCCCAGCGGAAACGGCAGGCGAATTCAGGTTGCGTTGAAAAATCGTATAAATACTGAAGAATTGGCGCACTTTCCTTTTCGGTCATCCCTTTGATGCGAATGCTAAACATGGGATTTACGAATATACTTTTGCGGCCAGAAACATCATGGGTGCGAATGAGAGGATGCTCAACTTCTTCATTTACCGCATCTGAGTACGTATATTTTAGCGAATGCTTGCCTTCATATTTCTCCGCAGTTGTCCGTGGATCAAAGGCCACTTTAGCAGAATGAATAACAACCAAATCAGCCAACATTGCCTTCATACCATCGGACAAATGATCATACGCTTTTTCCATGCTCGCCCACATGGTATCACCGCCAACAGGGGGTGTTTCAATACCATAAAGCATTGTAATCATGGTTGGTTTTTCAAAAAACGTATTATCGGTATGCCAACCCGTACCAAATGAGGCACCCTCGCCTGCTGGCTTTAAAACATCAATCAATTCAGGGTGATCGTTTGATCCCTCAACGATTGGATGAACTTCCGGCGTTCCAAAGCGGCGTCCGATTTCCATCTGGCCTTCTCGTGATAAGTCCTGATCACGGAAGAAGATAACGGAATTATCAACCAAGGCGTCATGCACATCTTGGAATTGCTCGTCTGACAATTTTTTAGAAAAATCCACACCGTGAATATATGCTCCCAGAGAAGCGCCCATTCTTTCGACTTCGATTGTGCTGTAACTCATGATGATCCCTCGTCAGTTCAAATTTCAGGCCGCCTGTTAGCGTGCGACACCTTCTAGTATCTTAGGTAGAGGATGCAGGTTAATCAGGTTAGGTCCAGTTTTAAATATTGAATAAGACCAGAATGGTCATTTGCCCAATATCAATGACAACAACCTGAGGCCTTCGGGAATCCGATCTTTTGAAATCGACGAAAAACCAAGCCGGAAAAAATGTTTTTTATTCTCTGGGTTCTGAAAATGAGGGAGTCCGGGCTCTATTACGATCCCTTGCTTCAGTGCATCTGCTGCTATTTTCTCCGAATCTATGCCCTCAGGCCCTTCCAGCCAAAAACTGGTTCCCCCAAAAGTCGGACTGATGCTCATTCCCGGCAGATATCGATCTAGACTATCTCGCATGGTTTGCCACCGTTCTAAATAGATACGGTTCAATTTTCGGATGTAGGTGTCATGAAACCCTTGCGCAATAAACAACGACGCTGTTCGTTGATTGTTGCTGGGGGCATGGCGGAGAACTAACCGGCGAAACGATCGAAGCTCTTCAATAAACTTTGAGTTCGCAACAATGTACCCTAACCGAAGGCCCGGGAACATGGATTTGGAAAGGCTCCCCACATAAATGATCCGCCCCTCTTTATCTTCTGATTTCATTGCCGGGACTGGAGCCCCGAGGTAATTGGTCTCACTCTCAAAGTCATCTTCGATTATGACGCAGTCCCTGATAGCAGCTGCATTTAAGAATTCCTTTCTCCGCGACGCAGACAAGGTCACCGTTGTCGAGGACTGATGACTTGGCGTTAGAAAGAAATAGTCGCAAAGCGCAGAAGCATCGGGCAACTCAGCCCCCTCAGCATCAATTTGCATGGGATGAATTTCAGCCCCTTGAATTGCAAAGATGTTGCGAGCATCCGGGTAGCCCGGCTCTTCCATACCAACCACAGTGTTTTTGTCCATCAACAGAGAGGCGACTAGAAAAAGAGCATTCTGCGCCCCAGACGTTATCAGTATTTCACTATCATCTGCGTAGATCCCTCGCCGAGGAAGCAGCTTGGACTTAATCTCCTGTACAAGGTGCGGCTCATCCTCAGCAATGGCATCCGCTGACCACTCCCTCATGGCGAGCTCACTCATGGCCTGACGTGAGCACTCCCTCCAAGCGGCGAGTGGAAACAACGTGGGATCAGATTGCCCAAACACAAAGGGGTACTTGTAGGTTTGCCAATCTTTAGGTTTTCGAATATTTCGTTGCTCGCTCGGTCTGAGTTTATATCGCGCGCTCCAATTGATGGGAGATTTAATGCGACCCTCATCAATGCTAACTTCTGGCTTCTCAGACATTCCCCTCAGTGGTTTTGCATCTGGGTTCACGCAAAACCCTGATCGATCCTTTGCAACTAAAAAGCCGTCTTCTGCCAATTTTTCATACACACTGACAACGGTTGTGCGAGAGACACTCAAATTTTTGGCAAGTCCCCGCGTCGAGGGAAGAAGCGCCCCCGGCAATAGTTGGCCATCAAGAACAGCCGCAACGATTTTAGTTCGCAGCTGTTCCTGAATACTTATATTTGAATGACGATCGACAGAGAAAAACACAGATTTCGCCTCACCTATGCGCGCTAGTTAGATAATTTCAAAGTAGCGCTGCATTTCCCAATCGGTAATGGCACGGCGGAATTCCCGCTCTTCCCAATCTCGTGTAATCGCGTAATGATCTACGAATGCGTCACCAAACAATTCGCGCGCCGCTTCTGAATTTTTCAACGCTTCTGCCGCCTCACCCAAAGTCCTTGGAAGGGCAAGATGCTCTGGGAATTCTTGATCGTAAGCACTGCCGACAATGCCTTCAGTGGGTTCGATTTTATTTTCAATCCCCCATAAGCCGGATCCCAACGCTGCCGCAATGGCAATATAGGGGTTCATGTCAGCCGCAGAAATTCGATACTCAACCCGTTGGGAATTTGCATCCCCCGGGATCGCCCGGAGTGCACAAGTTCTGTTATCCATTCCCCAACTGGCATCAGTCGGCGCCCAAAAACCCGGTATCAGTCGCGTATAGCTATTAATTGTGGGTGACACCATGGCAAGAAGCTGCGGCATCAAGGCCTGCTGGCCACCGATGAAATGGCGCATGGCATCACTCATGTTGTCTGCCTTGCCAGGCTCATGAAAAACGCTTCCACCCTCCTTTTTAGCAAGCGACAAATGGATATGTCCGCTTTGGCCGGGATAGTCCGGTGACCATTTGGCCATGAACGTCGCCATGAGTTCGTTTTTCTGGGCCAAGATTTTAGTAAAGGTTTTAAACAATGCCCCTTTATCCGCGGCAGCTAGAGCCTCATCATATTCGAGGGCGGCCTCAAGAACCCCTGGTCCAGTTTCCGTATGCAATCCTTCGATCGGCATATCCATCTGCACACAGAGCTCAAGCAATTGTTCATAAAACTCAGATTCCACTGAAGCTCGAAGCATGGAATATCCAAAATTTCCGGGCGTCAGAGTTTCCAGATTACGGTAGTTCTTTTCCCGAACGCTTTTTGGTGTTTCATTAAAAACAAAAAACTCATATTCGCAAGCGGCCGTAGCCACATACCCCATGTCGGACGCTTTTTTGAGCACACGGCGCAAAATGCCCCTAGGACATACGGCCTCTGCCCGATCCGCGAATTCAAGAAGAAACAACAACATATTGTCTTCCATGGGAAGATCACGGCAACTGTCAAGAATAGGAACAACTTGTGCGTCCGGATAGCCAGACTTCCATCCAGTATAGCTTTCTTTGTCATATAGCTGGTCATTCACGTCCCAACCCAACACAACATCACAAAAGCCAAACCCTTTATCCAAAATACCAAAAAATTTCGATTTTTTGAGATATTTTCCTCGCATCACACCATCTATGTCAAAGATCCCGACCTTGACGTACTCAAGACCTCTCTCCTCGACAATTGCCTTCGCATCTTCAATGGTTTTTACGTCTCTTGCTTCCATAATATTCTACCTGCTTGATCACTAATGTCCCTGTTTTCAAACACAGTAGTGGTTTCTTAAAAAAGCTCAAGTGTGCCATTTCATATTGAAGCAATTATTTTGTTCTCATCGCTCCAATTCCACAATAAATTCACATAATAATCGCAAACTTAAAAATATTCTCTCCAAACCCCAGTATTAACAGACTATTCTGTGAAATTCATCATTACAGGCCACATACAAACCCCATCTATTCTGTAAGATTTGTTCCAACTGATCCAATGAGGCCGCCTGAGGGCTGTCCCACCGGGATTTTTATAGTGACAGTCGTTCCCAATCCGACATCACTGTGGATCGAGATCTTTCCATGGTGTAGCTCCACTAATGCCCGCGTGATGGACAGTCCAAGACCCGTTCCTTCGAACTTTTTGCTCATAATATTTTCGACTTGAACGAAGGGTGTGAAAATTTCAAACAGCTTGTCTTCTGGAATACCAATGCCGTTATCTTTGATACAGATTTGGGTATTATGTTCTTTCTGGGAAATATGAATAGAGATCTGACTTTTGGTTTCGCAAAATTTAATTGCATTGCTCAGAACATTTATGATGATTTGCCGGAAACTTTTTGGATCGACATAAATTCGCTCCGACCCATTTTCAACATTCACATCAATCTCAAACTCTTTTTCAGCAAACCGACCTCTTAAAAGTCGAATTACATTTTCAAGTTCAGTCTCCACGTCAACATCTTCAGGATAGACCACATATGTTCCCGATTGAGTTTTAGATACATCCAAAATTTCATTAATCAAGCTCAGCAAATGAAGGCCGCTTGTATTTATATCAGCAATATACTCTTGGTATTGATCCGACCCCAATTTTCCGTATATTTCTTGAGCAATTAAATCGGAAAAACCGATAATGGCGTTCAAGGGGGTTCGCAGCTCATGGCTCATATTTGCAAGGAAATCATTTTTGGC
>JBALWO010000001.1:151181-156666 GCA_036960775.1 Pseudomonas marincola | reverse complement strand
CCTTGGCTTGCAATCCTATTCAGATCCATACCTTTAAAGATGATATAAATAATCAAAACCACCAATCCCAGCAGACTAATAGATATCGTTTTTAAGGTAGATGCCAGGACTTCATCCCCGTTCAACGGCATTTGCCAAGTTGCCCAGCCAATAGCCGTGCCATCAATTGAAATAAATTCCCACGACGATGTGTCTATAGCCGTCTCTACCGGCATGACTTCAAACATAATTTTTGGATACGGGTACCACCGGGAAATGTTATCCAAATACAATTGATCTAAGGTTTTTGTGAGCAAAAGAACATACCGCTTCTGCCGTAATGCCTTTCCTTCGGCAGGATTGAATAGAGTAAAATCTGGATTTATAACGGCACCCGCAATAAAATATAACTTACCGTTCTGAGCCTTACGAATTTCTGTAAGACCTGTATCCGCACTCCCATCGCGATGGGAAAGGCGGACTAATTCAAGAAAATCCTCAATGCCTGGAAAATTCGTCAAAGTATCGACGCGGGTCGTTTCTGAATTTTGGACTGAATAGATCGTCTGATTGACATCATCCACTACATAAGTGCCGGAGAGTGTGTGTGCTTCATGCAGGTAAGTACCAACATTATTTTCAGCCCACCGACTATTAAATTCCAAGACCAGATTGGTGACGGCGGCGTCCCAATAGCTTGAATCAACAACCAACCCACGCAATTGTTCACGATGATCCAACAAAATTGCGTGAAACAGGGTTTCAGAAGCCTTTATATCACTCCGGTCAAGTTCATTGACACTTTGCAAAATTCCAAAAAACAAAACAGCAAAAACACCCACCACAAAAACTAATAACGGGAATATTAGTTCTTGTATCCGCTTCTTAACCTTGGCTTGTGCTTCAACTAGTTTTTCTTCAAGCATTCCTAGAAGTTATTCCAATGCTGCCTAGTGTTTCAACGAAACTCCCAACTTACCCCAAGCTACTTCTATACAGTCATTTTCGCAGTATCTATATCGTCTGAAAGTAAATTCTCTATCATGCTTTGATAAATTTTCACGATACCATCTAGCGCGACCGGTCCATCTGAACGGTACCACACACCGACACTTGTCATCATACCTAATATGAGCTTCGTTGCAATTTTGGGATCTGAGTTAGCCCAATATTTTTCTGCATTCCCATCATGAAGTATGGTCAAAAGCTGATTTTCATAGGCATCACGCATAGAAATAATAACTCTATAATTTTCCGGCGTAAGGCTACGAAGCTCTGTTGTGCTGACTTGAACTTCTTTTCTACGTTCACTGTGAAACGTTACATGACACTCCACATAAGCAAGCAAAGCCTGCCTCGGGTTAGGCGCTTTCTCAAGTTTGAGTTCAGACGCACTGATCAAATCACTCATCACATGCTGCATGAGCATGAACAGAAAATCTTGTTTGTTTGTAAAATGATTGTAGAGCGATCCGGCCTGCATGCCGACGTCAGCTGCGAGCTCACGCAACGTCATCCCATCAAAACCCTGCGTGTAGAGTCTCTCAAGTCCAGCCGCCCGTAGCGCCATCAAGGTATTCTCACCCTTGGATCCAGTTGTTCGTGTCACGTCCCCTCCCAATTTCGTAAGAGTTTAGACAATGCATCAACAAATGGATAGAAACTATTCAATTAAAAGATAAATTGCGGATATCGGAACAAGAGAGACAAATTAATGCCTATTAATATAACTACCAATATCCGCAGTATGCGTTAAGACAATTTGATCCCAAGACCAGTCGCAGCTTTGGTCAACATATTTTGTGTTTGATCATTGCCGCTTGTGTATTCAGTTTGCGTATCAGGATCAGAAATTGCAGCCCAATTTTCAGCAATTTTTTCTGGTGTCTGCTGATCTTCTGGCAACCACATTCCGCCGGTTTCATAAACCTTTGTGCAAGCATATGTCCCTGCTCCCGCCGTGATAATTGTTCTATTGGGCCCATCTTCTGAAACAATATACAGCAATGCTGGTGTTACAGATTCCGGGGTCAATAGATCCAACAGATTTTCCGGCATCAGATCTTCGGTCATGCGTGTCGCCGCACAAGGAGACAGGGCATTAACGTGAATGCCGTATTTGCCACCTTCCAACACCAACGTGTTCATCAAACCGATCACACCCATTTTAGCAGCGCCATAGTTTGTTTGACCAAAATTACCGTACAATCCGCTTGATGACGTCGTCATAGCGATGCGACCATAATTTTGCTCTCTCATGAGCGGCCACACTGCCTTGGTGCAATTTACGGAGCCGATTAGATGCACATCCAGCACAAAATCAAAATCTTTCATCTCAATTTTACTGAAAGATTTGTCTCTAAGCACGCCCGCATTATTCACAAGAATATCGACACTGCCCCAAGTATCTTTGGCCTCTTGAACCATTGCCTCTACTTGTGCGTAATCGGTGACATCTGCACCATTTGCAATCGCAATACCGCCGGCTGCTTCAATTTCAGCAACAACAGCTTTCGCTGCATCGCTGGAAGCTCCGCTGCCATCGCGATCGCCGCCAAGATCATTCACAACGACTTTGGCCCCGCGAGCTGCGAGTGCCAGTGCGTGGGAACGACCGAGGCCATTTCCAGCGCCTGTGACAATCGCGACACGTCCATCAAAACGGATGCTCATTTTTATTCCTTTAGTTTTTTGTGTTAATTCATCAATCCGCGAGGAATTGCATACCAAGCCACTCAGCAACCAAAGCTGGTGTTTCTTGGCCTTTAATTTCAATACTGACTTCAGATGTTACCAGTATTTGACCTGGCCGTTTTTCGACCACATCAAGAATTTTATTTCTAACCCTAACTTCACTATCGACAGCGACTGGACTCAAAAACCGAAGCTTGTTCATGCCGTAATTCACGCCCATTTTAACATTGTCAGCTTTTGGCGTAATTTGCGGCACCAAGTAGGCAAGCAAGGACAACGTCAAAAAACCATGTGCAATGGTGCCGCCAAACGGGCTTTCCTTCGCAGCTTCAGGGTCTACATGAATGAACTGGTAATCTTCGGTTGCTTCTGCAAATTTGTTAATGCGTTCTTGATCAACTTTAAACCATTCGCCTGGACCGTATTCAGTCCCTTTAGACGCTAGGAATTCTTCTCTTGTAATTGGCTCGGGCATTTGATCCCCCTTATTGTTAGAGCTTGTTCTTATTTTTTATTCGCGATCAGAATAAACCTATTTAAATAAATGCCAAAGGACAAAAACAGCTTTTTCTCAAAGCGAATACGGGTAAAACTAATGATCTAATCAAGGAGCAAAGCTGTTGAAAACGACCATATACAAAAATTATACGCAAGATGAACTTGACGCCGAGTACAACAACAGAGCGAAAGTCTCTAATTTTTCAAGCTATATGGAAGAAGCATCGACTTTATGCCGTAAAGCTAAAGACGCCTACCCAAACATGGAAACAATTTGTTTTGATGATCAAAGTGGCCTCGAAATGGATGTTATATATCCAACAAATATGGGAAATGATCCCGTCCCCGTACAAATATTCTTTCATGGTGGTTATTGGAAAGCCCTGTCTAAAAACGAATACACTTTCGTCGCCCGTGCCTTCGCCGATCAAGGCATCGCAACCGCTATTGTGGATTATGGGCTTATACCAGCCATTAACATGACTGAGCTCATGCAGCAGTGCCGCCAATCAATTGCCTATGTTTTTGCAAATGCAAACAGACTGAAAATTCGTCAAAGCCATATCCATATATCAGGGCATTCAGCAGGCGGTCATATTGCGGCCATGTGTTTTGCGACTAACTGGACAGAATTTAACAAAGATCTGCCAAACCAAATCATTCGATCTGCTGTTGGCATTAGTGGCCTTTATGATTTGCTTCCCATCAGCAAATGCTTTTTGCAAGCAGACCTCGATCTTTCTGCCCGTGATGTGAAAGAACACAGCCCCGTACGACATCAAGACCCCAAACATGGACAATTTCATTCGATCGTGGGAAGCCTCGAAGGCGATGAATATGAAGCCCAGAGCGCTGCACTCCATACAGCATGGCCGAAATCTTCAACAAAACCGGCCATTCTTTCGAGCCATGATCATTTTAGCATCGTGAATGCATTAGCCGATCCTACTAGCGACACGTCAACATTCATTCGCAATGCAATGAGCCAAAAACCTACAACGTAAATTGAGAAATTCATGACTGTAAAACCCCGTATTCTTGCCACTCGCCTTTTCCCAAACGCCGTTATGGAACGTCTGTCAAAATCATATGACATCGTTGGGACACCCACATTGGCTGCGTTATCGTCTGCAGATATTCTGGCGCTTTCAAAACAAGCGGATGCTATTTTTTGCGACTCTACCTCGCGGTTTGATGATGAAATGATCGCCAATCTGCCCGATACAATCAAAATAATCACAACTTTCTCAGTTGGTTATGACCACTTAGATGTTGCCGCCGCGACCCAACGGGGAATCCTTCTTGGGAATACGCCCGATGTATTAACTGACGCCACTGCGGACATCGCCCTTCTTTGCATGCTGGGAGCCGCCCGAATGGCACATAGTTCAGCTGAAACACTGCGCGAGGGTGCATGGGAAAGCTGGGCTCCGACCCAGTTCCTCGGCGTCCATATGAGCGGAAAGAAACTTGGCATTCTGGGAATGGGGCGGATTGGACAAGCCGTTGCAAGGCGAGCCCGAGGGTTTGATATGGAAATTCACTATCATAACCGCCGCCCCGTAACTGCACGCGGACTGGAAGAGGCAACATATCACGGGACCTTGGATGAGCTGCTTCCCCACTGTGAGTTTTTATCTATCAACTGTCCCTTGTCAGACAGTACTCATCACTTGATAAATGACACATCAATTGCAATGCTGCCCGATGGCGCCGTTTTGGTGAATACGGCTCGCGGACCAATTGTTGAGGATGCAGCACTTATCAAGGCTTTAAAGTCAGGAAAAATTGCGTCTGCAGGACTTGACGTATTCGAGAATGAGCCAAAACTAAATCCCGACTACCTGCCGCTTCCAAACCTATTTGTGCTGCCCCACATCGGAAGTGCCACGTTTGAGACACGTGACGCTATGGGCTTCAAATGCCTTGATAATCTAGACGCTTTCTTTGCCGGAAAGAATATCCCGAACCCGATCACGCTTTAGGCTGAAATTATCCCAGCATCTGTCACGGTGTAATTGTGAAGCGAACTGTTTTCGCTTCGCATACGCCATGACAGCATTTTTTGGGCATAATCCAGAACCACCGACTGGTAGTCAGGCTCCTCCGCTAAATTATGCATCTCGTCAGGATCATTTCGCATGTCAAACAGCAATGGCGGCATCGCAGCAAAATGAACGTATTTAAAGCTTTCATCCCTATAGACAAGAACACTGCATTCATCGTGGGTTAATCCAAATTGTGCTTCAGCATAACCATTTTCAATGTCTCTAAAGTCATATAGCCAATGCACAGCATCTCGCCAATTTTCCGG
>JBALWO010000001.1:143373-151081 GCA_036960775.1 Pseudomonas marincola | reverse complement strand
TCTGGATCATAAATGGAATAACCTGCTTCAGATATCGCATAGCCCTTAGACATTAAATCAGCAAGCCACGGACGACTGTCTTCTCCAATTTTGGCACCTACCTGAAAGCCATTGAGAACACCTTCATATGACTTCAAATCCGGATCATTTGCATCCTTGGTTCGAGGATCAGATGAGGTATCTGTATAGCCAAAAAGGGTCGGCTCATATCCAGATTTTCGAGCTTCAAGCGCCAAGTTTGTAAGGGAGGCATCAAGAGGCGTCCCGTTGCCAATAGATCGGTGATTTGTGGGATACATTCCTGTCAACAATGTGGCCCGCGACGGGCCACAAGGCGCAGAACAACTATAATGATTGCGGAAAAGTGTTGATTGCTTTGCCAGTTCATCAAGATTGGGGGTATCAATACCCTTATTTCCATTTGCGCCGAGCCAGTCTGCACGCCACTGATCAATGGTAATAAAAAGGATGTTCATCGCAGACTACTCCTACGGATGCTGTTGATTTTTAAGTTATTTGCTAACCGAGTTTATTGACTTAACGATTGCCACCGACAACTTTCCAAAAAGTGCGCTTAATGCCAAGGAATATTCTGAAAAACCTTTATCATTCTGCACCGATTGGTATTTCACTGCGTCCCTGGCTAAGAGCCGATTGTCGAGCATTCGTTTTACATTCCAGCGGGCAGACAAATAAACTTGCCCATTTTCATCACGGATCATGTTTGTGATCTCTACTGCGATTTGTAGACTGGAGGGGTCAGGGTGGAAGTTTGCGGGATAATGAAACACCTGTTTCTGACTGAGCAGCGCTGAAACATTGGCAACCATTATGCGTTCAATATTTTCCTGAACCGGTTCAGCCCAATGATTGAAATCATCTACAATGAGGCGTCCTCCGGTCCCACTGGTTACGATCTGAGGACGGTCGACGTAACCTGGAATAGTTATTGGCCCAATACCGACTTGCAAACCGTCTGGCAGGTCAGATTTTACCGAAGATATTTGAGGGTTATTTGCCTCCAGAAGTCGGTAAAACTCCGTCGGCGTTGATTGCGAAACTATGTTACCGCACCCCCCCATAAGTAAAGCCACGGCAGAGAGTAATACAACGGACAAAATTTTGGTTTTTGAAGTCATGTTTTTTCTCATTTATTTTTTCCCGCCTAAGAGGGCACTCGGATTGCGTTCTAGAAATTCGGCCAAGTTTCTAACAGATCTACTGGCAGCTGATAATTCCCGCATCATGATCGTCAGATCATATTTAAGCGGTGATCCATCAGATAATGCGGCATCAGCCGTCGCAAATAGTTTTGTCGCACTTTCTAGTGTTTCATCGACACGTTTTAACGCACCCTTACCTTCATCCACAGCATCACTTATGCGAGGTAGGGTTTCTTTATTTACTTGATCGATCATGGAACTTACAGATTTCGCTAAATCTCTATATTCACCGATCGTCTCGATCAACTGGCCCTCACTTATAATTCCCTCTAACCCTTCAGCTGTTCGGATAAGAGAGTTTGCCAATTTTTCGATTGGTAATTTTTCAATTTTTTCCACAAGGCGGGTGAGAGACGTTGTAATTTCTTCAAGTTCCGTCGGGAGTGTCGGCAGCTCCTGATAATCCGTATTTCTCGAGACAAATATGGCAGGTTTATTTGGAAATAAATCCAAATCAACAATCAGCTGACCCGTAAGGAAATTCTTCGATTTAAGACGCGCTCTAAGCCCCCTGTTAATAAGCGATTCCAAGGCTCGCTGCCGCAAGACGTTTTGTTTTATGGGAGCAGATCCGCTATTGGTCCCATAGTCTTGAACGGCAATACGCTGAGGCTCGATCTCAATAAGAACCGGGATATAATAATTCCCAGTATCTTGTTCAATTTCCAGCGTGATATCACGAACCGAGCCGATCTTGATGCCTTTGAACTCAACGGGCGCCCCGACTTCCAGTCCGCTAACTGAGCCATCAAAATAGAGTAAATAAGGCAGACGTTCTGTAAATCGCGCCTCATCCATGGCGTTACGACCGCCATAGAGATGGAATTCATGACCTTCGCTTGCGAGGGCACTATTTTGTGTCCGAGCGGGCGGTAAAAATTCAATTGCACCGGAAAGCAAAGCAGCTAGGGAGCTGGCCCCCATTTCTACGCCAGTCGCGGAGACATTAATTGAAACCGAGCCAGCATTCCAAAACCGAGTTCCTTCGAAAATTAAATCCGTATGCGGCGCTTCGATAAATGTAATCAGTTCTACTGTTTTTTGGTCATCAGCGAGGCGGTATCCCAATATCTTGCCCACTTGCAGGCCTTTATAGATTACGGGTGTTCCGCGTTTAATGTTTCCAAGACGATCAGACCTGACAATATATTCTTTGCCCGATGTTTTAGAGGTAATAACTGGCGGAACTTCTAATCCCTTAAAGGTATAGGCTGTATCCCCGCCATTACCCGGATCAATTTCCAAGTATGCTCCAGATAGGAGCGTCTCCAGACCCGAGACCCCTTCTAGGCTTATGGCAGGAGAGACCACCCAAAAGCGAGCCGTTTCAGTTAAATATTTTGAGGCTTCTTTATTAATGGAAACAATAACATCAATGCCTTCCCGCTCATCGGGAATTTCAATTCGGGCAACGACGCCAATAACGACATCTTTATATTTTAAAGCGGTTTTTCCAGCTTCAAGTCCTTTGGCACTCGCCAAAGAAATACTGATTTCTGGGCCCTTATCCAAAACCGATTGAATAATTAACCATCCCGCTATGCAGATCGCAATCAAAGGGATCAGCCAAATGCTCATCAACCCTGTGTAACCGCGACGCACTACAGGCGCATGTGCCTGAGGCTCTTCCGCATTATTCATCTATTTCACCTTCTAATCGATCCCACATAAGTCGAGGATCGAACGCTTTTGAAGCATACATGGTTAGTATAACAACCGCTGCGAACGCCAATGCTCCGGGACCCGCTTCAATAGTTGCCAGTGCTTTTAATTTTACCAGGGCAATAAGTACTGAAATCATAAAAATATCAATCATGGACCATCTTCCGATCCACTCAACAAACCGATACAAGCGCGCCCTAAATACAGGTCGCCACGTCATTCCCATCTGAACAGATATCGTCAAAAAAGCCAATGCTGCTATTTTAAAAATAGGGACAAAAACACTAGCCAGTAAAACCACTATTGCGATCACCCACTGATCTGACAAAAACAATTGATAAATACCACTCAATATAGTTTCTCTACTTTCGCGGCCAAAAGAAATCAATGTCATAATGGGAAACAAGTTAGCGGGAATATATAAAACCAATGCGGCCAATAGCAGTGCCCATGTCCGGTTCAGGCTATCTTTTTTTCGCAAGTGTATGGCGTCCTTGCAGCGCGGGCAAGTCGCTCCTTTTCCGCGTACGGCATCTTCATCAATTAATTTATGACAGGTCTCGCAAGCTAGCATCCCGGCATTTTTTGCTGTTCTGGGTACTACCGTCATCTTTTCAGTTCATCCAAACGCCGCCAAAGTAACCGGCGGTCTAAAAACATAAACGCCAATACCATCGCTAGAACCATGCAAATTATACTGATCAAGGATCCGCCTATTCCCACTTCAGCAAAATCTCCCAGCTTCACAAAAGCGACCATTATCCCAATAACGAATATCTCCGCCATGGCCCATGGGCGCAAGGAGAGCAACGTTCGGATTTGCATTTCGGGAATAACTGGCAAACGATTGTATTTGAGAGGCAGCAGTATGCTGACCAACAAGCAGAGCACTAATAAGGGGGCAATAACACTAGCAAACAGAACCAAAATTCCGAGCGGCCAGTAGCCTGAATTTAAAAACTCCAGCGCCCCATCAGCCAGTTGATTAGCCTCCGTATTTCCGTTCATTTTGAAAACTAGGATTGGGAATATGTTCGCAAGGAGAAAGAAAACAAGGCCCGTGACGGCAAAAGCCAATGTTTTGTCCAAGCTATTTTTGTGACTTCGGAATAATACGGCCCCGCATCTTTGGCAATAACTAGAATGCCCATGGGTTATTTCCATGCTTTCATGCAACAGATCACATTCAGGACAAGCAAGGCGCGTTTCAGTCTCTATTTTAGGAGTAACTTGTTGCAATAGGCCCGTTCCCAATTCCCATGATTTGAACGAATAATACGAAATACGACACAGATATAGTGTGCATATATATAACCCGTGATCCAGTCTGTTCAACATATGGTGTCACAACTTATCTTTTAACGCTTTGAAACAAGGATGCTAGCATTAAAAAGTAATTTCTCACACTCAAAATTAGATAATACCCATTTATTACACTATAAATATGTGAAATATGGGCATTTTAGCTTGTAGTTGAAGCAAAAACCGCATAATCCCATAAGGAACGCTATTAAGTTTGCATCTTTCTTTGATGAGAAAACCAACATGTCCAATGCTCGTTTATCCCACCTCCGTCAATTAGAAGCGGAAAGTATTCATATCTTCCGTGAAGTTGTCTCGGAATTTGAAAACCCGGTAATGCTTTATTCCATTGGTAAAGACAGTTCTGTTTTATTGCATTTGGCCAGAAAAGCTTTCTACCCGTCTCCGATTCCCTTTCCCATGCTTCATGTAGACACTACATGGAAATTTAAGGAAATGATCGAGTTTCGGAAAAAAATCGTTAAAGAATATGGACTTAATTTGCTGGTCCACATTAATCCTGATGGTGTGGAGCGCGGCGTTGGACCGTTTACTCACGGATCTGCGCTACATACGGATGTGATGAAAACAGAAGGCCTTAAACAGGCCCTTGATCATTACAAATTTGATGCGGCCTTTGGTGGTGCCAGGCGTGATGAAGAAGCTTCCCGTGCGAAAGAGAGAATATTCTCATTTCGTACAGATACTCATCGCTGGGATCCAAAAGCACAGAGACCTGAGCTTTGGAACACTTATAATGCGCGCGTTCACCCGGGGGAAAGCATCCGTGCATTCCCACTGTCAAATTGGACCGAGCTTGATATTTGGCAATATATTTATCTGGAACAAATTCCAATTGTCCCGCTGTATTTTGCAGCCAAGCGCCCTGTGGTGGAACGTGATGGCATGATGATAATGGTAGACGATGATAGGATGCCACTTGAAGAGGGCGAGACACCGGAAATGAAGTCTGTGCGTTTTAGAACCCTTGGCTGCTACCCACTGACCGGTGCTATTGAATCGACGGCATCAAGTCTTCCCGAAATTATTCAGGAAATGCTCGTTGCTCGAACATCAGAACGCCAAGGCCGTTTAATAGACAAGGACCAATCCGGATCCATGGAGCGCAAGAAACAGGAGGGCTATTTCTAATGAACCAGCCTCTGGACACCTCAAATTCTGAGATTAACGATTATCTCAAATCCCAAGAGCAAAAAGGCATGCTCCGTTTCATTACATGCGGTAGCGTTGATGACGGTAAAAGCACGCTTATTGGACGTCTCCTTTGGGATTCAAAAATGCTTTTTGAAGATCAACTCGCGACACTTGCATCGGAGAGCAAGCGTGTTGGAACTCAAGGTGGCAAACTTGACTACGCCCTTCTGCTGGACGGCTTGCAGGCTGAACGCGAACAAGGAATTACCATTGACGTCGCATACCGGTTTTTCGCGACAGACAAGCGCAAATTCATTGTAGCGGACACACCCGGGCACGAACAATATACGCGAAATATGGTGACTGGCGCCTCCACAGCGGATCTTGCCGTTATTTTGATTGATGCTCGCAAGGGTATTCTCACCCAAACAATGCGGCACAGTTTTCTAGTGTCACTGCTTGGGATCAAGAACGTTATTCTCGCCGTTAATAAAATGGACCTCGTTGACTATGACAGCAACATTTTCAACAAAATCGTTGAAGAGTATAACGAGTTTGCGACAGACCTCGACTTTGAAAACGTCACCCCGATCCCACTTTCAGCGCTAGCCGGTGACAATATCATTGCTCACAGTGAGAACATGCGTTGGTACCTTGGACCAACATTGCTGTCTCATTTGGAAGACGTTCAGGTTGACGAAGACCTTGAAGACAAACCTTTCAGATTTCCCGTGCAATGGGTGAACCGTCCTAACCTGGATTTCCGGGGGTTCTCTGGGACCATCTCAAGTGGTTCGATCAGCGTTGGTGATGGTATCGTTGAACCCGCCTCAGGGAAGACCAGTACAGTTAAGGACATTGTCACGTTTGATGGTAGCCTGGATGTCGCTTACGCAGGTCAAGCGGTTACAATTACCCTAAATGACGAGATTGATATTAGTCGCGGTGACACCCTGTGCGCGCTTCATGATCGCTCCGTAACAGCTGATCAATTTGAAGCAAAGCTGGTTTGGATGAGTAATGAAGAATTGCTTCCAGGTCGGAATTACATCCTCAAAATGGGAACGAATTCATCAACTGCGCGCGTCAGTACCTTGAAACACAAAATCAACGTAAATACACTGGAGCACACGGCGGCCAAAACACTCTCGTTAAATGAAATCGGTGTTTGTAACTTTGCGTTGGATAAAGCGATCTCTTTTGATGCCTACAGTGATAACCGCAAGACAGGGTCATTCATTCTTATCGATCGTTTTTCTAACGAAACGGTTGGTGCCGGCGTTATTGATTTCGCTTTGCGGCGCTCAGAAAATATTCATTGGCAGTCTGTTGATATCAATAGAAAAGCCCGCGCCGAACAAAAAGGACAACAACCAGCTGTTCTTTGGTTTACCGGACTTTCAGGCTCAGGCAAGTCGACTATCGCAAATCAGGTAGAGAAAAAACTCCATGCTATGGGCAAGCATACCTATCTGCTTGATGGTGACAATGTTCGGCACGGCCTGAACAAAGACCTTGGCTTCACAGATGCCGATCGGGTTGAAAATATTCGCCGCGTGGGGGAGACAGCAAGATTAATGACAGATGCTGGCCTGATCACACTGGTATCGTTTATTTCGCCCTTTAGAAGTGAACGCCAGATGGCTAGAAACCTGATGGATGACGGTGAATTCTACGAGGTATTTGTTGATACCCCGCTGGAGATTTGCGAGCAACGCGATGTTAAAGGCCTATATGCAAAAGCCCGAGCTGGTGAGATTAAGAACTTCACTGGAATTGACTCAGATTATGAAGTTCCTGAAAATGCGGAAATCATAATCGAGGGTGGTAAAATTTCAGTCGAGGCCGCTGCGGATATAATCATCGCGGCACTCACTGAAAAAGGCATCATCTAAGCAGTATAGATACTGAAGCCAGCGATAGAGACTATCGCTGGCTTCCTATTTCATAAGGGACATCAGGTACGCGCCATAGCCACTTTTCATCAACGGCATCGCTAATTCTTCCAACTGATCTTCAGATATATATCCGCGTTGAAAAGAAATTTCTTCTGGGCAGGCTATTTTCAAACCTTGACGTTTTTCAATGGTTTGAACAAAGGAAGACGCTTCCATCAGATTGTCATGGGTTCCGGTATCAAGCCAAGCACTTCCCCGCCCTAAGAACTCCATGTGAAGCTGGTCTTTTTCAAGATACAAACGATTTAGATCCGTGATTTCCAGCTCGCCCCTTGCGCTTGGTTTCAACGACTTTGCCATTTTCACCACTTGATTGTCGTAAAAATAAAGCCCCGTAATGGCAAAATTTGATTTGGGATGCAGAGGTTTTTCTTCCACGCCAATAACCTTCCCACTAGCGTCGAATTC
>JBALWO010000001.1:101731-143273 GCA_036960775.1 Pseudomonas marincola | reverse complement strand
CCCCATTTCTGTCCGTCACCAAGCAGCCGCTGGAATAGATATTGTTCTTCTGGGGTGGTGATGATGAGAATTTCACGAACCCCTGCAAGCATCAACGCCGTCAGTGGATAATATATCATCGGCTTATCGTAAACAGGCATCAACTGCTTACTCACACCCAATGTCAGTGGATGCAAACGCGAGCCAGTACCACCTGCCAAGATTATTCCTTTATGTGCCATCGTCGCGTTCCCCCTCAGAAACAATCTTATCTTTGCTAACTTCTGTCACAAACCATATGGAAGCGCTCTTGAAATTGCCAACAAATATCCAAAATTAGGTGTAGAGTATTGAAATATTTTAATGTTTTCCTATTAACTAGTGCTTAGTCCTTAACATTATTGAAAGATAAGAAATGGAAAGCGTAAAAAACTGGATATTAGGTGATGGCCGGCTAATTTCCGATGCACTGGAATTCATTGAACAGTTTGCTGCCAAATTACAACAAGCAGGCATTCCAGTTTCCAGATTACGTGTGGGATTTCAGACAATTCATCCCCAGCTAGATGTCTGGGCTTATGTTTGGAGCAAAACCGACCAGAAAGCCATCCATTGGGGCGGCGAACATGGCATTAGAAAATCTGACAGCTATATTGGCAGCCCTGCCGAATGGGTCCATAAAACCCAACAAACTCTGCGGCGGCGCCTTGATCAATTAGATCCGAAGACTGATCACCCCGTTTTGTTCGCTCAAGCAGAAGAAGGATTGATTGACTATGTTATGTTGCCTCTCAAGTTTTTGGATAACACGACACCTGTCTTTAACTGTGCAACCAACTCAAAAACTGGATTTTCCGATCAAAACATTTCAGATCTCGAACAACTCGCTCCCTATTTATCGCTGATCATCGAAATCCACGCGACACGGAGTATCGCGATCACCCTGCTAGACACCTATGTCGGTCATAGGTCCGGTGAGCGGATCATGAACGGTCAGTTTCAGCGCGGTGACGGCGAGGTTATCGAAGCTGCTATTTGGTTTAGCGATCTTCGAAAATTTACCGAAATGTCCGAAAACCTTGAAAAGGAAGAAATGTTTGGGCTCTTAAACCGCTATTTTCAAATCATTGGAGACAGTGTTTCCTCTCACGGCGGTGAGATTCTCAAATTTATAGGAGACGCCGTACTTGCCGTCTTCCCCGTGGACGAGACCACTTCAAAAACTGAAGCTTGTGATGCAGCCTTGCTCGCAGCCCAACAAGCTTTTCAAGAAACGATGACCGAAAATCAGACCCGAGAAGAGGCCGAGCAGCCAACCATTGATTTTGGAATTGGTCTGCACTTTGGCAAAGCAATCTACGGCAATGTCGGATCAGAAAACCGTTTAGATTTCACGGTAATGGGGCCTGCAGTCAATCTCACTTCCAGGTTAGAAAATTTAACCAAGAGCTCTGGCCAACATTTACTTTATTCTCAAAAATTTTCTGAAAACCTAACGTCAAAGTCAAAAAAATTGGGTAACTTCCAACTCAGGGGCATTAAACGAGAACAAACTATATTTACGCCAGACTAAATTTTCATTTTACGAACAATCATGGTCCCCGTCATCAAATCCAGATGGGCCCCGCCGCCATTTTTGAACAGCGTAATTTCATCGCTTGTCTGGCGCCCTAGGCCACCATTACACAAATCGCGAAAATCCCCCAGAACGTCATTTTCTGAAATAACACCGCTATCCATCGGGATAATTAATTCACCGATTTCGCCAATTGTAGTCTCCCGCGAGTCTACAAATATCCGTGCCTTTTTCATCAGCGTATCATCGGCTTCCCGCATGTCGGGGCGATATGCACCGATCAGATCAACATGAGTTCCGGGCTTAACCCAATCCCCAAAAATAACAGGCTCTTTAGCCATCGTAGCACATGAGATAATGTCGGCATTTGCGACAGCACTGGCTAAATCGTCGGCAACATTTACTGTCACGCCTTGCAGTGCCATTTCATTTGCTAAGCTTTTTGCACGATCCGAATTTCTATTCCATATGGTAAAGGTCTCCAAACCGGGGAAGATTTCGCGGTAAGCTTCAAGCAGTGATTTGGCAACAGTGCCGGCACCAACCACCAAATAAGATTTGGCGTCTGGCCTTGCAAGTAAGCGCGCGCCTAAAACACTATCACCAGCAGTTTTCCATTTGGTGACAAGCGGGCCATCGACGATCGATGTAAGGGCGCCGGACACGCTATCGAAAATAAGCATTGCCCCCTGCACAGAGGGGAGTGGTGGTGTTTTTCCACCATTTTCAGGGCAAACTGTTACAGATTTAAGGGCAATTCCAACACCATCTATCCAGGCTGCGCGGCTGAGTAGGCTTCGGTCTCCCTTACTGAGCAGAAGATCTCCGATTTCGGCTTTTTCAAGTTTATGCCCCGCGTTGAGCGCGTCGGCTGTCTCGCTCCAATTTAACTTGGAGTCTGCGTCGTCGTAACTGATAAACTGCATATCGCCCTACCCTGAATTCGTTTTTCATAGGATAGAGGAAATTACAGTCACGCGACAAGAGACCTATTTATTTTCCGCCATATACTTTTTCCAATGATGATCGGCATCTTTAATACGAGCATCGATACCCGTTTCTTGCCAGCGATCCTTACCAATTTGATGCCCGAAGAAATAAAGTTTATCTTTATGGATGAGCCAAACTCCAGGATCAATATTCGACAGATTTCCAAGGCTCATTTGGTTAGAACAATATCCTCCGTATTGCGGAGCATATTGGTTTGGGCTCGCAGCGAAAAGATCGCGGCTTTTGGCATCAGCAAAGTGCCACGTCGCGCCCTTCCAGTCGAAAACAAATGTTTTAGATCCTTTGACCGATAGACCCTCAGTCAAATAGCGGGAACTGTCAAAACCTTGCAATGCGGTTTTGTTGAAGTATCCCGTTTGGATTTCTTCAAACGCACTCGCTGAAAAGGGTAACATAAACGCCCAAAATACAGCGATCGACATAAAATTTTTGAGAGACATACGCATTCCTTTGCTTCTAGTCTCTCAAAAATCGATGATTTGAGCCGATTTGTTAAATCACTTTTTTGTCAGTATTTGTTATGAACGACTACGGTCGTAACTTAAGTTAGAGGCAAGCCAACGTTCTGCCTGCTCTACAGAGACTTTTTTCCGTTTGGCGTAATCTTCAACTTGGTCTTTTGAAACCTTACCCACACCAAAATATCGAGCGTCTGGATGAGAGAAGTAATATCCCGAAACAGAAGATGCCGGCATCATTGCATAGCCTTCTGTAATATAGGCTCCAATGCGGTTTTCAACATCCAACAATTCAAACAAGCCAACCTTTTCAGAATGCTCTGGACATGCTGGATAGCCCGGTGCTGGACGAATACCGCGGTAATTTTCTCGGATCAGGTCCTCATTAGATAATGTCTCATCTGCGCCATACCCCCATAGCTCTTTCCGGGTCAGCTGATGCATATACTCTGCCGTCGCTTCGGCAAAACGGTCGGCCAAAGCTTTGAGCAAAATACTGCTATAGTCATCGTGCGTTTTTGCAAATTCTGCCAATTGATCTTCAATACCAAGGCCACCGGTCACCATAAAAGTGCCCATGTAATCAGGCACATTCATTTCGATTGGCGCAATATAATCGGCCAAAGAATGGTTGGCTCGGTTATTTTTTCGGCTCATTTGCTGACGCAAAAAGTAGAAACGATGAATTTCTGTCGCCCTGGTATCATCTTCATAAAGCACCACATCATCACCATCGCGAGCTGCAGGGAAGAACCCAACAACCGCTTTAATAGTGAGCCACTTTTCCTTGATGATTTTGACCAGCATGCTTTGGGCATCGTTATAAAGTTCGGTAGCGGTCTCGCCTACGACTTCATCTTCAAGAATTTTTGGAAAATGCCCGGCAAGTTCCCAAGTTCTGAAAAACGGTGACCAGTCGAAATAGTCAACTATGGTCGCAGGATCAATGTCGTCGAACTGACGGACCCCAAGGAAACTCGGTTTCGGAGGCTGATACCCATCCCAATTGACCTTTGCCCCATTGGCCCGTGCATCTTCAATTGACGACTGGGCATCTGGTTTTGCTTTTTTGTAATAATTTTCGCGAACCAGCTCATATTCTGCCTTGATGTCCTTCATCAATTTTTCGCTGTTATCCTGACTGGTCAGTTGCGTCGCGATGCCAACCGCACGGGAGGCATCGGTCACGTAAATGGTAGACCCTTCGTAGTTTGGCGCGATTTTAAGGGCAGTATGAACTTTAGATGTGGTCGCCCCGCCGATCAAAAGCGGCAAAGAGAAATCATCCCGTTGAAGCTCTGCGGCTACCGTCGCCATTTCTTCTAGAGACGGAGTGATCAGGCCACTCAGTCCAATGATATCCACATTCTCAGCTTTGGCCGTTTCAATGATTTTGCTGTAAGGGACCATGACGCCCAAATCGATAACTTCAAAATTATTACACTGAAGAACAACACCCACAATATTCTTCCCGATATCGTGGACGTCGCCCTTAACCGTTGCTAGAAGAATTTTCCCCTTGGCACTGCTAATTCCGCCTTCAGCCTTATCATCTTCAATAAAGGGGAGCAGATAAGCCACAGCCTGTTTCATAACCCGCGCGCTTTTCACCACCTGCGGCAAAAACATTTTACCAGAACCGAACAAATCGCCCACAATATTCATACCGTCCATTAACGGACCTTCGATGACTTTAATCGGGCGATCTACGGACTGACGTGCTTCTTCAGCATCATCTACGATATATTCCGTTATTCCTTTAACCAAAGCATGGGCAAGCCGCTCTCCCACGGTGCCTTCACGCCATGACAAATCCTGTACTTTACCAGTTTTCTGACCGACAGCTTCTTCCGCAATTTCCAGCAAGCGTTCTGTCGCGTCTTCGCGTCGGTTTAGAACCGCGTCTTCAACGCGTTCCCGCATCTCTTCTGGGATGTCCGAATAAACAGCCAATTGGCCGGCATTTACGATACCCATATCCATTCCAGCTTTGACACTGTGATAGAGGAAGACGGCATGCATAGCCTCTCTCATGGGGTTGTTTCCCCGGAACGAGAAGGACATGTTACTCACGCCGCCGCTGATTTTAGCATGTGGCAGGTTTTCTTTTATGTGTTGAGTGGCTTCAATATAGTCTTTGGAAAAATTGCGATGTTCGTCGATGCCAGTCGCGATGGGGAAAACGTTTGGATCAAAAATGATATCTTGCGGTGGGAATCCAACGACTTCCGTCAATATTTTGTAGGATCGCGTGCAAATTTCAATCATCCGCTCTTTGCTATCCGCTTGCCCGTCCTTATCAAACGCCATAACGATTGCAGCCGCCCCGTAACGGCGGATTTCTCTCGCATATTTAATAAACTCTTCTTCACCTTCCTTCATGGAAATAGAGTTCACAATGCATTTGCCTTGAACCGTTTTTAGCCCCGCTTCCAAGACATCCCATTTTGAACTGTCGATCATGAGCGGAACCCGGCTAATATCAGGCTCTGATGCAATCAAGTTCAAGAATTTGGGCATGGCTGTTTCTGCTTCCAACATGGCGTCATCCATGTTCACATCCACAACTTGCGCCCCGTTTTCCACTTGGCTTTTTGCAACGTCAAGAGCAGCGTCATACTCCCCGTTCATGATGAGGTTTTTAAATTTGGCGGAACCGGCAACGTTAGTCCGTTCCCCCACATTCACAAAACCAACAGTGTCATCTAGATACAGCGGCTCTAACCCGCTTAGGCGGCACATTGTATCGGCTTCAGGAATGGCGCGAGGGGATTTAATTTTTACAGCCGCAGCTATTGCCTTGATATGTTCAGGGCGTGTCCCGCAGCATCCACCGACAATATTGACCAATCCACTTTCGGCAAATTCGCCAAGCATCCTAGCCATATATTCGGGCGTATCGTCATATTCACCGAGTTCATTTGGAAGCCCAGCATTTGGATGAACGCTAACACCTGTATCAGCGATGCTCGCGACAGATTGCACATGCGGGCGTAAATCTTTAGCACCCAGCGCACAGTTAAATCCGATGGAGATGGGATCTACATGAGAGACGGATGCCCAAAAAGCTTCCGCCGTTTGGCCTGAAAGTGTTCGTCCAGATGCATCCGTAATTGTCCCAGACACCATCACCGGATATCGCACATCTATCTCATCGAAATAGCGTAAAACCGCATAAATTGCGGCCTTACAATTCAAGGTATCGAAGATTGTTTCGATTAGAATTATGTCCGAGCCACCGTCAATAAGGCCGCGCAGGGCTTCATCATAAGCCGCGACCAATTGATCAAACGTGACATTCCGAAATCCCGGATCATTTACATCAGGTGACATCGATGCCGTCCGATTGGTTGGTCCCAAGACACCGGCCACAAAACGGGGCTGCTCTGGCGTTTTTGCGCTCCACCTATCTGCAACCGCGCGGGCTAGTTTTGCACCCTCGTAATTCAAGCGGTAAACTTCCTTCGCTAACCCGTAGTCGGTTTGAGCAATAGAAGTGCCGCTAAATGTATTAGTTTCAAGGATATCCGCGCCAGCCGCCAAAAACTGATCATGGATGTTATCAATAACGTCTGGGCGGGTGACAGTTAGCAGATCACTATTTCCCTTAAGATCAATGGCGCTCTCTAGATAATCTGTGCCGCGATAATCCTTTTCCCCCAGATCAAAGGTTTGGATCATCGTACCCATGGCGCCGTCGAGCACCAAAATACGATCTTTTAAAGCAGCTTCAATTTGGACAAAACTTGTAGATTTTTTCATGAGCTTCTAACCAATATACTAGGGGCAAATATCGACGTTAAGTTTAGCTTTTAGGCGGGCTGTGCAGATTTAGGCCTGATGCCAAGGGTATGGCAGACCGCATAAACCAGATCAGCACGATTTAGTGTGTAAAAGTGGAAATCAGAAACTCCCGCTTTTTGTAATATCTTGCATTGTTCAGCGGCAACCATGGATGCCACTAAATTACGGGTCGCAGGATCGTCATCTAGTCCTTCGAATAAATGGGTCAACCATGCTGGAACTTGAGTGCCGCATTGTGCACCGAATTTCTTAATACTCGAATAACTGGTTACAGGTAAAATACCAGGGATAATCGGAATATTAATACCGTGAGCTTCGGCCCTGTCTAGGAAGCGCAAATAACTTTCTGGATCGAAAAAGAATTGGGTGATGGCACGAGTAGCACCGGCGTCCACTTTTTCCTTCAAATAATCAAGATCCGCTATGCTTGAACTGGCATCTGGATGAATTTCTGGGTAGCAGCCAACGCTAATCTCAAAATCATGCATTTTCTTCAAATGAGCGACCAATTCAGCCGAACCGCTGAAGCCGTCTTTGCGAGGCGTAAACTGACTTTCTCCGGCAGGCGGATCACCGCGAAGCGCCACAATATGACGAACGCCCGCGTCCCAATAAGCCTCCGCAACTTCTTCGATTTCACCGATAGAGGCACCGACACATGTCAAATGAGCAGCAGGTGCAAGTGCTGTGTCTTTATGGATACGAGAGACAACCTCATGTGTCCTCTCTCGCGTCGTGCCGCCCGCGCCATAGGTCACAGACACAAAAGTCGGATCTAGGGGTTCAAGCCTCTCTAGGGTTCGCCATAAATTTTCTGCCATTTTGTCGTTTTTTGGCGGGAAAAACTCAAACGATACACTCACGGGATTACGCCGTCCGGTGTTCGATGGACGACTTTCCAGCAATCCATTTTGTGAATTGATCGACAATGTCATAACTAACTCCTAGAGATTCTTTTAGATCCGTTTGCCTCAGCAATCCAGATATTGACAGTCAAGGGATCGCCCTTGAGAACATGTGTTGAGAGATTGCTAAAACCAGCACTCTCACACCATTTTTCAACTTGTTTAAGCTCAAACCCCAACTGCTTGTGGGCGTGCTCTTCGTTAAGAGCCGTAATCTCATGCTGGGCAAAATCAACAATAATTAGAATTCCTCCGGCCCGTAAAACTCGGCGTGCTTCATCTATCGCCACGGTTGGCCGATCTGCGTAATGCAGAACCTGATGAATAATCACGGCATCTTGGGATTGGTTGGCCATAGGCAGGGTATACATATCTCCCAATCGAACCTGACAGTTTCGAAGCCCTTTTTCTTCAATAGCCGTCCGGGCATATGCCAACATCTCCCGGCTGGTATCTACGCCAACGGCATATTCCACTTCTGGGCCGAACACCTCAAGCATTCTGCCTGTTCCTGTTCCAATATCCAGGAAGTCGACAATCCGTTTGTCGGTTTTCACCTCGTGTGCCTGCACAGCTTCCAACAAATAAGTTTCGACTTCTTCGTCATCAGCATGAAGGGATCGTATTTCGTGCCATCTGGATGCATTTATCTTGAAATAGGCGGTGGCAGCATCACTTCTCGCCTGCTTAATCGTGTCAAGCCGTTCTAGATCACGAGCAACTACAGGGTCTGATTCTTTCGTTAAATCAACGAGGTAGCGCGCAAGTAGTGAATTTTCACTTTTGGAGGCCAAACGATAATAAACCCAGCTCCCTTCTTGAAAACGATCAATGAGCCCTGCTTCACATAACAATTTCAAATGTCTGGAAACACGGGGTTGGCTTTGCCCCAGAATCTGAAGCAATTCACTCACAGTTAGCTCCGCATGCCCGCATAAAACCAGCAGCCTCATACGTGTTTCTTCACCTGCGGCTCGTAAGCCTTGTAGGAGTTGCTCCATAAATCACCATGCTGTAAAATATTTAACGATATAAACATATATTTATATCTTTGTACAGAATTTAATCACCATTTAATCCAGCGACTTTTTAGCAACACACCCCGTTGAAAAAGAACGCCGTTTAAAGGGATACTAGCCACGCCACCATGCATGTGATAATAAACTAAAAATCTGCGGAAATTGGGTTAAGATAGGTTTGTTATCTTATTTCAGTCTTCGCTTTATGAATATAAGTAAAGACTTTTGTAACCTTTATTGTGTTTGTTAGCAGTGTAGCTGAAAGCTATTTAAAAAGAGCTGGGTAGAGAAATGATTTCATTGAAGTTAAAATCGTCATTGGTTAAAGGCTGTATGGCAGTTGTCCTAGCAAGTACGCTTGGCGCCTGTGCAACACCTCCTGGTGAAGATTCAGCAAACGTGACTTACACTGAAGTTCATGATCCAATTGAGCCTTTAAACAGATACTTTTTCGATGTGAATAACGCCATTGATGCCGTTGCATTGAAGCCTATTTCTCACATCTATAGAGACGCCCTTCCTCAAGGCGTTCAAGACAGTGTCAGCAACTTCCTACACAATCTGTCTCAACCAATTTACTTTTTAAACAACATTGCACAAGGCGACTTAGATGGCGCCGGCGACAATATGGGGTCGTTCTTTACGAACACATTTCTCGGTATTGGTGGCCTGTTTGATGTTGCTAAATTGAACACAGACAAAGAAGATCTTGGCCAAACAATGGCCGTGTGGGGCGTCCCTGAAGGCCCATATCTCGTTCTTCCAATTCTCGGACCGAATACATCCCGCGAAGCCATTGGTATTGTTGGTGAGTATTTTATCGACCCAGCTAATCTAGTGGCCCGGAATCAGGACATGGACTATTTTACCATTTATCGTGGCGCTGCAAATGCCATTGATTTCCGGTCTAAATCAATCGAATCTCTCGACGAAATCGAAAAGAACTCCATCGATTTCTATGCAACAGTTCGAAGCCTCTACCGCCAGAATCGTAAAAATATGATCTTGGATGGAGAAGCTGAAATGACTCCTCTTCCTGATATTTCTTTTGAAATGGAAGACGATCAGCCAAACGAAAGTAATGTCTCTCTTCTCTTTGAAGAAGACGACTCTACGTCTAATGAAGCGACCTCTACAGCGAACTAAATGGTGACTAGAGGATGATGCTAACTAGAAAACTCTTTGCCGTCGCCCTTGCAACCTCGTTTCTCGCATTGGCACCGTCAATCATTTCGCCTGTTTCTAGCGCATATGCGCAAACGGGGGCCGAAGTTTCTGCGATAAATCTTGTGGAAAAACTCGGCAAAGAAGCTGTTGATTTGTTATCAGATGGCGATGTATCTGATGATGAAAAACGGGCTGGTTTTACCCAAATTGTTATTCAGAATTTCAATATGCCCCTTATTGGCAGATTTGTTCTTGGGAAACATTGGAGAAAATCCAGCAAGGACCAACAATCAGAATTTCAAGACCTCTTTCAGAAATACATAATCACCACTTACCAAAAACGTATTGGGGACTATGCTGGCGAGAATTTGAAGATTGTGAAGGCTCGGCTTTTGAATAAGAAGGAAGTCCTTGTTAATTCACAAATACTTCGCCCAAAAGGCCCGCCAATAAAACTGGATTGGCGTATTCGTAAATCCAAAAATGATGGTCAGCAGATTATTGATTTAATCGTTGAAAATGTCAGTATGGCTCTCACCCACCGGGAGGAATTCTCATCTGTGGTCAGCAAGAATGACGGTGATGTAGAAGGTCTCCTCAAAAGATTACGTAAACACGTTGCTAAAGCTAGCGACTAAAAAGGGCACCTAACCCTTTTCAAAGCAATATCCCACAGCCCTGACAGTTCTAATCAGATCTGCAGCATTACCGGTATTTAAAACCTTCCGTAGTCGCCGGATATGGACATCTACTGTCCGATCTTCCACATAGACATTATGTCCCCAAACACCGTCGAGAAGCTGTTCTCTTGTGAGTACGCGCCCCGCCCGCTCCATAAAAAACCGGAGAAGTTTGAATTCTGTTGGACCGAGATGCAGGGCAACCCCTGCCCGGCTCACTTTATGCGCGACAAGATCCACCGTAATGTCACTGACCACAAGGCTATCTCCGCTGATATCTGGATTATGCCTGCGAAGAACTGCCCGAATGCGAGCTAATAATTCCTGAGGGGAAAACGGCTTCGACACATAATCATCTGCGCCCACGTCCAAACCTCTAATTCGATCGTTTTCTTCACCGCGAGCCGTAATCATGATGATCGGTAAATTCTTGAACTCTGGCCCTCTCCGCAGACGTCGGCAAATTTCAATACCTGATATCTTGGGTATCATCCAATCAAGCAGCACCATATCCGGCGCTTGCTCTTCAATACTCAACATCGCTTCCTCGCCGTCCAATGCAGCGCTCACTTCAAATCCCTCGCTTTCGAGATTATAACGAAGTAGCTCCACCATTGATGGTTCGTCCTCTACGATTAGTATTCTCATTACTCACCTTCACCATACTCAGATTTACTTATTTCATTTTCTATCATGATTGCGCTTGTCTCGTCACCTTTTGGTCGCGCTTCTATAGGTGCCTGTCCCGTCACTTGATAAATAATAATTTCAGAGATGTTCGTCATATGATCTCCGATGCGTTCTATATTTTTCGCCATAAACATCAGATGTGTGCAACTCGTTATACTTCGAGGATCTTCCATCATATAGGTCAACAGCTCCCGAAACATACTGTTATAAAGCTGATCAACTTCCTGATCCCTACGCCAAACTTCCTGTGCCAAATTATCATCATTCTGGGAATAAGCAGTTAGAGTATCATCAATCATATGACGAACAAGTTCGCTCATACGGGGAATGGCTCCAACCATAGGAAGAGTTGCCGCTTTATTGAGTGCAATAACCCGCTTTGCAAGATTGGCAGCGTAATCTGCGACACGTTCCAACAAGGATGCGATTTTCAACGCCGAAATAACCAGCCTTAGATCATCGGCGACAGGGTGCCTCAGGGCCAGCAAACGAACGGCCATAGTGTCGATATTTTTTTCAAGCTCATCGACGGCAACATCTGCATCGATGGTTTGCCGTGCTAATTCCGTATTCCGGTCAACAAGCGCTTGCGTTGCAGATTTTAATTGAGCCTCTGCCAATCCTCCCATCTTAATGATGGCGTTTCGGATCTCCAGAAGATCATTATCAAACGAGCTGACTATATGTTCCATTTTTTCCACTTTTTTATCCTCATTCCAGAAACCATATTATCCAAAACGGCCTGTGATATATCCTTGGGTTCGTTTGTCTTGCGGACTTGTGAAAATTTGTTCGGTTTCCCCAACTTCCACAATTTCTCCCAGATGGAAAAACGCAGTTTGTTGCGAAATCCGTGCAGCTTGCTGCATTGAGTGAGTGACAATAATAATTGTGTAACTGGCACGAAGCTCTTCTATTAATTCTTCTACCTTTGCCGTTGCAATGGGATCAAGAGCTGAACAAGGTTCGTCCATCAAAATAATATCAGGCTGCGCTGCAAGTGCGCGCGCAATACATAATCTTTGCTGCTGACCGCCTGAAAGGCTTGTCCCTATCTCATGCAAACGATCCTGTACTTCAGCCAATAAACCTGCTTTTTCAAGACTGGCCAGAACTATGCCGTCCAATTCGTCTTTATTTTTAGCAAAGCCGTGTATTCGCGGCGCATAGGCAACGTTATCGTAAATTGATTTGGGAAAAGGGTTTGGCTTTTGAAATACCATCCCAACACGCGCCCGAAGATAAACCTCATCTATTTGTGGGTCATAGATATCTTTCCCATCAACGATGATGTCACCTTCTACGCGGCAACCTTCAATCGTATCATTCATACGGTTCAAGCAACGTAAAAAGGTAGATTTTCCACATCCTGACGGACCAATGAGGGCGGTAATTTTATTTTCGGGTATATCCAAATTTACCCCTTTGAGGGCTTGTTTTTGTCCGTAATAAACACTGACGTTTTTGGCAGATATGATGGTTTGCATTTTATGTGTTCCTTCTACCAACGCTGTTCAAATTTTTTACGAAGCAGCACTGCAGCCGCATTCATAAACACAAGGAAACTGAGTAAAACCATGATTGCCCCAGATGTTTTTTCAACAAATGCTCTCTCAGGGCTATCTGCCCATAGGAAAATTTGGACTGGTAAAACTGTCGCTGGATCAGTGACACCTCCAGGGATATCGACAATAAACGCGACCATTCCAATCATTAACAATGGCGCCGTTTCCCCAAGAGCCTGCGATAACCCAATAATTGTGCCCGTTAGAATTCCTGGCATAGATAATGGCAACACATGATGAAAAACCGCTTGTTGCTTGGAGGCTCCTAGTCCAAGGGCCGCATTTCGAATACTACCGGGGACCGCCCGAATTGAGGCACGGGACGCAATGATTATTGTGGGCAGTGTCATCAACGCTAGTGTCAATCCGCCTACTAGCGGTGCGGATCTTGGCAGATGAGCGACATTCAAGAACAAGGCGACCCCCAGCAAACCAAATACAATTGATGGTACTGCCGCCAGATTGTTGATATTGACTTCAATAACGTCAGTTAATTTATTCTTAGGGGCAAATTCTTCCAGGTAAATTGCTGACATGACGCCAATTGGAAATGAAATGATAAATGTTATAAACAAGGTATAAAGCGATCCGACCATCGCCCCAAGAATGCCAGCAACTTCTGGCTCCCGGCTATCACCACCAGTGAAAAACCGGGTATTGAACCGTGTCTGAATGGCATTTTGACTTTGCAGTCTATCAATCCAGATTATTTCATTATCCTTAACACGGCGATCCTGCTCAACAACATCGCGCGAGATATAGCCTTTTATAAGCATATCCACGTCATCACTTGCCGTTAGCTCGAAAGCGCGCGATGTGCCAATTAAGTCTGGATTGGAAAGGACGGCGTTACGCAGTTCCTGGACCGCCCCTTTACTAACTAATCCAAACAATCGGCGCAGCTCTTTACGAGATTTGACTTCGGGAAACTCCGTCCGGAGCGCGTTACGTATGACACTTCCATAAGAGGCTGCTTTTAAGATTTCTGGGCTCCGTGTGCCCTTTGGATCCAAAATTTCCTGCTCAAAACTTATATCCAGCGTGATTGTGGTCTGAATGAAGGCCGAATAGCCTTTTCCAACAATGCTAACCAAAAGCGTTGCGAGCAATGCCATCGCAATTAGGATAGCAGTTAGCCCCAGCCGCCTAAAATTACGTTCAGCCCGGTGGCGCTTTGCAAGGATTTTGTCGGCACCTTTAGTAGGCCAGCCAGCTTTATTTGTTTGATTATGTATATCAGTCATATTTTTCTCGATATTTACGTACGACCAGTAACGCAATGACATTCAAGCAAAGCGTTATGGCGAATAACGTTAAGGCGAGCGCAAAGGCTGCCAATGTTTTAGCGCTATCAAATTCTTGGTCTCCCACAAGCAAGCCAACGATTTGCACCGTTACTGTCGTTACAGATTCCAGTGGGTTTGCCGTTAAGTTGGCAGCAAAGCCTGCTGCCATCACTACAATCATTGTTTCTCCAATAGCGCGGCTTACAGCAAGTAATACGGCGCCCACTATGCCCGGAAGTGCCGCTGGAATGATCACATTGATAACAGTTTCAGATTTTGTAGCCCCCAACCCGTAGGAGGCATCTCTGAGGCTTTGAGGCACTGCCATAATAATGTCGTCGCTTAACGAAGATATAAATGGGATGATCATCATCCCCATAACAACACCCGCAGCCAGCGCACTTTCTGAAACCACGTCCAGCCCTATTGCTGTGCCGACATCTCTAAAGAAAACGCCAACGGTGAGGGCTGCAAAAAAACCATAAACAACGGTTGGAATACCGGCGAGGATCTCAAGAATTGGTTTAACTGTCGCTCTAAAATTTTTGCTCGCATACTCGGTCATATAAATCCCACTCATCAGCCCAAGCGGAACAGCGACAATCATCGCAATCAAAGTTATAAGAAGAGTTCCCGTGAAAAGCGGGATTGCACCGAAAGCGCCAGAAGATCCAATCTGATCCTCTCGTAGCGCCATTTGCGGGCTCCAATTCAAGGAAAAGAAGAACTCTTGGTAGGGTACTTTTTCAAAAAATTGAATGGTCTCAATTAGGAGTGAAAGTACAATTCCAATTGTCGTAAAAACCGAAAGCGTTGAGGCTAAAATCAATACGCAATACACGGCGGCTTCCACAGTTTTTCGGGCGCGTAAATTTGGATTAATTTGGCGAACTGCCAGTGTTAGACCTAATATGGCGGCCACAATGATCAAGCTTGGAAATACCACCTGATCAATTTTGCCCGCGATCACCCCATCGACACCAATTGACGAAAAAGAAAACACACCCCAAAGGATCAGTAGAATGGCTGGCGATATCGCACCCCAAATAACAACATAGAGACCGTAGAGATGAGGTCTTCCGGTATTTTGTTGACCAGCAAAACTATGGCTAGAAAGTGCTTTCTTTGATCCATACCAATATGCAACGGCACACATGGCCAACAGTGATATGACAAGCGGCAAAATGCTCATGAAATTAAAATGTCCTCAGCTTCAAATAAAATTGGGAGGAGTCCAGCTCCTCCCAATTCAAACTCACATCATTTTTAAATTTTGAAGTGAACCGGCTTGCTGGCGAATTAGATTACGTTCACCTTCAGAAAGCGGGATAAGACCTTTGTCAGTCAGATATCCGAATTCTCCGAAAGCATCTTCGCTCGTAAATTCTGCGATGAACTCTTTAATACCTGGGACAGTTCCCACATGAGCGTTCTTCACGTAAAAATACAGGGATCGTGAAATACCGTAATCGCCCTTAGAGATATTCTCAAAAGTTGGCTTAACCCCGCCAATTACACCACCTTGAATACGATCAGAATTTTGATCAAGAAAACTAAATCCAAAGACCCCAATTGCTTTAGGGTTTGCAACAAGCTTCTGCACAATCAAATTGTCATTCTCTCCCGCTTCGATATATGCGCCATCTTCCCGAATGGTGTGCGCGATTGCCTTGAAGGCTTTTTTATCTGATTTGCGAAGTGCTTTGAGGCTTGGAAATTTCTTAGCTCCGCCTTCCATTGCAAGCTCTACAAATGCATCACGTGTACCCGAGGTTGGCGGTGGGCCGAGAACTTCAATTTTGGTGTTTGGAAGGGACGGATCCACATCACGCCATGTCTTATAAGGATTAGCAACCATCATGCCATTCACAGGAACCTGTTTGGCGAGCGCCATAAAGATTTGTTTTTTGGTCAATTTTACAGCAGCCGTGGCCTTCGCATTGGCAAGGACAATGCCGTCAAATCCAACTTTAACTTCTGTAATTTCTGTGATGCCGGCCTTTGCGCATTTAGTCACTTCTGATTTTTTAATGCGGCGGGAGGCATTCGCAATATCAGGATGCGCATCACCAACGCCTGCACAGAATAATTTCAAACCACCACCTGAACCAGTGCTTTCAACAACCGGGGTTTTAAAATTACCCTTGTTGCCAAAAGTTTCGGCAACTGTTGTCGCAAATGGAAATACTGTGGAAGAGCCTACGATCCTGATCTGGTCACGAGCAGCAGCTTGACCCGCAATAGCAACTGTCGCAATGACAGCAAGTCCGAGAGTTTTCTTTAGCACGTCTAATCTCCGTTTTGTGAACGACAGTTTTTTCTGCCGATGTCCGGACAATGCCGGTTCACAATGACGGGATTACGACACTTATATGACACTATTGTTACAGTCGATTATTAGGCTAAAGTAATATGAAGAGATAATGTTTTCAATTTTGGTGTTATTTTGTATTATTCAACCAATTGCGGGAATGAAATCGAAAATAGAGGGTCAAAATTATTTTGAACCGCTTTGGAATATGAAACGACTCATGGTTAGAAATTATTCTATCTTGGGAGGTCAAAATGAAAACACGTTCCTTAATTTGCACCAGTCTTCTTCTAACTGCATTATCGTCAACGACTATGGCAGCGGAAGGGTTTCCATCTTTTGGTATTAGCATGATAGATGTTCAATCTGTCGGCCCTTATCCCACTCTTAGAGTTGAATCTCAGGGCCATGACTATTCAAAGGCTTCAACCGATAAGCTGTCCTTTCACATACAAGGTAAGGGGCGATGCCAAAAGCTACATTGGTTGAACAGCATCAGCATGAATATTCAGAAGAAAAATCCGCAGAATGTCGCGTCCCAATGGGAACCGCTCCACATCCTGAATGGCCCCATCAATCAGAAAACTTGGACAAATGACTGGAAAGAATATGTCATTAAATGGAGCCCTCACAGTTCTATCCGAACTGCTGCTGTAAACGCTTGTAATGCCGAATTAAGCAAACGCATTCAACAAGGAGGAAATAGAGGCACTATTTTGAAAAACGGACTGGCTGTCGTTTTAACAAACAAAGCTGAAAGCCAACTCAATTTTGCATGCTCCGGTCCTTCCTCCAATTCAACACATCCAAGACATGTTAATGACAATCACAAAATCAATGTGGAATGCACTAAATATATAGCTCCTCTGGAGCCACTAAAGAAAGCGACACTGGCCCCTATATTGCAAATCCAGCAACCGGCTATCAGTATGCAAAGCACCAATTACCAAGGTATTTGTCCAGCTACTTTGCCCGTGAAAGCTAGAATTAAGACAAATGGGGTTGCCGGAACAGTCCAATACCGGTTTTTGAAAGATGGCTCGCCTGCAACAGCATGGAAGAACCTTGATTTCGCCAAAAATACCACGGAACGCAATGCCTATTACGGTCTCAAAATTATTAAACCAATACCAGCGGCCCCGAAACCTAAAGGTTTCAAGGCGAATAATCAGGGCGGCGCACAGGCGAATAACCAGCTCCAGCTAATGCCAACACATAAAGTTAGTGTCGAG
Source organism: Pseudomonas marincola (assembly GCA_036960775.1). GTDB lineage: Bacteria > Pseudomonadota > Alphaproteobacteria > Sneathiellales > Sneathiellaceae > Sneathiella. The sequence continues at coordinate 125,590 of JBALWO010000001.1, read as the reverse complement.
GTTAAAGCGGCGGCAAAACAAATGTCTTCCATGGTGGAATATTCTGCAACTTGCCGGGAAACCACTAAAACAACGCTTGATCTTAGCAAGTTAAAGCCTGATCTGACGTCCCGTAAAGGTATCTCAATCGGCCCAAAATCCACCCCATGGAACGGCACCTTAAATCTTACAGTGAATGACGCTTTATCCAAGGGACCCCGAGGCTGTAAATTCCGCTTCCATTACGACATATTGAACCTCAAGACTTTTGATAGTGGTAACTTCAATAGTAAATTACGCGCCAATAACGTGGTCATTCATACCGCAAATGGATTGAAACGCTTGAAGCAGCAGACGCAAGAAGTTGCAGGTCAAATTACCTTAAAATCAGGTAACTGGGAGATTACAGCGACCATCGATGAGGGAAAAACAGTCTCTGAAACCAATGAAGGTAATAATTTCTTCAAGATGAAAGCAAACGTCGCCAATGGATGCGGTGGGACGCCAGCCCGCATGATCAAAAAGAAAGGCGCTCAATAAGAGAACGGGGGCGGTGGTGGAATTCCACCGCCTCTTTTTTGAACCATGATCCAGATGGACAAGGACTTACTTTGGGAGTTTCACCGTAAATACGGACCCTTTACCCGAAACCGAATGAATTTCAAGATGTCCACGATGTCGCGCTACGATGTGTTTTACGATTGCTAAACCAAGGCCTGTACCGCCAACTTCTCTGCTACGATCACGGTCTACGCGATAGAAGCGTTCAGTGAGCCTTGGTAAATGCTCCCGCGGAATTCCCTCGCCTTGATCAGCAACCGATATTTCCGCATTTTGCTGTGTAGCTTCTAACTTGATAATAACCGGCGCATTTTCACGGCTATATTTCAATGCATTATCCGTCAAGTTGGTAAAAATCTGGGTCAATTGGTTCGGGTCACCTATAATGGAAATCGCTGTTTTAGGGAGATCCAACTGTATGATTTTCCCCATACTTGCCGCTTTTGCAGAGAGCATATCTGATACCGATATCAACAGCTCATTTAAGTTCACAGACTTAGAGGGGCGCGTATGCTCATCCATCTCGATTTGTGACAACGAAAGTAAATCATCAATCAGGCGAGACATTCGATCAGACTGCGCTTTCATAATTTGAAGAAACCGTGTTTGCGCATCTCGATCATCAGAGGCGGGTCCTAGAACTGTCTCAATAGATCCAATCAATATTGCCAAAGGCGTGCGAAGTTCGTGGCTGGCGTTCGCAATAAAATCAACCCGCATTTTTTCGGTTTTCTTTGCCGAAGTCAAATCGTGTAAAGTTATGATCAGTTGATCATCTTCCGGGTTTTCACCTTCGACTTTAACCATATGAGCTTCAACGTAATGCACAAGCCTGTTAGGCAATTCGAATTCAACACTTGCATTCAAAGCACTCCCAATTAAGACGCCATCAATTGCCTTCAACAACGCAGGGTGCCTTAGATAGGTTGTTATTTCATCGGATAAACTCAGATTTTCAAACAACTTCGATGCTGCCTGATTAAAACTTGTGATGTGCCGCTTTTTGTCTAAAACAAACACAGCATTGGGAAGTAAATCAAACAGGCGAGAGCTGTTTTCTTGCTGTGTTTTCACATCTGTAAACATTTTTGCAAGAACACGTTTGTATTGCTGCATGGTGAGAAAAAATTCGTTCACGGGGAGTAATCCTCCTCGCGAAGCATTTCCTTCGATATGCTCTCCTAAGGGATCGGTTGCGGCAAGCCCCATTCGCTCCGTCAGGGCACTGACCTCAAGCAACAGTCGATTATACACTAAAACGGCGGGGCCAATGGGCGTTAGCGACAACAGAAGCGCATATTCAACCGATAAAAGATCATGACTAACCAGCCAATAAGAAACGATCACTACGGGCGCTGTAATAATCGCAACGAAAAGTAGCATTTTTCCCATGAATCCAGAGGTATTAAGCATTCATTTTCTCGCTACTTATCTAATAATTCAGAGTATTTGGAACAGCACAGAACCATAATAGATCCATTTTACAAATTTGTGACATGATGCAAAGTTTCCCCAATTTCTCTATTCAGAGTTAGAGATGCAATGGGGTCGAGCGGCGTGATTTCCCGGTTTAAGATGACAAGTTCAGCACCATGCTGACACGCCCGAACGGGTATATCCGCGGCGGGATAGACCACAAGTGATGAGCCAACAACAACAAATAAATCGCACTCGATTGCGTGTTTTTCAGCCCTGATCATCTCATTTATGGGCATTGGTTGGCCAAACGAGATTGTCCCTGTTTTCACGATACCGCCGCAACTCGTACAGGTTGGTAATGTTTCATCTTTTCCAAAAATCTGCTTAACTTCGGCTAAGGTCATTCGGGTGCCACAATCCAGACATTTTGCATAAGTCGTATTTCCGTGTAATTCGATGACATCACCTTCTGCAACACCAGATGCCTGATGAAGGCCATCAATATTTTGGGTTATGACAGCAGAAACCTTACCCAAATTGTAAAGTTTCGTAATGGCGTTATGGCCGTCATTGGGCACAGCACCTGCAAGGACGACCTCCATGGCAAATTTCCGCCGCCAAGACTCTCTGCGGGCTTCTTCTGATGCCATAAAATCCGAAAAATCGATGGGCTGATTTTTCTCCCACAAGCCGCCAGGACTTCTAAAATCGGGAATACCAGATTCGGTGCTTATTCCAGCCCCCGTAAAGAAAACCACCTTTTGGCTATTTTCAATTAGTCCGGCAAACTGTTCAAGATCTTCCATAGCCCCAACCTGTCTTTCCCATAAACCTCACCCTTTCAGCCACCAATAGAGTAACCGAAGTATTTTTTCACATCTACATACATCAGGCGTCCTTATTCTGAATACCCCTGTAGTTACAACTATACAGCCAGGAGAATATGGATGAGTACTGGAAATGCGAATAATGTTGTTGCCAAAGAACTGTCTGACGCTTTATCACGCTGCAAACAAACTGGTGTGGACGAGCAATCGTTGCGAACCGGGTTATTAACGATCACAATTGCAAACTTTGTAAATCGGATCGGAATGGCCAATACAGTTGCCCTATTCTCTGAACTGCCTGCACAAATATCATCGGGCATATTTGATCGATATATCGACCCAGAGACGAATACTCCCGCCCAACTACAGTACCAGCCTGCGGCGCAACAACCTAGTTCTCAAGGCAGTTATCACAACGCAGTTTTACCGCAAAGCTTCGTGCAACCTTACGCCCAGCCACAGGAACGCTCCCCTCAACAACATCCACAGGCCCCCGTGTCATATGCCCAACACCCACCTCATCAGGCAAGCTTTGAAACTGGCAAGCGACGTTTAGTGGATTAATGGTCTGTCTTTTGCGCTTATTTGCAGAAAATGTTTTGTTAATCTTAACCGTTTTTAAGGATAGCATAGCTACACTCTTTCCAAACATTCCACTACGGAAGGGGAGGTCAGGACTGTGCTCCAGATCAAAAATATCCTAAATGCAAACAAAACGGCACTTTTGCTAACAACAAGCTTGATTGTCACTGGCTGCAATACAGTTGCCCCTCAAAATCTAGGCAGCAATGACACTGACCCTGCTCCGATGGCAAGCAAGTCTGATGACACAAAAGCTGGAGATCTTTCGGCGAAAAAATTAATAAGTATTGCCGAAAAAGCTTGGGTAAGAGGCGACCCGGCGACAGCTCTTCGCCTCTATATGATGGCCAATCAAAAATCCCCCAATGATCTAGCACCTCTTTTGGGCGCGGCCGAAATTTTGCGAAAAACAAAACGAACGTCAGCAGCTTTGGATTTGTACAAGAAAATAATTGCCAAGCAACCGGAGCTCATCGCAGCACATACGGGCATTGGGTATATATATTTGGCTGAAGACAAACCCTATCTTGCGGCTAAGTCATTTGAAATGGCCGTCAGTTTTGATAACAACAATGCAAAATCCCTTGGCGGTCTTGCACTCGCTTTGGATACAGCAGGTGAACATGCAAAAGCACAGGATTATTACCGCTTAGCGATCACGTCCGAGCCCAACAATCTGACGTATCAAAACAATCTTGCTCTCTCCCTAGCCCTTATTGGTAGAACCGAGCAAGCAATCGCCATGTTTGAGATTATCACAGCCCATCCCAATGCCACAGCACAACACAGGCAAAATCTGGCTCTTGTATATGGTATGGCTGGAAAATCTTCTGATGCTATGCGGTATTCACGAATGGATCTAAATGAAAAAGAAGCGCGTAACAACGCCTTGTATTTTCAGGCGTTAAATCAGCCCATCGCAGAAGAGCAAATTACCGCACAAAAGCAAGCGAATATAATGGTTGCTCAGACAAACGCACGGCAAAAAACGCGCTCTGCTCAGACGAGCCGACAGCCCTATACGCACATTGAAGCTAATGACACGACTGTTGCGTTGAGCACAAATCCCGATGCTTTAGACAGCGCGATAGCTTTGAACAGCAACATTGAACAAAGTGAAATTCTACAGCAGAATATTGCCACATCTCAGCCCCCGCAGCCCCTTGTAGAAGCCAACCTTGAAACGGTTATACTAAACTCAAACAAGGAAGCACAGCAGGCACCAGAAATACAGATTGCGAAAACCACCCCCAAAGAAATCCGATCAGCCGAGACAGCTCGTAAACCGTATAATTTGGCACCAGCGGAGCCTGCAACGGTGGCGAAAAAAGTAACCCCACCAGTTGGAAAATTAGCTCCCGCTGCTGCGGTAGCTCCGACTCCAGAATTGTCGGCAACCCTTACGCCAATCCACTATGTAGATGCACCGCTTGACGTACTGGCAGTCGTTGACATCACGAAAGTATCGCCGCAACAACCTGCAATATCTATCAGCTATAATACAGCGATTAAGGATGGCTATACAGCCGCTGGTGATCCCGCGCTTTACTACGTTCAACTTGCCTCGTTCAAATCCCCTGAACGGGCTCAGAAGGCGTGGAATATTCTAAGAAAACGACATGGTGATTTACTGGATCAGTTTGATCCCATTTATTCGGTTGCTGACTTAGGCGCACAAAAAGGTATTCATTACAGGGTTCGAATTGGTGGATTTGTTGGACAGGCCACGCCTTATCAAATTTGTTCAGCTTTGCAAGATCGTTCTCAAGACTGTTATATGCCCAGAGCGAAAAAGCTAACTGTTGTAGATGATATTTCACGCGTAATTGCAGAAACGAAAATCCAAAAACAGCGCCTTATCGAAACTGAAGGTCAACATACGGCTTATGTTTCCTATTAATCCATAGCATCTGACTTACGGCGAGGAGGCCAGCACTGTCAATCCGGCAAGGATGACACCTGCCCAAATCAAACGGTGTTTCAAGTTGCCCTCCCGTAACAGGATACTTCCCATAAGAACTGTTAGCAGAACACTTAGTTCTCGTACTGGAGCCACGAATACGACTGGTGTAAAAGTCAGGGCTACCAGAACCAAAATATACGCAAGTGGGTTAAGAATGGCTATTATAATGACTTCGCGTCTGTATTCTCGCCATATCTCCTGTACTTTTTCCCACCGCCCATATGCGACTGGCGCTAATAGTGTGGATCTACAAATACTTGAAGCATAATCAAGTAACAAAGGTGGTATCACCAGTGTAGAGACTGCGTAAGCATCCCAAGCTGTATAGCTTCCAATTAGAAAGCCTGCGCTCACTCCAAATCCCACAGACAAGGCAACATTTCCCGAAGCCCGCCGGAGGCCACCTGTCAGCATTAAAACGCCAAAAATAATGACTGCTCCGCCAAGCGCGATTTGAAGCGTTAGTGTCTCCCCCAGTAGGAGGACAGCAAAACTAGTAGATAAAAGTGGTCCTGTGGATCGCGCTGTTGGGTAGACAAGCGACAAATCTCCTTTGCGATACCCCAACTGCAACAACAAAAAGTATCCGAGGTGAAGGAGAGAACTACCGACAATAAACAGCATTTGTGTTTGACTAAATTCGGGCGTCTGCATCCAAACATAAATTGCCAACGGTGCATAGAGAACAGCTGCAAGAGCCGAGAACATCCAGATTAATTCAGGACCGGCGTTAATACGTTTTACGAAAAAATTCCATGTCGCGTGGCAAACTGCAGCAACCAAGACAAGGGTGAAACCAAATAATGTCATCTGAACCTCAAGAGCCGTTCTATAATAAAACGTGTAAATACACGCCGCCTATAGGTAAAATCGGTGTGGGTTCAAATCAGAGAAAATTAGAAGGCCGGTCTCGCCAATGAGCTGACAGGCAGACAATAGTAGCATTAGACCAATTGTCAAACGCGCTTTGGCCGAACCTTTAGCAGGTCATACTTAGGATGAAAACGCGTCCATTGCCTGAAGAACTGCCGGACCGATAAGCACAATAAACAAGGCAGGTAGGATAAATAAAATCATCGGAATTGTCATAATGGCAGGAAGTCGTGCCGCTTTTTCTTCAGCCTTCATCAAGCGTTCTTCGCGCATTTCTGCAGATAACACACGCAACGCTACAGCAAGCGGTGTTCCGTATTTTTCCGTTTGAAGAAGCGTATTTACCAGCGTTTTCATAGCCTGAATATCCACACGCGCTGATAAGTTTAAAACAGCTTCTTTGCGATCAGGAAGGAAACCCAGCTCAATTGACGTTAGGGCGAATTCATCAGACAACTCTGGTGCTGAATTGGTAATCTCACGGCAAACCCGATTTAAGCCACTGTCCAAATTCAAGCCGGCTTCGGTACAAATAACCAAAAGATCTAATCCATCTGGTAGTGCCTTTCGGATTTCCTTATAGCGTTTGCTTATTTGGTTTTTAATCATAATACCGGGTAATGCATATCCAAAGAACGCGGCACCGGCGGCACCGGCCACGGCTCCCGCCTTCGACCAATCAAACGGATTGGTTCCAAGGAAATACAATAATCCAAAACCACCAAAAATAATGGGGAGAAAAATTCGCGCGAAAAGATACGTTGCCAGTGCGTCTTTTGAGCGCCACCCTGCCTGGGCAAGATGAGCAGAAATACGGCGAGCTCCCTCACCTTTCATCAGCTGTAATTTTTTTACGACGCGTAATTTGAAATTATCGTTGCCAATCAACTGACTGCGTTGGCGAGTATCTTTTACTGCTTGATCTCGTAAATGTTTCCGCCGCTTTTCGAGACCTTGAATTCTGTCTGGCAAGCTATCCTTAACAAGGAGAGCGTTCCATATGATTAAAAATGATAAAAGCGCTGCCCCGCCCGCGATAAGCGCAAGAACATCCTCTGAGCGAAGCCAATCTGGAAGGAGTGCTGCTAAATCCATGTCTGTCTCCTAAATTTCAAATCGGACCATTTTGGCCATTACACCAACACCGCCCGAAATCATTACTAAACCTGCGCCAATCAAATAGTTGCCACGTGGATCATGTATCAACGTCATAACGTATGCGTCATTGGCAAACCAAAGGAGGAGGAACATGATGAAAGGCAATGAGCCGATAATCCAGGCACTCGCCCGCGCTTCAGATGACATCGCCTTAATTTTAAGCTTGATCTGGCGCCGTTTGCGAAGCGTATTTGCGAGCCCGCCCAAAGTTTCAGCAAGGTTACCACCGGTCTCCCGTTGGATTGCAACGGCAATAATCAGAAACTTAAAATCGGGAACATCAATACGTTTACAAACATCCCATAGACCATCTTCAACTGACTTACCAAGCCGGATGGCGTCAGCAACTCCGCGAAACTCAGCTCCGATGGGCTCAGGGGCATCATTGCCGACAGTAATGATCGCTTCACTAATAGGAATACCCGCGCGTAATCCCCGAACTAAAAGCTCAATGGCTTCGGGAAAATGTTTCATAAACTTGTTCACACGCCGCCCACCAATGAAACCAACTGTCCAGTGAGGGAAAATTATCCCGCAAGCAAAGCCAGCCGGAAACGCGATGATTGGCGCCATGCCATATACAAAATAGGTAATAACCCAGAAGGCTGCCATGACGACAACTGTGATTAATGCATATTCGGCATTTGATAACTTTGAGCCTGTTTTCTCAAGACGCGCACGCAATTCTGTCGGTTTAGGCACAAATTTTTGGACCAGCGTTTCCAGAAATTTGATACTGCTTTTACCATCATCAATACGGGCACTATTCCGTTGCGGGTTTTTGGGGGCAACCGGTCCATGGCCGTGACGGACATCCGCTAATCGCCGTTTGGTATTCGACGTAGTATTATCACCACCAACCAAGGCAAATCCAAGGATTAGGGTTACCATTAACGTGGCACCACCAACGACAAGAGGTAATACAAGTTGATCATCTAAGCCAAACATTACATTGCTCCTATCAACATTTTATCCAGCCCGAAGTATGCAGCACGCGGTGCAAAATGCGGCCGAAGACCAGAAGACTTGAACTCGCCTAGCAGACGACCACCTTTATCCTCGCCCATATACTCGTACCAAAACAGATCTTGCATAGTGATCACATCTTCTTCCATGCCGACAACCTCAGAGACATAGGTGATGCGGCGGACGCCATCACGCATACGACTTATCTGAACGATTAAATCGATCGCCGATGCAATCTGGCTTCTCACTGCCTTCGCGGGTAAATTAATACCCGACATCCCAACCATATTTTCAAGGCGTGTGAGTGCTTCTCTCGGTCTGTTCGCATGGATTGTCGACAATGAACCATCGTGACCAGTGTTCATTGCCTGCAACATATCAATGGCTTCACTGCCCCGGATTTCACCAAGGATAATTCTATCGGGACGCATCCGCAGTGAGTTCTTTAGCAGATCACGCATGCTAATCTCGCCGGTTCCTTCAAGATTTGCAGGCCGGGTTTCAAGACGAACGACGTGAGGTTGTTGAAGTTGGAGTTCCGCAGCATCCTCGATGGTGACGATACGCTCCCCTGGGTCAATAAGCTGTGAAATTGCGTTTAGCAGCGTTGTTTTACCCGAACCTGTACCACCGGAGATCAAAATATTTAACCGGCAACGACCACCGACCCGCAAAACAGTTGCGGCAGAAGGAGACAAATTGCCCTGCTTTTCCATAACGTCTAGGGTGATTTTCTGTTTGGCGAATTTACGAATGGAAATACTCGGGCCGTCAATTGCAAGTGGCGGAATAATAATATTCACCCGGCTACCATCTGCAAGACGAGCGTCCACCAATGGGTTTGACTCGTCAACACGCCGTCCCACGTGACTTACAATGCGGCTCGCAATACTGAGAACATGTGCATTGTCACGGAACTGGCAATCTGAAAGCACTAACTTTCCGCGTTGTTCTATGTAAACCTGTTTGGGCCCATTCACCAAGATATCGGTGATGCTTTCGTCTGCAAGTAAGGGCTCTAATGGTCCGAGGCCCAGCATGTCATGCATCAACCGCTCGATCAGCTCTCGCTGTTCTCGTTGGTTGAGTTGGATCCTCTCTTCGATCAAAATGTCGCCGACAATATCTGAAATATCTCGGGCAAGATCCAACCGATCCATTGAAACAGCAGCGCTAATATCAATGCGCTCAAGAAGAACAGGCTGGATACGCTCTTTAATTAAGTCAATTTGCGACGCTGCACGTGGAGCCTGGGCTTCAACAACTGCCTCCAGACGCATGGGTTCCGGGATGTCTTCAGGTATGGGCTCAGCGTCAACGACGGGTACAAGATTGGCTTTAGCCTCTCCCACTACCGGAATACGTGGCTCTGAAAACGCTTCATCTTCATCATACATAGCGGGTTCGGAGATTACGGTGGATCCTGGGCGATCGAACGTTGCTTTAACTTCTGCTGGGGCCTCAGTATCAACGCCAAATACGGTGACGCCTTCTTCTAATATCTGCGTAACATCAGGTGCATTATAATCATCATCTGACACGTTAAAGTCAGTATTTAAGTTATCCAGATCATTGACCGGGACTTCCGGCGTCATCGCCGCGCGAGCTTCCTCAACTTCAGACCAAATTCGGACTGAGAGCGCGGCAACCAAATTGCGTTGCTCAAGAACATTCAGAGAAATAGCTTCAACTTCAAGCTGATCCCTCGTGAATTTTTTGACTTTTGCCGAAATTTCAGTACGAGCAGTATCGTGAGAAATGTCACTAAGCAATTCAGCACAAGCAAGGCTGAAAAGTCGTTCCACAAGATCAAGGTCACCGCTACTGTTCTTTTCAACAGCTACGGGTAGATCTTTGCCTTTGTTCTTATTATTGGATGAAGACCGCCACAAACTCACGTTTACTTGCCCTCATTCTTTTTGTCTGCTTTTGACATAAGACCAAACAGGCCTTTTTTCTTTGGTTTTTCATAACCAGACAAATCTGCGGCAAGCTCTCGCAGAACTTTTGCGATTGGTGATTTTTCGGCAACCGAAGGGATAGCTTTTCCTGCATTCGCGCAAACAGTTAGCGTTTTTGCATCTTCGGGAACGAAATAGTTAATTGGCTCCTCCAACGCTTTTTGAAAATCAGCTTTTGAGACTTGCGCCGACCGCTCATTGCCAACCCGGCTAACAACCTTCACAATTCGGCCTTTGGTCGATAACGACGTCATAGCCTGAGTGATCCGATTGATATCCCGTATTCCAGCTAGTGTCTGATCAGAGACAAGTAATACAGAGTCTGCGGATGCCAACAAAGCGCCTTGCGTTGGAAGCAAATGGCGAGGAAGATCAACAATGATTTGACTATAATCTTGGCTAATTTCGCCAATTAAAGTATCGATGCTCTCTGGATTTACATCAACAAACTCATCAATAGGCTCTTCGGTTCCCAAAACAGCAAGCCGATCACCTGCTTTTGTAATGGCACTATCTAAAAACAACTTGTCCAAGCGATGAGGGTTTTCTAACGCCTCCCTAAAACCACCTCCAGATTCAACATCTAAAGCCAATGTGGTGGTTCCGAAATGAAGATCCAGATCCAACAATGCTGTTTCCATTTTTTCTTCATTAGCCATGATCCAGGCTAAGTTGGTCGCAATGGTAGTTGCCCCCGAACCGCCGCGCACGCCAATGACAACTGTCAAACGACCACTTTTCGCCGTTTGTGCCGATGCGGCTTGGCGATCAATTTGCTCGACAGCATCGTTAAACAGCTCGGCCGTCAACGGCTTCACCAAATAGTCGTGCGCCCCGAGGGATATCATTTTTCGGAAAATTGAGACGTCATTAGACGTTCCCAGAATTATCAACGAATTTGTCGGGCCCATTTTCCGAACAAGCCGCGTTACATCCCCTTCAGGATCAAGGCTACGGCTAATATCAACAATCACGACCTTTGGTGACTGCCCAGGTTCAATGCGGGTAAGAGCTTCGGCAATCCCACCATCTTGAACAGCATCTGGAGATTGGCCTCTACCTTCGACGGCCTGTCTGCAAACTGCTAAAGAATGCTCGTCATCCACAAATACCATCATGTCTTCGAGGACTTGTGTCCCAAAAAGTGTACTTAGGTTAGATGCTGCACTTGCCATGATTTAAGCCTTCCAATCAAAACGCGCCGTATTAATCCGATGCGCCACTATCTTCACTCGATGAGCTACTGCTGCCACTACTTCCAGTCCGGTAACTTTGGATAGAGAGCGCGGCTCTTTCCCCGTCGTAAGGACCAATGTCCTGAGGTTTGACCAAATCTTTTGGATTTGCCAACATCTGAACAAAAGCTGATGCTGTTGAACATCCCATATGCGGTAGAGGCAGATTTTCGTATGCTGTGCCCGAGGGAACGTGCCAACCTTTTTCACAAATTGGGTCAACTGTTGCCACATACTTGCTAAAATAGACCCGCAATGAATCTCTCAGGCCGTCCTTGGTGACTTTTGGTGATATATTAAAACCTTCGTCTTCTAGAAAGCTGCCGATTGCGCCATAACGAAGTTTATTTACGCCGTTTGCGTCGTTAAATGGCGGTAGCTCCAATTGAAGAACCTCGCCAAAATCCACATCTTGCGCTTGTATAAATCCTAGCAGGCGACCTTTTTCCATATCTGTGAAACCTGTCCGGTTGGCATCAAACCGAACCACAAATATAGGTGTGAATTCCTTCACAGTAATTTTCTTTTTCATTTGCGCTTTTTCAGGGGTTGCCCGAAGTGTCGCAAGTCCCGTTTCCGGATCAATTGGCGCGCAACCTGCTGCCAGTAGTGACAGAAAAACAGCGGAAATTCCAACCAGTTTGCAAGCATTATCTTTGATACAATTCATGGCATCACTCCGTAATAAAGCCGGCAGGGCCGATTAGTTTCACACTGTTCTTTGCCGTCGCTGGCGCGATATTGTCCACCGGTGCCGTAGAACTATCCGTCGGGCGGAAGGATTTACCATCCTTATATAAGTCCTTGTCATTTGGCGGAATATATCCATCAGTTGGCAAAGCAATTCGCGAATTGGTCGGCTCAACAAGATATGGCGTTACGATGATAACAAGCTCAGTTTCGTTTCTCTGAAACGAAGTGGAGCGGAACAACGCACCGATAATCGGTAGCTCACCCAAGAAGGGCGTCTTTGATACATTGTTATCAGAGTCGCTGTTAAGCAAGCCACCAAGAACAAAACTTTGCCCACTGGCAAGTTCCACCGTGGTTTCAGCCCGCCGCGTCAATAGCGACTGAATGTAGATATTATTGATGTTAATAGCCGAGGCAGATGACAATTGACTAACTTCAGGTTTCACCCGCAAATTAATGCGATTATTGCTGACAATATTGGGCGTAAATGTAAGGGAGACACCAAATTCCTTATATTCAATACTAATGGCCCCGTCTTCTTGCGGCACTGGAATTGGGAACTCGCCACCAGCCAAGAAATTGGCTGTTTCGCCAGATAGGGCCGTCAAATTTGGCTCCGCGAGGACTGTAATTAATCCTTCATCTTCAAGTGCATCTATAATTCCCTGAATGGCAGTTTGACCATCGTTAAAGCCTGCGAACAAACTACTAGCCGTCCCGTTTCTAGAGATAAGGTCGCCCGTACCGACAATATCTCGACCAACAAAAGTACCGAGAGAGAAATTGCCGAGGCCACTGCTCAAATTTTCCCAGTTCACACCAAGCTGTTTCGTAACGGACCGGGCGACTTCCGCCACTTGCACACGCAGATTAACCTGCTGGGATCCTTCAACTACAATACGGTTCAGAATATTTTCTGGCGATGTGTAAAGGGCGGCAATCCGACGGGCATCTTCAGAAACTGAAGCCGTTGCGGCACGCCCAGTTAAGACGATACCATCGCGCATTGATTCCGCTTTTAGCTGACCTTTCGGGTCCACATCCAAAAGGGCTTTTTCAAGCGACACCACATCGTGGCTAATAGCAACTGGAGAGTTCAAAAGAACATCCCCCTTGCCATTAAGCGCGAACAAATTGGTTTTTCCAGGCTTCTTCGCAAATATATAGATAATTGTCGGTGACTGGACCTGAACATCAGCGAGTTCTGGATTACCAATAAAAACCGATGTCGCCGCTTTATCAAGCTTGATTAACTTGCCCGTATTCAAAGTCAAATCGATAGGATCGCCAATATCATTAATGACTTTCGCCGCATTTAACTGAATTGGAAGCGCCGTAACACCAAACCCCATAAGGAGCGTTATCATCACTGCAGAAATAATTTTACGCAATTCTCTATCCCCCTTAATCGAATGATTTTTGTTTAACGTCGCCCGCACGGACGACAATGACTGTATTAGGAGCTTGTCCATTACGAGCAGGTGCCGAGATTAGGGAACTGGCTTCACTGTCCATAGTAAACCCGCGACCTCGTTCTTTTTTCAAGACGGCGCCACCGTCACTCATTTTGTCTGTATCTTCAACCCGCGCTATACTTCGAAGCGATAGCGATAACCGTCCCAATTCCCGTGACACAGAAATGACTTCCACTTCTTTTGGGCTAACTTCTAAGGTGGCGATGCTGCGAACAGAGGCTTCCTGAGTTTGATCGTCTGTTGATTGATCCATGGCAACAACCCGAACATTGGTCAGAATGGTTTCACTTGCATGGTGCGGAATTGAAGTCTCGCTAGTACCCTGCATAACTTCCAATGTCAGAATCACATCAACGCGATCTCCCGGAAATACAAAACCGGCTATGCCTGCGGTTTCATCTACATTAATGGAGATGGCGCGTGTGCCTGGATCAAGGACTGCCGCAAGGAACCCTTGTTGTCCAGGGCGTACCATACGGTTATCGGAAATTGGTTCGCCGCTGGAGACACCTTGACGCACAACAGTGCCATAGAATTCATCGGCTGTTCGAACATTCTCGACCACATACATTTCTTCGAGATCATCTGCCTCAGGCCATTCTTGCCATTTTAGATGATCTTCGCGAACCAGAGTTCCTGCCGGTAAATCCGCAGCAGCCACCAAAATTTTCACTGTTGCAGCTTTAGGCGCAACAACTTCGTCATTTGCTTGCTGCACAATTGTGGTTGGTGTTTGATTACCAGCCCAGTTTCGAACAAACCAGACAGTTGAGCCCGCTATCAATAATGCGAAAACAACTAATATCAGTTTACGTGCCATGACCCTCGTTCCAACGTTAGAAATGATTCTATTTTTAAACCCATAGTGCTTAATTTCCTGTTAAGTAAGAACATTAACCAAAAATTCCGCTTGCCTTTAGGTAGTGGAAAAATATGGGAATACTGCCAAAAGCGATTGCGATACCATAAGGAACAGGCGTTCGCGCCCTAATGGCAGCCTTAGCACCGCGGACAAAACCGCCAGCTTCTTCGGATTGCCGCCAGGCCTCGCGGCACAGTATAAAGATGGCGAGAATGCCACCAGAAAGCAGAACTCCAACCAGAAATGAGACCATTAATGGAGGCCCTGCCCACAAGCTAAGCGCTGTAATGAGCTTCACGTCACCGCCGCCAAAAATACCCACAGCAAAAAGTAAGAAACCAACAGCAAAAGTAACTGCAGCTATCAGCAACGCAAACAACCAATCCACTTCAGCTGGCGCGGCCAGCACGGCCAGAGGATAAAGCGCCACAATGATCAGGCTAATATAATTGGGAATAGTAAATTTCCGCCAATCGGTATAGGCGGCAAATAGCGTGCCGGAAAAAGCTGCAACAACGCTGATCAAATAAATCGAAATTATCCACATTGTGAAATTCACCCATTTGGCGCCGTAAAGGCTCCAACACAGGTCGCATGGACCCAATTTATGATGTCATCAGAAAGCGCAGCTATCTGTACCATCACCTGTTAGGGCAAAATCGCCTCCAACAGCCACACAGAAATCCAATGAGATATCTGCAAAACTACTACTAATTGTCCCGCCAAGGGCCGTGAACGCTAAAATGCCCGCAAGCGCAACAAGGGTTGCGACCAGCGCATATTCAATGGCAGTAGCACCCCTGTCGTCATTTATGAAGTTCATCACAACAAACACAGCACCCTCCTGCTCCATCGAATTAACAACAAAAGAATTTGGGCTGCGCAAGCGCAGCCCAATATTCGGCATGGACTAGAATGTACATGCGCCAGCTGCATATGTACCTTCTGCACTATCACAAAGCACAAATGCGAGTTGCTCGAAAGTATCAGCGATTGTGTCTCCAAGGGCTGTAAATGCGACAACACCAACAAGCGCGACCAACGCTGCAATCAAACCATACTCAATAGCTGTGGCACCAGACTCGTCATTTACAAAAGCGCGAAACATTTTAATCATCGTACATCTCCTAATAATGTGACAGGATTTTATCCTGAATAATTTGCTATCTAATCCGAGAGCGAAACCTCTCAATTCGTGAACCTCAAAATCATCAACTAAATAAGTCTTATCGAAGTCCTTAACTGTGAAGCCTTGCCCAAGTGACCTTTTGCCTTGCTCCTGAAAATCAATCTGCACCAAATTCGTTAATCAATAGTTAAACTATGTAACTTTTCCCAATAAAAATTAATTTTTAATATATAAAATTTTATGTAATTTGTTTTTTATAATAATCGCTAAATATTTATCTTTTTTTTATTCAACTTTTACTTCCTATTTAAATAGATGTTTCAAAAACTCTAACAATATATACGCATAAATAAGCAACTAAATGATAAGTAACTTAAAATCTTTTTAATACAATTTGTTTGAAATTGACTTTTATTTTTTATCTAACCTTAAGACTCGCCCGTTTATATATAAATGAATACCTATATTTCTATTACGCGAGGCGGCCTCATGGAAAAGTTCCCATCACGGTTTTCATTTATAAGAACGCTAAAATTACTATCACGGGACACTCGTGGGGTTGCTGCAGTTCTTATCGCACTTTTGGCTATTCCAATTTTCGCCGCCATTGGCCTATCAATCGATGTTGGCCGCGCATATGTTCTGAAATCCAAACTCGCTACTGCTTTGGATGCAGCAGGCCTCGCCGCAGGCCGTGTAATATTTGAAGATGACGATGTTGTCCTCGCCGATGCACAGAAATATTTCGACGCCAACTTTACCAGCGGATACATGAACGCCGATGTCAGTGCTTTGGAGATTTCGTGGGACGCTAACAAAGAGAACATTGAACTGAACGTTAACGCTACGGTCAATACAACATTCATAAGTGTTGTTGGTTACAACGATTTAACTGTAGGTGCCTATACAATGATCAACCGGACCAATCGAGGTCTGGAACTCATTATGGTGCTCGACAATACGGGCTCCATGGCTCGGGATTCAGGTTCTGATGGTTATGGTGGTGCACTTTCCAATCAACGCATTGCCTCTTTAAAAGACTCTGCGACCGACCTTGTGGGCATTCTTTATGGATCAAACGAGACCCAAGAAAACTTGTGGATCGGCATTGTTCCCTATGTAACACAAGTAAATGTAGGTGTCGGTAATATTGGTTTCCTTGACGCCAGTGAACAAACAAACATTATTTCATCCAGTGACAGTGAATTTCTGGCAGACACGGACCAACAGAATGCACTGGGATACGACTTAGATAATAATGGCTCCAACGACACCAACTACGGCTGGAAAGGGTGCGTGGAGATGCGTGGACACCTTGATGGCGGCACTATTGATACAAGTGATGACCCACCAGCAACCGATTTCATGCCCTACCTTTATCATGATGGGCATAGAAATTTTTCTTCTTCACGAGATAAAGATAATGACTGGAACGATTCAAATCCGCGAACAGTAGAAGAAATTGCGTCAGCAAGTGTCAGTACGTGGAACAGTTTCTATAGTTCAGTTGGCACAGGCCCAAATGCGGGCTGCCCCTCGGCCATACTGCCCCTCACCGCAGAAAAAACAACAGTTCAAGCTGCCATTGATGCCATGCGCCCATGGTACAGTGGTGGCACTATGGGGAACATTGGCATGGTTTGGGGCTGGCGAGCATTGTCTCCACGTTGGAGAGGATTATGGGCGGGATCCGATGCAACCCTTCCAAAAGACTACGACGAGCCCCTAATTGATAAAGCTGTCATCATGATGACAGATGGTCAGAACACGATTTTTAGTCATGGTGGCACAAATTATTTCGACTATAATTCGTATTCGCGTCACGCCAAAAATGCGTGGGGTAGACATGTGAGCAGCGCGGGCTCTACAGATACTTATACCAATCCAGATGGACGCCTCCGGTATAATTCATCCAGTTATTACCGCAACAAGGTTGATGCTAAGTTTTCCCAAGTCTGCGAGGATATGAAAGCTGAAGGCATTATCGTCTACACCATCAAATATAAGGACGGCAACGATAGCCTCTATCGCAATTGTGCAACATCTAGCGCTCACTACTTTGACTCGCCAACACAAGAGTCCTTGAGTGCGGCCTTTAGAACCATCGGTCAGGAACTTAGTAACCTTCGCATCGCCGAGTAAAACTAACTCCTCCCAACATAAAAAGGCGCCTGGAAACAGGCGCCTTTTTATTGTCTGTAAATTACCCTCAGCTTACATTGCCCCGTACATTTACTCACATGTATTCTTAATCATCTCGGTCAACTTACCGATAAAGGTTAAGGTGTTACCTTCCCCTTTTGCATTAAGAGTTGTTAATGCCCAGTCGTCTTTCACTTTAAAAAACCAATAATCGACTGCATACTGCCCCTCGCTTCCAAAAACGACCGTGACTACACGGGCAATTTTTTCACCACACACTGATTTTTTAACAACATCATGACTACATAGTCCTCTAAAATTGCCATGGATGTGAGAATACAAGCAGCTGCTTTTCCGAGATCAGAATAATTAGCATCCTCAAATCTTTTTTCACGGCTAGTAAACTCTGTGACCACATGAGAGGACCGTTAGCGCAGCTCTGCATGCTGTCCGAACGCAGCGCCGCACCATGTTGGTAGAAAGGTATGTTTATTGGAGATGGATTTATGGGGAAGTCATGCTGGCGAGAAGGTTAATTCGTATCAATCGAATGTCGTCTGCTCTGACAGTCTTGGCCTAAAAAAGGCCTGCCGGTACATTACGGATTCGCCCAGAAAAGAGGCGCCTGTAAAATCACCACCGGCTCCGACGAAGTACGGAACGTAGCTATAAAACACTTCCGTTACAATAACACCTTCACCGTCCGCCAGTGTTTGACCAGCCCCATCAGTAAAGACGCTTGGCAGTGTCGCTTCTCCGCCATCATTGCCAATTCTACTTAATTCCCCGGTAATAGCGCCCCGGCTGCGTTGCCCAATGATGATGGGCTCTTGACCATCGCGCCCAACGATTGATGTCACCACGACCATCCCAGAATTATTAAATTCGAAAGGTTGCGCCAAGTAATCAGTTGCATCAAGGAGGTTATCAACTTCGTCGGCTGTCAAAGCTTCCGCTCTTGCCACAAGATCGGCAATCGTTGCAGAAATTCTATCAATTTTTTGAGTTAGCAGGGCATACCGACCAACTTCAAAACTACCAACTGTTAGAAGCAACAACACCGGTAGCAGCATGGCAAACTCAAGCATGGCAACTGCCGACTTATCTTTTAAAAATTGACAGTATATTTCTGCATTTTTAAGCTTCTTGGCAAATATTGATAGTTTCATTGATGGCTCCTTAAAACGGCTCGTTACGAACGACCATCGATGCCGTCATTGGAATAACACCGTTCAGGATGGGGATCATCTGACCGCTTAGGAAATTCCAGTTGTAACTAATGCTATATAGAACGATTTCGCCTGGACCACCGAGCCCGGCCTCGCCCATATCACTATCCCAAGCCCCATTGCCATTTATGTCTTCAAATGTCTCGCCATCAGTGTAGGAGCCATCTCCGTCGTCATCTATGTAAGGCTCAGGCATCCCGATGTCGCCAAAGCTTGGGTATATTTTTGAGGAAACATCAGACGTTGTTAGACTAACCATACCGAGGGATGCGCCGTTCACAATGTCAACAATTGCTTGCTCGCGGCTTCCCTCGTCAACTTCCAAGCCAGTCAGACCAACGCGGGAGGCATCCCGCAGGCCGCCTTCAACAACGGTATTTACAAACATTGCGACACTTAACTCAATGATACCAAACAGCACTGTCACGAGAATGGGTGAAATCAACGCCAGTTCGACAGCAGTTGTTCCCTTTTCATTGCGACCAAATTTGCTGATTATGTGTTTGTATCTTTTTTGCAAAAGCATCGGTAAATCCCTTTAAATCAGGGAACTACCTTACGTAAAAGATATTAAGTCGCCGTTAAGTATTGCAAAGAGCTTTGTGTAAAATTTTACGAAATCAGTAGCTTATTCGCCTTCTAATCCGCCGAATTTTTCCTGCCATCCGGCAACTTCTTCGTCGCTGATTTTACGGAACAGAACATCAGGGATCGTGAACTCATGGCCGGCTGGCAACATTTGCAATTCATCCAGCACAGGTTTCTTAATCCAGTCCCGCTCGTTCAATTGCAATCCAAGAGCTGAGGCCAAAGTTTGGCTCGCTGTTGGAATAACAGGGGCACTTAAGACCGCAAAGACACGGATCATATTGATGGCAAACCGCAGACTAACGGCCGCAGCATCTGGATCAGTTTTAAACGCGGTCCAGGGGGCGGCTTCCGTCAGATATTCATTGCCCATTACCCAAATAGCGCGAAGCTCCTGCATGGCTTTGCGGATCTGCAATTCTTCCATGTGCTTGTTATAGGTCACAATGCGCGCTTGCATCACTTCGGCGAGTGCAATCTCTCTCGTCCCGATTTCACCGCCTTCAGGAAGTGCATCTCCGAATTTCGAAGAACAGAATTTCAAGATACGATTTACGAAATTACCGAGCGTATCGGCAAGATCTTTGTTCACGGTTCCGGAGAACCCTTCCCAAGTAAAACTCGCATCTGAACTTTCAGGCGCATTGGCAAGCAAGTAATAGCGCCAATAGTCGGCTGGAAGCATCTCGATAGCATCTGTCATAAAAATGCCGCGCTGCTGGCTAGTGGAAAATTTCCCACCATAGTAATTTAACCAGTTAAATCCCTTAATATAGTCAACCATTTTCCAAGGCTCCCGGCTGCCAATTTGGGTGCCGGGGAAGGTTACTGTATGGAAAGGGATATTGTCTTTCGCCATAAACTCTGTGTAACGAACGTCATCGGCTTCATACCACCATGACTTCCAATCCCGATTTTCAGGATCTTCATCAGACCATTCTTTTGTTGCTGCGATATATCCAATAGGGGCATCAAACCACACGTAATAGACTTTATCTTCCATGCCTTCACGGTCAACGGGAACACCCCATTTCAAATCACGCGTGATCCCGCGGTCATGCAAACCTTCATCCAGCCATTTAAGGGCAATTGAAGACACGAGTAGCGGCCAATCTGGATGCTTGCCAACCCACTCGCGAATTTCATCAGACAACTTTGACTGCAACAGAAACAAATGTTTGCTTTCACGGACTTCTAGATTTGTGCTTCCTGAAATGGCTGACCGTGGCTCCACCAAGTCGGTTGGATCTAAAAGACGAGTACAACTTTCGCACTGGTCGCCGCGCGCTTTGTCATACTTACAATGCGGGCAAGTCCCCTCCACATAACGATCTGGTAAAAAGCGGTCATCTTCAACTGAGAAAATCTGTTTAGTCACTCTCTCTTCGATAAATCCATTTTCCAGCAATTTTTTACCGAAATGCTGGGTTAGCTCGTGATTTTGCGGAGAAGAGGAGCGCCCGAAATAATCAAAGGAAAGCGAGAAAGCTTCCCCTAGTTTTGCTTGGACGTCATGCTGTTCTGCACAAAATGTCGCAACATCAAGATTGGCGGCTCTTGCGGCAAGCTCGGCTGGTGTGCCGTGTTCGTCAGTTGCGCAAATAAACAACACGTCTTGGTCGTTGGCCCGCAAATATCTGGCATATAGATCAGACGGCAACATGGACCCGACGAGGTTACCCAAATGTTTAACGCCGTTAATATAGGGTAGAGCCGAAGTAATAAGGTGTCGTGTCATCTATTTATCCCGCCGAAAATCGAACATATGAGTTGTTTTCAGCTCTTTTACAGGATTATCCATACCGGCGCAAAATTTCTTTTAGGCCACGCATCGGTTTTGAAGCTAGGGGAGCGTAATACGGATTTTCAATTACTCATGATCAGAGGTCTTAATCATCTAACTTATCGGTGCTACAGCTTCCTTTTTTCTCTACGAGAATTTGAAAGGACCAACGCGCTTTTGGCTATGCCTCAATTTTCACTAACCTTGGCTCTTATGATTTTCAAGTATTTTCGTCCATGATAAACGAGCCATACGGAAGGTTTCCTCACCGCCAAGTAATTGGTGATGCCAGTTAGCGGCCATGCCAATTGCATTTAACTCAAAAGCCAACTGTTCAGGTTCATGTTTTGCAGCTATTTCACCGTTGGAGATCGCATCTACTACGAACCGGCTAAGTGTATTCATCCAATCGCTCATGGCCTTAGCGATCGCATCACGGGCAGCGCCAGTTCTCCCATCCATTTCCAAAGATGCGGACGAAAGAACGCATCCGCCCTCAAAAATGTCACTTTCCAGATAACTCATCCACGCATCACCAACAGCCACAAGTCGGGCCATCCCGGCATCCGCCTTCAACGAAGGACTAACAACCAGTTTAAAAAGGAGGCGAGTAGTTTCGTCGATTACGGCGACTTGAAGTGTTTCTTTGGATCCAAAAGCTGCATGTACAGTACTTTTCGCTGTACCGAGCACCGCTGCCAGTTTGGCAATGGAAAGCCCTTCTAAACCATCAATCGAGGCCATTTGCAGGGCGTTGGTGACAGCTAACGCGCGGGTATTGTCGCCTCTTTGCCGTCGTCCATCTTTTTGTTTTTGTTCAGTTTTTTCTGTCATTTTTAAAACCTATAATTTTCACTTGCCTTTTTCAATTAAAAGTTCAAAAATAAAATCGAACGATCGTACAAATATATTTATCAGAAAGTAAACCACAATGCCAGAAGTTACTATAACTAGCCCAGATGGGACTTTTACTGCCTATCTCGCTATCCCGAAAAATGAAAAAGGTCCTGGTATTCTAGTGATCCAGGAAATCTTTGGCATCAATCAGGACATGAGAGATCATTGTGACGCAATGGCTGCTGAAGGTTATTTTGCCCTTTGTCCTGATTTATATTGGCGACAAGAAGCGGGCGTCCAGCTAACTGACAAAAGTAAAGCCGAATGGGAAAAAGCAGGGCAGCTCTACTACGCCTTTGACGCTGATAAAGCTGTTGAAGATCTTCAAATTTCCCTCACTTACCTACGGGCAGTACAAGGCTGCACCGGAAAAGTTGGAAGCATGGGCTTTTGTCTCGGCGGTTTAATGGCATATCTCATGGCTAGTCGCACAGATTCTGATTGTAATGTCGGTTATTACGGCGTTGGAATTGAGAAAAAATTAAGCGAAGCCGGAAATATTCGAACCCCAACGCTGCTCCATATCGCAGAGCAAGATCAATTTGTTCCCAATGAAATACAGAACCAAATAAAGCTGGGTTTGCACGACAATTCGAATGTCACAATCCACAGCTACCCCCATATGGATCACGCATTCGCCCGGCACGATGGTACGCACTATGATGCTGCAAACACCAAACTAGCCCGAAAACGTACTATGGATGCCTTCGAAACAGCTTTAAAGGATTGAGGACCCAATTTATCACAGTTTAACGGAGGACATGGGCCCCTTTTAAACTGTGATATTCTAGATGCAAACTAGGATGTAAAATACCACGTTGCGGCTACAACACCGATGACGGCCAGCACGATGATAAGCGTATGGTTCGCAGGTGAAGTCTCAGCCTGCTCGCTCTCAGCTTCTGACGCTGGGATTTTCGCTACGGCTATTTCAGGTTCAGCATTTGCAACCGTACATTCAACTGGCTCTACGAGTTCGGCAAATTTTTCAAAAAACTGGCTCGCCAACTTGCGGGAAGTCGATTCCATAAGCCTACCGCCGAGTTGAGCGATTTTACCGCCCATACTCACCTTAACCGCATATTTTAAAGTGGTTGTGCCATCCGCCTCCGAATGAAGCGTTATGTCAGCACCGCCTTTTGCAAAACCGGCTGCGCCGCCCTTACCCTCGCCGGTGATGGTATAACTTTCAGGGGGATTAAGATTTGATAGCGTAACGTTCCCTGCGAATTTGGCTTTCACCGGTCCAACCTTTAAAACCACTGTGGCGGACATTTCAGTGTCAGATGTTTTTTCAAGCACTTGGCAACCTGGTATACACTGGCGCAAAATGTCCGCATCATTAAGTCCGGCGAACACTTGTTCTTTCGAGGCATTGATAGTCTGTTGATCATTTAAATTCAAAACGCATTTCCTTAGTTTAACAACAAATGGCTGAGGGGGTTGCCCCATATTTCATACAATTGGCATAGTCCGCGGGCGTATCAATATCGGAGACGTAGGCCGAATTTTCAAATTTCACTTGAATGACTTTATC
>JBALWO010000001.1:94118-101631 GCA_036960775.1 Pseudomonas marincola | reverse complement strand
TGATCTAAATTATGGCAAAACTTAAGGTTCAATCCTTGGAGTTCTCTTTGCACCTGATCCGCTTCGAAGCCGGTTACAACGGTTAAATCTCCAATTTTTGCATTTATAATTTGTTGGGCCGTGTGCCGGATCAACGTACTGCGACCATGCCTCATCAGTAATTTGTTCTCAGAGCCCATTCGCGAGGAATTACCTGCGGCTAGCAGAATAACGTCTATTTTTGCACTGCGCTGGCTCATATCAACTAGCAACCATCTCGTTATCTGCGTCCACGTTGTGCTTTACAGAGGCTGCTTGGCGCCGATGAGCCACTATTTCACTCACAACAGCAAGACCGATTTCTTCTGGTTCGATCGCCCCAATATCAAGGCCAGCAGGTGCGTATAATTCATCGAAGGTTGGTTTGAGAGATCCGTTTTCGACAAGTAAAGCCTCTTTCAATTTCGCAAGCTTTTTCCGGCTACAAACCATGCCTTTATATCCAGCGTTTGATCCCATCATTGATCGCAATGCATCGCGGTCCCTCTTCCCTTGCGTTGCCACAATGACTGCATCTTGATTTTGCAGATCAAGCTCCCCAAGATCAAATCCATCCAAGTAAAGAGCCGCCCCCGGCATCTTGTCGTGATCTTCCAAAAGAGCTGCCACCACCACATCGGCGTCCAATGAAGACGCCACGGCCAATATGGATTGTGCAATTGGGGAGGCGCCGCAAATCACAAGCGTGCGAGCCGCTTTCATTGGCTCCAAAAACACATCAACCGTTCCGCCGCTTGGGCAACTGGACTTGTGCAACTTAACGCCATCAATATCAGTGCTGGCAACTACCATGTCTTTGGGTTTCACCCGTATCATTTCCGGCTCGCCCGTTTGCATAGCGTGAAGCGCTGCCCGGCGGACAGATCCTGTCACGCAACCACCACCAACAAACCCATGTAGATCCCCCTCAACGGTGACGACGGCTTTCGCCCCTGCCCGCGCCGAAGTGCTGTCAGCGGTGCGCAGAATTGTCGCGATACAAAAACTCGTCCCATCACTGCGGAGCTTCTCGATGAGATCCAGTGTTTTTCTAGAGGTAACCATTATGTCATTCCCTCATTCATAATTTTGCAATTTCCGGCTCGATTGCACTCAAAGCTTCCAGCGTATTTGCAGCGGCAAAATATGAGATAAATGGCCTTGCTGCTGCCATAGCACTTGTAATCGGTTCGTAATTTTCCCATCCAAGCAACGGGTTCAACCAAATTAATTTTGGTGCCCTTTTCCGAAGTTTTTTTAATTCTGCTGCCAGCTGTTCGGGCGTTCCAGTGTCATATCCGTCGCTTAAAATCATCACTACTGTTCGGCTGTTCAGATGGGTCTTGGCATATTGATCATTGAATTGCTTCAAGCTCTCACCAAGTTTTGTCCCGCTGCCAAATCCTTCCGCCATAACAGAAAGGCGTGTCATGGCTTTGGTGGTGTTCTTCTCGCGAACCACATCTGTCACACGGATCAGTTTGGTATGGAACAGATAGGCGTCCGCCTCCATCCAACGACAAACCAGTCCCTTAACAAACTGCAGGAAAAACCGGCTATAATGCTTCATAGATCCTGAGATATCCAAAAACACCACCAAACGAATTGGACGGTCCGGGCGCCGGCGACGACAAAGTACAAACGGTTCCCCGCCAGTTCCAAGACTTCGCCTGATCGTTTTACGTAAATCCAGCTTTCGGCCAAGCTTTGACAGTCTATACCGCCTCGATAAGCGGTAGCGCATTGCACTTGCCAAACGATAAGCAAGTAGTTCGGCTTGTAGAATTTCATTTGGATCAACGAATTGCCGCAGATCTGTTTTCGCCATTGCCGATTTATCTGTGGCGATCAGCCGGCCTGATGCCGATCCTTCGGCATCGCCTTCGCCTTCTGCTTCGACTTGTGGTCCTTCGTTATTTGATCCTTTGGTTTTGGAAAAATGTTGATCCCAAGCTTTTGGCAAAGATGCTTTCGTTCGATTTTCAAACGATTTAGCAGACGACCATTGATGGCGCTCTTTTCCGCTGCCATACCAATAGGCTTCAAACAAATCATCAAAGAGCTGCCACTCTTCCACGCATCCCGTCAGCAGGGTTTTTAATTGATGCCTGCATTTTTTATCATCTGAAAATGCGTCCCCGACCACTTGCAAAGCCAAAGATGTTTCCTGCGGTCCAAGTGCAAAATTGTTCAGCCGTAAGTGATCAATAAATTTGGCCATCTGTCGGGTGAGCGGATACCCATTTATTGGCTGATCTGCACTTGTCACCTCTGCCGTCATACTAAGCCGCCTTGCCTGCAAGGCGACTTGCAACTTCCGGAGTGATGGAGCGAAGATCCGTTTCAGTTTTCAACAAACAAATGAGTGTTGACTGTATTGTCTCCAGATCTCCCGTCAGGCTTTTGATTTTCAAGCCAACCAGCGCGGCTGCCCAATCCAAAGTTTCAGCCACTCCCGGTGTTTTCTCTAAATCTTCTTTTCGCAGTTCCTGCACAAACCTGGAAATTTCTTCGGCCATATTGGCTTCGATATCAGGAACCCTGCTGGTGATGATTTCCACTTCCCGTTCAAGATTTGGAAAATCGACATAAAAATATAAGCAGCGCCGGCGAAGAGCATCTGAGAGTTCCCGTGTCCCGTTAGATGTTAAAATAACATGAGGAATAGATATCGCTTCCAACGTTCCAAGTTCCGGCACCGTCACTTGAAAGTCAGACAGAATTTCCAGCAGATATGCTTCGAATTCTTCATCCGCTCTATCTATTTCATCAATAAGTAAGACGGGTGATTTTTCTTGCCGTATGGCCTTTAACAATGGACGTTCCAGCAAAAATTCTTCAGAGAAAATATGATTTTCAATTTCTCTTGAACTTTTCTGTTCATGTTCTGATGCTTTGATGGACAACAGTTGGCGCTGATAATTCCATTCATAAATCGCAGCAGACGCATCTAAGCCTTCATAACATTGAAGCCGGATTAAATTAGTCTCAACCGCATTTGCTAAAGCCTTAGCCACTTCGGTTTTACCAACGCCAGCCGCACCTTCAAGCAATAACGGGCGCCCAAGATCAAGAGCTAACTGTAGTGCGGTTGCCAAAGCATCGTCTGCAACATAATCAGCAGAACGAAGCCGTTTTTTTATATCGATAGAAATTTTCATTTAATATATGTAGTCGTGCAGATATCACCATTTCGATGATATCTGCATTGAACCACTACCCTGATAAGCCGAGTTTTTCAGCTGTTTTCCAAACACGCCAATGATCATGTGGCATTTGCGTATGGGTCAGACCCTTATGCGCAAATGCATCATTAACCGCATTGGAGAAAGCTGGAACACCGCCGACATTAGGACTTTCGCCAACACCTTTGGCACCAATAGGATGATGCGGTGATGGGACCACAGTTTCATCTGTCTCCCAAACAGGTGTTTCCACCGCGGTTGGAAGATAGAAATCCATCAAACTGCCGCCT
Source organism: Pseudomonas marincola (assembly GCA_036960775.1). GTDB lineage: Bacteria > Pseudomonadota > Alphaproteobacteria > Sneathiellales > Sneathiellaceae > Sneathiella. The sequence goes on along the minus strand of JBALWO010000001.1, from coordinate 98,138 downwards.
TTGACATTACCCATTTCATCATAGGTAATCTCTTGACCCATTGCGATGGCAAGGGCTTCGGTAAGGCCGCCATGGACCTGTCCTTCAATGATCATCGGATTAATTCGGGTTCCGCAATCATCCAGCGCATAGAACCGGCGAACATCAACGACACCTGTATCCACATCAATATCCAAAACGCAGAAATAGGCGCCATATGGATAAGTCATGTTCGGTGGATCATAGTATGAAACAGCTTCTAGTCCCGGCTCCAACCCAGGTATTGCCTGATTGTATGAGGCAAAAGCGATCTCTTTCATGGTTTTATGGGCTTCTGGGTTTCCTTTAATCTGGAAACGATCCACATCCCACTCGAGATCCCCTTCATGAACTTCAAGAAGATACGCTGCAATCATTTGAGCTTTGGCACGGATTTTACGCCCCGCCATTGCTGTTGCAGCACCCGCAACCGGAGTTGACCGCGACCCATAAGTCCCAAGACCGTATGGCGCTGTATCAGTATCTCCTTCTTCGAGCGTGATATCTTCTGCTGGAATACCAATTTCGGTTGCAACGATCTGCGCAAATGTTGTTGCGTGACCTTGCCCCTGACTGATTGTTCCCAAGCGCGCAATTGCAGAGCCTGTGGGATGGATGCGGATTTCGCAACTATCAAACATGCCCAGCCCTAGAATGTCGCAATTTTTAACAGGTCCAGCGCCCACAATTTCTGTAAAGAATGCGGTCCCAATTCCCATCAATGTTCGAGTTTCACCGCGATCGAATGCAGCCCTCTTCTCTGCTTGTTCTAAGCGCAACGCAGGATAATCAACTGCTGCCATGCCTTTTTCCATGGCCGTATGATAATCACCACTGTCATATTCCCAGCCCAATGCAGACTGATACGGGAATTGTTCTTTCTTGATGAAGTTTTTAAGGCGAAGCTCCACCGGATCCATATTCAGTTTGTGAGCCAAAATTTCGATCATTCGCTCGATCAAGTAAGCCGCTTCTGTCACCCGGAACGAGCACCGATACGCGACACCGCCCGGTGCCTTGTTGGTATACACACCATCCACACCAACATAGGCAACTGGAATATCATATGACCCTGTTACAATATTGAAAAACCCGGCTGGGAATTTTGTTGGATCAGCGCAAGCATCGAATGCGCCGTGATCAGCTAAAACATGACACCAGAGGCCCGTAATTTTTCCCTCTTTCGTAGCAGCGATCTTACCCGTCATGTGGTAGTCACGAGCAAAAGCTGTTGATGTCAGATTTTCAATACGGTCTTCAACCCATTTAACCGGGACCCCTGTTACGATTGAGGCCACAGTTGCACAGATATATCCGGGATAAACACCAACTTTATTGCCAAATCCACCCCCAATATCAGGAGAGACAACCCGAATTTTATGCTCTGGTATATTCGTGATTAAAGAGGCCACGGTCCGTACCGCATGCGGTGCTTGGAAAGTCCCGTATAAGGTCAATTTGCCATTGATCTTATCCATTGACGCCACACACCCACAGGTCTCAAGCGGGCAAGGATGAACGCGCTGATAAGTGATTAACTCTTCTGCAACAACATCAGCGTCGGCAAGGGCTTTCTCTGACCCCTCTTTATCGCCTTGCTCCCACAAGAAAATATGATTTTTGTGTTTGCGAGGGCCATGCGCCCCTTCCATTTTATCTTGGATATCTTCGCGAAGTATTGGCGCATCATCATCCATTGCCTTGAAGGCATCGACAATCGGTGGCAATTCTTCATATTCGACTTCGACAAGTTCTACTGCGTCTGCCGCAATATACCGATCTTCGGCGATGACGAAGGCGATTTCCTGATTTTGGAACAATACTTTTTCATCAGCCAATACGGCTTGGACATCGCCTGCAAGGGTTGGCATGTAATGCAAATTAAGCGGTTTTAGATCTTCCGCAGTCAAGATTGCAATAACACCTGGAACTGCTAATGCAGCTTCTTTATCGATACTGATGATACGAGCGTGACTATGGGACGAGCGAACGAAATCACCGAACAACATGCCCGGCAGATTAATATCATCGACATAGTTACCAGCACCTTGTGTAAACCGAGCATCTTCCACACGCTTACGAGCAGAACCAATGCCTTTCAGGTTTTTAATCCGCTCTTCGCGGGAAATAGGAGTTTGTTCATTCATTTTATTCTGCAGCCTCCTGTGTATTAAGCGTTTGAGCAGCCATACTGATGGCCTTAACGATATTTTGGTAACCCGTGCAGCGACATAAATTCCCAGAAATGCCGTAGCGGATTTCTTTTTCTGTCGGTGATGGGTTCTCCTGTAACAGGCGGTAAGCTCGTGTGATCATTCCGGGTGTGCAGAAACCGCACTGAAGCCCATGATGTTCTTTAAAGGCCTCTTGCAAGACATGCAGCGTCCCATCAGGATTTGCGATCCCTTCAATGGTCGTTACGTTTGCCCCGTTGGCCTGCCCAACAAAAGTCATGCAGGATTTTACAGATTTTCCATCCAGATCAACTGTACAAGCACCGCAGTGACCGGTATCACAGCCGATATGAGGCCCTTTAAGTTTGTGATCTTCCCTAAGGAAATGAATGAGGAGTGTGCGCGGCTCTGACAAACTTTCGATTTCTTTGCCGTTGACCGTCATTTTTACGTTCATTTTTGACATTGTTCTCTCCGACAATAATTAGCTTGCTGTGGTCGCGGCTTGGCGAATTGCCCGCTCAACCATCACGCCTGCGATGTGAGTTCGGAAATCCTTTGGACCCCGACCATCATCTGCGGGATCTGTGATTGCCTTCGCAGCTTCAACTGCCGCTTTAATGGATGCGTCATCCAGTGATGTTCCAATCAGCAAACGACTAGCTTCTTCCGCATAAAGGGGAGTGTCAGCGACGTTCGTCAGCGCAATTTCCGCAGTTTGAACTGTCGCCCCGTTCATGGTCAAAACCACGACGGCGGCAGCTGTTGCATAATCACCAATTTTCCGTTTTTGCTTCATGTAACAACTGCCATGTCCGGCAGCGGGCGCCGTGAACTTAATTAGTGTCAGCATTTCAGTTTCAGCGCGGGCTGTGAAATATGCTGCTTCATAAAAGTCGCGGGCCTTCACTTCGCGCGTTCCCTCTTCACCAGCCAACACGAAGGTCGCATCTAAGGCTTGCATAATGGCCGGCATATCGTTGCCGGGATCACCATTGGCAACATTTCCCCCAAGGGTTCCCACATTCCGGATCTGTGGGTCAGCGATTTGTAATGACGCCTCCCGTAACACAGGACAAATCCCGTGCAAGGCTTCTGATGAAATGACTTCCGCTTGCGTAACAAACGCCCCAATTGTCACATCATTACCAAATATGGAAATATTTTTAATTTCAGCGATATCTTGAATATCGATGAGATGTTCTGGTGTTGACATCCGCAACTTCATCATCGGTATCAGGCTGTGTCCGCCTGCAACAATGAATGCTTCATCCCCTTTATCCTTCAGTAGCCCTACGGCTTCTGATACGGATTGTGGGCGATGATAATCAAATGATCCTGGAATCATTATGTCGCTCCTCCCTAGCAAGTTTAAGAATTGGGCGTTGTGCCCATGGCGTTTAGTCGCCGCTTGCAGGAAGAGTGAGACATAGCTCAAGAGATGACGAAGCCCCGTTCACCGGGGACGCCAACATTTCACGAATTACGTTTAATCTGCACGAAATGCAGATCCGGTATTTCGTGATAATTAGTCTATTTTCAATATATTCCGAAGTTCTGTCATACGACCACGGCTCACCGGGGCCTCCAGATTTCCGCAATCACCAACGACACAATAGGCTTTGTCACCGTCCCGCCGTAGGCCGCTTATTTTTTGGTGATTAACGATAAAACTTCTATGGGTTCGAACAAACATGTTCGAGCTTAATTTTTTCTCCAACCGGGAAATCGGCCAAGGGCAAAACAATTCCTCTTCGCCGTTATGTAGTTTGGTGTAATGACCATCGGCTTGCGCCATGAAAATGGCTGAAGGTGCTAAGAAGCGGAT
>JBALWO010000001.1:18701-94018 GCA_036960775.1 Pseudomonas marincola | reverse complement strand
GATAAAGCGACGATTAGAGCGAGCGTATCTTTACTCATCAACGGGCTTGGCGTGATAGAGATATCGCTGTTAATGCTGAATATGGTGAAATACATAGCTGAATAATGCATTGCCGAGATTGCAAATCCGAGGACGACGGCCCCTGCAATTGCTGACGCAAGAGTTCGTTGCCCGTAAGCAAGTTCCATAGCGGCAATTGATGCAGCAATTCCAATGGCCACTGCAACGACTAGCCCCACCGGATCGTATGTCACAATGCAGTTTGCAGATATGGCGCTCATTCCCAAATAATGCATCCCAACGATGCCAATCCCGGTAATCACCCCCGAGATAGCAATGCGCATTTTATTTCGAACGCCAAAATGTAAAGAGAGCAATGCAGCCCCAGTTACCAAAATAGCAATAAGGGCTGAACCTAATGTAGGCAAAGGTGCATAGGCGATGGCAAAGGGCATATCCACGGCCAACATGCCAACGAAATGCATGGACCAAATACCACCCCCCAAGGCAAACGCCCCTTGCGCCACACGCTTCTTCTTTTGAGAAATCGACATGCTGCGCAAATTTGATGTCATCCGCAATGCCGTAAACGCCGCCGTAATTGCAATTGCAAAAGACGCTGTTACCAACAATGGCGAAAAAGAAATTTCAAGCGACATCGTTCCTCCCAGAAACTTTAAGCGCCTAAACTTTAATCTATCCCTTAACTGGCGACATTTTACACTATATCCCAGCCACTTGCCATAGGTCTGCGGATATAGATTTCAAATTAGTTCGGATGCAGGGTTAAAAACTAGCACACCACAAAGTATTTTTAACCTTACTTCACGTCTCTTTCCAACAGATCTCTACTATAAATAGTCGTTAGTTCGTCGAGACTTCTGATGGTGTCTTCCCCATTACTTTTTTGAAAGCATATGCAAAAGCGCTGGCACTTTGATACCCATGATCTCCTGCGATCTTTGAGATTGGCTCGCCTCTGCTCAATCCCTCCAGCGCGCTGTGAAACCGAATTCGTTGCCGCCATTGATTAAAACTCATCCCAAGTTCACTTTTGAATAACCGGGCTAATGTCCGCGGGGATGCCCCTGCTGTATCTGACCATTCATAAAGAGTGCGTCGATCCGATGGATCCTTTAACAATTCAGCGCATAATTTTTGAAGACGCAGATCTTTTGGTAAGGGGATATTTAAAGAAATCTCGCGCGAAAGTTCGATTTCTAGCTCTATAATTCTTGCGATTAATCCCGCTCTACTATCTGGGTCATACTGAATAGGCTCATCGTTTAACGCCAAGATAAGTTCACGTAAAAGGTTTGAAACAGAAAATACACCCAATCCTCTAGATCTATTTAGCGCCCTGCCACCGTTGATGTATAAAGTTCGCATCTGAACAGTACCCTGCATTCGCACCTGATGATCCGTACCTGCGGGTATATATAAGGCATAATTATGGGGGACAATCCACGCTTCCTCTTTTGTCTCCAATCTCATTATGCCACTGATTGCATACAACAACTGGTCCCTATCGTGTTTGTGCCACGCGATTATATATCCATCGGGAAAGTCTTTGGGCATCACGCCCATTAACTGAGGCAAGTCCTGATAATCCAGTGCATTAGTGCTGCGCAGATCTTTATCGATCATATCCAAAAACTCTATTTTCTGAAATATTGTCCGTTTCTAGACATATATTGGCATGACATCGATTTACAGTCAAAACTACACTCAATTCATAAAAGATCACCCACATGCGCAAATTTGGACCGCATCTGTTCGTTAGATTAGGAATGTGAAAATGAGCCGAGATAAATTGTATTTTCTAATGCTGAGCTTCGGTCACTTTCTCGATCATTTCTTAACCCTCATATTCGCAACCGTGGCAGCCTTAACATTGTATCGCGACTGGGGTGTGAGTTATGCGGATCTACTGATTTACGCAACACCGGGCTTCTTTGCTTTTGGACTGTTTTCTTTGCCCGCAGGTTGGCTTGCCGATAAATGGAGCCGCGATGGCATGATAGGTGTTTTCTTCGTGGGCATCGGTTTGGCATCAATTGGCACCAGTTTTTCTGAAACGCCGCTTCAAATGGGTATTGGATTATTCGTCATTGGAATGTTTGCGGCAATCTACCATCCTGTTGGCTTGGCCATTGTCACCACAAGATGGCGGGACACCGGCATGCGCATTGCCACTGTTGGTGTTTGGGGAAATCTCGGCGTTGCCTCAGCTGCCCTGATTACAGGTTTCTTTATTGATAATGGTGGATGGGAATTAGCGTTTGTGGTCCCGGGTCTTATATCTATCGGCCTTGGCCTAGCTTACATAGCGATGCGATGGGAAAGCATTATGCAAGTCTCTCTCGATACGGAGCCAAGCGCGCCTGTAAAGACTTCTCAAGAGGCACATTCCTACAAGGCGTTGTTGATCAGAATCTCGATAATTGTTTTTATGACCACTGCGGTCTCCTCAATTATTTTTCAAGCAACAACATTTGCCCTTCCAAAGATTTTTGATGAACGCATGCAAAATCTTGCCATCAACATTACGAATGCGATGACAAACGTACTGGGCACCGGGGACGGTAATGTGGCAACTATTGTGGGGCTATTGGCATTCATAACCTTTGCCGTTGCCTCTATGGCGCAGCTCGTCGTTGGCAAGTCACTCGATAAATACGGGCCTAGAAGAATTTTCCTTGTAGTCGCCGCAATTCAATTGGTTTTCTTCTCTATCATGTCAGGATTAACCGACGGATTAGCGCTTATTGTCTCATTTGGATTTATGATCGGTGTCTTCGGGCAGATCCCGATTAACGATTATATGATTGGTAAAACAGCGAGCGGGAAATACCGGGCCCGTATCTATGGTATCAGGTACGTGGTTAGCTTTTCAGTTTTGGCAGCCTCTCTCCCGATAATATCGATCGTCTATGAAAACTGGGGATTTGATACCCTGTTTAAAATCCTCGCAGCAGCAGCGGCTCTGATCATATTAATTGTGTATATGCTTCCAAAACGGCTTCCCGAACCGGCGGCAGCTCAAGCACCCGCAGAGTAATTTTCTAAATATTTAAATTTTCAAATATACTGAAATCACATAGCATTGACCTGATTAATTAAAAGAGGTCATCAAATGGAATTCAGCGACGAATATTTCGGATCAACCGCTCAACAAAATGTCTCCCGTAGGGCGCGTGATTTGTGGAGACTTTTGCCCGATGATCCTCACTTAACCTATAATGGCCGGATCATGGCGACCGTGGGTTATAATGATAAAGATACTAGCGAAAAAGCAATGCTGCTCTCCAGATTACAAGGAGCAACAACTTGTCATTTTCTGCCAAAAGATAAAACACAAACACTCCAAGAAGCCGCGAAAGCTGCTGGTCTTTCCACCAACATTTGGGAATTTTGTCAAGGTGGCCGCTCGGCGTATGACGCTGCACTGAAGATATTGGAGACACATAAGCTCCCCAAAGACATTACAATCTCTCAGCTAACAGTAGCTGACGATGCAGCACGTATTAAAGAATTTGCCTCGATGACCGCCGATTGCGGTGTCCTTGCTATGGCCGGCCGCGTCATTCGGGGATTGGATGTGACAGGTATAACACTTGCAGGTGTTGATGAGGCCGGTGAAATGGTGGGAAGTGCATGGGGATATAAATGCTACCACGCAGACAGTGAATTTTCAGATTTCGCATTTTGGGGCGGGCTATCTTGCCGCCCGGATCGCCGCGGCGAAAAAATAGCCCTTATTCTTGGTGCCCACAGTATTGTCGAGCTATGGGAAAAACTAGGTGTCAGAGGATTTTGCACGGGAATAACACCAACCAACTTATCCTCCATGTCTTTATGTGAAAAACTTGGGATTCACCAATCTGATCACATTGCCTTAGGTGTGATTGATCCTGCCACATTCGGAGAAGGCACACTCACCAAATAATAAACCTACAAATTTTCTTTTATTTTTAAATCATATTCCTATATCAAGGCTAAGAATAAAGCCGAGGTACTAGTGACAAAATTAGATCGTACAATTAGCATTGCCCCCATGCTCGACTGGACAGATCGGCATGACCGATATTTCCTAAGGCTGATTTCGTCTCAGGCGCTGCTGTATACCGAGATGATTACAACAGGCGCAATCTTGTTTGGAGATGCATCTCGGCACCTAAGTTTTGATCCCGCTGAACAACCCCTTGCGCTGCAACTTGGCGGAAGCGATCCGGTGGATCTTGCCAAATGCACAAAAATTGCTGATGACTATGGATACAAAGAAATCAATCTGAATGTTGGATGTCCATCTGATCGGGTTCAAAATGGGCGCTTCGGCGCCTGCCTAATGGCGGAACCTGCAACTGTCGCCACATGTATTAGTGCCATGAGGCAAGTCACAGATTTACCTGTTACTGTGAAAAATCGCATTGGCATTGATGATCTGGATAGCTATGAGCATCTTGTGGATTTTGTTGGCACCGTTAAAGAAGCCGGCTGCGAGACTTTTATCATTCACGCCCGAAAAGCGTGGCTAACGGGTCTAAGCCCCAAAGAAAACCGCACTGTACCGCCACTTGATTACCCGCGCGTCTATCAGTTAAAGAAAGACTTCCCGGATCTTGAAATTATTATCAATGGCGGCATTCAAACGCTGGAAGAAATTGATGATCACCTCAAGCATGTTGATGGTGTCATGATTGGCCGCGAAGCTTATCAAAATCCCTATTTCCTAGCGCAAATTGACAATCGGTATTACGGCATCTCAGATGAGGCCCCCGAGCGACAGAAAATCGTGCAGGAAATACTGCCGTATATTGAGCGGGAAATGGAAAAAGGGGTTCCTTTAAAATCAATCACACGCCATATGCTTGGCCTGTTTCAAGGGCTTCCCGGAGCCCGCGCTTGGCGCAGGCATATTTCTGAAAACGCCCACCTCAAAGGCGCTGAGGTATCCGTTCTTACGGACGCAGCCTCTAAAGTTCCCCAAAGGTAAGAGCCCGGGTTAGACGGGCTCTTACTAGTCGAGCGGACGCTTACGCCTTTTTAAAACGATTATCCAAACTAAATGTACCACTGCCTCTAGCGACAAGCAGCAAGAAGCCACCTGCAATAGCGATGTTTTTCATAAACAAAATCATTTGCATTTGATCTTGGGGCTGAAAATGGAATAAGAAACCTGAAACAAGACAGAAACCCGCTAAGGCAAGAGCAACCAGCTTTGTTTTATATCCCGCGATAAGCAGCAGTCCCCCACCCATTTCCAAGGCGATGACAACAGGGAGAAGCATTCCAGGAACACCCATTGCTTCCATGTAACCCTGCGTACCCTCGAAGCCACTGATTTTTGAAAATCCAGCTGGAATAAAAAGAGCGGCCAACAACACGCGCCCAGCCAACTCAAATACAGGTTCCAATTTTTCCATAAACTTAATCCATCCATAATGCGAAATAACGATCTAGGGAAAATAAATTCTCTTGGATGAAATAAAATTGTTTATTTTTGGACATTTATGTCTATTAAATAGACAATATGAGCAATATTTCGAAAATCACTCTTACCCAATGGGCCATATTTAACGCCGTAATTGATAATAGCGGTTACTTGAACGCCTCAAAAGCGCTCAATCGCAGTCATTCTTCCCTTCACCATGCTGTTGCCAAACTGCAAGATCAATTGGGTGTCCATCTCATCACTGTTCAGGGAAAGAGCCTTCACCTTACGGAGATAGGAACCGTTTTGTATCGGCGCTCACAACAACTTCTCAAAGATGCCGCCGATTTGGAGAAGCTTGCAGCACTCCTAAATGACGGTTGGGAGAGTGAAATCACGCTGGCTGTTGAAAATATATATCCGAAATCCATGATCCCAAATATTTTAAAAAAATTCGAAGCATCCAACAAAATCACGCGATTACAAATCTTAGACATTGTCTTGGCGGGAGCGGTTGAAGTTATTGACACAGCAGCAGCGGATATTGTCATTTCCCCAATAATCCCCGCTGGCCATGTAGGAACGCCTCTCACGACTGTAGCCTTATTCCCCATTGCTCATAAAGATCACCCGCTCCTAAAAACCGGTTTTCCGGTAAATCAAAAAGAACTGGCTAACGAGTTGCAATTGGTGATCAGAGACACCGCAAAATCAAGCCAATTTCCGTCACTGGGATGGTTACGCTCAGAGCGTCGATGGACTGTTAGTGATTTCTATCATGCGAAAGAAATTATGAAATCTGGACAAGGATTTTGTTGGGGGCCGACACACTTCTTTGACAGTGAGCTTGAAACAGGGGAGTTATGTAAAATTCCGACAACTGGCGATTATTCCCGTGTAGCAACGCTGTATTTAGTCGTTCCAAAACCGGAACATACGGGACCCGGTGTTGAACTTCTCATCAAACTGATAAAGGAAGAAAGCAACTTAGGCCTTCCTCCTTCATAGTCAGTTTCAGGTATTTATGCGCGCATATTGTAATGACTGTAGTCTTTTAAAGCTTGTTTCATTTGATGACGGAAACCATGCTCTTCCTCGCGAGAAAACGCCTTCATTTGTTTTCTAGTTTCTTTCAAAAAATCCACAATTTGTTTTGTCTGATCAGCTAGTTCCTGATCATATCCCGGCATGCTTTGAATACCAGCGTGGGGACGGCGGAATACACCCCTTTTATGTCCTTCAATCATTTGAGTTTGAGTGAACTCAACTTGCGCACCGGCTGTTGTGATAACTGTGGCCCGGCCGGGATCATAATCAACTGTCTTCGTTGAGACATTAACTTCAAGCGCAAAACCGCTAAATACGCCGGCGCGGCCATGGGCACCCTGACTATAACTTTCCTCAATGCGTGCAAACCGAATATCTATGGAAAGTGCGGCCTCATCAACTGAAGTATCTTCCACAAGGTCCGCAAGGCTTTCCAGAGCTGCCGTGATAATTTCAGCGAGTTTTTCGCCTTTATCACCGAAAGGTTCTAAAAATGCTGCCAGCTTTTCTGCAAGCGCATCAATTATGTCGTCACCATTTTTCTCACCTTCGGCAAAGGGGATCGAAACGGCAGGCGCACTATGTTCTTCTGCTATGATGGCATCAAAACTAAAGGACGCTTCTTGCGCAATTTTGGTGGTATTATAGGAGACCGCCCTGCTAGGGCTGCTATAGGACGTTGCCTGTGCCAACGAGCTATAGGAAGACGAGGCACTAAACCCCGCTATTAAGTCAGACATCGCTATACCTTTCTCTTTTCAAGAGGGTTAGGCTTCGTTCTAAAGCCTACGAGTAACAGCTGCATAGTTTAGTAAATACGCATTAACGCCAGATTAACATATCGTAAATATCTAAATAAAATTTTACTAACTTATCCTTGCTGCCCGCGATGCCGAAGAAGATGGTCCGCTAAAACGCATGCCATCATGGCCTCTCCAACAGGAACAGCCCGAATACCAACGCAAGGATCGTGCCTTCCTTTTGTAATGATATCAGTCTCTTCACCACTTTTATTCACGGTCGCCCGAGGCTTCAAAATGGAAGATGTAGGTTTTACAGCAAATCGCACGACAACATCTTGACCAGTAGAAATACCACCAAGAATACCGCCGGCATGATTACTCAGAAAACGCGGGGAATTCTCATTTCCCTTGCGCATTTCATCGGCGTTGTTCTCTCCCGTCAATGCAGCCGCAGAGAATCCTTCGCCAATTTCCACGCCTTTTACCGCGTTTATAGTCATCATCGCGCCGGCAAGGTCTGAATCAAGTTTTCCGTAAATGGGAGCGCCAAGTCCTGCGGGAATACCCGAGGCCACGACTTCAATCACGGCACCAACAGACGATCCATTTTTACGAATACCATCGAGATATTCTGTCCAGATTTCTGCCATTTCAGCGTCAGGGCACCAAAAGGGGTTATTGTTAATCTCGGCCATATCGAACCGGCTTCTATCGATAACCTTGTCACCGATTTGCGTCAGATAACCTTTAATGGTCACGCCATCGCCAAGCACTTTACGTGCAATGCCGCCTGCGGCAACCCGTGCCGCTGTCTCCCGTGCACTTGATCGTCCGCCGCCTCGGTAATCGCGAATACCGTATTTTGTCTGGTAGGAGTAATCTGCATGCCCCGGACGGAATTTTTCTTTAATGTCACCATAATCTTTTGACCGTTGGTCCACATTTTCGATCATCAAGCTGATGGGTGTTCCGGTGGTTTTGCCTTCAAAAACACCGGATAATATCTGAACGGCATCAGGCTCGCGGCGCTGCGTTGTAAACCGGTTTTGGCCCGGTTTCCGACGATCCATCCAGAATTGGATTTCTTCTTCAGTGATATCAATCAAAGACGGGCAGCCGTCGATCACGCATCCAAGCGCAGGGCCGTGGCTTTCGCCCCAGGTTGTAACCCTAAATAAGTGACCAAAACTATTATGTGACATATGGGTTACCGCTCAACGTTATAAGAAAGACTTAGGCATCCGACGATGCATCGTCCGGATCATCGGCATTTTTCATACCGATCACATGATAGCCAGAATCCACATGATGAACTTCACCGCTAACACCGCGTCCTAAATCACTCAGAAGATAAAGCGCTGAACCGCCAACTTCTTCAATTGTAACATTCCGGCGAAGCGGTGAATTTTGTTCGTTCCACTTAAGGATTTTTCTAAAATCACCAATTCCGGATGCAGCAAGTGTTTTGACAGGCCCTGCCGAAATGGCATTCACCCGAATAGCATTTTCGCCCATCTCAGCCGCAAGATACTTCACTGAAGATTCCAGCGCAGCTTTAGCAACACCCATTACATTGTAATGAGGAACCACTTTTTCAGCACCGTAATACGTCAGCGTGATCATACTTCCGCCATCTGTCATTAAGCGGGCAGCGCGACTAGCAACAGCTGTAAAGGAAAAACACGAGATATCCATTGTCATCAGGAAGTTATCCCGTGTGGTATCTGAATATTTTCCGCGCAGTTGGGATTTATCGGAATAGCCAATGGCATGGACCAAAAAGTCAATTTTGCCCCATTTTTCTTCTAGAACTCTAAAAACCTCATCCATGGACGCATCGTCAGTGACGTCACATTCCACGACAGTGTCAGAATCCAGGCTTTCTGCCAGCGGACGAACTCGTTTCCCCAAGGCTTCACCCTGATAGGTAAAAGCAATCTCGGCCCCGTGCTCATGTAAAGACTTTGCAATTCCCCAAGCGAGTGAATGCCGATTTGCGACACCCATAATGATGCCTCTTTTGCCACTCATCAGGCCGTTTTGTACTGTCATCCCTTGGGATCCCATCTTTTCCTTAAAAAACTACCAATATTCTTTTTATATTGAGCAGCATAAACAGTCAAAAAAATATACCAACTAATACTAGATTAGGATTTTTTTCCAAACTTTGATCGGGCGTCATATTGATGTTCTTTCGACCAATTTGATACCCACTCTTGCAGATCTTCGTCCTGTTCATCTGGCAACACAATTTTCAATTTAACAAATTGATCGCCGCGATCACTGGCATCTTTTTTACCGACGCCCTTACCTTTTAAGCGAAGCGTCGTTCCTGAATTTGAACCCGCAGGTACTTTCAGATTTACCGTTCCATCAACCGTCGGCACTTGAACTTTCGCGCCCAACACGGCTTCAGGCAAACTTATTGGTAATTCCAAATAGATATTCTTGCCATCACGTTCGAACACATCATCAGATTTAACTTTGACATTAATTAAAATGTCGCCAGCAGGACCGCCGCCGGAACCAGCATCGCCCTGACTTTTTAGACGAATTTGTTTGCCATCGGTAATTCCAGCGGGAACTTTAACGTCGAGCGTCTTCCCACCTTCTCCAAGTGTAAGACGCCGCGTTGCGCCCAATGATGCCTCTTTGAAAGAAACTTCAATGGCAAAAGACTTATCCCGGCCCTTTGTTGCACGAGGACGCTGGCCACCTCCTCGGCGGAAATTTCCAAAAATTTCAGAAAATAGATCGTCTGATCCGCCGCCAAAGCCACCACCAGCTTCATTGAAGCCACCGCGTCCACCGCCGCCAAAGCCGTGTTTTTCTTGACCATTGGCATCGATTTCACCGCGATCAAAACGCGTGCGTAATTTTTCATCGCCCAGAATGTTATAAGCGGCTGACACTTCCTTGAATTTTTCTGCAATTTTTTCGTCACCAGAATTTGTATCTGGATGCAGTTTCTTGGCAAGGTTACGGTAAGCCGATTTTATTTCCTTTTGGGTTGATGATTTCGCAACGCCCAAAACGGTATAAGGATCTTTCATGAAGTGTCTTACCAAACAAAATAAATACAGCCCGAAGGCATCATAGGTATATCAATACGAATAAATTAGTTGCGTAGGCATAAGCCATCAATTGGCAATCTGCAACCGTCGTTTTTCAAGATAAGTAAGCGATGGAGCCAATTTATCAAGCGAACTTGATGCAACGGTAGACCCGTTTGCTTTTGCTTTTGACCACCACTGGAAAGCTTTTACCCGATCAACAGGAACTGCGTAACCTTCATAGAACATTTGGCCCAGATTAAATTGAGCCTCGGAATTTCCCTGTTGCGCCAAAGGCGCCCAAACACTCAACGCCTGCTGGTATTCTTCTACAGCAAATGAAAGGCTGGCCATTTCCAAGCGCTCATCTACTGATAAGCCGCTTCCGGGAGCCACGTGAACACTTTGCACCACTGCCATTGGCTTTGGTACAGGAATAGCCGCTATCGTTGCCGCAGGTGTTACTGATCCAACTGGCGCTGCGGCCACTGTTGCTGCGGCTACCGCCGGTTTGCTATCCGCGTCATCTTCATCATCACCCAGTACGAGAGATTTCAGAGACTCAAAAAATCCCTTTTTCTCAGGTTCCGGGCCCGCAGCAGGTTGTGTTTTCGGTATGGCAGCAGTTGTTTGAGCCGCCACAGGCTCGACAATAGCAACTTGAGGTTTTTCAACAACCTGCGGCTCCACTACAATAATTTTCTCAGCCACTGGTTCTGGAGCTGACTTAACCTCAGCAATAACAGATTGTTTCGCAGGGCTGGCGACCACTTCTTCAGGCTTGACTACTTCAGTGGGCGTTACAACTTCGGAGGTAACTGCTTCGGAGGTTTTTACCTGATTGAAAGCTGTGGGCGCTCCCGTCTGCTCAATCGTACTTGAATTTTTGTTGTTTGCGCTAGACGCGAAAGGGTCAAACTTTTTCGCGGCGGGTTTTGGGGCTTCTACTGGCGCAGCGACAATCGTCTTTTCAGGTGCTGCGGCGACAACAGGTTCCGTGATTACGGGTGCTGGTTCGGATATTATTTTTGGAGCAACGGTCGGCGCAGTCTTCAAAGGCTCTGGTGCGACAGCAGCCGGCTGTTCAACGACAGCTGCAGTTGGTGTTTGTGTTGGGGCGATCACATTTTCGTCTTTAACGTCTGGATCAGTTGCCACCATTAACGAGACTTTATTCAAGGCCTGTTTATGACCAGCTTTGGCAGCAAGGTTATACCACGCCAACGCTTTTGCGCCGCTTTTCTCAACACCCTTACCATGCTCATACATCAAACCCAGATTATACTGGGCGATCTTATGTCCATTTCGGGCCGCTTTGGTAAACCAAGACGCGGCCTTAACATAGTCTTGCTCAACGCCTTGGCCGCGCAAATACATGGAAGCCACATTGGCTTGAGCCCTATCAAAGCCCATTTCGGCGGCACGTTTGTACCAACTTAATGCTTTCGAAAAATCCTGATCAACGCCTAATCCGCGCCGATACATATGTCCCACATTCCGCATGGCAGCAGGGTCATCTTTTTGGGCCAGTTGTTGCCATTCTTGCATGGCTTTTGAATAATCACCGGCTTCATATGCTTTCACAGCATCGTCAAAATCAGCAAAGCTATTTCCAACGACAGAAAGTGCAAGCACGACACCGAGTCCCGCCCCTACAACATTATTTTTTAATTTCAGCATTAATCTGTCAGCACCTTTGTAGTCCCCAGATATCCTTTGTATTGGAAATCTGGGGGAAAATACAGACTTATTGCCTATTTTCTTTAAGTCATTATCTGCCAAGAACCGTCTTCTTGACGGCAAGCTGTTCCGTAACCTTCTTCAAGGCGGCCACCGATTTCAATCGTTTGCTTAAATTCTCTGCAATACCGGCCTGTGGTATCTTTTCCGTCGCGAACAGGTGTTACTGTTCCTGAATTTCCACTGTCCGGATTATCCCAATTAATTGTTTCCCCAATTGGCGCCGTCGTTGCCCTAGATTCAGCGCGATCAATTGCCGCTCTATCTGCTTTATCAAGCGATTTTCCGACTTCTTGGCCAACCATTGCCCCAACAAGTGTGCCAACCGCGACCGCAGCCAATCGTCCTGATCCCTTGCCAAAAACCGATCCAAGCAACGCACCGCCGATACCGCCAATGACAGCCCCGCCAATTTGCTTGTTGTTTCCTTCGTTGGATGCGCAACCGCCAAGACCTAGCGTGATTGCCACGAGCCCGACCATAAGTGATTTTCCGAGTGCCATAATAAAATTCCTTCGAACTTGAGATTTCCACACGGAATGTAAATCTCCAATTTTTAAGTAACCTCTGATCTCTGCAATTTTTCTCGCAAAGACTAGGCTTCGTCAAGACAATTACTCGACAGTAAGTCTGTCCGCTATTACATTGGTGGTATCTAGAAATATATGGTGTTTTTTTTGACGGAAAATGGGCGAAATTGTGACAGAGCTATCTGAATTGATCGAAGAATTTAATAAATGGCTGTCGGAAGCTGAGAAATCGGAACCCAACGATGCGACCGCTATGTCTCTTGCGACGGTAAATGAGCAGGGTGAACCTTCTGTTCGTATGGTGTTGCTTAAAGATGTCGACGAAAACGGTTTTGTCTTTTACACAAACTTCGAAAGTCAAAAAGGACAAGAGCTGCTCGCGACAAAAAAGGCAGCATTGTGTTTCCATTGGAAAAGCCTAAGACGGTCGGTCAGAGTTAATGGAGATGTCGAAGTTGTCAGCGATGCCGAAGCGGACACTTATTTTGATAGCCGCGCACGAGATAGCCGAATAGGGGCATGGGCCAGCCAACAATCAAGAGCAATGGAAGGCCGTTTCTCTCTTGAGGCCGCAGTTGCAAAATATGCAACAAAATATGCGATCGGAAAAATTCCGCGCCCTCCCCACTGGTCAGGATTTCGCATAAAACCAACCCGTATGGAATTTTGGCAAGATAAACCATTTCGCCTTCATGAACGACGGCAATATCAGCTAACAGAAGATAGCTGGAACAAATCAACTCTCTACCCATAAGCGCAGATATATGACTGATAAAGATACAAAACCAGCTCTATCCACTCAGCAAAAAGAACGGCTAATGCGTGCGGCCACATACTTTGCCGTGCTGACTGCTGCCATCCTAATTGTCATCAAAGGCTGGGCTTATCTGACCACAGATTCAGTGTCCATCCTCTCGACATTTGTAGATTCTTTGCTGGATCTTGGCGCGTCTATCGTCAATTTGCTTGCGGTACGGCAAGCGTTGGTTCCCGCAGATGACGATCATAGATTTGGACATGGAAAAGCCGAAGCCTTAGCTGGTTTACTCCAATCTGCCTTTATCGTTGGCTCAGCTCTTTTCCTTATTCTACAGGCAACGGAAAGACTGGCGAACCCGGAACCTGTACAGGCAAGCGAGATCGGCATTTACGTGATGATTGCGTCTATCGCACTCACGCTTGCTCTCATCCTGTTTCAAAAGTATGTTATCAAGCGGTCCCAGTCTGTTGCAATATCAGCAGATTCTCTCCATTACACCGGGGATATCCTTGTCAATATCAGTGTCATTGCCGCTTTGGTCCTTGCTGATCAATTTGGCTGGATAATGGCAGACGCTCTTTTCGCCTTTGGCATAGCCGCCTACATTTCATACAATGCTTGGTCCATAATTCGTCTATCGTTTTCGGACCTAATGGACGAAGAATTACCGGATGAAGAACGTGAAAAAATCATCGAACTTGTGACAAGTCATCCGGGTGTTCTAGGTGTCCACGACTTGCGGACAAGACGTTCAGGCCAAATGATGTTCATTCAAATGCATCTTGACCTGCCGCCTGATTTGAAGTTAAGCGACGCGCATGTCATTTCCGAAGCGGTTGAGGCCAGTATTTTGGAAAATTACCCGGATGCAGAAGCCCTTATTCACCAAGACCCCGCTCCTCCTGAGCTTCTGAACAAAATAACGGATTAAAATACCCATGGGGAGCCCCGACCTTTCAGCGCAGCAATCGCTGCATGATGACAGCATTGCATTCCTGTCCACCTCCCCTATTCTGTGGGATTGCGACACGGCAACGCCAGATGACGTACAGCAAGTTGAAACCCACGGAGCGACGGTTCTACTGGGGCGCAAGCATGCCCTCAAAATTAAAAAGCCGGTAAAATATGACCACATGGACTTCAGTACACCGGAGCAGAGGCGACGTTTTTGTGAACATGAAGTTAAGTTGAACCAGCGCACTGCATCAGAACTCTATATCGGTGTTTTTGGCATATACCTCACCGACGATCACAAAATTTCGCTAACCGGTTCCAGTACTCCCATCGACTACTTCATAAAAATGAATAGATTTGCAGATGAAGATCGGTTGGATAATTTTATAGAACGAGAAGGAATTTCTGAAATTCTTGGCGAAAACCTATGCACTGAAATCAGCAAATTTCATTTAGGCATAGCACCTATAAAACAATTGGACGCCATTCCAGATTTCCACTCTGTCATTGATCAAAACTTCACTCAGTTGGATGAGCATTGCCCCGTTCTTTTCAACCTTGATGACGTCCGAGCTTACCGAAAAAATCTACACGAAACCTATAAAACACTAAAACCACTTGAGAGAATTCGCATTGATGA
Organism: Pseudomonas marincola; assembly: GCA_036960775.1. GTDB lineage: Bacteria > Pseudomonadota > Alphaproteobacteria > Sneathiellales > Sneathiellaceae > Sneathiella. The sequence continues at coordinate 79,117 of JBALWO010000001.1, read as the reverse complement.
CGGCTGGATCCGCGCGGGGCACGGCGATTTACATCTACAAAACATCTGTATGGTTGAGGGAAAACCGCTTTTATTTGATGCCATCGAATATGAAGATGATTTTGTGGTTGGCGACGTTTTATATGATATCAGTTTTTTGATCATGGATCTGTGGCAGAAGAGTCAAAAACTGGCAGCCAATCTAATATTCAATAAATACCTCTTTCAAATGGGGTGGATTAAAACTCCGAATTCTTTAGCGTCTTTGGCTCTGCTGCCCTTCTTTTTATCTATGAGATCGGGCATCCGCACTCATGTTGCTGCCAGTAGATATGCGCAATCGCAAAACGCAAATGACAAGACACGGTATGCAGATGTAGCCGTAGATCTTTTAAAAGATAGCAAAGCATTTTTGGAGACACGTGATCCAGTTGTCATTGCTATTGGTGGTTTTTCCGGAAGTGGGAAATCAACCTTAGCGGCCAACCTTGCACATCATATTGGGGACGCTCCTGGCGCTCTCCGTATTCGAAGTGATGTCATTAGACGCCTTCTGATCGGCTGGGATGATTACTCCCCCATGCCGCAGACAGCCTATACAGTCGCGCAATCTATCGCCGTATACGCACATATGAAAGAAATTGTGACCCAGGCCGTGACAGCGGGACATTCGGTTATTATTGATGCCGTGCTCGATCGTAATGAAGACCGTAGTGCTTTCAGTAACCTTGCAAAAGATCTGGATGCCGAATTTATTGGACTGTGGTTATCTGTAGATGAACACATCATGTCAGATCGTATTGGGGGGCGAACAAGAGATGCTTCAGATGCAACAGTAGAAGTAATGCGAGCGCAAATGGCCCGTAATCCAGACGCAGTTACAGACTGGATTAACCTTGATGCAAGTGGAACTGAAACAGAAATCACCAATGCGGCACTTCAATTACTTCCGAAACTTTAAAATAAAACTGTTCTAGTGGATTTCTTCGCACTATATTCTTAGTAACTTATAGAGTGAGGTACCCATGTCAATTAAAGCTATACTTGTTCCTTTAAACGGCTCTGATACTGGATGCGATTCATCCGCACTCAATAGTGCATTAACCTTCAGTAGTAGATTTTCGGGCAATGTCGATGCCCTTCACGTAAAGAGAGACCCTCGAGCAGCAGCTTCCTTTGTCGGCGAGGGAATGACCACATCAATGATTGAAAGCGTCATTGATATGGCTGAAAAAGATAGTCAAAAACGCGAAGTCGCCGCAGAAGCTCTCTTTAACGAACTTTGTTCGTCTCACGGCATATCCATAGAACAACCCGATGGCGACACAACAACCACCTCGCCTTCAGCACGGTTTATCACCCGCCCAGGAAATCAGGAAGACTTACTTCCAGAGTATGGACGTATGTTCGACCTAATTGTCGTCTGCAAGAAAACTGTGGAACGAAACTCTGACAATCAACATGTTATCAATTCAGCCATTTTGGAAACGGGCCGGCCAGTATTGGTTGTAAATGAGGCTTTGACGCCCGATTTTGGCAAACGCGTTGCGGTGATCTGGAATGGATCGGTCGAATCAAGCCGAGCTATTAGCTTAGCGCTCCCCGTTTTGAAGACTGCAAGTGAAGTTTCTCTCATTTGTGCCGTTGATGATTTAAGCGAAAAAACAAGCCCCACAGAAGCCGTACGATATTTGTCTCTGTACGGAATTCAAGCATCCAGCTGCGTCGTCCACGGAACTAGCGGACGATCCACCGCCTCAACATTACTTGAAGAGGCCGACAAATTTAACGCTGATCTGGTGGTTATGGGAGCCTATACTAAAGGCAGACTGCGGCGCCTACTCTTTGGCGCTGTAACAGGTGAAATGCTAGACAAGTGTAAGTTACCTATATTGATGGCACACTGATTTTCTTTAGGCAGTGAGTTTCTTATTATTTGATAATCCTCGGGTTATTGAAATGGCTTGATGCGACCATTTGTCCCTTGCCAAGCAAGATAGTTATTGGCTATTCAACGTTAACAAATCTTTTATGCTTATTTGCTAATAAAGAGACACCCAAGAAGCTAGAAAAGGAAATTGAAGGCATGACAATGGACTATGACAATGTGTTCGAGCAAGCCATTCAAAACCTCAAAACAGAAAACCGCTACCGAATTTTCACAGAGATAGGACGCCAAGCGGGCAACTTCCCAAGAGCAACCAAGCATACCAACGGGACCGTGTCTGAAGTCGTAATTTGGTGTTCTAACGACTATCTTGGCATGGGCCAGAACCCTAAGGTTTTGACTGCAATGAAAGATGCGGTCGATCGTTATGGCGCTGGCTCAGGTGGCACCCGAAATATCTCAGGCAACACTCACATGATTTGTGAGTTGGAAAGAGAACTCGCTGATTTGCATGGCAAAGAAAGCGCGCTTGTCTTTACATCTGGGTTTGTGTCCAACGACGCAACAATTAGTACTCTTGGAAAATTGATGCCCGGCGCAATCATTCTGTCAGATGAGCTGAACCATGCCTCTATGATCGACGGCGTTCGCCACTCTGGTTGCGAGAAGGTTATTTTCAAGCATAACGACGTAAAAGATCTGGAAGCCAAACTTCAGAAAATTGATCCTGATCGCCCGAAAGTAATTGCATTTGAATCTGTCTACTCCATGGACGGTGATATTTCCCCCATGAAAGAGATTTGCGATTTAGCAGACAAATATAACGCGATGACCTATCTGGATGAAGTTCATGCGGTTGGCCTTTATGGCCCGCGCGGCGGCGGCATTGCCGAACGCGAAGGACTAATGGACCGTATCGACATAATGGAGGGCACACTTGGCAAGGCTTTCGGAGTTGTTGGCGGCTTCATTACATCTTCTGCGAACATTGTTGATTCCATTCGCTCCTATGCATCCGGCTTCATCTTTACGACAACTTTGCCCCCTGTGGTTGGCGCTGGCGCACTTGCAAGTGTGAAGCATTTAAAAAATAGCCAGACTGAGAGAAATTCTCATCAGGAACGGGCGGCGACGTTAAAACGCATGCTCGAAGAAGCTGGTCTTCCCGTCCTACAAACTCCAACTCATATTGTCCCTGTTATGGTTTATGATGCGGCGCTTTGCAAACAAGCCAGCGACATGCTTCTAAATGAATACGGCATCTATATTCAACCGATTAACTATCCGACTGTCCCTCGCGGTGAAGAACGTCTGCGGATCACCCCTTCCCCGCTTCATGATGACAATATGATGGCGGCGTTAGTTAGTGCGCTGAAAGATGTTTGGGGTCGCCTCGGACTTCGGCAAGCTGCTTGAGTTTGTCCTTAATATAAATCGAGAAGGCGAGTTTTCTTTTTTGGAAAAGCGCCACCTTCTCGACTTTTATAATAAGGATTAGGCTGCTTGAGCCTCTTCCTCATCAGTTAGTACGTCGAGTATTGAGGCAGAAGAATCTGTTTCTTCAGTTTCTTCTGTGTCCTCTGTATCTGACGCCAACAGTTCAACAATACTGCTGTCATCAGTTTCTTCACTCTCATCTGTCGCTTCTGAAGAAATCAGATCAGCAACAGTGCTCTCTTCTGTTTCTTCAGCTGCTTCACTTTCAGCTGTTATAGAAGAAACCAGGGTTTCAACACTGAATTCCCCGTTTTCATCCGTTCCTGCTTCTTGAAGGAGCAACAACATGCTTTGCATGTCAGAGCTCATCATTGCACCTGGCGGCTGCCCTCCTGGAGGAGGATGACCACCTGGAGGCGGACCACCCGGCCCCCCTCGCTGTTCCATCATTGTTTGATGATGGGATTTTAGCTCAGCTTTAGAGAGTTCACCGCTACCATCGGCATCGATGGTAGAGAATGTTTCCTCAATATTACTGACGTTACTGGTTCTTCCGGTAACTTCTGAGACCTGTTCGCGAAGAGCCGTAAACTCATCGACATTTAGGCCGCTGCTACCGTCAGTATCAGCATCTTGACGCAACTGCTGCACGTTCTGGTGCATTTGGCGCATTTGCGTCATCATTTGCGTATTATTTGCAGAACCAACATTCATGTAGTTCTCCTTTCACATTACTAATTGACCTTCCCCTGCCAATGTTAGGCGTAGTTAGGCCATAGCGGCCTTGCAAAAGCTGAACCACAAATGGAAAGAACAATAGATTTAGGAAAAATGGCAATTTTACGCAGCGTAACTTGGAATTATAGAAGAAAAACCAATACTTATTACGTCAATTTAATATTTTACTTCCGTAAACAAAGAATAGTTTACCTATTTTAATGGGCAAATTTTTCCCGACATCGGAAATAATCGCCCCAGTTGCCTTATTTCACTACCTTACTCGTAGCGAAAAAAAGCTACGATTACCCGTAGCTTTTTCAATAATCACTTGCCTTTAAAGACCGGTTTTCGTTTTTCACCAAAAGCGGTGATCCCTTCCACCCAGTCCTCCGTTCGTGCGCAAGCTGCAAAGCTTTCGGCTTCCAGCGCTAACTGCTCTTCCATTCCATTGACCAAGGATGCATGCATCAATTTCTTTGTTCGGCCAATGGCAACCGTTGGGCCATTAGCAAGCCGTGTCGCAAGTTTCGCGGTTTCAGCTTCAAGATCGCTTGCGGGCACCACAAAATTGACAAGACCAAGTCTGTGAGCTTCAGCCGCATCGAAGCGATCACCCAGCATAGCAATTTCCATTGCCTTTTTCAGTCCAACTATTCTTGGAAGTGAATAGGTACCAGAGCCATCAGGAGTTGTCGCAATACCAATATATGCCAATGTATAGAAAGATGTATCTGCGGCGATAACCATATCGCAAGCCATGGCAAGAGATAGCCCAAATCCAGCAGCAGCACCCTGCACACTTGCGATAATCGGTTTTTCCATGCGCTTCATCGTAAAGATCGTTGGATGCAGTCCGTGAATGCGTTTTTCAAACAACTTACCGCGTTCATCCGCTGGTTTTTTGGCGACATCTCCAAACGAGATAACATCGCCGCCAGCCATGAAATGATCGCCTTCGCCTTTTATCACCACACAACGAACGCTATCGTCTGTTTCAATATCAACCAGCGCATCAAACAACATCTCTCGCATATCAATAGACAGCGCATTTCTGCTTTTAGGCCGGTTCATGGTCAGTGTTGCTATAGCGCCTTCTTTTTTAACAATCAGATGATCTGACATATCGGTTCTCCCATATTGTTTTTATTTTATTATTATATATTGGTGACCTACCGTAGCATTTATCAGGCAGCAGCTGTTTCTGTTTTTTCTGCAACCTGAAACCGCCAAACACCATCAGCGCCAACTTGCCGTGTCAATTCACCTGCATCAACCAAATAGTGGCAATGGGCGAGCCCTTCGGCTATTGCCAATCTTTGGTCATTTTCGTTGAGTTCGCGGTCGAACAGCACAGGCAATAATTCGAATGCAGTTTTGGGTGCGTCGCACGCCACTTTTAACCGCATCAAACGTTCTTCGTGGTGATCTTTATAGAAAGAAAGCTGATTATGCAGCCCGATGAACACGTCATTATGAGCAGGCAAAACAAGCGTTTCTTCTGGCAATTTGGCAAACCGATCGATGGATTCCAAAAACTTTTTCAAAGGATTTGCTTTAGGCTCTGCGGGATAGACACCGATATGCGGTGTTATGCGCGGTAACACCTGATCCCCAGAAATCAATATCCCTTTTTCGGCGCAGTAAAGGCACGCATGTTCAGGCGAATGCCCCCGACCGATTAGGATTTTCCAGTCATTATCACCAATTGTTAAAACGTCTTCATCTTCAAGGCGTTCGACACTCGGTGGTAAATTATAAACAGATTTTCTGATGAAATTAAATCCTGAACTCCGAACTTTTTCCATCATGGTTTCAGTAAAACCGACTTTTTGATTAAACGAGATGACGTGATCTGGGACTTCTTCCGCAGACTCAAGATATAACATCCGCCCAAACGTCCACTCTCCCATGGTCATGGTTAGTGGAATATCCCATTTTTCAGAAACCCAACCGGCAAGCCCCATATGATCGGGATGAAAATGCGTGCAAATCAGTCGCGTGACAGGTTTCCCTTTAAGATATTTGTCGAATATCTGGGTCCAGAGTTTTTTAATTGTACCTGAATTAAATCCAGCATCCACCATGGTCCAACCATCGTCATCTTCGAGTAGATACAGATTGATAAAGTCCAAACCTTTAAAGGGAATTGGCATTCTAGCCCAATAGATCCCATCGGCCACTTCCAGTAACTCACCATCTTCTGGGCGTTTTCCCAGCGGATATGTCATTTTTTGTTTTTTATTCATTATTTTTTTCCTGACACGAACAACGATGGCGGCCGAAGCCGCCATGTTTTTTTGGTTACCCTAATAGTAACGCAGTTTACGTAAACGTCAACCAAGCCGCCTCTGCTTAGGCAACTAGGTTATTTTCATCAATGGCAAACAACAGGTCAGCACCTTCAGTAACTGGCCCCAAAAGCCCTGCAACTTGCGGTAAAATTTGAGTTGCGAAAAACTTGGCTGTCACAATTTTATTCTCCAAGAACGTTACATCTGGATCACCCGCTTTTAACATGTCTTGTGCCTTAACGGCGGACTTGGCCATCAAATACCCCCCAACGGTGACCGCAAACATCCGCAAATACGGTGTTGCGCCTGAAGGGGCTGCATTTGGATCATTAGGCGCGTTCGTATACATCCAATCTGTCGCTTCTTTAAGCGCAGTCACTGCAACACCAAGTTGACGAGAGATGGAGCCAAATTCTTCGTCGGCTCCGTTCAAGTCACGCGCAAGCGCTTCCATGTCGGCAAGTAAGTTCTTAACCGGAGCACCGCCCTGCATAGACAATTTGCGTCCGATTAAATCCAGTGCCTGAATACCGTTTGTTCCCTCATATATGGGCAAAATCCGCGCGTCACGGTAATATTGACCAACGCCCGTTTCTTCAATGAAGCCCATACCACCGTGGATTTGAACTGCAGTAGATGATAGTTCTACGCCCAAATCAGTACACCATGCTTTTGACAGCGGTGTTAAAAGTTCGGCAAGACCCATGCTTGATTTACGAATATCTTCATCAGGGTGATTATGCCCCTTATCAAGACAAGCACCGTTCAAATAGACCAAGCACCGCATGGCTTCAATTTGGGCTTTCATTGTCATCAGATTGCGGCGAACATCTGCGTGCTTCACGATAGCAGCGCTTTCGCCTTTTGGTGTGCCTGATGCGCGGCCTTGTTTGCGATCCAAAGCATACTCAACCGATTGTTGATAGGCCCGCTCTGCAATAGCAAGGCCCTGCAAACCAACATTTAGACGCGCATTGTTCATCATGGTGAACATGCAAGCCATACCAGCGTTTTCGCCGCCAATTAGGTATCCGACGCAGTTGCCGTTATCGCCATAAGACATAACGCAAGTTGGACTTGCATGAATGCCAATCTTCTCTTCAACCGATACGCATTGTAGATCGTTACGTTCGCCCAGTGAGCCATCTTCGTTCACCAAGAATTTTGGCACGATAAACAAAGAAATTCCTCTGGTACCTGCTGGTGATCCAGGTGTGCGAGCCAAGACAAGGTGAATAATATTTTCAGCCATTTCATGTTCACCATAAGTGATGAAAATTTTCTGGCCGCTAATGCGCCAACTGCCATCTTCTGCAGGTTCGGCTTTTGATCGAAGCGCTCCCACATCTGATCCGGCCTGGCTTTCTGTTAAATTCATAGTGGCGGACCATTCGCCGGTCACCAGTTTTTCAAGATACGTTTCCTGCTGCTCTTTTGTGCCATGGGCGATCAGTGATTCAATAGCACCTTGGGTTAAAAGCGGGCAAAGGGCGAAGGCCATGTTGGATGAGTTCCACATCTCCACTGTTGCCAGTGATACAGCTTGTGGCATGGATCCGCCGCCAAATTCTTCTGGGGCAGAAATTCCATTCCAGCCACCTTCGACAAACTTAGCGTAGGCGTCTACCCACCCATCAGGAGAGGCAACAACGCCATCCGTAACTGACGTTCCCGCTTGGTCTCCGATTTTATTTAGCGGAGAGAGAACATTCCCGGAAAGCTTGGCCGCTTCTTCCAAAACAGCAGACACAACATCGCTTTCTGCATGTTCGAATTTTTCAATGGCAGATAGCTCATCAAGGCCAATTACGTTGTTTAAGACGAAACTCATATCTTTCAAAGGTGCGCTATATTCGCCCATGGGGGTAATCCTTCTAATTTATTTCTTATCTATATTGCTGCACTTATGCCATATTAACCGCTGCAAAAAAAAGCTATTTTATGTGTAAAGCCGTCAAATTGTAACCTGAAGTTCTAATGGGTATTTATGTCTTCAATCAATAACGTCAAACAACCCACGCAGGAGAGCTTGGAAATCGCGGCTCATGCCTTACAGGCAGGCGAGTTGGTATCCTTCCCCACAGAGACAGTCTATGGCTTGGGTGCTGACGCGAGGAGCGATTCTGCAGTCGCAAGTATATTCGATGCAAAAGGCCGACCTAGCTTTAATCCATTGATTGTTCACTTACCAGATCAGGAACAAGCAGAACAACTCGTCTATTTCAGCGAAACAGCAAAACAGCTTGCGAGCCATTTTTGGCCCGGCCCCCTCACCCTCGTCCTCCCTCGCAAACCTAATTGCGCCGTATCCCAGCTAGCAAGCGCCGGTCTTGAGACGCTCGCTATCAGAGTCCCCGCGAATAAGCTTGCCAGAGATCTTTTGGCGCTCTCTAAAGTCCCCGTTGCCGCGCCCAGCGCAAACCCATCAGGCCAAATCAGCCCAACAACGGCACTTCATGTGGCAGCAGGTCTTGGCGGTAAAGTGAGTATTATCCTTGACGGCGGCCCGTGTGAAATTGGCGTTGAAAGCACTGTCGTCAGTGTAAATGATGACATCGTAACCTTGCTCCGGCCCGGCGGCGTCACCAGAGAGCAGCTGGAAAAACTCCTAGGATCGATTGAAACGGCAGCCCCCGACAGTGCCATTACAAGCCCGGGTATGCTCCTCAGTCACTATGCCCCTTCCTGCCCGGTCAGGTTAAACGCAACGGGCAAAGAAAAAGGGGAAACATTTCTTGGGTTTGGCCCCGGCACCGAAGAATTTGAAACCATGAATTTAAGTTCAAGCGCTGACCTCTCAGAAGCCACCGCTAATTTATTTGCCTATTTCCACCAACTCGACAAAATGGGAAGTACGGCAATCGCTGTGGCGCCCATCCCAAATGTGGGGCTTGGTGTTGCCATAATAGATCGTCTTCAACGCGCTGCCGCGCCAAAAGAATAATCCAAGGGAAACCAAAATGGACCTGCTAAAACGACTGGAAAAAATTGTTGGCAGCAAAGGCCTCATTCATGAAGCCGCAGACATGACAGGATATCTCACCGAGTGGCGCGATAAGTACGAGGGAAAAGCGCTCGCCGTTGTTTCTCCTAAATCTACTCAAGAAGTTTCAGAAGTTGTTGCGATTTGTGCGGAAACGAACACCGCTATTGTGCCGCAAGGAGGCAATACAAGCCTCGTCGGCGGCAGCATTCCTTTTGATACAGGTGATGAGATTATCCTGTCGTTAAAACGCATGAACAGCGTGCGAGAAGTTGACATTGAAGGCGGAACCTTAACAGTGGACGCGGGTTGTATCCTTGCGGATTTGCAGCAAAAGGCCGAAGATCTCGGCTTTATGTTTCCACTCCGGATCGGCTCTGAGGGGAGCTGTCAAATCGGCGGTAATATCTCAACCAATGCAGGCGGCGTGCAGGTTATCCATTACGGGAATACAAGAGAACAAGTCTTGGGCCTAGAAGTTGTCCTTCCAGACGGTGCCATCTGGAATGGCCTTACAAATTTGAGGAAAGACAACACCGGATACGATCTGAAGCAGCTTTTCATTGGCGGCGAAGGCACGCTGGGTATCGTAACCGCAGCCATCGTAAAGATGTACCCGCGGCCCAAGTATCAACAACTTGCAATGGTCGCAATCCCAGATGTAGCCGCGGCAGTATCCGTTTTGGGACTGGCGAGACGCCTCAGCGGAGATCAGGTTACCGCGATCGAACTTATCCCGCGAATTGCAATTGATTTGGTCACAACACATGTACCCAATTTTGCAGATCCAATGCCAGCGAGATATGACTGGCAAGTTCTCATCGAGCTGTCCTCCAGTGCAACCGAAGATCTCAAAGGCCTTATGGAAAGTATTTTGGAGGTTGGCTTTGAAGAGGGCATCATTCTCGATGCTATTGTTCCTGAAAGCCTCGCCCAGCAAAACAAACTATGGAGTTTACGCGAGGAAATATCAGGAGCGCAAAAACCAGAAGGTGGCAGTATTAAACATGACATTTCTGTGCCTATTGCAAAAATTGCTGAATTCATAGAACGGGCGGACGCGGCGTTACAGCAAGTCATTCCAAACTTTAGGCCAGTAACCTTTGGTCATATTGGCGATGGGAATCTGCACTATAATCCGCTTCAACCCGTTGGAATGGATAAGCAGGCGTTTTTAGATAAATGGGAGAAAGTCACAAGAATAGTCCACGATCTCACCCATGAAATGCAGGGAAGCATCAGTGCCGAACATGGCATTGGACGTATGAAGAAGAATGAGTTGAAGCTTTACAAATCAGCTTGTGAAATTGACATGATGCGCAAAATTAAAAATGCGCTCGACCCAAATGGGATAATGAACCCAGGAAAATTAATCCCTGACCCTTAAATTAAGCCCTCTAAGAAATTGGGGTGACTGGCAAGTGCAGGAATTTGATCCGCAGTCACCGCTTTTGAGAACGTGAAGCCTTGAGCTTCATGGCATCCCGCGTCCCGTAAAAACAATATCTGCTCTTTATTCTCGACGCCCTCAGCCAGAACTCTCATACCAAGATTGTATCCAAGCGCAATTATCGTTTTAGCGATCGCGGCATCATTGTTATTCAATGTTACCCCATCCACAAAGCTCTTATCAATTTTAAGAACCGATGCGGGCAAATCACTCAAGTAACTTAATGAAGAATAGCCTGTTCCAAAGTCATCAATTGACAAGCGTACACCGAGTTTTTTCAAGCGCAGCATATTGCGTTTGGTTTGTCCGCGATCTTCCATAATCACGCTTTCCGTAAGCTCGATATCTAGCAAGCTCGCAGGTAAACCTGTCTCATCCAAGATCTGCCGAACCAGCGGCACGAAATCTTCACTTTGAAATTCATTCAAAGAGATATTAACCGCGACCGGGAATTCCGGCACACCACCGACAGTCCATCTCATCCGTTGCAGGCATGCTTCGCGGACGACCCATTCACTAATAGGTCCCAAAAGCCCAGAGGCTTCTGCAATTGGAATAAAGGTATCGGCGGGAACAAATTTCCCGTCTTCTCGCTGCCACCGAAGGAGCGCTTCGACCCCAACCATCTTGCCACTTTCGAGGCAAATCTGAGGCTGATAATTCAAAGATAACTGTTTTTGCGACATTCCCTCGCGAAGCGCCCGGTTCAGAGTCACCCGGCCGTGAATTTCAATTTCGATTTGATTGTCATAGAAACAGAAATTTTGTCCCCCTAATTTACGGGCATTTGCCAAGGCTGTACTTGTATTTTTCCAAAGTCGGTCGCCTGTATCTCCATCTTTTGGAAATAACGTCAGACCGATACGTGGCGTCAGATGGGGTAGATTAAACGTTTCAGGTAAGTAGGTATTGAATACAGTGTTGATCGTATGCGGTAAGGCTTCCGCATCAGAGACATTTTTGACCTCAATACACACACCAAATCCATCGCCAGAAGTCCGAGCCAACGAGATGGCATCGGGGAACATTTCACTCAATTTATCTGCAGCTCTACAAATAAGTTCGTCGCCTGTGGAATACCCTAATGCAATGTTTAGCTCTGCGAGATTCTCAAGAATAAACTGGATAGCCACAAAGGGTTTCTGTTCTGGCCCTTCATTTAAAATCTGCAGGGCAATATTTTTCTTAAAACTTGCCCGGTTGCCAAGTTGGGTCAAATTGTCTTCGAATGCGACTTGCTCGGCTTCTTCCAGCATTAAGCTGGTCTCAAAGCCCCGTGCAGCATTCACAGCGAAATACTCAAGCAATTTAAAATCGGATACAGACCACTCGTCTGCAGCCTCCAGGAAAATAGCGCCAAGGCGTTTATCGCCGTGCCGAAGGCATAGACTTGCCGATTTACCCGAAAATACGGTTTTTCCTGATTGTAACGAGCGTTTCAAAAGGGCCAGTTGTTCTGGGTTTAGCGTTTTCGGTGTCAGCCCAGCTTTAGCAACAACTTTATAGCTACCATCAGTTTCAGAAACCGTCAGGAATGCACAAAAAGACAAGGTCTCATATACGGCCGAAAGTTCCGACAGCGTTGTCTGAAAAAAACTGTTTGTTTGGCGACAAGCCTGCATTAGTGATAGAGCCCGGAGCAGTTTTTCTGCTTTTGTAGGCGCCTCTTCTAATTCTTCCTGAGTAGGCAGAAATCCTTGTACAGATGACATTTTAATTAAATACCGACACATACTAAAAAATACACAAATCATGTGGTGTTGACTTTTGGTCGAACACCACACTGATCACTTTAAAGTGAAATGGCCCACAAACCAATGCTTATAATTAGATTTATCAAAATTAAACAATTAAGTTTTGGCTGTCTACGAGCTAACCGATGGAAGCTCAGATTGTGGCATCAAGAATTTGCGGCTTTCATCATCCCATTTTCCAGATGGCTTCCCAAATTCTCGGCCCACTTCATATCCACGGCGAAGTCCTGGCCGTGTTTTTAAAGCATCATACCAACGTCTCACGTTTGGAAACGCTGCAAGATCAATTTCTTGCTTCTTATAGGTAATAATCCACGGCCAACAAGCCATGTCAGCGATAGAATATTCGCCGCAAATATAGTCTCTGCCCTCCAGACGACGATCTAACACTCCAAACAGCCGCAGGGCTTCGTTGGTATAGCGTTCTTGCGCATAAGGGATGGTTTCAGGTGCATAGAATTTAAAATGGCCGTTTTGGCCGAGCATGGGACCAAGTCCGCCCATTTGCCACATGACCCATTCAACGACTTCGGTTTTTCCCCTCAAATCACCCGGCATAAACAGACCGGTCTTTTCTGCCAGATACAATAAAATTGCGCCGGTTTCAAAAACAGAGACAGCCTCCCCGCCGTCGGCTGGATTATGGTCCACAATGGCCGGCATTCTATTGTTCGGGCTTATTTCCAAGAATCCATCTTTGAACTGATCACCGCGTCCGATGTTTACTGGGATGACGTTATAGTCCAGCCCCATTTCCTCAAGTGCGATGGAGATCTTCCAGCCATTTGGTGTTGGCCAATAATATAAATCGATCATGAGATTTTACCGTTCAATCGTGCCTCGATAAGAGGAATTCGATCATTCCCAAAATACATATCATCGCCGTCCAAATACAGTGTAGGTGAGCCGAACCCACCGCGCCTCACTAATTCTTCTGTATTTAGGCGTAATTTATCCTTGTAACTCTGCTCTTTGATCTTCTCGAAGAAAGCCTTTTCATCAAGTCCCACGTCCTTCAAAATACCGGAGATCACATCAACTTGCGAGATATCAGCAAGTTCTCCCCAATACCGCTGAAAAACACGCCTTGCATAGGGAACGAGGCATCCCTCTTCCAGCGCAACGAAGGCACCCCGCATGGTTTTAACACTGTTCACAGGGAAAACAGGGGGCTGCCCTATTGTAATATCAAATAGTTTTGCCCAATCCTGCATGTCCTTTTTACCGTAAGCTTGTTTGGCCGGAACAGGGTTATCACGGTTCTGGTAAACCGAAGGGTTTACGGTGTTAAAGACGCCCCCGACTAGGATGGGACGATAGTCAATTTCCACGTCAGGGAAACGGCTTGATAGGCCTTCTATCCCTTCAAAGGCTAGATATGTCCAAGGGCTGGAACAATCGAAGAAAAATTCTATTTTTGACATGAGAACTCCCATTTCTCGCAGTTACTGCGGTTTTTCTTTTTTAAAAAGTTAGATGGAAAGCCTATGCCTCGTCAACGCAAATACGGTTATGTTCTATTTGTCTGCGACTGAGATACAGCTATGTTGCCAATAAAACGCGGTATTAAATTTTTTAGGAAAAGTTGTAAAACGTCGAGCTTGGTGGGATTTTGTGAAAACTTGAAGCTTTAGTTCGTGAGGATACTGCGAGTAAGTTTTACCTTTCTCTGGCGTTCCACTGGCAATTTCGAAGGTGTGTAAATTTTTGCCATTAGAGAATTTAAGGTCCCCGCTTTTGTAAACTATTTTCCCTGCTTCGACGACTTGCAGCTGCACATGTCCATTTCCAGTACCTCTAATTTCAGTTTCAAAACGCGCCGTTAACGGGCATGCCCCTCTCATGTTTTTTGGCCCTGTGAGTATGATGGCATCCTGCACTTTGAAAAAATCTGGTGCCGCTTGCTTTACAATTTTAGTCGCCATTTTCCCATTTAAAATTGGAGCTAACCTGCGTGTCAATTTGCGGTCTGCTTTATAGAAAATTTGAACCGACAATGCTTGGGTTCCAATGATGCTAAATCGCGATTGAAGATCTATTTTCCCCGAAACTTTATCCAATTTGTAATTTCGGCAAATCACCTCAATGCGCACTGGAATAGTCGCCTGTAGAATCTGATTTGCCGTTAGGTAATGCCACCGCTTCTCAGAAGAATTCAACGTTCTGATTTTTTCTAAAAACAAAGCCCGTGCCTCAATGTTATGAATTGTTTTTTGAAAAATGGATTGGGGAATTGACAGGGCATGACTTCCTTTAAACGACTGAATGCCCGTATCCTGGTTTTCAAAGACAGTTTCAGACCAATATTGATCATCTTGCGGTCCCGACCCAAACTCGACTTTTTCTAAATAAGTGCCGGAACGGTGCCCATTTGTTTCAATATTTTTAGATTGGCAGTGCGCACTGCCTTGCAATTTGAAGTCAAACTGGGTGCTGATATTTTTTACATTAAAACTGTCCAGACGATGCCTGGGATCAATGTTTTGCAGTGTAATTTTCGGCGGAGGTCCCTTCAGCTCAATTCGCGCGAGACTACTCGTTATTTTCTCGGGCGTATTCGATTGGGCTGTGGCAGCCATTGCAGGGGTATAAAAACCAAACGCTGCCCCGATGAATAACGCTCTACTCACCATCCTCAAGTTTTTAGGATACATCCGTATGTTTCTCGATTATTGACCAATTTCTGCAACGATAAACTGAGTATAGATTGCATCAAAGCTAAAGGATAAATCAAGCCCTTGTTAGGCTCTACGGATGCCTGCTAGAAAGTCTTTAATTTGATCTTGCATATCATGGAAATCATCGGCCATGCTATTGGCGGCTTTCTGCTGATCCCCTGCGGCACCCCCTGTTTTGGATGCATCATCCGCAATCTCAGACACAGTTTCAGTTACCCGCATTGTTGATGTCGCTGCAGATTGGGCGTTGGAAGTAATATTATCGATGACAGATGCTTGAGTTTCTACAGCGCCTGCAATGCTTGATGTTGCTTTATCAATTTGCTCGATGGTTTTGGCGATTTCTTCTGTCATGACAACAGAGGTCGATGTTGCTTTTTGAATGGCCGATATTTGAGCAGTAATCTCTTCTGTGGCTTTTTCAGTTTGGCTTGCAAGGCTTTTGACCTCATTTGCAACAACAGCAAATCCTTTACCTGCATCTCCAGCGCGAGCCGCTTCAATGGTTGCGTTAAGGGCCAATAAATTGGTTTGGCTTGCGATATCATCAATGAGTTCGATCACTTGCCCAATTCTCTTCGCTGTATCTGCCAAGCCGTGCATTGTCTCACTGGTTGACGCTGCGTGCCGAACCGCTTCATGACTGATCTTCGATGAATGGTCCACTTGTCCGCGAATCTGGACGACAGAATCTGCAAGAGTGCCGGCCCCCTCCACAACCACTTGGACATTTGCTGCTGTTTCTCTGGATGCTTCGTCCATTGATTGCGATTTCATCAAAGTTTTCTCGATCATTTGTCCCATTGTATTGGCGTTGGTTTTCACTTGATCCGAAGCAGTTTCAACGGCAGTCATTTTTCCGGCAATATTTTTATCAAACGTGAGGATCAATTCTTCAATGCGTTTAGATTCGGCCTCATCAATCCGCTTTTGGGAGCCAATTTCGTCTGCCCGTTGTTCTGCAGCATTTCTTTGATTGTCTATTTCAACCGCCATTTTTTCGCGCGTTGTTACATCTTCCCAAGTCAACATATTACGAACATGCTCCCCATCCGCATTATTTACGGCAGCAATAACGATCTCAAGTTGGACATCACCAACATTGAGAATTTCTGTTTTCGGTAAATTTTCTGGGTGCCAAAGAGATTTCAGTTGATCTTCAAGAAGGCCTAAAATATTCCAAATTTTGGGGCCATTGTCTGAATTCTCTTCAAATTTTGTGACTGCGCGCTCATTCCCAACATGATTAACAAAATAAACGTGACCTTCTAGTCCAATAAGTGAGGTTGGAATTGGGCTATCTTCAATCATATTTCTGAGCTGAAAACTGTCCTCAACGCTTTTACGTAAACGCGCGAGGGCATTGACCATATTCAAAAATTCATCATTCCCAACCTTTGGAAGTTCAATTTCCGTATGACCATTACTAATATCAGTTAGCTTATTGGAAAAACTTCTAATTTTCCCAAATAATGTAAAATGGAGCAACACCCAGCCAACGACCCAGGCAACAACAATACCAATGGCAATCAATACCATGGATGAATTTCTAATCTGTGTTGTAAGGGCGGTAAAGCTGCTAACATCTCGCGTTAGATAACCTATTGCCCACACGTCTTTGTTCGTTCCTGGAAGCTCAATTTTCAAGACATCTAATTGCGAACCTACCATCTCCCCTGGACTAACGCTTTCATCAGCAACTTCAGATGTAAATTTTCTGAAATTATCCTCGATCACAATATTGTCGTTGATATCTTTATAAACAACATCGCCGTTCAGGTACTCAGCAAGTCCCAACAAATGGGGGAATGGATTGGTAACTGTTTCAATAAAACCAGCTAACCGGAAACCACCGATTGGCGCAATAACACTATGAACCGGGCGTCCTTCTTTCGTTCGCCAATAGAAGGTGATTGCTATGCGAGATGCATTTTTATCTCGACCTAACACTTGCTCCTTAAACTCTGGAATTCCGAGGACTGTTTGTCCCTTACCTTTGCTAGAGGTTGCTAGCAACTTCATGTCTTTATCAAAAATATTCGTGGTTACCAGATCAAACTCTTGGCGTGTGATCACGGCATCATTATGAAAAGCGGTAGCTTGAATTTCTATGATTTTAGCGTTACCGCTTTTAACGGCTTTAACGAGCGGCGCAAAACGAGACCAATCACGAACTTGCGGGACGATTTTATCGGCGTATTGCAAACGTATCCGGTCATTCACCAAGAAGATCAACATATCAGCAGCGTTATCTCTAAAACTCTGCAACGAAAACTCTGTAAATTTTTCCGCGATTTTAGCTTGGCCGAACATTAATGTAGCGGACATAACAATTGCGAGTGCCAGCAAAATCCGCCTTGGCGTCCAAAGCAGGCTTGCTTTGATGTCAGAAGAGTCAGCTACAATTTTCTTTCGAAATAAATTTCCAAAATTAAATTTCTTCATAAATTCGTTTCTAAAATCTGGGTCTCATTGCATAATTGACGCAACTTACCACACCACTCCCTTCTAAAGTCTTACCTAATAAGCAACTCAATTTTTCACTTCTTATTGCAAATCGTCGGTCGAAATGAAGGATAAATGTCCGGTTTTCATCCAAACCGAAGCACCCTCTGATCCGACGCGAAGTCTTGCATAATCCCTTTCAGGCAAGCGAAGCCATGAATTGGAAATAAAAACCTCACCATCCAATTCAAAGCCCCCCGCCAGAACGAAGATTTCTGCGCCGCCTTCAGCACCAGCAGATACATCTCCGCTACTCCATTTTTCAAACGTCACCCGCTCTCGCCCATCCTCAAACAAAAGAGACGAATTTATTCTGGCTTCTTCATTGGTACTCATAGGGGTTATTGAGCTCATATCTATGGAAAATTGATCTGTATCATTTGGATCAAATTGCCAAAGTTTTACGAGAATAGTGCATCCCTTATCAGAGCGAGGTGTATGGGCAGTACCTGGCGGATTTCGAACATATGTTCCCGCCGGATAGTCCCCGTGTTCATCTTGAAACACCCCGGCCAATACAACGAACTCTTCGCCGCCATCGTGATTATGCGCCGAGAAAGAACTCCCGGCTGCATAACGCACGATCGTCGTTGCCCGTGCGACCTCATCTCCTACACGATCTAACATACGGCGATGGACACCGGTCATGGGCGACGGATGCCAGGGTTCTTTATCTCCATGAACAAAGATCCGTTTAGAAAAATCACTATTAATTTGCATAATGGCCCCTTTAGACGGCTACGGCGGCACTTTCGCGGCTTGCTAGATTATTGGCGTATTTTTTTACATTAGGGCAATTTTCTGGAATTTCCAGTTTTACAAATCCAGCGAACAAGAACCCAGCATGAGCCGTAACATCGGCCACGGTAAATTTATTCCCGGCTAGGAAGTCTTGATTTTTCAAGATTGTCTCCATCCAATGAAGCGTAACCACTGCTTTTTCCCGCTGCTTTTCACCCCATTCAGCCACTTGATACGGCTCAATGTTGGGACCCAAACCCTCAGTGGCGTGATGGAAATACGCGCCAATGGCATCTAAAAATCCAGTTTCTACTTTGCGCTGTAGCATGGAGATCACGCCCCGCTCTTTAGGCGTTTCCCCCGTCAAAACAGGAGCGCCGTCCAAATTGTCGAGATACTCAGTGATGGCGACACTTTCTGAAATCAATGTACCGTCTTCAAGTTCGAGAACAGGGACAGAACCAGATGGGTTTTTCGCTAAAAACGTTTCTGTTTGATGTTCGCCGCCGGGTAAATCGACTTGAATGAAATCAACTTCACTGATCAACCCTTTTTCAGCAAGTGCCATACGAACCCGTGCAGGATTTGGGAAACCTTTAAATTCATAAACTTTCATCGTCAAATTCCTTTTGTTTAATAAACTATCTATCGATAGGTAGACAATACGCAGATAAATATACTTGTCAATACCTATCAAGTGATAGATAAATGAAAAATGGTTAGTAAAAATACACAAAGTAGGATTGATGAAATTCTAGATGTGACGGAAGATCACATGCGCCGGGGCGGCTTCGACGCCGTCAGCTTCCGGGACATTGCAAGTGCTGTGGGAATTAAAAGTTCCAGCGTGCATTACCATTTCCCCCATAAATCTGATCTTGGGAAAGCTGTTATAGAGCGCTATGCGGAAAATTTTATTCAGGCACTCAATAGCGGTGGTGTTGCAGAAGACGCCGTTCAAGTGAAAATCCAGCGGCTTGGAAATGCCTATGTCGGTGCCCTATCCGATAAAGGCACTATTTGTCTTGGCTGTATACTCGGAGCCGAACTCTCAACCCTGCCAGAGGATGTCAGCGACGCGGTTCAAGCGTTCTTTGACCAGTTGCTTGCATGGACAGCAGCGGCCCTGGGCGGTGATAAAGATCACCAGGAGCAGGCAGAATTCATCATCAGCAGTTTTCAAGGCGCTATGGTGCTTTCAGTCACAAAAAAGGATCCGAAGATCCTTTCAAGATGTGCCGACCGCTTATGTAATTCTTACTTATAGGTTAGTCGAAAGCATCTTCCCACGACCCTTGTGTCGCAGCTTTGGAATATTCAGTTGACCGGTTTTCGAAGAAATTAGTGTGCTCAACCGCATTTAGAATAGCGTCCAACCAAGGCAGTGGATTTTTTTCCAAATTGTAAATTGGCTCAAGACCTAGCTGGACTAAGCGCCGATCTGCAATATAACGGATGTAGGCCTTAATCTCGCTAGCGGTCATTCCTTCGATGTCACCAGAACCAAAAGCAAGGTCGATGAACGCATCTTCGTGAGACACAATTTCGCGACAAGCTTGATATAAGCTTTCGATAAGTTCTTCGTTCCAGATTTCTGGGTTTTCCTGAACGAATGTCCGGAACAATTTAATGATTGAATTACAATGAAGGCTCTCGTCACGAACTGACCAAGTAACAATCTGGCCCATTCCCTTCATTTTTCCATGTCTTGGAAAATTCAGCAAAATTGCGAAACTGGCAAAAAGTTGCAAGCCTTCAGTGAACGCACCGAAAACAGCCAAAGTTTTGGCAATCTCGAATTTATTCTCCACATTAAACTGCTGCATATAATCGTACTTGTCCTTCATCTCCTTATAGTGGAGGAAGGCAGAATACTCAGTTTCTGGCATACCAATAGTATCCAGAAGATGAGAGTAGGCAGCAATATGCACCGTTTCAATATTGGAAAACGCGGCCAACATCATTTGCACTTCAGTTGGCTGGAACACACGCGAGTAATGACGCATGTAGCAGTTATTGACCTCAATATCAGATTGCGTAAAAAACCGGAAAATTTGCGTAAGAAGGTTACGCTCATCTTCTGTCAGGTTTTTATGCCAATCCTTCACATCATCCGCAAGTGGTACCTCTTCAGGCAACCAATGGATTTGCTGTTGCATAAGCCATGCATCGTAGCACCAAGGATAAGAAAAAGGCTTATATACCGGTTTTGCATCAAGCAGTGACATAGAGAGCTCTAACTATTGATCAATTAATAATATCGGACCTTGCTTGCTTATTGGCAAGCGAGGCATTCATCGTAATCTGTTGTTTCGCTAACAACTTCTAATTTTGGCTTCACGGCAACACCTGCAATGAGATCACGTAGCCCTTCAGGCATATCTTCCTTCGTCGCAATGACTTCAGCGCGTTGAATAGACTTAGAGCGGCAATAATACAAGCTCTTCATGCCTTGCTTCCATGCTTGCATATGGATTTGATGCAAGTCCCGTTTATGGACGTCGGCGGGAAGGAAAATATTTACGGACTGCGATTGATCGACCATCGGCGTACGATCAGCGGCAAGTTCAATAATCCAGCGTTGATCAAGCTCAAACGCCGTTTTAAAAACGTCTTTTTCATGATCATCGAGAAAATCAAGATGCTGAACGGAGCCTTCGCTCACCGTAATTGACGACCAGATATCTTCATTGTCGTAGCCTTTTTCTGCAAGCAATGCTTTCAGATGCGGGTTACGGACGTTGAAAGAGCCGGACAAAGTCTTATGAGTATAGCTGTTTGCTGCAGTAGGTTCGATCCCCGGACTAGCACCGCCGCAAATGATCGAAATTGAGGCTGTCGGTGCGATCGCTGTTTTGTTCGAAAACCGCTCGTTAAATCCGTAATCAGCAGCATCAGGGCAAGCACCCCGTAAATCAGCAAGAGATTTTGACGCTGCATCTACATGTTTCTGGATATGTGAGAAAATCCGGTTATTCCATACCTTCGCCATAACGGATTCAAGTGGCACACGTTTGGCCTGGAGCAATGAATGGAAGCCCATAACACCAAGACCCACGCTGCGCTCTCTCATGGCAGCATATTTTGCTTTCGCCATTTTGTCGGGAGCGCTATCGATGAAATCTTGCAAGACATTATCAAGGAAAAGCATCACATCTTCAATGAAACCCTCCTCTCCAATCCAATCATCGTGCTTTTCAAGATTGAGGGAAGACAGACAACAAACAGCAGTCCGATCGTTGCCAAGATGATCTCGTCCGGTTGGCAACGTAATTTCTGCGCATAGGTTTGAGGTCTTCACGCTTAGTCCAGCGAGTTTATGATGCTCTGGAACTTGAGCGTTTACCCGATCATTAAAGATCATATAAGGCTCACCAGTTTCAACGCGTGCCGTTAGCATGCGGATCCAAAGGCCGCGAGCGCTGATCTTACGAACGACCGAGCCATCTTTTGGGCTGGTCAGTCCCCAGTCTTCATCATTTTCAACAGCTCGCATAAAGTCATCAGAGACGAGAATACCGTGATGTAGGTTTGGTGTTTTTCGGTTTGGATCACCGCCTGTTGGCCGGCGAATTTCAATAAATTCTTCCACTTCAGGATGCGAGATTGGAAGATACACAGCGGCAGAGCCACGTCGCAGTGAGCCTTGACTGATAGCAAGTGTCAAACTGTCCATCACACGAATGAAAGGAACCACTCCGGATGTCTTACCAACTCCGCCAATGCCCTCACCGATAGACCGTAGATTTCCCCAGTAACTACCGATGCCGCCACCTTTAGATGCCAACCAGACGTTTTCAGTCCACAGATCTACGATGCTATCAAGGCTGTCATCTGCTTCGTTCAAGAAACAAGATATGGGCAACCCGCGCGACGTTCCGCCATTACTCAACACTGGTGTTGAGGGCATGAACCAAAGTCTGCTCATATAATCATAGATACGTTGGGCGTGGGCGTCACCTTCTCCGTAAGCGCTGGCAACACGTCCGAATAGATCTTGGAAACTTTCGCCGGGAAGTAAATAACGGTCTTCAAGAACAGATCGTCCGAAATCTGTCAGAAGCTCATCTCTACTATGATCAATATGGACCCTTGCGCCGTCTTTAACCTGCACAACATCCGTCAACATATCGACCGTATCCAACATAAATCTTCCCCTCGCATAATATGCGCCAAAATTTCGCTATAATGCAGCACTATTCCTGCCCAGTAAGTAAATCACTCTCCAATGAGACTGACACAAACACTTCAACCCCGAGGCACAACGGTAAATCGGCCTTTTGAAGCCTTTTTTACAAGATTTTCGGAATTTCACGCTTTGCTGCGAAACCACTACATATTGTAGAACTACCCCTATAACGTCAACAAATTGTAGTGGTCTTTTTACAAATAAAACACTTGACGGATGGTGAGGTTTTTAATTGTGTCGTTCTTTCAATAGCTTCGTTGAATTCACCATAGATCACTGTGGATTTCTTGCATCCATGCATTACATAAACCGCAAAAACTGAAAAAAAGATTTGGACCGAAATTCCGCCTCCTAAAACACCCGAAAAACCCACAAAAAAATGCGCCAGCTATACCACTGACGCATTCTCGAACCGAAGTTCAAATTTTTTATGTTCGGCTGCCTAAGTCGACAGCTCTTCTATTTTTTCTTTTAGTCTGAGTTTTTCCCTCTTGAGCTCGCTTATGTGCAGTCGATCAGCTGATGGGTGTGTTAATTCAGATTGGATTTCATCATCAACGCGGTGGTGTTTTTCCGCAAGCTGTGCGACATACTCAGTTGTGCTCATGTTTTATCTCCTCTAGTAACAAAGGCGGGCAGCCTATTTTTTCAGGCTGTAAACAAGACTATATTACAAAATAATGAAGCAAAATGATATAAATCAATGACATTTTGTCGATTTTTCTTATTGGATTTGTTCTATGCCTGAAAAACAGAAACTTATCATTGGGATAGCGGGTGCATCAGGCGCCATCTATGGCATTCGCTTATTGCAAGCCTGCCAAAAAATGAACATTGAAACCCACTTGGTGGTCAGTAAAGCTGCAGAAATCACCATTTCTCATGAAACAGACATGACTTCGACAGAGGTTAAGAATCTCGCCAGCAAATCCTATAAAGCCACGGATATCGGAGCGGCTATCGCATCCGGATCATTTCAAAATACGGGCATGGTTATTGCCCCTTGCTCAATCAGATCCATGTCAGAAATTGCAACCGGTACAACCAGCAGTTTGCTAACGCGAGCCGCGGATGTCGCCTTAAAAGAAAGACGGCGCCTCGTCCTAATGATCAGAGAGACCCCACTACACAGTGGTCACCTCCGGAATCTGGCTCTTCTCTCCGATTTAGGAGCCATTATCGCACCGCCAGTCCCGGCCTTTTACACGCACCCCCAATCTGTTGACGATATCGTCAATCAAACAGTCGGGCGCGTCTTAGATTTATTGCAGTTCGATAACACTCTTACCCATCGGTGGCAGGGCCTCAAAAAAGATATTTAGGAGCCTATCCGAAGTGTAAAAGTAGAAACGCTGGAAAGCCATTCGGGAAGTTCAGCGTCCTCTGGGAATGCGGCACATAAGATCCACCGAACATTTTTCAGTTCTTTTTCCGTGAACGGTACCGAAGGAGGAAGGCTTGCTAAATATTGACCGATATTGTCAGAGGCAATTCTAATCTGCAAAGCTTCATCAAGCTCAAGAGAAATCCCGCCAGACACCGCCCCTTGCAGTTCTGTTATCTCAAACTGCTCTGCCTTCAATTCATCAGCTAATACCGATTGTCGCATGGCCATGGTGGCTGGGCTTGCATCCGGAATATTCTTCAGATAATCGCGAACACTCCGCAAAGGCTTCACGACATTTCGTTGCCATTTGATGCTGATTTCCAATACGTCGGTGAGGACTTCCGATGTGAACCCTGCCGAATTTACGCGACTGGCCCAGATACAGCTTAAAAACAAAGGAACATCAATATCACGGCTTTTCTGCAAGGAAAGACATGCTTCTTTCACATCCTCGCGTCCATAAATCCAAACTGCAAAATCCCACAGCTCTTCGCCAGACAATTCACTTGGCAACACAGTCATTTACACGACATCCTTGACAGAGTTGGTTTTCACTCACATAACCTGCTTTATATTATGCATACTAGTTTATTTACAGAAAAAGTGTTAGTATGCGCAGCGCGATTTAGGCGCGGACCACCTTCAACATATGCATATTGAATAGATCGTATTTCGGATATGTGTAAAGGAATAGCCCACCCATGACAGTTGTTGATCAACAAGAAGCTTTAAAACAGCGCCTTGCGGGACTTAAAACCGAGCATCGTGATCTGGATATCGCCATAGATACCCTTATCAACTCAGGTAATTACAACAACTTTCAACTTCAAAGACTCAAAAAACGCAAGCTCACCCTCAAAGACTATATTTTCTTAACCGAAAACGCGTTGCTACCCGACATCATCGCCTAGATCACTCTTGTGACGACATAGAGCGCGAGCCCACTATTTTTCTTTTTTAATCTGCTGTTTTTGCGCATACATTTTGCTGTCGGCCTCTGTCAACGCTTGCTCAGGATGAATCCCAGGCTCAATCGGAACAATCCCGTAGGCCAACCCAACTTCCAAACGGTTTCCTTCCCAAAAAATTGGATTACGCTCCAACTCTTGTGGCAAACGTGATGCCAAGACAACAGCGGCTTCAGTAGTGGTCTGCGACAGGATCAGGCCAAATTCATCGCCCCCCAAACGTCCAACTACATCCGTCTCGCGGACACTTTGGAGGAGCCGGCCTGAAAACTCAGCCAGAACAAAATCACCGGCCTGATGTCCATGGGCATCGTTGACGCCCTTAAACCCATTTAGATCGATATAAATTAAACTTGCAGACTCGCCGTACCGTTCAACAGTGGCTTGAACACGGGTAAGTTCCCGCACAAACGCCCGGCGATTATAAATAGGTAATAGTGGATCTTGATCCGCCAGTTTTTCAGCATCTGCCAAGCGCTGATTAATCCCCTCCACTGAACGACGCAGCCGGTCTACTTCCTCCATCAGAGACATAATCGCGTCTCGAACTTTCGGTGTCAGCTCCGCCTCGGGGATACCCATGATAGACGTCGTATCTTGAATTGTACGAGGTGCCGCCGCGCTGGAATACGCGGATGTGGCGGCAGCCGAAGCCGTTTTTCTCGTAGCTGCTGTCGCGAGGGGGCGACCTGTGGGACCAATCTTCATGTACAAACCTGATAAAGTGCGTTTTAAGAACCGACTGAATCTTAGGGTATTTTCCGTATAAATACAAAGGATACCCGCCGTTTTTTAATATTTGGTTATCCCTCCTTCATATTTGAGGCTTTCCTTGCTTCTTAAACACGCCTGCCTATAATCCACCCCAGATTATCTTGGTAAGATCACAGAACCGTAAGCGGAAAAAATACATGTCAAAAACCGGCGTACAAATCGGCATAATAATGGGCAGCCAATCAGACTGGCCAATTATGAAACATGCCGCAGATACTTTAAGCGAGCTTGGCGTCCCGTTTGAAACAAAGATCGTGTCAGCCCACAGAACGCCTGACCGCTTGGTTGAATACGCAAAGACGGCCAAAGAACGTGGATTGCACGTTATTATTGCCGGTGCCGGCGGAGCTGCCCATCTGCCAGGTATGGCCGCAGCAATGACCCCTGTGCCTGTACTCGGTGTACCCATTGAAAGCAAAGCTCTCAAGGGAATGGATAGCCTCCTTTCAATTGTTCAGATGCCGGGCGGTGTTCCTGTTGGGACACTTGCTATTGGAAAAGCTGGCGCCATCAATGCTGCGTTGCTAGCCGCACAAATTTTGGGCCTAAACAACTCAAGCACAGCAGCGGCAATTGATAAATGGCGCGACAAACAAACATCTGCCGTGGCAGAAGAGCCAACCGACACACTATTATAGGATCACCCCCATGACTATGATCGCACCGGGAAGTACAATTGGTATTCTTGGAGACGGGCAGCTTGGCCGAATGATGGCCCTTGCGGCCGCTGAACTTGGCTATAAAACCCACATTTATGGTCAGGACTCCAATAGTCCAGCCGCACAAGTTAGCACTGCAGTTACCATCGCCCAATACACCGATGAAGAGGCTTTACGCAAATTTGCCTCCGCGGTTGATGTTGTTACGCTGGAGTTTGAAAACATCCCCACAGAAACTCTTGATTTTTTGGAGCCTATTGTCCCTGTTCGGCCGGGAAAACGGGTTTTGGAAATCACGCAAGACCGACATCTTGAAAAAAGCTTTCTAAACAGCCTTGGCGCACCGACGGCCCCTTTTGCAAATGTGGAGAGCATAGATGATCTTCGAGACGGCATTGCCAGAATTGGCACACCGGCAATTTTAAAAACAAGGCGGCTCGGGTACGACGGTAAAGGCCAGGTCAAAATTAACGCGGCCACAGAAATTGATGACGCTTGGAAGGAAATTGGCGAACAACCTGCCATTCTCGAAGGTTTCGTGCCGTTTGAGTTAGAGATATCAGTTATTGTTGCCCGCGGCGTGAATGGCGACATTCAATCTTATCTTCCCGTTGAAAATCGCCATAAAAATCACATTCTGGACATAACATTAGCGCCAGCAAAAATCCTAACTGTTGTGTCTGATCACGCCGTTGAGCTCTCTCATAAGATTGCTGATCATATCGATTTAATTGGTCTGATGGCTGTTGAAATATTTGTCACACCCGAAGGCGAAGTTCTTGTGAATGAACTGGCGCCACGCCCGCACAATTCTGGTCATTGGACCATTGAAGGCTGCACAACAAGTCAGTTCAAACAAAGCATTCGAGCCGCCGCGGGCTTACCCCTTGCCAGCGCTGAGCGTCACTCAAACGCTGTCATGCGTAACCTAATCGGAGACGATATTGATCATTGGCAAGAGATTTTATCTCATCCGGATATGAGCCTGCATCTATACGGAAAAGCAGAAGCGCGAGAGGGTCGGAAAATGGGCCATGTCACACGTCTGTTTCCACTTGGAACGCCGCCGAAAGTTTAAACCTAGGCCCAACCACCCGCAAAATACAGGACTTGCCCTGTAATATAGTCTGACTTGTCGGACGCCAAGAACGCCAGATACTCCCCCGCCTCTTCAGGTTTTCCGAGGCGGCCAAGTGGTATGGGTTTTGTGATTTTCTTCAACGTCTCTTCATTTTCCAGAAGTTCTTTTGGGAAATATGTGGGGCTCTCAATAAAATTCGGGGCAAGCGCGTTCACCTGAATACCGGATTTACCAAGCTCTTTTGCAAGTGTAACCGCAAGCGCATTTGCACCGCCGCGGGCGGCGACATACATGGAATAATTTGACAAACCATGTTTTGGAACCGCAGAAGAGATAAAAATGATTTTGCCTGATCCACGCTGCTTCATGTGTTTTGCAGTATATTTTGCGTAGGTAAATCCGCGCACAAGCAAAGCATCAAGCGTATTTTTGAAATCTTCGATACTGGCATCTTCAATAGAAGATCTAATGGCAGGGTAAGCATCATTATTAACCAACACATCAAGATGGCCGCTAGCGCTTAGAACCGCAGCTAAGACCTCTTCAGGCTCTTGTTCAGCGAGCGGGATAATTCCGGGCACCAAATCTGCGAATGCGCCACGAGCAGCCTCTGTAACGAAGGACGCGTCTTGTGCGTAGACAGTTGCACCTTCTCGGAGCAGGACGGAGGCCCCGGGCTTACCGACGAAGTGTGTTGCGTCAGTTATCAGGATGATTTTATTTTTTAGCATTTTGATCCTGTTTTCTAATTATTGGGAGTGTTAGCGGGCTTTCAAATTTCGGAAAAATCGCGCCGGCGATATAAAGTCTGGAGACGCCGGCTTTTTGGAAAAGAATTGTTTGGTTTTATATTTGGCCGTTTCAAACTGCATAACATTTACAATGCGTCGATCAAGAAACGCCCATGTTTTCTCAAAATCATCTGAACTGTCATCTAACCAGAATAAAAGGGTCGATCCATACACAGCCGATAACGTTACCCGTTTGGTATAATAGCTAAAGTCTGTAGAAGTGTCGCCGGTTGCGTGCCACATGCGGCTAACGGTGCCGGCAGTCAGCTTAAGGCCCTTAGCGGCATTTTGTGGTAACGCTAGTAACGTTAAGGCGTTCCGAATAGATTCTTTATAAGGCGCGTAAATTTCAAGGCGGATCCGCACAGCCAAAGTAATTCGATCGCGGATTTTCATTGATTTGGCGTTTTCCGCGTCGAGCCGCAATTCCATCTGATCGTCGGCCTGCTGAATGAAATAGGTAACAAGATCAATGGGTCCATTTGGAAAATGCCGATCAAATGCAAATCGATCTAACTTTAAATCTTCTGCGGCATGCTTAATGGCAAGGTTTGACCATCCATCAAACAAGACATGCGGTAGCACTGCTTCAAGCAAACGCTCTTTATCATCAGCTCTGTCAGTCATTTCAATTCTCCAACATCATTCTGGCGCGCATTTGTCATCTGTGAACGCCTGCATTTCTGACTCATACACCAATTTTGTAAGATCATCCATCCGCTCCGGGTACAAAATGCCATCTAAGTGATCAAATTCATGCTGAACAACACGCGCATGAAAACCAACAGCATCCCTCTCAATAAGGTTCCCTTGTAAGTCCAGCCCTTTATATCGAATATGGGTATGTCGCGGAACAAGTCCCCTCAAGCCCGGAACCGACAAACATCCCTCCCACCCGAGGGCTTTCTCATCCCCCAGATATTCTATTTCAGGGTTGATCAAAATTGTCTGCGGTATTTCCGATCTGGCGACACCATCTTCTTTTGCCAATCGCTCTCCGGGCACATTAAATATTATAAGTCGCAGCGGCACTCCGATTTGCGGCGCGGCCAATCCAACCCCTCCCGCAGCCTCCATACTCACGTGCATCACGTCTACGAGTGTTCGAATCTCATTTGATTGCGGATACTCAATTAAGACCGCAATTTCGCGAAGAAGGGGATTTCCCATTTTCAAGATCGATTTCGCTGCTATTTCCACGTATCAACACCCCAATAAATGTGTTAAATTGTCTTTTCTGAGATTCTTTTAAAGATTATAGCGTTTATACCTTCACAAGGGAAAGACGCCATGCTAATAACCACGCCACTTTGTGAACGAAGTTAATCACATTCAAGGATAGGAGCACTTTTAGCTGTGCAGGTACATGTTCGCGACAACAATGTCGATCAAGCGCTACGCGCTCTAAAAAAGAAAATGCAACGTGAAGGTATCTTCCGTGAGTTAAAACTCCGCGGTGCCTACGAAAAGCCGTCAGAAAAACGCGCTCGTCAAAAAGCGGAAGCGGTTCGCCGTGCTCGCAAGTTGGCCCGTAAGCGCGCGCTTCGCGAAGGCTAGGTCTAGCCTAGAAAGACCATCTGGTCATTCTACATATAATTACTCAAAGCCGCTCCGGTCACCCGGATTGCGGCTTTCAGTGTTTGTGCTGAAATAATTTTGGAGTACGGCATTGGGGGATGCAATGAAACCGGAAGAAATTGAAAGCGAACAATTAGAATTCACCACCAGTGATGGTTGGACGTTAAGAGCCAACTCTTATTCTCCTCCGTCGCGCGAAACAAAAGCAATCATCCTTATGCTTCCTGCAATGGGATCTCATTCAAGACCAGCCCGCTTTTTGGCAAGTGCTCTTGCGAAAATGGGGAACCTCGTTGTAACACTTGATCCACGGGGACATGGTAAAAGCACCCCTCATCCGAAGCGTGGGGTGGACTTCGGTTTTGATCATATCTTACAATTTGATTTACCAGCTGTCATAACTACCCTTAAGAAAAACCAACCAGACCTGCCCCTATTCCTAATGGGACATAGCCTTGGCGGCTATCTAACTTCAATATTTGCAGCAGAAAACCCTGACGTCGTGAACGGGGTCATTACCCTCACCTCGGCTCATCTTCATTCAAAATATATTGGGCGGGCATCACTAGCCGTATATTGCTCATTTGCCGCCCTTTCAAAGATCTTGGGATATTTGCCCGGGCAATACTTGGGCTGGGGCGCACCCATGGCTCGCAGGCAAGTCTTAGATTGGGCAAATTGGGGGATGTCGGGTACTTTGCGCGGGACGGATGGGCGTGAGCTGGAACCAGCATTGAGCGCTTCGACGACACCAACGTTATGCATCGGGTTTACAGACGACCTTAGCTTAGCCCCCTCTAAGGCAGTCAAGGCTTTCTCCAGCCTTATGCCTGCGGACTCCACGTCGCTCTGGGAGATTAATCCATCCGAAATTGGCGCTGAAAAACTAGGCCATTTCGAACATTTACGGACTGGCTCAGGCTTATGGCCCCGGATTGACGCTTGGATAAATGATCAAATCTAGGATCAGGACATAGCCTTCACAATGGCTTCTGTTTCCGCGTTGGCAGGAAACATACTTTCCACCATTATTTCTTGAGCGGTCACATCTTGCGGAGTTCCAAAGCTCGCCACAGTCGTAATCCAAGATAGTGTTACGCCGTTCATCTCCATTTCAATGGGGAGAACAGGAAGCGCATCTTGGCTAGGATCTTCAAAAAAGAAATCCTTTGGAACGTCTGGGTAGGTGAGCACTTCATCCAGTATTTTCAAAAGCGGATCACTGTCATCCTGCCCGTTTACCTGTCGGTACGCGCGGTAAATCATATGGCGTGCCATCCGCTCCCAATCCTTGACCACAGTCCTAAAACCGTCTGGATGTAGGCTCAATCGAAGAATATTGGGAGGACCAGCCGTCCCGCCTAATTGAAAGCCTAAAGCTTGCATCATTTTCGCGCCGGCATGATTTATCATCAGCACATCAAAACAACGGTTCATCACTAACGCGGGATAAGGCTCTTGCTGCGCCAGAATATAATCAAGGGCGCGTCGAACTTGATCAAGACCTTCGCCTTCAAGGGAACGTTCAGCATATGCCGCACGGAAGCCCGCGTCGTTAAGCAATCGATTTCGATCCCGAAGCGGTAAGTCCATGGTCTCAGCCAAGCGAAGCACCATTTCACGGCTCGGTTTAGCGCGTCCCGTTTCTAAAAAACTTAAGTGCCTCGCTGAACTTTCCGCAGCTAATGCCAAATCAAGTTGGCTAAACCCTCGAATTTGACGCCACTTTCGAAGCAAACTTCCAAACTCGGAACCATTGTTTTTTAGTGCATTCGTTTCCATCGGCAATCTCCATTTGAAATCATGGAAAAACTATAATCCAAAAAAAAGAGGATGAACATTACCTCTGAGGTAATTGCGAGCATAACCTCAATTTGCAATTCTGCTCCCACAAAACGAAACTGATCATTGGAAAAGGGATTGGAAAATGACAAAGACATCTTCAGATTTACTAAAGAAAACACTGCTCACAAACGCAACCGTATCCATATTGGGTGGTCTTATCTGCCTTGTGGCCAACGGGCCCCTCACCGACTTGATGGGACTTGATAGCACCCTTTATCTTTATATTTGCGGGGCTGGCTTAGTTCTCTTCGGTCTTGATGTGGGTTACACCGCTCTTCGAGCTATTGAAAACACCTTATATATAAAATTCATTATTACAGCTGATATTCTGTGGGTCGCCGCCAGCATTGCCTTGTTAAGCCTTGCACCCCATTGGTTCAGTATAGAAGGTGCCGTCATTATAGAGGCTGTCGCCTTCATGGTGGCAATTTTTGCGGTACTCGAAGTTGTCGGTTTTCGTAAAATGACACATGCTAGTTTTCAAACGGCATAGGCTCAAAAAAATGAACGATATTGCATCTTTCTCGTCAGCCACATGAGTATTTAATCGACCCAAACCATTCAATTTCACTCCAGCGCTTCGAGGTTATCCAACAAGCGCTGGAGATAACCATTAAATTGCACAACGTCCGTATCAGAAAAATTTTTCAATATTTTTTGTTGTCGCCCCAGTGCATCCTTCAAAATCTCACTGTGGAGCATGACACCTTCACTTGAAAGTTTCCAAATTTTACGTCGTGCATCGCCTTCAGGAATTGTTGGTAACGCAAGCCGTTTTTCATACAAGCGACCAAGCGAACGACTGACCGCCGCTTTATCTATGCCAATTACCCGACTTGCTCGAGCCACTGGGATATTCGGCTCCTTGGTCAACATCACCAGCATCCGCCAATCCATCGCACCGATCCCATACTTGTCCTGATAAACTCGCGCTGCATTGCGGGTAAACCTATTGGCCGCAAACACTAACAGAACCGTCGGGTTTTTATCAAACTCAAGAGTTTGACCAGCACCCAAATCTCCTATCGGGTCATTCAAAAAGAAACTCGCATCCAATGTCATCAACAATACTCCCTGCCTATAGAATACCATATTGAGTTGACATGACAACTCAATAGACAATAGTGTTGTCATGTCAACACGAACAAACGGAGTTCCACCATGACTTTAACCTCCTTACCCAAAAACCTCGCCCGCGCAATCACGGCTGAAGAGATCGCAGACTATGAAGAAAATGGAGCAGCGGTGTTACGAGAGGTTGTCCCCTTGGAGTGGATTGAGGTCATGCGCGAAGCCATCGATCGGATACTAGATAATCCCGGCGCAGCATCAGTGGAATACACACCAAAGGGGGAAAACGGAAGATATCTGGGGGATTTTTTTGCTTGGATGCGGGATCAAGATTTTGAAGCCTTTATAAAACAAAGCCCGATGCCGGAGCTTGCCGCTACAGTCATGAAATCAAATGCGGTGAATTTCTTCTACGATCAGCTCTTGGTAAAGGAGCCAAATACAATTGAAGCTACTCCCTGGCACCAAGATCTGCCTTATTGGCCTGTAAGGGGCGATGATATCCTCTCAATCTGGGTACCATTTGACACCGCCACTGTGGAGACCGGTGTTGTTGTTTATATTAAGGGATCCCACAAGTGGGGCAAAATGTATGCACCGGCAGCGTTCGGAACTAATACTGGCTATGCGGATATCTATGCCAAAGCAGGGTTTGAGCCGTTACCGGATATCGAAGCCGAACGGGACAAACATGAAATCCTTTCTTGGGAAATGAGCCCTGGTGATGTGATTATCCATCATCCCCTTACCTTGCATTATGCCGCAGGTAACGCATCTCTTACCGGGCGTCGCCGCGGACTAGCTCTTCGGTATTTAGGGGACGATGCCAACTTTGATGACCGCCCGGGAACATTTTTGGAAAACCAAAAGGTCATGTCTATTCTGTCAAACTTTGACATGAAGGATGGTGATCGCTTTGAGGATCCGTATTTCCCCAAGGTCTGGCCAAGAGACTGAGATTTGGATTTTTATAAAACATTACTCACAAAAAAAGGCTGCGGAAAACCGCAGCCTTTTCATTTCACTTAAAGCGCCGTTAGAGAGCTTTAATGATATCTTCCACCATCTTCTTCGCGTCAGAGAGAAGCATCATGGTGTTATCTTTATAGAACAAGTCATTGTCGATACCGGCGTAACCTGAAGACATTGACCGTTTCACAAATAGAACCGTTTGTGATTTATCCACATCCAAAATAGGCATCCCGTAAATCGGGCTTTGTGGATCATCACGCGCAGCTGGGTTGGTCACATCATTCGCACCAACGACAAAAGCCACATCCGCACCAGCAAAATCAGAATTGATTTCTTCCAGTTCGAACACTTCATCGTAGGATACGTTGGCTTCTGCCAAGAGAACGTTCATGTGGCCCGGCATACGACCCGCGACGGGGTGAATGGCGTAGGCAACATCAACACCTTCTTTTTTAAGCAAATCACCCATTTCACGAAGCGCATGCTGTGCTTGTGCTACCGCTAGGCCGTAACCTGGCACGATAATCACTTTACCAGCATTTTTCATGATAAATGCCGCATCTTCAGCAGAACCTGCTTTATGAGGACGATCGCCCTTATCAGCAGATGCTGTGGTATCTTCGCCGCCGAAGCCACCTAAAATCACGCTGATGAAAGATCGGTTCATCGCTTTACACATGATATAGGATAGGATCGCACCAGAAGAGCCCACAAGCGCACCAACGATGATGAGTGCTGTGTTTTCAAGGGTGAAGCCGATACCAGCAGCGGCCCAGCCTGAATAAGAATTCAGCATGGAAACCACAACAGGCATATCCGCGCCGCCGATCGGAATAATGATCAAGAAGCCGATAAGGAATGCAAGTGCCGTCATCGCCCAGAAAATTGATTGATCTTGGCCCTTATCAAGACAGAACATGACAATCAAAGCCACAATCGCGAGACCGATGACAAGGTTCACCATATGCTGACCTGGGAAAGTCACGGGACTACCAGAGACAAGACCTTGCAGCTTGGTAAAGGCAATCACAGAACCTGAGAAAGTTATGGCGCCAATAACAACGCCAATTGCCATCTCAATCAGACTAAGAGTTTTGAGTTCTCCGCCCGCATCAAGAATACCATAGGCTTCAGGGTTATAGAAAGCGGCAGCGGCAACAAGAACCGCGGCCAAACCAACGAGTGAATGAAAGGCTGCAACCAATTGAGGCATTGCAGTCATAGCGATACGCTGTGCGATCACGGCACCTATGGCACCGCCCACAAGAATACCACCAATGATCCATTCGTAGGATACAACGCTTGGGTCAAGAATGGTTACGATCATGGCAATGGCCATACCGATCATACCCAGCATGTTCCCACGTCGTGAACTTTCAGGTGAAGATAACCCTCGCAGTGCGAGGACGAAAAGAATAGCGGATACCAGATAGGCAAGCGCAGTTATATTTGCAGACACTGACGTTCCCCCTATTTCTGTTTTTTCTTATACATGGCAAGCATCCGTTGTGTCACAAGGAAGCCGCCAAAGATATTTATTGATGCAAGAACAATGGCGACGAAACCAAAGATCTTAGCAATATTAAACTCTGCGGGACCCGCAGCGATCAATGCACCAACAATAATCACAGATGAAATGGCATTAGTTACAGCCATCAAGGGAGTATGCAAAGCAGGTGTTACGCTCCACACCACGTAATAACCAACAAAGATCGCCAAAACGAAAATTGCCAGTCTGAAAACAGTAGGATCGACCATATCCATGATTAATTTGCTCCCTCTGTCAGAAGTGGGTGAACGACTTTGCCGTCCCGTGTTAGGCCCGTGCCCAGAATAATTTCGTCTTCCCAGTTCATTTCCAACGCGCCTGTTTCTTTATTGATCATTGGCTGCAAGAAATTGAAAAGATTTTTCGAGTATAGCGCGGATGCATCACTTGCAAGGCGGCTTGGAACATTGTGATGTCCAACGATTTTAACACCGTTCGCAGTTTCAACGACTTCGCCTAGTTTGGACTGTGTCACATTGCCGCCCGCTTCAACTGCGAGATCGACCACAATAGAGCCCTGTTTCATCACTGCAAGCATCTCATCCGAGATCAGCACAGGAGCTACACGTCCTGGAATAAGAGCTGTTGTAATGACAATGTCTTGCTTCTTCACATGTTCAAAAACAAGTTCTGCCTGTTTTTTCTTGTATTCATCAGACATTTCTTTGGCATATCCGCCCTCGCCGTCACCGGCTTCATCAGACTCGACCATAACAAATTTTGCACCAAGGCTTTCGACTTGCTCTTTGGTGGCAGCACGCACATCGGTTGCCGTCACAATAGCGCCCAAACGGCGCGCAGTAGCGATCGCTTGAAGGCCCGCGACACCAACACCCATAATAAAGACTTTCGCCGGTGCAACAGTACCGGCAGCAGTCATCATCATTGGCATGCCTTTGCCATATTCGTTAGCCGCATCCAAAACAGATTTATAACCTGCAAGGTTTGATTGGGATGATAGAACGTCCATGGATTGCGCTCGGCTAATCCGCGGCACCAATTCCATCGCATGTGCTTCAATTCCGGCAGCAGCATATGCTGCGACTTGCTCTTTATTTTGAAGAGGAGCCAGAACGGACACCAGGGTTGCCCCTTTTTTCAATAAAGCAAGCTCGTCAGCACCACCTTCTGCAGCAGTGAGAGGACGTTGTACTTTCAAGACAACATCAGCATCTTTCAGAGCAGCGGCGGCATCGGCAGCGATACTCGCGCCGGCGTCAATGTAATCCTGATCTGAGAAAGAACTTAAGTTGCCCGCTCCCGTTTCAATAATTACCTCACCGCCCAGACCTACGAATTTTTTTACAGTATCTGGTGAAGCCGCGACACGTTTTTCGTGTTCTCGCCTCTCCATCGGGATAGCGATTTTCATAATCGATCCTTTGTTATTTTATGATTAGTAGAGTGTCTGTTCAGCGCCCTGCCAACGCCAAATTTCGGCGCATTTTCAGTGGAATCCGAAAATGCACATCTTCAATCAGAGCAATGTCGCAGCCATGAGAGAAAGAAGGATCACTAAAAATACAGTCGTGTATGTTGTGATTTTTACAAAACTGTCGTACGAGCTGTTTTGCTGTTTAATATTCATATTTCCATGTTCATACATAATTTTACCTATCTGGTTTAGTAATGCTTTGACCCGCAATATAGCAAATCCCAGTATTGGAGCAATAGATTGTGTTCCGTTTTTCGAATTTGTCGTTTTCTCTTCGTTTTATTTAACGAATTCCAGTAGAAAAACTGCTAATTTGGGACATTATTATTTGATTGGATAATCTCATGTGTCGTTGGCTTGCCTATTTTGGAACTCCGCGCATTGTTGAAGACCTTGTTTATGAGCGAGATCGATCACTGACAGTACAAGCCCTTCAATCTAGTGAAGCAAAACTCGGGGTTCACGGAGATGGTGGCGGTCTGGGCTGGTATAGTCACCAAAAGGAGCCGGGGCTTTACCGCAATCCGGGCCCTGCATGGTCTGATCCAAATTTACGCGAATTGGCAAAACACGTCACAAGCCATCTTTTCTTTGCCCACGTGAGAGCCTCTACCGGAGCCCCAAGTATCTACCTAAACTGCCACCCATTTCGTCACAAAAATTGGCTTTTTATGCACAACGGGCAGATCGGTAATTTTCCCGCCGTGAAACGCGATCTGGAAAAGCTGCTAAGCGACGATTGCTATAATAGCATTCAAGGCGGAACTGACAGTGAGCTACTTTTCCACCTCCTAATTTCAAATGGAATGAATGAGTGCACTAAAAAGGCTTTGCGCAAAACTGTTCAGCAAGTTGAAACCTTGCGATCTGAAAAAGGGATCAAGGAGGCTTTTCGCGCCACTTTTGCAATCTCTAACGGAGAGCAATTTTGGGCACTCAGGTGGTCCAGTGACAAAAAAGCACCCTCTTTATATCAAGCGCAAAATACCGGATCAGTGATTGTGGTTAGCGAGCCACTTGATGAAGACACTAACAGTTGGACAGAAATACCGCCCAATAGCCTACTTCATTTCAGTAAGACAGCTAGCGGGGAAATCGAGGAAGAGCTGGAGCCCTTCCTCTAATTAAGGCTCTTAAAGGTTTTCAAGCTCATCAATAAAGCCTTCGATAACACTTAATCCTTTTGACCAGAAAGCAGGATCAGAGGCATCGAGATTAAACGGCGCTAATAACTCTTTATGCCGCAACGTTCCACCGGCGCGAAGCATTTCAAAGTATTTCTCTTGAAACCCTTCTTCTGCATCTTGGTACACAGCATAAAGCGCATTTACCAAACAATCGCCAAAGGCATAGGCGTATACGTAAAATGGTGAATGAATGAAGTGGGGAATATAGCTCCAAAAATACTGATATTCATCATGTAAACGAATGGCAGGGCCCAAGCTTTCCTTTTGCACGTCCATCCAGATTTTTCCGATTTGATCTGGCGATAATTCTTCGATGCGGCGGGCTTTGTGAAGCCGAACTTCAAATTCGTAGAACGCTATTTGGCGCACCACGGTATTGAGCATATCTTCCACTTTACCAGCGAGCATCACCCGCTTTTTGGCGGGATCAGTTTCTTTTTCAAGAATGGCTCTAAAGGTCAACTGCTCACCAAAAACACTTGCGGTTTCAGCAAGGGTCAGCGGCGTGTCAGATAGAAGCGCACCTTGTGGTCCCGCTAACACCTGATGTACGCCATGGCCAAGTTCATGGGCCAAAGTCATTACATCCCGAATTTTACCCTGATAATTCACAAGTAAATAGGGATGCGCACTTGGGACTGTTGGATGAGCAAAGGCACCGGGGGATTTACCGGGCCGAACAGAGGCATCAATCCAAGGCTTATCAAAAAACTCTTTCCCCATGGATGCAAGTTCGGGCGAGAAACGACCATAGGCTTCCAGCACGGTATCACGGGCTTCATCCCATGGGATAACACGATCATCATCTTCTGGAAGCGGTGCATTACGATCCCAATAATCCAGCTTATCTTGCCCCATCCACTTGGCTTTTAACTTGTAGTATCTGTGGGAAAGCCGAGGATAGGATGCCTGAACGGCACTTGATAAGGCATCAACTACTTCATCTTCGACTTGGTTAGACATATGTCGCATGGACATAGGACTTTCCGTTTTGCGCCATTCGTCTTCAATTGCCTTATCTTTTGCGAGCGTGTTGGTAATCAGCGCAAAAAGACGAACATTTTCGCCGAACACTTTTCCAAGGCTCTTAGCTGCTGCTTTCCGTTTTACGCCATCTTTATCAGACAACTGATGAAGCACCTCTTGCGATGCCAACATTTTCCCGTCTAATTCAAAACGTAGGCCCGCCATACTTTCATCGAATAGACGCACCCAAGCACTTCGGCCCGATACGTTTTTTTCATGCAGCATTTTTTCCAAGTTGTCTTCAAGCTGATAAGGCTTCAATGCGCGAATATTGTCCACCCACGGCTTATAGCGCAGAAGGTCTACATCGGAATAAAGTCCTGAAAACTTGTCTTCGTCGACCTTGTTGAGTTCTAAGGTGAAAAACAACATGTCGGTGGAAATGACATTGATACGTTCTTGCATCGTCTGGAAAAATTTCCCAATTTCAGGGTCAGACATATCGCCCGCATAAACCAGATATGCGTAAGACATTACACGGCCAAGAGTTTCCTCGATCGCTTCATACCCTTGGATTGCAGCAGCCATTCCAGCGCCATCTAAAGTGTCCAATTTACCTTCATACATCGCCGCAAAATCTTTTGCTTCGGATGCTGAGTTTCTAATGTCGCCTTCTAGTTCAGCAGAAGTTGTTGACGGATATAGATCCGTTAGATCCCATTCAGGTAACTTGGACAAAGCTTGTTCAGACATTCAATAGATGCTCCACATATGGCGGTATTTTAAGGTGTCGAGTTTAGCTAACAAGGAAGTTGGCGTTTGCTGTGGCAATTGGTTTGTTGCGATCTTTTTGCCATGCCCGCACGCGCATGTTTGCCACGCGGCGTCCGGGTTTGGTAATAATCGCCTCAGCGAAACAGTCTTCAACCTTTGCCGATCTCAAATAATCAACGGTGAAAGTAATGATTTTCGGTAGATGCTTAAGGTCCTGGGTCAGCAATAAATGAACAAGCGCTGTGCTTTCCAAAAACGCTCCTACGACACCGCCGTGTATGGCCGGTAGTGTTGGATTTCCCGTAAATTTCTTCGCTTGAGGCAGACGACAAATATATTGATCGTCCTCTTCTTGGATCTCTAGGCCCAAATAACTAAAATAAGGGATTAAGTCAGAAACTGCGCTTAAATCCTTTGAGGCTTTCGCCTTTAGAATGGCTTCTAAGAATTGTTCTGATGATTTTTCCGTCATTTCTTATCTGCCATCTCTTTTGACGCTACGTTCAAAGGCTTAGTGGGCGTTGATTTCAACATAAATGTGCTGACACTATTGGCAATAGGATCGTCTGGGTCATCGTGATAGGCAATTGCCCGAACAAACGCTATTTGCCGAGATAATTTATAGCAAGTTGCCCGTGCAATGACGTCTCTGCCCGGTTCTGCCGCTTTCAAATAATCAATCCGAAGGTCCAATGTGGCAATGGGAATGTATTTTTGCATTTTTACGTAAATACACATGCCACTCGCTGAATCAATCAGGGTTGTGATTATACCGCCGTGAAGAACGCCAGATACGGGATTACCC
Organism: Pseudomonas marincola; assembly: GCA_036960775.1. Lineage (GTDB taxonomy): Bacteria > Pseudomonadota > Alphaproteobacteria > Sneathiellales > Sneathiellaceae > Sneathiella. The sequence continues at coordinate 38,660 of JBALWO010000001.1, read as the reverse complement.
ACAAATCTTTCGTCATACGGCAGGCGCATCGCAACATCGGTTTCCGAAATCTCTTCAACCTTCACACCAATATCCGCACAATGCGGAATACCGATATCGATGATGTTTTGGATCTGCGAAATATCAAACATATTCGCCATAGGATCATTTTTCCTTGTTATAGCTTCTATACCATTTAACAAAATTTGGGATGCCCACATCCAATGATGTGACCGGCTCATACCCAACGTCTTTTTGCAGCGGACTAATATCGGCGAACGTCTCTTTAACATCCCCTTTTTGCATTGGTAAAAACTCAAGTTCTGCGGTGACGCCCAAAGAACTCTCAAGTGTTTTTACCAAATTCATTAAAGGTTCCGATCGATGATTACCGATATTATAGATCCGATAAGGCGGTAGTTCGTCTCCATCATCAGTCGGCGCGGCTTTTAACACCTTCAGAATGCCGCTGACAATATCATCTATATAGGTAAAGTCCCGCTTCATATCACCTTTATTAAAAATTTTGATGGTCTCTCCATTGAGCATCGCCTTGGTGAATGACCAATAGGCCATGTCCGGGCGGCCCCATGGACCATAGACTGTAAAAAACCGCAAACCCGTTGTTGGCATTCGATACAGATGACTATAACTGTGCGCCATTAACTCATTAGATTTCTTTGTCGCCGCATAAAGGGACACTGGACGATCTACAGATTGCCCAACAGCGTAAGGTAATTCGCGGTTACCGCCATAGACGGAACTGGAACTTGCATAAACCAGATGCTCAAGCCCCGGCAGGTTACGTCCATACTCGAGGATGTTCAGGAAGCCTGTCAAATTTGATCGGGCATATGATTGCGGATGCGTAATGCTGTGCCTAACACCTGCTTGCGCTGCTAAATGAACAACCTTTGTAATGCCATCTATTTTGGAAAGGATGTCTGAAAACGTGTCATCCTCACTGATGTCGGCTTTTATAAATTTAAATTTAGCAAACGGTGTCAGCTCCGCGAGGCGGTCTTCTTTAAGCGACACATCATAATAGTCGCTCAAACAGTCCAAACCGATCACTTCTTCGCCAGCCTCAAGCAGTTTTTTACAAACATGCATACCAATGAATCCGGCAGCTCCGGTAACTAAAGTGGTCATTTAAAGGCCTCATATGCGTCAATTACGCCATTTTATCGCACTGAACTGGCTTTATTGCACGTAAAAGTAAAAAAAATATACGTCACGTAATATTCTTTCTAAATGTCAGTATTGTTGACCTTTATTGATTAACCTGTTAGCGTCTTATATATTATATAATACAGCACTACTTGCTAGGGAGTTATAGAATGCCACTTTCCAAGGTCTCACTGGACGACAAATACTTGTTGGAAAAAGGTCGGGTTTTCCTTACGGGAATTCAAGCGCTCGTTCGCCTACCACTTATGCAAAAAGCCCGTGATCGGCAAGCAGGCCTAAATACAGCAGGTTTCATATCCGGTTATCGCGGCTCTCCTCTTGGGGGTTATGATCAAGCACTTTGGAAAATAAAACCGCTCCTCGTGGAAAACGACATCCATTTTGAGCCCGGCATCAACGAAGATTTAGCAGCAACTGCGGTTTGGGGCTCACAGCAACTCAATATGTATGAAGGTGCTAAATACGATGGCGTGTTTGGCCTTTGGTATGGTAAAGGCCCGGGCGTAGACCGAACCGGCGATGTTTTCCGTCATGCAAATTCTAATGGCACCTCAAAATTTGGAGGAGTATTGGCTCTTGCAGGTGATGACCACGGCATAGTTTCGTCAACAGTTGCCCATCAAAGTGAACATGGGTTCATGGGTTGGATGATGCCTGTTCTTCATCCCTCCAGCGTGCAAGAAGTTCTGGATTATGGCCTAATCGGCATCGCCATGTCACGTTTTTCAGGGCTTTGGGTTGGCTTTAAATGTGTATCTGAAACCATTGAAGGCGGCGCGTCCGTCCATGTGGATCCAGATCGGGTGCAAATCACATACCCTGATATTGAACTCCCGGAAGGTGGCCTCAATATTCGTGGAAACGACAATCGGTTTGAGCAAGAAGTCCGGTTAAACGAACATAAGATCTATGCCGCCCGCGCGTTTGCCAGAGCGAACAATCTGGACAAAATAACCATGGACTCGCCTAAACGGCGCTTTGGTATTGTCTCCACCGGCAAAGCCTATTTGGATGTCAGGCAAGCGCTTCGTGATTTGGGTATCGATGACGAACAAGCTGCCGAAATTGGTTTGACAGTATACAAAGTTGGCATGCCTTGGCCCCTTGATCCGCAAGGTGTTCGGAACTTTGCTGAAGGGCTTGAAGAAGTTCTCGTGGTTGAAGAAAAGCGGGCTTTGGTTGAAAACCAGATGAAGGAACAACTTTATAACTGGGACACAGAGGTCCGGCCTCGCATCATCGGAGAGTTTGATGATGATGGCACGCATATCCTCCCCTCCGCTGGAGAATTAACGCCAGCGCGGGTTGCGCGGGTAATTGCTGAACGGATCCGCCGTTTTCATACATCGGAGCAAATCGAAGATCGATTGGCGTTCCTTGACCGAAAAGAAAAACAGCTAGATCAATCACCTGCCAAAATCAGCAGAACGCCTTTCTATTGTTCCGGTTGCCCCCATAACCGATCCACGGTCGTCCCTGAGGGAAGCCGCGCCGTTGCCGGCATTGGGTGTCACTTCATGGTGACTTGGATGGACCGAAACACCAACGAATTTACCCAAATGGGCGGTGAAGGCGTACCTTGGGTTGGACAACAACATTTCACCGAGGAAAAACATATTTTCGCAAATCTGGGCGATGGCACTTATCATCATTCCGGCCTGCTTGCCATTAGGCAAGCCATTGCTGCCAAAGCCAACATGACATACAAAATACTGTATAATGATGCCGTCGCGATGACAGGGGGGCAGCCCCTTGGCGATCAACTGACGCCATGGCAAATTGCGCAGCAAGTTGCGGGTGAAGGTGCTGTGGTTATTCAGGTCGTCTCAGATGAGCCTGACAAGTATCCATCAAGCATAAACTGGCCAAAAGGCACTACTTTTCATCATCGGGATGATCTCGACGCAGTTCAGAAATCCATGCGTGAAATCAAAGGTGTTTCAATCCTAATCTTTGATCAAACTTGCGCCGCAGAAAAGCGCCGTCGCCGGAAAAGAGGCCTGTTCCCTGATCCTGCTAAGCGCGTTATGATTAACGACCTCGTCTGCGAAGGCTGCGGAGACTGCTCGGTGAAATCCAATTGCATTTCTGTCGAACCGCTGGAAACAGAATTTGGACGGAAACGCGCCATAAACCAATCCAACTGCAACAAGGATTTTTCCTGCGTAAACGGATTTTGCCCAAGCTTCGTCACCATCGAAGGTGGCAAACTCCGCAAACCTGAAAAAAGTGCGACAGATGATCCAGCAGAAGGCCTGCCGCTACCAACCCTTAAAAATATCGACCAGCCTTACCGAATTCTGATAACTGGTATTGGCGGAACTGGTGTTGTGACCATTGGTGCCTTGCTCAGTATGGCGGCCCATATTGAAGGTAAAGGCGTGACGGTTCTTGACCAAGCAGGTCTTGCCCAAAAAGGTGGCGCGGTTACAAGTCATATTCATATTGCCCCGACGCCTGAAGACATTAATGCAGTTCGCATTCCTGCGGGCCGGGCTGACTTACTTATTGGCTGCGACATGGTCGTCGCTGGGTCTTATGATAGTTTGGCAAAACTTGATGTGGGCATCGCAAAGGCGGTCGTAAATTCACATCCAGCACCGACAATGGATTTCACCCTTAATCCAGATGCCCCCTTCCCCATCAAAAGCACACTGGAGCATATTCAAAGCGCTGTTGGTAAAGATGATTGCCACCTGATTAATGCGAGCCATATTGCAACAACATTAATGGGCGATTCCATTGCGACAAACTTGTTCATGCTTGGCTATGCATTCCAGATGGGATTTGTTCCCATCTCAATGGACGCGCTGATGCAAGCTATCGATCTCAACGGTGTTGCCGTTGAAGGAAACAAGAAAGCCTTTGCATGGGGACGCGCCATGGCCGCAGATGCTGATGCAGTCAACGCAGAGGTCGCTAAACTTTCAGGACCAGTAGACGTAGTTGAGCCATCAGATGACATCGATGAGATAATTGACAGGCGTAAAACGTTCTTGACCGATTATCAGGATGGCGCCTATGCAAGACGCTATGCAAGCCTTGTTGATCGGATCAAGGTTAAAGAAGCCGATATTAAGACAGGCACCAATGCGCTCTCCAAAGCCGTTGCTAAATCTTTGTTTAAATTCATGGCGTATAAGGATGAATATGAAGTTGCCCGCCTTTATGCAGATACTGGCTTCATGGATAAAGTCGATCGGATGATGGAGGGTGATTATCGGGTAAAATACAATCTGGCTCCGCCGCTTTTCGCAAAGAAAGACCCAAATACCGGCGAATTGAAAAAATCCGAATACGGTCCTTGGATGAAGAAGGCTTTCGAAATCCTCCCCCGGTTTAAATTTTTGAGGGGAACTGCACTTGATCCATTTGGATATCTTGCTGAACGCAAAGAAGAGCGTCTTATTCTTCAGCAGTTTGAGCAGATCCTGTCTCAATTAATTGATAACCTTACTGCTGACAATTATGCTTCTGCTGTTGAAATCGCAGAATTACCCATGAAAGTTCGCGGTTACGGCCACGTAAAAGATAAGGCTATTGAACACTACAGACGCGACCTTGAAAATTTGATGGGGGTCTTCAAAAGCTCAGCCCCTCATAAAGAAGCAGCCGAGTAAACTACAGTGCCAATTGGTCCCATAATCTGGATATCAATTGGCACTTTCTGCCTCCCTGCCGGACAGTTACATTGCCCAAAAAGGAGAGACTAATGCTTTTACTTAAAACCGCCTGTGAGACATGTAACGTGCCCCTACCGAATGACGGACCTGACGCCTACATTTGCACAATAGAGTGTACATTTTGTCAAAACTGCAAAGAAGAAACCCACAAAGGCTTCTGCCCCAATTGCACTGGAAATTTGGTTTTGAGACCAACGAGACCAACAGCCCTTATCCAGAAACACCCGCAGCGCGACGAATAGATTTCTGTTTTGATTTCTTTTTAAGTTTCTGTTTTGTGTAGCTTGCCGATTTCTTATAAGATTTGGCTTTGATCTCTTTCTTCAATTCTTTTTCTCGATCAAGAAGCGGCTCAAGGCCCCGGCCCAAGGCCCGAATTAACTGGGCAGCCTCAACGTTGATCTCAGTCTTATCAACATCCGCGTCGGCTGCGTCATCATGCCGGCGGGCAGCAGCGCTAAAAACCCGCTTCACTTCGCGTTCTGACAAGACGCCCTTGATAACCAACTCTTGCACCAAAAGCTCCAAAATTGTCAGAGCGGCAAAACCAGTTCTTTCGACAGAAAAACTCTGCATCTTTCCTCACAAAAAAGGCCGCATCTTCTATACATGATGCGACCTTTTTCACTTAATACGTGCAAAATTTAATTCAAGTACTATTCCGCAGGAACAGTTTCCCAAGTTCCTTGACGTGTTAGATATTCAGTACCGTCATTTCTATAGAAACTATCTGCACCTGCATCTTTCAATGTTTGAAGCATGGCAGGAAGGGATTGGCCTTCGGCTTCCAGTTTTGCGATAACTTTAGCCGGTGAGAGCTGATCTAGCAATTCGAACGGACCTTTAGCCCATCCAAAGCCCCAGCGCATCGCCCGGTCAATATTCACAACATCGTCTGAAATTTCAGGTACGAGGTCTGCCGCATATAAAAGCGTGCCGCCCATGATATCCCATGCAAGCTTGCCCATTTCGTCATCTGCAAAGAGCACGGTTTCAGTATTTGCGTGAATTTCATCCAGTGAAATTCGGTCTGCAGTCCGCCATGCCTCGTTAGAAAGATCAAAAATTTCTTTAGTCTTTGTACCGTCTTCCGCAATATTTAGGCGGTAAAATCCGCCTTTAGATTTCCGGCCCAATTGGCCCCGTTCAAGCATCGCTTGTTCTACTTTTGGGAAACTCGTGAAGGCTCGACCCACATCGGCATCGGGTAAATTGGCGTGCAGGTTTTTGCCTACAAGATCCATTATATCCAGTCCGATCAAATCGATCAGTCCGTAAAGACCAGTGGGCGGCAACCCAACAGGCTTACCGAGCACTGTATCAATCTGCTCCATAGTCATTCCGTTTTGCAAAGCTTCTTGCGCTTTATGCAATCCAGACAACATGAAGAAACAACCAATACGGTTTCCAATAAAATTCACTGTATCTTTGGCATAAACAACACCTTTACCTAGCTTATTTCCGCAAAAATCAGCAAGGGCGTCAGTTACGTCAGAAGTTGTATCTGCGCTTGGAATCAATTCCATCAAACGCATGATCTTCACTGGATTAAAGAAATGTGTAACCACAATGTCTTTGCGCAAACGCTCAGGCATACCACCCGCAATGTCTTTCAGCGGGATACCAGAAGTGTTCGTAGACACCACAGATCCGTCTTTTCGAAGCGGCTCTAGTTTTGCGAACAACTCACGTTTTACGGTTACATCTTCAACGATGGCTTCACAAATCCAGTCGTAGTTTTTAATCTCGGCGAGATCCGTCTCAAAGCTACCAAGGGAAATACGATCTGCGGATGCGGGGTTTTCAAACGCAGGCGGGCGAATATTTTTCATTCGATCCAATGACGCCTCTGCCGCTGCCATGGTTACATCTAGCAACAAAACGTCAGCGCCTGCATCTGCTGACGCTGCAGCAATTCCAAGCCCCATAGTTCCGCCGCCAAGTACGGCAACTGATTTAATTTCTCTTGTCATTACATTCCCTCGCATACAAGCTGCTTCGAGCAACTGGTGATTTTCTCCCTCTCAGTTACCATTTGACGCCAAACAATTAAACCGAAAAATGACGATTACTGCCTCGATCTGCGGTCATTTATCAGTCTTTTACGAAAGAGTGCTAAAGGTCGCACTTGCCCGTGCGATTAACCGATCATTTGCGGTCACAAGACATTGGGCAAAACAAAGTCTTCTTCCGGTTTTCAAAACTTCAGCATTAAACACCAACCACTCCCCCATCTCTCCTGATGAAATATAATCAGTGACGAGTGAGGCCGTAACCAGGCGCGCGCCATCTCCAAGAGACAATCCGCACGCAATCCCCATGGTATTGTCCGATAAGGCTGCGATTAATCCACCATGCACAAACCCACGGCTGTTCGTGTGCGCCGCCGCCACAGTAAGACCTAACTGCACTCCATCGGGTAGTACCTGAGAGTAGATAGGCTCCCACGGATTGGTAAAATCGCTTTTTCGAAAATGAGGTTTAAAACCATCAGGTATTTCCATTATTGTTATTTCCTGCTATATATTTTGTAGACCAGTCTATATAATTTATTTTCCAAAGCAATGGCGATTGTTTATGACCGTAAAACCTAATCACAGACAGAAGCTCATCCAAAGTACCATTAAGCTTTTTCGCCGCAAAGGTTATGCGGCCACTGGACTGAATGAAATTCTCAAGAACAGTGGCACCCCGAAAGGGTCGTTATATTACTATTTCCCTGAAGGAAAAGAACAGCTGGGTGCACAGGCCGTGAAAGCCGCCGCCGATACTGTTTTAAAAACACTGGAAGATCTTGAGAGGAAAACCGAAACTGGTGCAGATTTCATCCACCAGTACTGCGAATTACTCGCCTACTGGATTACGGCATCGGGTTATAACGACGGCTGCCCCATTACAACGACATTGCTGGAACAGTCTGCGACTTCTGGAAAAATTGCGAGCGCAGGTGATGAAGGGTTCACGAAATGGCGATCCGTCTTTATTCGTGTACTGCTAAAAGATGGGTTTACCAATGAGGCGGCAAATGAAAACAGCCTCATCATCCTCTCAGCCATACAGGGAGCCATATTGCTCTCCCGAGTTTCTCGAAATACAGACGCAATCCTGGCTGTCGGCAGGCTTTATAGCAAAATTCAGCCTGCCCCGTAGTCACTCAGGAAAACCGAGAATGCGCCACTAAATGAAAATGGGGCGGACACCAAGTTTGGTATCCGCCCCATATAATCACTCAGCATTGTTTGCTGCTAGAATGCATCGCCTTCAGGTGAAGTTTCACCAGCTTCAAGCTCTGTCTCGGAAGGCATTTCGTCGAGCATTCCCAGGGCATGTTTATACAAATCAACCATGTATTCTTGCTCTTGGTATTCCGCTTTGTCCATTTTGCGGAACTTCAAAATTGCCCGCATGGCCTTCACATCAAAACCAGTGCCTTTTGCTTCTGCGAAAATTTCTTTCACATCATCAGCAAGTGCTTTTTTCTCTTCTTCCAAGCGCTCGATACGCTCAATATAAGATCGCAGGTGATCTCCTGCTACGCCGCCAACATCAACCATATTTTACCTCTTGCATGTTCTGGGTCGGCGCTGAAATTTTCCAGCGCCGAAAGATTATTTTGCTATTGATTTTCCGACTGAACCCAGTTCAGAAAACGCCTGATCCAAACGTTCAATCATTGTCTCTTCACCGCTTCGCAGCCATTTTCTTGGATCGTAGAATTTTTTCAGTGGCTGATCAGTTTCAGGATGAATTTGGTGCAAGAAAGCCATTGGGTTTTCAGCAACAAATTTACCAACACCGCGAGAGAAAGCGAATTGTGTATCTGTATCGATGTTCATTTTGAACACGCCGTAACTAATTGCTTCCTTGATGCTTTCAGCTGATGATCCAGAACCGCCATGGAAAACAAGGTCCAATGGCTTATCAGATGCCAAGCTATGTGTTGCACTCACAAGTTTTTGCGATGCATCCAATATTTTCGGACGAAGGACAACGTTGCCTGGCTTATAAACACCATGAACATTGCCAAATGACGCCGCAATTGAAAAGTGGCCAATGGAATTTAACTGGTCATAGGCTTGAAGAACATCTTCGGGCTGTGTGTAGAGTTTGCTGTTGTCGATAGTATCAACATCACTGCCCACGCCATCTTCTTCGCCGCCGGTAATACCAAGCTCAATTTCGATGCTCATATCCAAACCGACAACACGTTTTAGAAGCCGTGCGGATTCTGACAAGTTCTCATCAAGCGGCTCTTCTGAAAGATCCACCATGTGAGAGCTGAATAACGGAACGCCGAATGTTTTCTTGTAGTCTTCACCGCGATCGATAAGCGCATCAATCCATGGGATCAGTTTGCGGTTTGCATGGTCGGTATGTAAAACCACACAAATTCCGTAATGCTTTGCGAGCAAGTGAACATGCTGGGCTGCGGACACGGCGCCAAGAACCATAGATTCTGTCGCATCCAATCCTTTACCTGCATAAAAACTAGCCCCACCGTTGGAAAGTTGGACGATCACATCCGAGCCATTTTTAGCGGCCGCTTCCATCACAGCATTTATGGAGTCAGTTCCCACGACATTCACGGCCGGAAGGGCATAACTACCTGCTTTACATTCACTAATAAGTTTTTGGTACTCTTCACCAAAAACAACACCTGCTGGTAATTGTTTTGTCAATTGTCGGCCCTTTTCTTCATGTCACAAGCATGTTCATCGAACATGAACATATACCTTGTTTGTTCGTCTGAATTATCAGATTAAAATATGATTGCAGTGATTTATAGCCATGCACCGGGCCAAGTCAATCATTCCACCAAGAATGTTAGTCTTTTGGTTTTGTTTTTTCAAAATCAGCCATCTGACCCGCGGATGCTTCACTCTGGTGTTTATCTTTCCATTCAGAGTACGGCATGCCGTAAACAATTTCCCGTGCCTGTTCTTTGTCCATATCAAGGCCCTTTTCAGAGGCCGCTTGCATGTACCATTTGGACAAACAGTTTCTGCAGAAACCACCAAGGTTCATCAAATCTATATTTTGAACATCTGTCCGTTCTTGTAAATGATCCCGAAGCCTCCGATATGCAGCCGCTTCCAGTTCAAGTGTTTCCTGATCAGTCATAACTATTCCTCAACTCTGAATTTATTCAATCAACTGAGCCCCGTGACAGTTTCTTTCAAAACCTGATCAACGACTTTTTGAAGGGCTTGTTTACTCTCTATACCATTTTCTTTTGCTTTTCGGTACACCGAGAGCTGGCGTTCAGCTGATGTTCCTCTTTCTAAGATCGTCCGGGCGTGCAGAACTTCTTTTGTACAGCCCAAGGCTTCCGCATCTTCTTCAACCAGACCAATAATTTCCTCAATCAGTTCACGGGTCGAAACTTGACCTGGAATTCCTAGATCAATTAAAGATCCTTCCACACCAAACCGCTGGGCAAGCCACCTGTTCTCAGCCACCAAGGTTCTGGGATAGATGCGCCACCGCTGATTGCCACGACGCAGACGAAACAACATTCGAAGCAGGCTGGAATAAATGGCGGCAATACACAATGTGTCTTCCATTAAGGAGCAGACATCCGTCATTCTCATTTCAAGGGTTGGAAACTTTGCCGACGGACGCAAATCCCACCAAATCTTAGAGGCATCTTCAATAGATCCCGCCTCAATCATGATATTAACCAGCCGTTCATACTCACTATAACTATCAAAACGGTCTGGAACACCCGTTCGAGGCAAGCTATCAAATACGCTTAACCGGTAGGATTTAAGGCCACTTTCTTCGCCCCTCCAGAAAGGTGACGAGGTGCTAAGGGCCAGCAAATGAGGTAGAAAATAGGAAACCTGGTTCATCAAATCAATGCGCAGTTCATCATTTTCAATGGCACAATGGACATGCATTCCGCAAATCATCAAACGGCGCACGACCGCCTGTAGGTCCTGCGCAATAATATCGTAGCGCTCTTGATTTGTATGTTTGAGCAAATGCCAGTCTGCAAACGGATGGGTGGAGGCCGCCATAAGACCTAACCCATGATTACGGGCCACTTCTGACACCGTAGATCTAAGTTCACTTAGCGCATGCCGGGCTTCGGTAATATTTCCGCAGACCCGCGTTCCAATTTCAATTTGCGAACGCAAGAACTCCGGTGTGACCTGATGATCAGGTAGCCGCCGCTGGCATTCTTCCAAAATTGCGGCCGGCGGATCAATTGCAAGATCTCTCGTCTCAGGATCAACAAGCAGGTATTCTTCTTCAATACCGATCGTAAAAGATGGCTGTTTCAACGCCATTGCAGTCTCCTTGGGTTTACGAATTTTCGGTGTTAGTCATCTTGCGTTGGACTTGTGTCAAAACATCGACCATGAGGTTTGCCCAATATTCAGCCCCATGATGGGTATCGATCAGGTCTTGCCGGATTTCCACCACCACATGGGGGATATCTTTTTTGGTGCCATGTTCGTTCATGGTGTAACCCAGTGGCTCGCGAGCGGTATAGGGCTCATTATCGCCCACAACCAATGTCGGGTTCTCGCGAAGCACTTCCAGCATGGGAAGCGCAATTCGCCCATCTTGATCCCATAAAACTCCCACATGCCAAGGCCGTTCAAAATCATTCATAATCGGTGTAAAGCTATGCATTGAAATAACCATAGGTGGTTCAGGCAATTTGCATTTCAGTTCGAGAATTTCGGAAACCTTGTCGTGATAGGGCGTAAAATAGCTATCCACCCGCTGCTTCCGTTCTGCGGCGCTAACGTCCTTATTCGCCGGAACTGTCACGCCATCACTCACATATGGCGTTGACGACGGGTCATCAGGATAGCGATTTGCGTCGATAAAAAGCCTGGAAAATGTCGCAAAAATTCCAGTTGCATCCATTCTTTCGCACATTCGTCGCGTCACATCTTCAATACCGATATCCCACGCCACATGGCGTCTGAGTAAGGACACGTCTTCGATATCGAGCGAATTATATTCATCCGGTATGTTACGGCTTGCATGATCTGCAATCAAAAATACGGGAGACGAATTATCTGGATTTAATAAAGTAAAGGGATTTGGCATTTACAAACTTCTTTAAGGGTTAAGTCTCCCCTATAATATTCTACAAAAGGCGCAGAAGAAAAGAGTTTGATCTGTAAAAAAGTAAGTTTTTCGTGAAAACGTCAGATATGCCATCTTTCTTCAATGGCATGGGCGATCCCGACAAAATCTGCGTCGTCTTCCATCATCCCATCCGGTGCAAGCCACCAATCGGTCATCTCGTTATTAAAATAACTCACAGGATCAGTTATTCCGGAATTTTCAAGTTCCGTTATTCGGCCAACAGCCCAAGCGTATGTATATTTCTTATCTGAAGGCTGCTCATCAAATTTTGGTGGGGCAAGCGATTGCAATTCTTCCGAAACAGTTTCAGCTGGAGATTTTTGATATTGGGCTTGCCGCGAAACTGCAACGAATGACGGTTCTTGCCGTCCGTCATCACTTGAAGAAAACAACATTGCAGCTAATATTCTTTTTGCTCTTGGGAGTATATGAAACCGAATTTCAGCCACAACAAAGCCAATACCATCGGCACATGCAAATAGCGCCCATTGCAATTTCGCAGAGACGGCACCTCGAAAGGGTATACGAATCCATGTTTGGTCTAGATCAGTTTTCATGGGAATTAGTATGTCTATTTATAATGTTAATTTTTTCTTAATTTTTGGCATTAAGAGGGCGAAATTATTAATTTAATCGAACATTTCTATTTAAGTAATATTCAAGTAACATGGCTTCCCACGCCCTAAAAAGTATTTTCAAATCTATTATTTATAAAGAAATCACCATGAGAAGACTCAGAAAAACAAAGATACTTGCGACCCTAGGCCCTGTCAGTACGGACCCTGATATGGTTGAAAAATTACATCTAGCGGGCGCTGACGTTTTTCGGCTTAATTTTAGCCACGGTGAACACGCCGATCACAAATTTCGGTATGATACAATTCGCGCTCTTGAGTTAAAACAAGGACGGCCGATCGGCATTCTCGCCGATTTGCAGGGACCTAAAATTCGCATTGGTACATTTGCTGACGATAGTATTGTCCTTAATAATTCCGACAGCTTTCGCCTCGACCTTGACGAGACACCCGGCGATCAAAACCGGGTTTCCCTGCCCCACCCCCAAGTCATGCAATCCCTAGAGGTTGGCACAAACTTGCTTCTTGATGATGGTAAACTCAATCTGGAAGTTACTGCGGTTTCTAAAAAGCACGTTGATTGCACTGTCATTACAGGCGGTAAATTATCGGACCGCAAAGGGGTGAACATTCCAAATACCATCGTGAAGATGAGTGCGCTTACAGAAAAAGACAGAAGAGATCTTGATTTCGCTCTTGAGCTTGGCGTTGACTGGATTGCCCTTAGTTTTGTTCAGCGACCGGAAGATGTCGCTGAAGTCAAAAAGATTGTAGCTGGCCGTGCTGCTGTTATGTCTAAAATTGAAAAGCCCGCAGCTGTTGAACATCTAGCAGGTATTATTGAGCTTTCAGATGCCATCATGGTCGCGCGCGGTGATTTGGGCGTTGAAATTCCGCTACAAAAAGTCCCGTCCATTCAAAAACACATCATTGCCATGTCCCGTGAAGCAGGTAAGCCTGTTGTGGTTGCAACGCAGATGCTGGAAAGCATGATCACATCACCTGTGCCTACTCGCGCAGAAGTAACCGACGTTGCAAATGCTATTTATGACGGTGCTGATGCGGTTATGTTATCGGCTGAAAGTGCTGCTGGCGATTTCCCCATCGAAGCCGTCACCACTATGGATGACATCGCCGTGGAAACCGAGAAGGATCCTTTTTACCGGAAAACCATGGACGCCAACCACGGACTATTGGAAGCGACAACTGCCGACGCCATCAGTGCGGCAGCATCGCAGGTTGCGAGCACCATTGGCGCCACTGCGGTCGTGACATACACCACATCGGGCTCAACCGCCCTTCGCGCGGCAAGAGAGCGCGGTGAAACGCAAGTTCTCGCTTTAACACCATCATTGAAAACAGCGCGCAGACTTGCAATTGTGTGGGGATTACATTGCGTCTTTACTAAAGATGCCGAAAATTTCGGTGATATGGTGGAGAAAGCCTGCAACACTTGCTTTAAAGAAGGTTTTTCCCGTCCGGGAGAACGCATCGTCATTATGGCCGGTGTCCCCTTCGGAACACCGGGTTCAACTAATATTCTTCGAATTGCTTGGGTTGGCGAGAAAAAACTCGCCGCGTCTTAGTTACGAAATTGCTTCTGGCTTTGGGCCCCCACTGGCCCAATCCAGAAGCTGAACCGTATGCACAACTGGCAAATCCATACCCGACGCTATTTGTTCGATACAGCCAATATTTCCGGCTGATACCAGATCAGGTGCCAACGATTTAATGTTGTTCACTTTCCGCTCTTTCAATCGGCTTGAAAGTTCAGGTTGCAACAAATTATATGTTCCCGCAGATCCGCAGCAGATATGCGCCTCAGGAAGGCTGTAGACATCAAACCCAGCATTCGCCAAAAGATCCTTTGGAATATCCGTTATTTTCTGTCCGTGTTGCAAAGAACAGGCTGAATGATAGGCAATTCTCAAATCTGAAGTGAAGTTTTCGGTTTTAAGATCAAGGTCCGCCAGAAATTCCGTTATGTCTTTCGCAAGATTACCGATCGTTTTTGCTTTTTCCGACAAGCCTTCGTCAAGCTCAAACATATGGCCGTAATCCTTAACGGTAGTCCCGCAACCAGATGTATTTATGATAATCGCATCAAGCCCATAGCCCGTCAGTTCACTGTGCCATGCTTCAATATTTTTTCGGGCCATAGCCATGGCCGGACCTTCTTGCCCCATGTGGAGTGGCAACGCTCCGCAACACCCGGCTTCTTTTGGAATAACAACCTCAACTCCATGGCGCGTTAGCAGCCGAATAGTCGCATCATTAATATCAGGAGACAGCACTTTTTGTGCGCAACCAGTCATCAAAACCACCCGCTTGATCCGCTTACTTCCCTCAGCAGCATGGACTGGCAGTTCATCCAATATTGACCGCTGCGGAAGGGAGCTGGGAGCCATATCAAGCATTGCTCGGATGCGTCCTGAAAAGATCCCTTTAAATGGTTTCACAATGGTCGCCCCAAGAAGCGCCAATCGAAACACATGTGGCCGGGGCAAGATGATCCCCAAAACATTGCGCAAGATGCGATCGAATGCGGGCCGTTGGTAGGTGTCTTCCACATATTGGCGAGCATGGTCAACCAAATGCATATAATCAACGCCTGACGGGCAGGTTGTCATGCAGGAGAAGCAAGAGAGGCAACGATCTATATGCGTCACAGTTTCTTTTTCTGCAGGTTTGCCGCTCTCCAGCATTTGTTGGATCATATAAATCCGACCTCGTGGGCTGTCCCGTTCGTCCCCAAGCTCTATATAGGTGGGGCATGTGGCGGTACAAAATCCGCAATGCACGCAATTTCGTAATATATCGTTGGAGTTCGAGAATTTCGGATCGGCAAGCTGAGCCAGTGTAAAATCTGTTTTCATATCAATTCATGCCATCGATAATTGGGTACATGCGGCCAGGATTTAGAATACGTGACGGGTCAAACCCTTCTCGAATACTTTCTGAAATCCGGGTCAAAACGCTATTTTGCGGATGGAACGGTGAGATTATTTTGCGAACCTCTTCCGTTCCCCGAATAAGGGTTGCATGGCCACCTGCCTTCAAGTTCTCTCTCAAAACCTTAGATCCCGCGAGATCTGCATTTTTCGGAACGGAAACCCAGATCAAGCCACCAGCCCAATCAAGGTAATACTCGGCTCCAGTTAGCAGAGCTTCTACTTTGGAAAGATATTCAGGAGCTTCAGATGGTGGCATAGACACCCGCCAGACATTTGTTGATTGATCTTCCACGAAGGCCCCTGCGCCGCTAATAAAACGCCATAACTGATCAGAGCGCCGGCCGTGGAGTTCTTCAATTTCACCGCAAGTGTCAAACATACTGCGGAGTGCGTCGCATCTAAATTCTGCAGATGCTCCCGATCCTTCGACAGAGATAGCTGTTACGGCCTCTCCTGCATCGGAAATAAATTTAATATCACTTCTTGCCGCAATATTTTTTGGAAGATACGCAGCCGCTGACACTTCATGAATGGAGGACATGGCATCCCGCAACGTTTCCACAGCTTCTCCAGGTTGCTGCCCGTAGATTAGAACTGTCCGTGTTTTCTCTGCTTTTGGCAGAACTTTGAACGTGAGGCTTGTGCAAACCGCTAACGTGCCGTAGCTGCCGGTTATTAACTTACACAGATCATAGCCGGTCACATTTTTCATCACACGGCTGCCCGTTTGGAACGCCTGCCCGCGCCCCGTAAAGCCCTTAACGCCCAATAAATGATCGCGCGCGCCACCTGCTTTTATTCTGGTAGAACCTGACAAGTTGCATGCAAACACACCGCCAATGGTCGATAAATCAGCATCTTTTCCAAGAAGCGGTCCATAATCAGGCGGCGAGAATGCAAGCTTTTGTTTGCTTTCATCTAGTGTTTTGACGATATCAGTCAGCCGGCTACCTGCTTTTGCTTGCATGACAAGTTCTGCCGGTTCATGCATCTCCACGCCCTGCAAATCAGTCATCCGTATTTCAGCATCGGCATCAAAGGGCCGACCAACAGCAGATTTACTACCGCCGCCATTAATTGAAAGCCGTTTATTGTCCGCAAGGGCCCACTGCAGTACCTCTTGGAGCTGCTCTGAGGTTGAGACATTGAATTTTTCCATGACTTAAAACCTCGGCAAATCTGGGAAAGGCAATTCCCCATTATGCACATGCATTTTTCCAAGTTCTGCGCATCTATGAAGGATGGGGAAGACTTTGCCGGGGTTCAAACGACCCTCCGGATCAAACGCACACTTCAACCTTTGTTGTTGCTTCAGATCGTCTTCACTAAACATTTCACCCATTAAGTCTCGTTTCTCAACACCAACACCATGTTCACCTGTGAGGACGCCACCAACAGCAACACAGAGCTTCAAGATATCAGCGCCAAACTGTTCACATTTTTCAAGGTCACCCGGAATGTTCGCATCGAACAGGATAAGGGGATGCAGATTACCGTCCCCCGCGTGAAAGACATTAGCAACCCGAAGACCATAATGCTCCGAAAGCTCTTTCATCCGTGCAAGGACTTTTGGAAGCTGACTTCTTGGAATGGTTCCATCCATGCACATATAATCTGGAGAAATCCGGCCAATAGCGGGGAAAGCCGCTTTTCGGCCCGCCCAAAAAGCCATTCTTTCTTTTTCGCTTTGGCTTTGTTTAATGACTGTCGCGCCGCACTCGCCCGCAATTTTCTCGATGGCGGCGTTATTATGGTCAATCTCAACAATAGGCCCGTCCAGCTCCACGATTAGCAGCGCTTCCACATCCAATGGATAACCAGCGTGACAAAATTCTTCAGCGGCGTGGATGGCGTAGCGGTCCATCATTTCCATACCAGCGGGAATAATGCCAGAACCGATGATTTTCCCAACGCACTCTCCCGCTTGCTCGCTTGACGGAAAGCCAATCAGCTGCGCCGTGATATGCTCTGGGCTTTTCAAAAGCCGGACAGTCACTTCCGTGATAACCCCCAACAGACCTTCTGATCCCGTTACAACGCCCATAAGGTCGTAGCCTTCAGCATCGAGATGCTTACCGCCCAGCTGGATGATTTCACCTTCCATGGTGATCATTTCAACACCCAACACATTGTTGGTTGTCAGGCCATATTTCAAACAATGAACACCGCCGGAGTTTTCAGCGATATTGCCTCCGATTGTACAGGCGATCTGACTGGATGGATCTGGTGCATAATAGAAGCCATCTGATTTAACTGCATCTGTAATGGCCAGATTGGTAACGCCTGGCTGCACAACAGCACATCTATTGTCATAGTCAATTTCAACGATTTTGTTAAATTTACCAAGGCCGAGCAAAACTCCATCGGCAAGTGGCAATGCGCCCCCAGAAAGTGACGTGCCTGCGCCGCGCGGCACAACATTAACTTTCTCCGCCGCGCAATATTTTAAGATCTCAGCGATTTCCCGTTTCGTTTCAGGTAAAACCGCGATCATGGGAAGTTGACGATAGGCACTTAAGCCATCGCATTCAAATGCCCGTAACCCCGCTTCCTCGTCGATAACACCTTCTGGCGAATGTACTATACGTCGAAGTCCAGCAACTAACATGTCCCGTTTTGCGAGAACTTCCGGATTGGGTTTTGGCATCAACACCATATCAGCGACCTTTTACAATTTGAATGTAGAAGCAATATAGCCGGAGTTTGGGCACAAAAAAACCGCTCCTGCAATGCAGAGCGGTTTTTTTCACGATCCAGAAATTCTGCGAGGAATTTCTTGCCAAGTCATGTAGGGAATTAACCCTGACGCGCCTTGAAGCGTGGATTTGTTTTATTGATTACATAGACGCGGCCTTTACGGCGTACGACGCGGCAATCACGATGACGTTTTTTCGCAGACTTAAGCGAGTTAATTACTTTCATGACACAGATCCCAAAAAACCGTTCTGAATTTGAAGGCCGGACCATACTGGCCCAGTTTTAGTCTGTCAATGAGGAAAAGCCCGTTTTTTAAGACTTCTTGCAGCTCAATGACCAAAAATATGTTTAGAGAATTTCAGCAGGCACCCGTGCATAGACCCTGAATACCTTCAGAGCCCCAGATTCCATGGCTTGTACACGTGCAGTCCAAAGCTCTCCCTCACGCAACACCCACTCATGTAGATGGCCACTTTTTCCGCCGGTACTGGTCAGCGTTGCATACGCGGCAAAAGCTTTAAGCACATTTGCTTTGTATTCTGCAGTAGTGTCTTCTGCAATGCTCACTTCAAAGCCTGCCTTCGTCAGTAAAGACCGAATCTCCTGCACATTCTTCATATGGGGTTTATTGGGCTCAGCAGCCATCCATTTAACAATAGCAGGGTCATCAGCTGAGGCATCATCAAGCATATAATCAGACATCATGAATTGCCCTTCGGGCTTCATCATTCCATGAATCCGCCGAAAACAATCCAGTTTATTTTTGACGCAAAATAGAGCTTCAGAAGAATATGCGACATTTGCAGATTTAGGCTTCGCTTCGAAATTTTCGAAATCCACATGCTTGTATTTAATATACCGCGTGAGGCCTGCCATTTTGGCCAAGTTTGAACTGGCTTCCACAAGCTCATCACTTTCTTCGTAGCCATCAACATATGCATCGAACTCTTCCACAACCCAATGCGCAAAACCGCCTAAGCCAGAGCCCAGTTCGGCAATACTCATAGTTTTGTTCACACCCATTGGATTTGTGATCCGCTTTTTTGCGGAATTAGGGATGCATCTAGTCATCCCATCTCCAAATAGTGTTACAACGGATTTTTGACGGCTGACAGACCACCCTTGAACCGTAGGGGGCCCGTCATCTGGCGGCAGATCATCTTGGATAGTTACGACTGCATTTGATTTCTCATGCAGTTCGTACCCATCCCACCATAACTTAAGCCGCGCCTTTAAAGGCAGCTTTCCGTCATTATCCTGTCTTGGATCGCCAGCTTCGGCTTCCATTGCGTACAAACCCTTTTACTTACTCTAGCCAGTAATAATTACTCGCCGCGACTCTACTACCGAAATAATGCCAGAAAAATATTAACTGTATGTAAATTACATAATTGTTTATTTGCTGGCATTTTGTGAAAGATATTCATCTCGAAGCTCACGCTTCAAAACTTTGCCAATAGTGCTTCTTGGTAAATCCTCACGCACAACAATCGCTGAAACACGCTGCGTTTTCCCAAGGCGACTATTCACCCAATCTTTTATCTCTTCTTCTGTATTAAATACATCTTTTTCTAGGACAATCAACCCAAGCGGCGTCTCCCCCCACTCTTCGCTCGGAATAGCAATAACAGCTACGTCTGAAACCGCAGGATGCTTTAGAAGTTCAGTTTCAATATCAGCTGCATAGATATTAAAGCCGCCCGACAAAATCATGTCCTTTTTCCGATCAAGAAGGTACAGAAAACCATCCTCATCCAAACGCCCCATATC
>JBALWO010000001.1:0-18601 GCA_036960775.1 Pseudomonas marincola | reverse complement strand
CGTTTGGTGTTTTCACGCAAAGGCGCACTGGTGGAAAGTTTAAGCTCAAAACTATCGAGATCATAATCATCAAATTTTTCGAACTGGAGTAAGCGTTGATATTGAACAGGAACCAGCATTGTATGCGTGGCTCTATGCTCTTCGGCCAACTGCAAATAACCTTCTGTGTCAAACTTTGGCATCAGAACCACACGGCCACCCAGCGCTATGGTCGGCAGAAGTGCAACGAGTGTTGTGTTTGAATAAAGAGCTGTCGCAATCATTGTAACTGCGCCTTTATCCAATCCCATAACTTTGAACCGCACCACATGCTCGTAGCGCATGTTATGGCTTTGCTCAATCCCTTTGGGAACGCCCGTAGTGCCGGAGCTATAGATCAAATTAAAGGCATCCTCTGGATGAATATCAACAATCAGATCATCCGTTGAAGCTCCGTCGATGATGTCATCAAATTTTTGCCAACCGTCTCCTTCAAAATCAAAGGCAATATAGTCATCATCAGATAGACAGCTAATATCGCCTTTAAATTCTGAAATAAGGTCGCGGGTTGATTTTGATGCAAACAACAATTGCGACCCACTATCTTGCAGCATTCCAGCCAGCTGAATAGAAGATGCCATGCCTGATAATGGCACGATGCATACGCCAGCTTGTAATGCGCCGATAAAGACAGTGATATAATCAATGCTGCTTCTGGCAAGAACCGCGACTTTGTCGCCCCGGCCCAATCCTCGATCTGCCAACATATTTGAGACTTTATTGATCTGGGGAATGAGATCACGCCAAGTGATCGCAACACCTTCAACAGTCAAAACTTGTAAATCGGGGTTTTCTCTTGCTGCTCTTTGTATCAGCCTTGGAAAAGGAACAAACCCATCATCTTCATTGAAGTCAAGGTCTGTCCCTTTGTTTGGTGCCGGCGTTCCGCTCATGTCATCCTCCATAAATTAAGAGCCAACAGAATAGTCACTCAGCGGAAGATTGCCAACGTTCATTATTTAAGAGGCGAAATACCGCCTTTTTTCTTGATAGAATTCATGACAGTCGTCGCCATTAATGTGCCTGCGGCCTTATCAATGAGATGCTTACTTTTCTTGAGCATCCCAAATCCATCGCCGCCACCTGCTACATAGTCGTTTGTCGCAAGCGTGTATAACTTGCTTTGACTAATAGGTTTTCCGGCAACTTGAACGTTGGAAATCCGGTTGCCTGCGGCATTTTTTACATCAATGTCAAAACTCACACCCACAAAATGCCCGAACCGACCTGCGCCATCTTCAACTTTCGACACACTATGCTCAAGCAACTCGATCATGTTTGATCCGCTGACCTCAACTAAAACAGTGACATTTCCAAAGGGAAGTTCCCGCAATATATCCTTACGGGTCAAAACACTACCCGCCTCATATTGCCGATCGCCGCGAATACCACCACCGTTGGTAAATCCAATATCAGCGCCGACCTCTTCTTTCATTGCAAGTGCAACAAATTGGCCAAATGTTCCCTGTTTTGTGCGAACGGAAGTTCGGCGTGTATCGAGAGCCACATGTGTTTTGCCAACTTCAATATCCAGCTTCTTATCCAGCAGTTTTTCAAACGCTTTTGTCATTTCAGAAATTTGCATATCTGGCGTTACATTTGAAGTTGCCAAAATTTTCCAACTTGGAATGACTGAAAGGTATTTTTTACCTCGTTTTTCTTTACGCTCTACATCCAGATCCAAAACACCTAGGTATCGTAGATCTGATCCAGCTTGCAAAATGACAACGCCATTTTCGACAGACGCAAAGGTTCTGTGGTCATGACCACCCAGAATAGCGTGCAAGCCAGAGACTTCTTTTGCCAGACGGATATCATCCGCTAAATCCATATGGGTTATGGCAACGAAAATGTCTGCTCCCTGTTTTTTCAAGTCCGCCATCGCGCTGTTTGCCGCGGTAACGATATCTTCGAATTTAATATTCGCACCTGGAGATGATAAACTAACGGTTTCAGGCGTTACTGTTCCAAAAAAGCCAACTCTAAATCCGCCCACTTCTTTTATAAAAATCTTTTTCGCGCCAAGATCAGCGGCTCCGCCAACGACTTCCACATTGCTCGCAAGCCACGAGAAATTTGATTGCGCAATTCGTTCTCTCGTGACGTCTGGCCCAAAATCAAATTCATGATTTCCAAGAACCGCAATATCAACTTTCAACGCATTGAGCATATCCACCATTTCAACGCCATGAGATAACCCAGACATCAAAGAGGGTGAAATAAGGTCACCTCCAAAAGTCGTAATTGCACCGCTGGAACGCATCCGTTCAGTCGCAATGAGGGTTGCAAGTTCTGGAAAGCCGCCATACCCCCTCTTACCGGAAATTTCTCCCATATCATTTGAATGAAGAAACGTGATTTTTGTGCCTTCCGCTAACACCAAATGCGATGTCATCACCAACACAGCAAAAGTCACGAGTGATTGAAATAGTCTCGATACCATTTTCAACTGAACAAGCATTTCCTTAACCCTCCCCTATTTAAAGATGCCAAACTGTATGAAAAAAGGAGGGCCACCGCAATTCCCATTCCCATATTGATAAACTTTCAAGCCAGACTATAGTTGCCATCTAAAATTAATCGCATGAGGATAAAAAGTGTTCAGCCTACATCCAAGACTAAAAGCGGATACATTTCTGGTGACAAAACTGGAGACAAGCAGTCTGTATTTGATGAATGACTGCAGATACAAATGGCTAATCTTAGTGCCCGAAATTGCAGACCTATCTGAGCTTCATCAACTGAACACTGCTGAATTTGCATCGGTTATGAATGAGACGAAAAAAACGTCACAGCTACTAGCTGACTTATATTCACCGAAGAAAATTAATGTTGGCGCACTGGGTAATATGGTTGAACAGCTCCACATCCACGTCATTGCTCGAAACGAAGATGATTTTGCATGGCCCGGCCCGGTTTGGGGGAATGGCAATTCAATTCCCTATACAGATCAACTCCGCGCCGAAACCGCTAAAACTATCATTAGTAAATTAACCGGTTAAGTTACTAATTCCATTCAATCCAGCGACCGTGAAAATCTCCACGTGCCAACTCAAAGGTCTCTCCTGCTGGCCACAAGCTCAACATTAGAGCTGCTCCGGGACCTTTTCCATCGGCTTCAAGGCTCAACCAAGCGAGGGGCGTATCCTCCGTCGCTAACGCACCAGCACGTTGCAGTATTGCTTTCCCTTCTTCTTGCTTATCTTCGGGAAAATATTGCCAAGCAATTGTATTATACACAACATGAACAGCGCCCTCATATGACTGGCTAAGGCGGCGTTCCAGCCATGAAATGGCGTCTTCAGCCTTGATTATATTTGCGGACTTTCTAAAGGACTCAATTGCCTGTTTTGTGCGCAGCACTCGATCGTCCTGATCCGGCCAAATATAAGATAACAAGCGCCTACGCTCCTTCTCATCCTCCAAATCCACCGGTAATAAATCGCAACCTTCTCGATCAATAACAGTGATATCCTGAAAAACTGGAGGCTCACCTTTCCATTTTGGTGAAAGATGCACGGCTGAGATCCCATTTCCCCAGCTTTTATCCGCCAATGTATACCGGTAGCTATCCCATATAAGATTAAGGCCTGCACTTGCCCCTACTTCTGACATAACAAAATTTGAAAGCCCCGTTTTATCTGCAATCGCCAGAAAACCCGGCGCCAAAATTCCAGATCTGCGAACTTCATTTGTTTGGGGAGCGCTCTGCAATCTTTTTAGGGCGAAACTCGTGTTGCAACTCAGTGCTTTTTCAATCGCGTCCCACAAAACGAGATCTGTGCAAGGAGCCGAATTAGGAGGATAGGCGGCAGCCAGTTCGGGATCTAACCCTTCTAACACAATCGCATGAAGCGTGCCGGCGAGCCGAAGCGGCACTGAAGCACCCGATGGGCCCAAGTCGCCTGGCCAATTCACGACTAAAGCCCAAACATCTCCTAATTCCGTGACGTTCTTGGAAATAACAGTTAGCACTCTGGCTGTAAAAGGCGATCCTAAATCATCGCAAGCTACTGCTTGAACACGTAAAGCCGATTTGAAATCCTGAAGAGACATATCTTTTCCTTACCTTATCAACAATTTGGTAATGTTATTTATTTATAAACCTAATTTAGCATAATTTACTTACATCGAACGAACTATAAGATGCAGTAACAAGTCAGTACAATACTAGGGTCGTGTATATGAGTGGTTTCTATTTGGTTTTTAGTCTGAGCTGGGCAATTGGTTTACTTCTCCTTTCTGTGCATTTCTTCAGAACTTCAAAAAAAATTCCTGCAGCAGAAACACCAATACAACTCATCGGCTTTGGGTTTCTTGGTCTTTTCATCGGGACATTGCTCCTCATATTCAGGGTCAATCCAATCCTCATTTCAACCTTCAATTTTTCAACCGAAATACTACACCTACATTACCTGTCCATTATATCCTATACGGTTGGGTTCATCTCTCTCGTTGGTGGCATACTCAAGCTATTTAAATATATTCACGAGCATCATTTTCTGGCCGAAAAAATAACGACCCTTCAAGAGAAACTGTCCCACCAAAACGAACTTTTAGCAGAGCAGTCTCGGGATTTAGAAATCCGGACCATCGACTATTTGGAGCAGCGAGAAGCAGCCATTGAAGCTGATCGTTCAAAAACAGATTTTTTGCGTAACGCCAGCCATGAAGTCCGAACTCCAATTAATGCAATAATTGGACTTTCTGAATTGATCGCAGAAGGGAATGTTAAGGACGAAGACGAGTTAAAAGAATTTGCTGGAATGGTGATTGATTCAGGTCGAAAACTCCTAACTATTTTCGAAACATTACTTGAAATCGCACGTATCAAATCTGATGAATATGTAGCTAACCCCCAACCAGCCAACATTCGGGAGGTTATTGACGAATGCGTCGCCCTTTGCCTTCCCAAGGCCCATGCAAAAGATATCAGATTCCAACATCTTCCGGAAAAAGATGAGGGCATATCGGCAATTTTTGATAAGAAAGCCACCTATCAGATCCTTATTCGATTAATCGGCAATGCACTGACCTATTCTCCTGAGCTAACAACCATAACTATCGAAATTGACCAGTCTGATCATTATTTCACACAAATCAGAATCTCAGATGAAGGCCCGGGTATTGAGCCCTCCAAGATTAAAGATGCCTTTGAGCTTTTTGGGCGAGTCGAAAGTTGGCAAAACCGCGGTAACGATAGTACTGGGCTTGGCCTCGCGCTATCCGTTAAAATGGCGAATATTCAGAATGCAAAGTTGCAAATTGAAAGCGATGGCAAGTCAGGAACAACGTGTATTCTATCGCTGCCATCCCTTAAGCAGGACAGGCTTAAGGCCGTTTAACATCCCACAAAATTCAGCTACTTTTTTGCTGACTGCGAAATTGAATATCGCGGATATAACTTTCTCGTGCCTGCTGAAACATGTTTTGAATTTCAATGTCATTTTCAGAAAACACTTGTTTCAGCGCGAGCCCTCTCAATATCATCAAAAGAGAAGCCCTCCAGTCCAACAGCTCTTCATCGCTTTGATCATAATCTGCAAACAAAGCAAGCCACTGGTCATCACGGGCCACTTCCAAAACGCTCAAAGCCTCTGCAACTGTTTCTTTTAACTCTGGATCCAATCGCCCATGTAACGCCAATTCAATAAAGACAACGTATCTGTCGCTTCGGTACCCTTTCCAGTACAACTCAACAATACGTTCCAATCGCTCAGTTTTATCCAGTACTGATAAATTTGCTTCGTCAAGTTGGTCCCCTAGGAAATACACGATGTCAGCGACGACTTCGCGCAGCAGATCTTTTGGGTTTTTAAAATGATATTGAATGGCCCCGCGCGTGAGGCCCGCAGCTTCAGCAACTTTCGCTGTGGTGAAGTTTTGCACACCTTCTTCGCTAATCAAAGTTACCGCGGCCTCAATTAACTTGGCCCGCGTCCCCTCGCTTCGCTTTTGCTGTGTCCGCCGGGGCGGCACTTCTGATCCCGCTTCATTCATTCCAAAATTTCCAATTTTTATTCGTTTTTCGCCCGTTATTGATCAAGCGTTTATATCGAAGTCACATATATGTACGTGATCCTACAGAATTACCGTTGTTTTTCAATACCTTCAAAAATAATTCGGTTTTTGGAAAATAATTCGGATTATGAGCTTGAAACATTCATTCGTGAATGATAGTATGTTCTCAACAATAAGAATAAAGGGGGAACTGGTCAGTGCAATGTGTGCGTCTAAAACCCCCCATCCTTAGTGTTCTCTTCCTAACTGGAATGCGAGAGACTTCTTTTTAAGTACGACCTTCATCTGTGGGATCTAGATGTTTCATACTTGTGCTTTTCATTATGCAATGCCTCCCCTGGCTAAAAAAGTTGTCTTTCGCTCTTTTTTCTCAAAAAAAAACGACCTCTTAAAAGAAGCCGTTTTTTATTCATCCAATAAACTCAAACCTTAACCGCGGCATTTCACCAATCGAAGCGGCGTGTATTCAACAGCGACTGAGCCATCTTGTTTGGTTACAAGGTTCCTTGTTCTGACAAGGCCTCGGCCAGCCTTACTGCTGAGACGGGATTCAATCACTTCGCATTCCACATGCAACGTGTCTCCTGCAAACAAGGGTCCTTTTACATTCAGCTCCATGTTCAAAAACGCAAGACCTGTATGCTGCATAGTCGCTTGAACCAGTAAGCCTTCTGCGAAAGAATAGACCAGCGCACCGGGCGCAACCCGTCCTGTAATATCCTCTGATTGGGCAAGATACTCAGTATTCATAAACAGGACTTCTTGCATCCCTGTTGCGTTGATGAAGTTGACGATATCAGCTTCGGTAACTGTTCGCCCGATTGTCTTAAATTTACGCCCAAGAGGCAGATCTTCAAAATAGAGACCAAGTCCTACCGTTTCCATTATTTTCTCCGTGTTCTTTGTCATTGCCTAATCTGCGCCTAATCTGCGAAGGCAAGTTTACCAATAATATTGCGTTGGATCTGATTAGTTCCCTCAACGATTTTGAGAACTTTTGCATCTCGGAAATACCTGCCGATGGGATATTCAGATGAAATACCGGCAGCTCCAAATAACTGAACCGCATTTTCAGCAACAACCATGGCAGTGTCTGTCGCAAATAGTTTAGACATGGCCGCCATACCGGCAAGCTCTTTTCCGCGCACGCCAGCGTTCACCATTGCCGCCGCTTTATAAACCATCAAACGAGCTGCCTCAGTTTGCGTTTCCATATCAGCAACCATCCATCGGATACCTTGGAAATCAGAGATTGGCTGGCCAAATGCTTTGCGTTCTTTAATAAATGCCTTGCTGTGATCAATAGCGCCTTGCGCCAAACCAACAGCGCGGGCACCAATATAAGGGCGAGACTTATTAAAGGCCTCCATGACAATTTTAAACCCTTTGCCTTCAGGACCTATTCTTGCACTATCAGGGACAAACACGTCGTTCAAAAAGAGCGGATTAGAGGGAACGCCGCGAGCGCCCATTTTGTCTTCTTTAAGTCCAACATCGAAACCAGGCGTATTTCGGTCGATAATGAACATGTTGATATTGCCAGTCCCGCGTCCTTCACCCACTTTTGCAGCCACAAGAATAAAGTCAGCCATCTCAGCGTTCGTACACCAGATTTTTGCTCCATTAATGATATAGCCACCATCCGTCGGAACGGCGCGGGTTTTAATGCCCGCCACGTCAGAGCCGCTTTGCGGCTCTGTGGTCGAAAACGCACCCCGAAGGTCGCCCGAAGCTAGTCCCGGTAAATATTTCTGTTTTTGCTCATCCGAGCCACCAGCTAGAATTGCGCCAAACGGCAACCACTGAACCAAGAGCAAATAAGCCGTATTGTAACAAACACGCCCGAGTTCCTCGATGGCAATACAGCAGGAAACACTATCTTCTGTTCCGCCATATTTTTCTGGAAAAGGCAACGTGAACAAGCCGAGCTCCTTTAGTAAATCAAACATGTCTTGGGGATATTCGGCCGTTTTATCAATATCATTAGCGCGCGGGGCAACCTTTTCGATCGCAACCCGGCGGACAAGATCGCGCACAGCTTGCTGATCTTCAGTTAAGTCAAAATTCATTTTGGATCTTCTTTTTCTACCAATAAACGGCCAACAAAGTGGCGTATTCTTCTAACAAGAGCAACAGAAGAGGGGCAGGTTAGAATTTTTACAAATCGTCCTGCCTCTTGTTTTTTCTTACTATTGCAAATGATGATAGGTTCATCCAATATATTATAAATTCACTTTTAATATATTTTATGTATCAGTAGATCATGCCAGATATTCGTCAACTTCGTCAGTTCATTGCCGTCGCAGAAGAAAAGCATTTTAGAAAAGCTGCGGAACGCCTGAACATGACCCAACCGCCCCTTAGTCACTCAATCCGTAAATTGGAGGAAGAGCTTGGGGTTCTCCTGTTGTCTCGGACAAAAAAGAAAGTCGCGCTCACTCCTGTGGGAGAGGTTTTCTTGCGCGGTGCCATCGACACGGTCAATAAACTTTCTCAGCTTGAAAGCGATACAAAAAGAGCTGCTGCCGGCATGATCGGACGCCTTAAAATTGGTTTTGTCGGATCAGCTATTTTTGAAATCCTCCCTCTAACCATCCGAAATTTTAGAACGGCATACCCTGACGTCGAATTGGTACTTGATGAGATTTCGACAGTTAATCAAATCGTAGCCCTTAAAGAAGGTAAAATTGATGCAGGGCTATTACGGCCCCCTGTCCCGGCGGAAGGTTTGTTTGATATTGAAAAAATACGAACCGAAACTTTGATTGCGGTCATACCTGAGAACCATCCTCTTGCTGGTAGATCAAGTATTGATTTGTCGGATTTAGCTGATGATGGATTTGTTATTTTCTCTCCTGACATATCACCCAATTTACATACACTTGTAATGCTCGCCTGCCGTGAAGCCGGCTTCACACCGAGCATCAGTCAGACAGCACCGCAAATTCAAACGCAAATCAGTTTGGTATCAGCTGGCCTTGGCGTAACACTTGTCCCCCGCTGCGCCCAAAACATTACCTACCCCGGTGTTCTGTACAAATCGTTGAACAGTCCCGGCAAACATATTGAAACATCAATGGCGATTGCACGGCAACGCGATAATGAGAACACCCTTTTAGACGCCTTTATCCGTATTTGCCGAAACACCGACGCCTTGTGAGTGGTTAAATTCATTGAGGGCAGCAGTCCGTTGCCGTATAAACAATAAAAACAAAAAAAAGGCAGACAATAGCATGACTACATATTCCCACATTGAAGCTCGCGTAGAAAATAACATTGGCCATCTTGCGTTAAATGATCCAGAAACATTGAATTCAATGACTGCCGATATGATGAAGGAACTTATCGAAGTTTTGGATTTATGGGAACAGGATGAGACAGTCAGAGTTCTTGTGTTAGAAGCCAGAGGGCGTGCTTTCAGTGCTGGCGCTAACAAAGATTTCCTCCAAGAAGTTCCGGCAATCTCCTCTTTTGAAATCAAAAATATTATTTATCGTCATTTTGCCGGCGGCACCAAAAAAATACGCGATTTTCCAATGCCGACTATTGCAGCCATGCGCGGTGCGGCGACTGGCGCTGGTCTTGAATTGGCATTGGCCTGCGACTTCCGAATTGCAACAAAAGACGCCATGCTTGCTGAAACTTGGATACACCTAGGTCTAATGGACCCGCTTGGCGGTATGTCAATTCTACCGCGACTAATCGGGCTTGCCAAAGCAAACGAAATGCTTCTACTCGGTGAACGCGTTAGCGGCGAGGAAGCAGAGCGCATTGGGTTGGTCAACCGCGCCGTCGAAGATGACGCACTTGAAAGCACTGTTTTGTCATGGGCAAAACGGCTGGCAAACGGCGCACCTTTGGCGCTTCAAGCCATGAAGGAAGGTATCCGCCGCGGCCTTGAGCAGGCACCGGATGCTATGGCGACACATAACATCAGTATCCAAAGTCAGCTTATCCATACTGAAGACTTCAAAGAAGGTGTCCGCGCCTTGTTTTCAAAAGAAAAACCCGATTTTAAAGGACGTTAAGGCGCCACTGGAAGCAACAACCTAAATCGCAGCGGCCATGTGGCAGGCTTGATTAATTGCCCGCTTTGCATCCAACTCTGAAGCCTCGAAGGCACCCCCTACGAGGCTAACAGACAGACCATCAGCTTGCAGTTCATCATAAAGACTGCGGAGCGGATTTTGCCCTGCGCATACCACCACAGTGTCGACGTCCAAAATTTGCAGCTGATCACCAATTCGAACATGTAGTCCCAAATCATCGATTTTCACATAATCACATCCGTTGATCATTTTGACGTTGCGCCGGGCAAGAGCAATCCGGTGTGTCCATCCGGTAGTTTTACCAAGACCCCGGCCAACAGGCGTTGACTTCCTTTGCAACAAATAGACCTCACGGTCTGCAGCTTCAACTATTGGCTCAACCCCTGTGACGCCGCCGCGAGGATGATTTTTAAAATCTACGCCCCATTCTTTAGCAAAAGTATCTATATCAAGAGATGCCGATTTCCCTTTATGTGAGATCAATTCAGCCACATCAAACCCGATGCCGCCTGCTCCCATGATGGCAATGGACTTACCAACTGTTTTAAGGCCCTTAATCACGTCAATGTAACTGACAACCATAGGGTGCCGAATTCCTTCTAACTCCGGTACTCTTGGCTCAATGCCCGTAGCAATGACGATCTCATCAAAACCACCGGCCCTCAATATATCTGCCGTCGCTATGGTCGATAAGCGAAGTTCGATACCATGCACATCGATCATTTTCGCAAAATAGCGAAGCGTTTCATAAAACTCTTCTTTTCCAGGAATTTTCTTTGCTAGATTGAAC
Source organism: Pseudomonas marincola (assembly GCA_036960775.1). GTDB lineage: Bacteria > Pseudomonadota > Alphaproteobacteria > Sneathiellales > Sneathiellaceae > Sneathiella. Next base: position 7,702 of record JBALWO010000001.1, on the reverse strand, counting down.
TGTCCACCGATTTCATCAGCGGCGTCAAAAAGCGTTACATGATGGCCCCGTTTGGCGGCAACTTCAGAGTAAGATAAACCAGCAGGTCCTGCGCCAACAACCGCGATCCTCTTCTGATCGGTTGTGGGTTTATATTCGAGTAAAGTTTCATGACATGCCCGCGGATTGACGAGGCAACTAACCTCTTGTCCCGTAAATGTATGATCAAGACATGCCTGATTACAGCCAATACAGGTGTTTATTTCATCTTCACGTCCTTCGAGGGTTTTGATAATTATATCCGGGTCCGCAAGCATCGGACGTGCCATGGAGACCAAATCGGCATCTCCTCTCACCAAAACATCTTCCGCCACATCAGGCATGTTAATTCGGTTACTCGTAATTACCGGAATAGACAGCTCTTTACGGAGCCTGCCGGTAACGCTGGTAAAGGCCGCCCGTGGAACCATTGTTGCAATAGTGGGCACTGTTGCTTCATGCCAAGTGAAATGCGTGCTCATGATATTTGCACCAGCAGCCTCTATTGCTTTTCCCAACTGCACGACTTCATCCCACGACATACCACCGTCAAGCATATCCATGGCTGCAATGCGAAAAATTAGGATGTATTCGGTGCCAACTGCTTCTCTGATCCTCCGAATGCACTCTACGGGGAAGCGCATACGGTTTTCAAAGCTACCGCCCCACTCATCAGTTCGTCGGTTTGTTTTTTCCACTAAGAATGTACTGAGAAGATATCCCGCTGAGCCAATGACTTCCACACCATCGTAACCTGCCTTTTTCGCCATTTCAGCGCAATTCACTATGTCGGAGAGTTGTTTTTCAATACCCGCAGCATCAAGTTCGGCTGGTGCTTGCCTGGAAATACGGGACCGCACTGCAGATGGCGCCACCGCGTCCTCTCCATGGGCCAACGGACCCATGTGCAATATCTGCATACACATTTTCACATCTGGATCAGCAGCATGAACCGCGTCGGTTACCAATTTATGCTGTGAGGCTTCTTCAAGTGTGGATAACTTTGCACCGAAGCCACCCTCCATATTCGGTGAGATGCCCCCTGTAATAATCATCCCAACACCGCCGCGAGCCCGTTCTGTGAAATAGGCAGCCATACGCTCAAAGCCGCCTTCCCGTTCTTCAAGTCCCGTATGCATTGATCCCATCAATACGCGATTTTTTAATTTGGTAAATCCCAGATCGAGGGGCGCGAACAAGTGTGGATATTTGATTTGGCCAAGCATTTTTGTTTTTCATCCCTGAATTCACAGACAAACAATCCATTGAAATTTATCAATCTTATTTTCTGAAGGTTATATTGGGTGTGCAAATTAAACAATACAAAGGCAGCGCGAAATTTCCCGACTCCCCTTTTGGCATAAATTGCATTAGACTTACTAGCTATCGCATCCCTAATTGTTGGATGCGTTTTAGTATTAAGTGTTTTGCAGACATCTTGTTTTTATGCGGATTTCTGGAGTAAGTATGAGTACATGTTATAATATTTCTGATTGTGTTAGTGAATTTCTAGCTTGGCACAAAAAAGAACTAACCTCATTGTCTAGTGGTTTAGAAATAGTTAAAAACTGCATTGGTGCTGATGCGGTTACGTTCTCGGTTTACTTTTCCAAAACAGATGACTTATCTCTTTGCACACAATTTCCCGCCAATACAATTTTAGCAAGTGACGACCTAGCGGCTGCGAAAGAAAATTTCCAGGCGAGTGCGTCAGGACAAACATCTGATGGTCCCCGGTCAAACACTAAATACCGAGTATCCTATTGGGTCAAAAATATCAAAGAAACGAAATCATTTCAAATTCACATTTGGTATACTGACACCTCTTTAGTTGACAAAGAAACACAGTTATTTCTTGATATGGCTTGTCCGCTTATTCTCCAAAAATATAGAGACAGCAGACCTTTCAACTACCTCCCTCACGACGTGACCAACGCATTTTCTGTCATTGCTGATGGTTTTATTTTGTACGATAAAGACCAAAACATCTTGGCATTTAACAACAGACAAACAGAACTTTTCCCCTCTGTTGCCAAGACCCTTGAAGTCGGCGCTAATTATAAATATTTACTCCAGAAACAATTGGAATCTGGTCAAATTGACATCCCTCCAGAGGATCGTCAGGCTTGGGTGGACAAGCGAAGCGATCAGTTGAAAATACATGGCTTTACAGAAGAGCAGAAGTTTGACGACGGAACCACAATTCGATTAACCAATTATCGCACGCCTTCGGGAGGTACTATTGCTGTCCGCTCAGACATATCAGAACTCGTAGCGGAGCGACAAAAAGCCCGTGAGAATGAAGAACTATTCAGAACTCTTCTCGTTGGAGCCCCTATTCCGCTCGCCATAATTGTCGATGAGGTTTTTGTTTACGGTAACGCATATGCCCATGAGTTATTTGAGCTTGAGAATGATGAACTGATTGGTAAAGAGACGGTTGATTTATATTGGAAATCTTCAGAAAAGCCTAAACTGTTGGACAAAATATATGATGCCCATGGCTTAGAAAGCCAGGAGCTGGAAATTCGAACTGCAAACGGCAATAAGAAAACGGTCATAACAACCGGTACTTTCATTAACTACAAGGAGCAAAGAGCTCTTTTCCTATCATTGCTTGATATTACAGAAACGATTAAGGCTAAAAATGCGCTCGCTTATAATGAAAAGCAGATCCATGAAATTCTGGAACTCATACCTGATGCGCTAATCGTTCAAGTTAACGGAGAAATCAAGTATGCCAACAAGGGTGCTGTTGACATGTTTAAAGCAGGCCATAAAGATCATCTGATCGGCACTGCAAGCTTAGCGCTATCCTGTGATACTGAAATCGCAAAAACATTAGATCTTCGAAATAGAGCGCTGAGCGGCGAAAACATAGCAAACGTTCTCGCTCAAAAAAAACGCCTCGACGGAACAACTTTTCCGACAGAAACCCATGTCCAATCTGTTTTATGGGACGAGCAAGTCGGCACTCTGATCGTTATCAGAGACATTTCTACGCAACGAAACCATGAAGATAAATTGATCCAGCGCGAACGAGAAATGACGCTCGCCCAACAAGTCGGCCAATTTGCACATTTTAGAATTAGATTGGCCGACCGCAAGCTTTTCTGGTCCGACGAGCTTTATCGTTTCCATGGACTGGATCCTACAAATATCGTCATCGACTTAGAAGGCGCATCGTCCTATGTTGAACAAGAAGATCATGCCGACTTCAATCAAAGTATGAAGGACTCGATTAAACATAAAAAATCCACAAACTTTGACATTAAAATTCGATTGGATGATGGCAGAATTAGATCCCTAGCTGGAACTATTATTCCCGAAATCAACGATTTGGGCGACGTCATTTCAATTTTTGGTGTGGCACAGGACGCAACCGATCAACGTGAACTTGAAGAAAAATTCAGACAGTCTCAAAAAATGGAGGCTGTTGGTCAACTAACCGGCGGCGTTGCCCATGACTTCAATAATCTTCTGGCCATAATTCAAGGCAACACTGAACTTTTGATGGAAATTGCCGCTGAGAATAATATCGATTTTCAAGATCGTTTAGAAGCCATTATGCGGGCTGCGGCTAGAGGCGCTGATTTAACCAGCAGTATGCTCGCCTTCAGCCGAACGCAACGCTTAATGCCATCGGTAAACAAGCTCGATACTCAGATGACGGCCATGGTCAATGTTTTGCGCAGGACCCTTGAAGAGAACATTGAAATCAGTTTCAACAGCGATGCTGATTTGTGGAACTGCATGGTCGATTTGAGCCAAGTAGAAAACGCATTATTAAATCTATCGCTAAATGCACGAGACGCCATGAAAAATGGGGGTCGTTTGCGCATAGAAACCCAAAACATGGTTTTATCTGACGACACGCAAGATGAAAAACTTGAGTGCCCTCCCGGTGATTATGTAATGTTGTCAGTAACTGATAGTGGCTGCGGCATTGACCCTGAAAAAATTAAACATGTTTTTGAGCCGTTTTTCACAACAAAAGAGGTTGGTGAAGGCACCGGCCTTGGCCTCTCAATGGTCTACGGTTTTATTAAACAATCTAATGGCCATATCACCATCTCCTCTGAACTGGGCTCAGGTACAACAGTTAAACTTTATCTGCCCCGGGCAAAAACACTTGTTATGGCATAAAGGATAAATGATTATCCCATGCCCAGTTGAACTGAGCATTATCGAGCCCCAAACTTGAATGCAATGCCCCACTTCCGCTACTGGCTAAAAAATCTGACCCCTTTTGGGCGACACCACAAACATCAGGATATTTCAGTTTTTTCGTCACTTTTCCCGTATGAGCGTCAATCATAAGCAATTGATTGCCGCGCGGACAAGTTACGGCAATCATAGATTTATTCCGATTGGCTGCAACTGATCCTGTATAATGCTTCATTTTGCTGCTAAATTTATAGGGTAAAGATACAAGTTTCAACCCATCGCCCAATCTATGAAACCCGATCAAACCGTTCAACTCACTGTCACTGATCTGTAATTGACCTCCAAAAAAGATCGTTTTATTTGGCCCTTCCACCAGATGGCGAATTGACAATTTTTGCAGCTCAGGTGGCAAATATACTTGCCCCATAAATTTACCCGTCATCCGATTAATATAGATTAGTGACGATTTCATTGTTGCCAGATTTAATTTTTGCCTTGGGTAATCAGGATGTGTCGCAATACCACCATTTGCCACGGCAATTGTTAGCCCATCTGCCATCAATATGGCTTCATGACTGCCGACCCCAAAGCAGTCAATTTCTGCGACACGTTCAAAATTATTGAGGGCGGCATAAATCCCAATGACGCCCCGCTCCGCGTTAAAATTATTTTCAGTTGCATATAGGTATTGCCCGTCCGGGGAAAAGAACCCGTGGCCGTAGAAATGTCGATCAGCAGGGCACTGAAACATCTGCTCTACGTGATTTGTATTGGTATTAAGAACAAGAGCAAACCGATCGGGACGCCGGGCAAAAACCACACATCGTCCCCGCCCCGTATGAACTGCAGCCCCGTGCCCTCGCTCAGGAAGAGGCTCCTTCAATAAAAGCGCGCCGCCCGCATCAACGATCACAGCAAAATTTTGCCCTGCCTGCTGAACACTGGCAACATATTTACCGGCCTGTTTGGCCGCGACCAAGTGGGGTTGCACTAGAAACGGGGCAGCAACGCCCGCCCACATAAAGTGCCGTCGATTAATCTCCATCGAGTGAATTAAACCCCAATTTCAAGCCAAGAAACTCCGGATAACTTACTGATAAAGCTTGTTCTATGCTGTTCATGGGAATTTGCACATACTGCAGAAGTTGATGGGTATCAGAGGTTTTTAGTTTTTCAACCCAAGGAGGCGCCTCACTTTCCAATTTTTCCAGCGTTTTTTGAACCAAAGAAGCTTCAAATATGAGCTGATCTGCAACGCTCCGATCCTCTGCAGGAACCAGTGTTTCGAGTTGCATTTTTTCGTGCATTCGAACGACAGAGCGCACATTTCCACGTAAATTCAAAATAGTCAGGTTTGATCGCCAAAATGGTGCCCGCTTAGGTTTCGCTTTCTCAACTGAGTTTTGAACGCTGCTGCCTAATTTGGAATTTGCTGCGAGCAACAAAAGTTCTGATCCAGATTTCAAGATACTTTGCATCACTTCAGAATTGTTTTGAAAATCTGAATTTGCTTCACTGACACGGATTAAATAATCAGCATAACCACCCTTAACAGTCCATGTGGCTAAGACGTCTCTTGATATTTGGTAGATGTTTCGTGAAATAGCGGCTGCGAATCCACAGCGTGCGCCTCCTCGGCTTCCAGATGTAAGGACCTCATTTCCCATGCCATATAGAAGAAACTCCAAAGCAGGTAGACCTTGGACGGCAACGCTCATTCCCGCGAATTTGAGCTGCACAGGTGCCGTACCTTCTTCCATTTTAGCTAATTTTCGCTGAACTTGACGTAATCCTCTTGATCTGGGATCCGGCCAAAAGAAAATCTTCTCAAACCGATTATCATCTCTAATCGGTCCAAACCGAATAGCCTCAACAATAGACCAAGAGGCAACTAGGTCTGAAAAGGCAGATTGAGTAGCCGCTTTTGCTTCTTTGCTTGGCAGATGGCATAACAGGTCAATGGATTCCATCGCCTTTTCTGACGCTTCGTAAAATTGAGTATATGCCGGAATAGCAAAATCACGACTGAACCGATTAATTACATCGGAAAAATCCTCACCGTCAGCATTTACAGGAAAGGTAATGATCATATTCGTTGCCGTTACGAGCACAAATATCCCAACAATCTTTTTCAGAAAATGTCTCATCATAAGGATCCCAGAAAGCGCAATAAATCATCCCGTATGTGCGGCTTCATGCCAACAAATTCCTGTTTAGCGTTTTCAGCCTCACCGCCGTGCCACAAGATGGCTTCCGTTAAGTTCCTTGCCCGGCCATCATGCAAAAAATAAGTATGCCCGTTCACGGTTTTTGTGAGGCCAATTCCCCAAAGCGGTGCCGTTCTCCACTCAGTTCCGCTGGCGCTGCCGACAGGGCGGTTGTCGGCAATCCCCTTCCCCATGTCATGAAGGAGTAGGTCGGTATATGGCCAAATCAGCTGAAACCGGTGTTCTGGCTGATTTGCAGATCGACTGGTCACATACTTTGGGTGATGACAGTCAGCGCAACCCGCTCCATAAAAGGCTTTTTTTCCGCGAAGGACTGAAGCCTTTTCCGCGCCACGACGTTCGGGCACGGCGAGGTTTTTGGAATAAAAGGCGACTAATTCCAAAACTGGAGATGGCGCTTCAGTATTTCCTAATTTGGCCTGCACACCCGTTGGCATCTGCAAGCAGCCCTGTTGATTTACGGTACAATCCCCCCAATGACGCGGTGCCAATTCATTAGAAATTCCCATATCACCAGCAAAAGCACCCGCAGACTGGGCACTAACAGACGATGTTGATGCCTTCCAGCCAAATCGACCTAGCTGCTTGGTAGGAGAATTAAGGGCACCGACCCAACTGGCCCTTCCAGATATACCGTTATTATCTGTGTCGTTTGGATCAACTTGCGCCAAAATATCTGCACTATGCACAGCTTCAAGTAAGCCCAGCCCAATCATAGGAGGGGCAACCCTTGGTGACAGCATCACATCTGGATCCAGCGTACCATAGTTCAACATTGAAACGCTGTAAGTTGGCTTACGCAAGTTTACAACGTCTCCCCCGTTCAATGTAACAGGGGTTTCTACATAGGAAATTTCCATTTTCCCTTCGCCCAGCACACCTTGGATACCAAAATCTTGTAATTGGCCTCCGTAAGTTGGTTCAGGGATGAGAGCTTTTTCACCGCTATTAATGGCGGCTTTTTCTGCTTTGGTTTTTGGCGGAACTGATAGACGCAAAAACATCGAGACAGCGCTATCATTTGCATTTTCAGGCGGATGGCCACGGCCGTCCTTCAAATGACATCGTTGGCAAGATCTGGCATTAAAAAGCGGGCCAAGACCGTCGGATGCTGATGTGGAGGACGGAGATGAAACCCAAAGTTTTCGAAAAAGGCCGTTGCCCAATTTAAATTTTTGCTCCCCTTCAAAGTCCAGATTTCCTGAAGAATGAGAGAACGCATCTTTATTTGGTTTAGCCGTAGAAGTGGCACCGCCACCTGACATGACTTCAAACTGCTCAGCTGTCAC
>JBALWO010000016.1:60296-67835 GCA_036960775.1 Pseudomonas marincola | reverse complement strand
TCCCGAGCTTCTGATGAGCATATGGAAAATTGCGCACGGATAGCCAAAGAGGCCGCTGCCCAAACATCCGAAGAGTTAGCAAAACAACATCAATAGGAAATTCAGCGGTATGACGAATGCGGAAAATGGCGGCGATCAAAACCAGCCCCTACACGGCCTAAAAATACTGGATATTTCCACCATGATCGCAGGACCCGTGGCCAGCACGTTGCTTGCTGATTTTGGAGCTGAAGTGATCAAAGTTGAATTGCCCGGCATCGGAGATAGTTTGCGGCAACTGCCGCCCCATAAAGAAGGCGCGCCCCTTTGGTGGAAAGTCACAAACCGCAACAAAAAGGGCATTACACTCGATCTTCGAAAAGAAGAAGGGAAAGAGATTTTCCGGCGCCTTATTCCAAAATTTGATGTTCTCACTGAAAATTTTCGGCCAGGAACTTTGGATAAATACGGTTTTAGCCGCGAAATCTTGAAAGAGCTAAACCCCGATCTAATCATTTTGCGGATCACCGGATATGGCCAAACCGGACCCATGGCATCGCGGCCGGGTTTCGCCCGAATTGCAGAAGCATACTCCGGGTTTACCGCCCTTTGCGGCACGCCCGACCGGCCCCCCATGCATATTGGCTACCCCATTGCCGATGGTGTAACGGGTATGTTCGGCGCCATTGGCATATTGATCGCCTGCTTTCGCCAAAAAACCCGCAAAGATGCCCACGGGGAAGAGATTGATTTGTCACTGGTCGATTCCATGCTGCGCATGCTCGAGTTTTCAGTTATCGAATATGACCAGCTTGGTGTCGTTCGGGAACGTTCTGGCAATCGAAGTCAGTATGCGGGACCCAGCAATGTCTATCTGACGAAAGATCAACGTTGGTTTTCCATGAGCGCGTCAGCCCAACCTGTATTTGCCCGCCTAACCCATACAATTGGCAGGCCCGATCTCCTTGAAAATCCAAATTTTGCCACTAATCCAGCGCGGGTTAAAAATGCAGGCGCCCTTGATGACATCATCAAACCGTGGATTGCCGATAGAAACATAGACGACATCATGGAGATCTTTGAAAGAGATGGTATCTCAGGCGGCCCGGTGAATGATGCCGCCGATGTTTTCCACTCAGAGCACTTAAGAGAGCGGAATTCATTCATTGAAATCGAAGACAGTGAGCTTGGCCCAGTTACCATGCAAAACGTCATTCCAATAATGACAGAAGCCCCCGGAAAAGTTCACAGCACCGGCCCTACCCTCGGTCAAGATACCGATGATATTTTATCAACAATGCTAGAGCTAACCGACGCCGAAATAGCCGACCTTCGATCCAAAAATGTTATCTGATCAGAAAATAGCCCCCAATAGGAGCTCGTCGTGGAAACTATGAACTCTCGAATTTGTCATAACACTGACTAATCAGAAATAACCCAAGAACGAATTAAAGTAGACAACAAGCAATTTTAAGATTTATAATTATTACAATATCGAAAATTTAAATTCCTAGTATTGATATCAACTATCTAAAGGCAGCCCTAGAGTTTATCCAAAGCTCAAAATATTATTTGCTAGTTCTATTTGCTTAATCTACTAAGCTAAATTTCAACCGTATCAAAATAAAAAAAGTATTCTGAGGACGTGCCATGACGGATTCTCAAGACAAAGAAAAATTAAGAAATTGGTATCAAGAAAATAGAACAATATATGTTAATCTAGAGACTGAACAACAGAGTACTCTAGACAAACAATTGTTAGCCCTTTCAACAGCTTCACTGGGCTTTTCCCTAATTGTTGGAGAAAAAATTTCTAGCCTAGGCATCCCTTATGGCAAAGGACTTTTAGTTGCATCATGGCTGGCGTTAGGAATTTCAGTTATATCCACTGTCTGGTCATTTTTTTTTGCAGCAAAAGCCTCACAGGACTTTTTGGAACAGTTCGACGCAAACTTTGTTTCTAATGAGCATAATACTTTGTTGCATTCTCATTGGACCTCCAAAGTTTCTAGGTTTAATTGTATCGCTATTTCTAGCTTCACGATCGGCATAATATTAGTATTGTCATTTGCAGGATTAAGCTTGTTCAAACAGGAGAATTCAGGAGCTGATAAAATGATTAAAAAAACTACCATTTCCGAAGGTACCAATCCCAAACAACCGTCTAAACTCCCGATTAAAAAAGATCCGAAGCCGACGCCAAAATCAAAACCGCTCTCAAAACCAGCCTCAAACGACTAAATGCTTTATTGAAAATATGGTAAGTCGATGGGAGCGTACTTTTTTGGTCTACTAATTCATTCAACTTATCCAAGTTTTGTGATAAGATCACATTACAGCTTAACTAAAAAAGGGGACAACTATATGACTGATGGAAAATCAACAAAAAGCGCATTAGACGGTAAAAACCCAAACCAACCCTCTCCAGCTCCAGCTCTAGTAATTAAAGGGCAAAATCCGCCACAAGCATCGGCTCCACCAACTCAAAAACCTACGCAAAAATGACAGAAGCCCCCGGAAAAGTTCACAGCACCGGCCCTACCCTCGGTCAAGATACCGATGATATTTTATCAACAATGCTAGAGCTAACCGACGCCGAAATAGCCGACCTTCGATCCAAAAATGTTATTTAGAAGCTCAGGCCGTTCACCTAAATAACTAAGAAATTGGCTTCACCGTATCGGTTTCTGAAACACCAGCCGCGTCCACTTTACATCAGGTTTATTGGGAAGAATACTCGGCTGGTCCACCAAATGCAGCAGAACCTCTAGCCCCAACTGAGCTGCCAAAGCTGCCGTTAGCGCACTATCAGTGGGAAATAAATGGGTCCCGACCCCGGCGGGTCCATTCCGAAGGGACAATGCGCAAAAGCCGCCCTCATCCAAAAGGAAATCCAGCCGGGTTAAACTCTGAGCTCGTTCCGTCTCATTCAGATGGTGCCAAACGGCATCAACCAGAATAAAATCAAATTGTGCGGGCGTATTGCCGAGTTTTTCCAAGGATGGAAAAGCGTCATTGATCCACTCAATTCCCAAATCACCGTACTCGGACAGGCAAGCGCTCCTAAATTCAAGCAGAGGCTCCACGGCCGTAACCCGATGCCCTTTCATCGCCAACGCCGCCGCATTCTGTCCAGCGCCGGAGCCAGCATCCAATACCCGGCAAGGATTTGTCGGCACAAATTTTGAAAAATCCCTATTTGCAGTATCAAAGGTGAGCAGGCGCGTGGATTTCACAAACGCATCCGAAACTTGCGCGTATCCTTTTGTTCCCAAGACCTCACTCACCATTTCAGCACACCCTCATTTTGTAATTATTTAGTGCTCTTTGCCTCTATCCAAAATTCACGTTAACGTTTTGCCATAAAAGCTGAAACCGCTTCGTGATGCTCCGTCGTGCGATAGGCCGCGGCAAGTGCTTCATGCTCCCGGTGGACAACGCCGTCGAGATCCTCACAGGTGCCGTTTCGCGTCAGCAAATCCTTGATCATGAGCAAAGAAGGGCTGGAATTCGCCGCTATCTCCTCAGCGACAGAAAGCGCTTCGCTTAACAGTTGATCGTGGGGGACAACTCGGTTCACTAGGCCGGTTCCGTCAATTTCTGATGCAGTGTAGAGTTTGCCTGTAAGGCACATTTCGCTGGCCAAAGCGAACCCAACACGTTGCACTAGGAAATGGCTACTTGCCAGTTCAGGCACTAAGCCCATGCGCACAAAAAATAGGCCAATTTTCGCCCTGTCTGAGGCGATAATGACATCAACTGGCAAGACCATCGTGATGCCAATACCCACTGCAACACCGTTGATCGCCGCAACGATCGGTTTTGATTCCCGCATAAGTTTAACCCATTTAGAATCGCCAGGTTTCTCCCCGCCGTTTAACGCTGGTTGCTTGCCCGCCTGCAGTGGCTCATGGAAACTCTCCTGGATGTCGGCTCCGGCGCAGAAACCGCGGCCTGCCCCAGTGATAACGATAGCACCAACCGCCGAGTTCTCGTTGGCATTGCCAATTGCTTGCTCGAGTTCCCGGTTTAGGGTCCGTGTCCATGCGTTTAGTTTTTCAGGGCGATTTAGCGTGAGCAACAATACGTTTCCGCGAAGCTCTTCAAGTATCTGAGTGTAGGCCATCGGATATCCTTCCATTTTTCTTTTTTAAAGAAACCTAACAACTGGCAGAATAAGCGTCAAGGTTGGAAGATAGGTGCAAATTTAGGCGACTATATGGAATCTAACTCATGTCGAAAAACTCAACCTTCAGGACAAACTCATTGCAAATTCGTTTTTGCGTCATCAAAAAGCCCCCCGTATCAACGGACTGTTGAAATACAGGGGGCTTCGAGTTCACAAATATTGGCAGCGTTATGCCCGTCTTTTCCAACCCGTTATCATTGAGCGGACAAGATTTTCACGGTGCTGAAGGCTGCTAAAAATAACACCTGCAACATGCAAAACAATGAGAAAAACTGTTAGACTTGCAGCTACTTCATGCACATCTTCAATCCATTCAGATCCCCAAAACATTGTTGATGTCATCGCTATGCCGGTCGCAATAACGGTTACTAATGATCCCAGAAGCATGACAATCATGGCGCCGCCAGCTGGATTATGGCCCAGATATCGACGCGCTCTAAACTGGAGACTTTCCTGAACGTAGGTCACGGCGGTTGAAGGGGTTGGAACGAAAGATCTAAAACGCGCGTATTTTGATCCGATGAAGCCCCAAAGCAGCCTAAAAATGATCAACCCACCAATGATATATCCAGTGATTTCATGGAACTGATCCCATTCATCTGCACTAATCCAAGCAAGCGCGAAAGTACAGACAAGTGACCAATGGAACACGCGAACTGCTATGTCCCACACTTTTACCTGATCACCATGAGATTGCGGCTCAGACGTTTGCGGATTATCCGTCATGTTCAGGACTTGATCTTTGTTTTAACAACATCGCCGGAGACTGGGTTCATGTAGATTTCAGCCTTTTTGCCGTCTTTATCCACAACATAAAGTTCGTAGCAACCATCTTCGGTTTTCACCCGTCGCACGTCGTATCCTAAATCTACGGCTTTGGCGGAGATCTCCCCTTTGCTCATCCACACACCTTTGATTGACTCGCATGAAACATCGTCACCGCTGGCGGCAGCTGGGGAAATGGTGCTTAGCAAAACCAAGGATGTGGCCACATAAAAAATCTTTTTCATTCGTATCTCCAATATCTCAAAAGAATCATCCAACAGAGGATCCACCATTTTTAGTCGCAGAGGCATGACAGAGCGCTGCAATTAATTTTCAGCTAATTGTCATCTAAGGTGTGTTAATCTGAACAGATGAATAAAATACGGCTCACAATATTTATCGGCCTTACAATCTTGGCATCTGTTCCGTTTTGGGGAGGCCTCGACTTCCTCGCTTTTGCCGACGAGAAAACATCTGGCTCTAAACATGATGACGTTCTGGAATATCGTCAAAGCGAGAACATTCTCCCGTTTGAGGACATCTTCGCCATGGTTAAAGACAAGATCAAAGGAGAGATAATAGAGACTGAATTTGAAATTGAAGATGGCATTCCAGTGTATGAATTCAAATATATCGATGAGTCTGGTCGTGTTCTGGAAATCTATGCGGATGCCAGAACGGGCGTTGTGATCAAGAAAGAACAAGATTAATGCGGATTTTATTGGCCGAAGACGATCCCAGAATTGCGGCGGATATCACGGAAACTCTTATCAACGCCGGATACATTGTCGACCATGAAAGCAACGGCGAAGAAATCTGGTATCTGGGCGACGTCAATGATTATGCCGCTGTGATCTTGGATTTAGGATTGCCGCAAATGGATGGCCTTACGATCTTAAAGAAATGGCGGGAGAATGATCGCCGCTTTCCGATACTCGTATTAACAGCCCGGGGCCGCTGGAGCGAACGGGTTGAAGGCATTGACGCAGGCGCAGACGATTATTTACCCAAACCTTTTGAAATGGATGAATTGCTAGCGCGGCTACGCGCCGTGATCCGGCGGCATTCAGGTCATGCAAGCCCGACGCTCAGCATCGGTGATGTCAAACTCGACCCTCGGCAGATGCGGGTCACAGTTAAGGGAATTCCAAAATCACTAACACCGCAAGAATACAGGCTGCTACATTATCTAATGCTTCGGTGTGATAATGTTGTCCCGCAGCAGGAAATTGCCGAACATATGCAAGGGGAACATGAACAACGGGAATCCAATGCCGTTGAAGTGCTGGTCGGGCGATTACGCCGTAAGCTTGGCAGTAGCTTGATCGAAACCCGGCGCGGATTTGGCTATATTATCTCGAATACCCCTTCATGAACTTGCCTTCCTTAAAAATCCGACTGCTTTTCATTCAAGCAATCATGATTATTCTGGCTCTTGGCGTTACGGGGTGGGGTATCGTCCATCTTTTTGAGCGTCAAGTTGAACGGCGCATTGACGCAGAATTATCAACTTATCTCAATCAACTCGCCGCAGGGATTACTTTTTCGGACGCTGGCGCACCTGTTGTCGCGAGCTCTCTTGCTGACCCCCGTTTTGAGAAAATCTATAGCGGCCTGTATTGGCAGATCCTAAATGAGACAAACCAAATTTCTGCGCGGTCAAGGTCTCTGTGGGACGTGGCACTCACTCTACCAACGGATAATCCCACTGTTGGAAAGATTGATGTTCACACCATAAAGGGGCCAAAAAAATCAACAGTGCTAATCCATGAGCGGCGCCTAATTTATAAATCACCGCTTGGGGAACAGACCGTGCGCCTGGTCGTGGCGCTTGATATGGTGGATTTCAATATCATGAGTTCAAAATTCACCGTTGAAATCGTCATATCCCTGTTGGTGTTGGCAATTTTTCTTCTACTGGCGGGTTGGTTTCAAATCGCCTTCGGTCTCAAACCCCTCGCGCAAATTCAAAAATCAATTGCAACCATTCGAGCTGGAACCGCCACACGAATAAATGCAGGACTTCCCAAGGAAGTATCGCCGCTGGTAAATGAAGTAAATGAGCTTCTCGCGGCTCAAGAAAAAACAATTCTCAAAGCCCGGCACCGAAGCAATGATCTGGCTCATGGGTTCAAAACGCCTCTCACAGCACTCAAAACAGATATCCAACGCCTTCGCGCAAAAGGGGAAGGCGAAATTGCGGATGATATTGAACTTATGTTTCAAGCGTTACGCCGTCAAATCGAGCGAGAATTGACAACTTCCCGAACCAGAGAAATCAAGACAATTGATGAGACCGAGATTATGTCTCTCCTTAACGGGATCTGCACGACATTAAGGCGCACGCCCCATGGCGAGACTAAGAAAATTAACGTTGAGTGCCCACAAAAGATTTCCGTTCAGGCCGATATAGATGATCTTGCAGAAATTTTAGGAAACCTGCTGGAAAATGCCGTCAAACACGCGGCAAAAAAAGTCACGACACGCATTTCCATCATTGAGGACACGGTGCTCTTTGACATAGAAGATGATGGCAAAGGGATATCTGAAAAGCTGCGAGACATGGCCAAAAAAAGAGGTGTTCGACTGGACCAATCCATTGGAGG
>JBALWO010000016.1:11990-60196 GCA_036960775.1 Pseudomonas marincola | reverse complement strand
CCGTCCACTTCTCCCCGGTCGGCGTTTCGCCAATGTAGACTGTCAAATCTGTCACAGGATGGGCAATGGGCGGTCCATTTTACCTCTTGGCGGCCACAGCCGTTGCAAATCCATAAGGGATCTTGCGGGGCTTCGGTGCTTTTGATGATCCAATTGCGAGCTGCCGCCGCATCGGCATTTGCTTTCTCTTCAAGCTCCGCCAGCATTCGGTAGACAATTGCTGTCGGCTCACCCGACGCCAAATTCGTCAAATATTTGCGCGCATCTCCCCATTCACGGGCATCCAAGGCTGCTCTTGCAAGGGCGAAGTTGCTATATCTATGGTCTCCGCTGGCGGCACCAAAGATCGTTTTAGCGCGGGCAAACCAGTCGCTTTCGCTCTCCAATGGGACAAAGTCTTTGACCATACTCACCACATCAGGATGCGGCGTCCGGGCCCAAATTGCAGACACAAGTTTATCCCGTTTCCGATCAGCTGGGCTGAGTTTCAACAAAAGCACCGCCGCCGGAATAAAATCAGCGTCCGATCTATGAGCTGACTGGGCCAGCGCAAGCGCCCCGGATGTATCCTCTGTATCCAGTTTATGCAGAGCGCGTTGATAATCAATCACAGCCCGTAAATGCGGCAAAGCACCGTTCTTCGCGGCTTTTCCGCGTGGCATTTTTGGTAAAATGGCCGCTGCAGCCGCGTAATCGCGGGTCTTCAACTGAAGATCTAACAACTCTTTCAGTACCCATTCTGTTCCGGGCTTAAAGGCGTCGGCACGGGTTGCAAGTGCAATTGCTCCTTGCAAGTCATTGGCTGATTTTGCAAGCGCAATAAGCCCTCGAAGACCCATCAGTTCCGTCTCAGGGCTCTCGGCCATGCGGTCATAATAGACTTTTGCCGCCCGGTCGTCTTGATACAGCTCGGCGGCTTGGGCTGCGAGCAATAATGTCATGGGTGCGCCCTTTAGATGTCTTTCAGCCTCAATGGCCGCGCGGCGGGCGCCTTCGGCATCGCCTGCGGCAATAGCCACCATGCCATTGCTAATAGCGTCCAGACCACGGCCTCGTTTCCGGCTCGCAAATGCTCCGCCTAGGCGGCCAGGGCTCGCCCGCATCCACCGATATACGTTAATCAATATGGCAATCAGTAAGGCTGTAATAGCCAGCGCCGCCACAAGTACAATGACGCTCGTCTCAATGACATAACTGCTCCACCGCAGCTCTACGCTGCCGGGATTATCGGCAAGCCAAACACCTGCAAGCGCCAATAGGGCGATGAGAACAAACAAATAAATTGATCGCAGCATATGAGCCCCCTAGTTCGCAGTTTGTTTTTCAAGAACGGCCGTGGCGGTTACTTTTTCAAGCAACCTCTCGAGCGCCGTATCCACATTGAGCCTGTTTTCTGCGCGCATCAACCAAGGTGCGGCAACTTTCGCAGGCTCGTCACTCAATTTCTTGAGAAGCTTAACCCCTTCCGATAAATCACCGGCGAGGATTTTCTCTTCTGCTCGGGCAACGAGGGCATCAACCCCCTCTCCCGAGACATCGTCAACTCGGCGGAATTTCACCAAAGAGGCCAAGTTATGAAGGGTTTTTCCATACCATGTATCGCTACTGGGAAGGCGGGCGGCTTGCGTGCTGTCTGTCGCCACTTTTGCAAAGTCCTCGGTCAGTTCACGAACGGTTGCGGCTCCTGTTTTTGCGGCCAAATTCATGGACGCAAGATCCCCTTGCAGCGCTTCAGGGGCAACGGCCAAGGCCTGCTGCAACGCGCCTGCAAATGGCTGATTGGTACGGCTTTCTCTGTGTAATTGGCCCAGCGCCAACAAAATAAGTGTCTCGTCCCCGTTCTCGTTATTTTGAGAGGCTCGCACGGCCTGCGCCTTTAAAGCATCGCTTAACGTGCCAATTTGGGATTGTTGATCTGCAAACTCTGTTGTTGCTAAAACTTGATCTCTTTGAAGTGTCGCAAGCTCTTTTGCTAAAGTCGTCAGCTCTGTTTCAAGCCGATTAATCTCTGCTCTCGAAACACTTGATACAGCCTCACTGCTTGCAGGGGTTTCAGGAGCGGGGGCAGCGGCGATTTGACCAGGTGCCGCTTTCACTTCTGCATCCAACTCTCCAAGGGAGGCTTGAAAATCTTGGGCTTGCCCTTCTGCAGATGCCAACCGATCGGCAAATGCGGTTAAATCACTTTGTGTTTTTGAGGCCGCTTGCTCAACCTGACTTTTCAGGGCAGATATCTCCATCAGATTTTGTTCACTGCGCGCTTTTGCCGTGCTGTTGGCGGCAATCACGTCTTCGAGTTTCGTTAATCTGTCGTCTAGGAGTTTATCGGTGGCTTGCGCGCCAAGGTACCCTTGCAGGATATTTCGGCTTTGTTCTGGCAGGATATTTGACACTTGCGGCAAAATGAGAGGCCAAGCAGCTAACCCCAAACAGAAAACAAAAAATAATATTGCCGCATTTCGAGGGGCATTTGATTTTGGCGGTACGATTGCTGGATCTGATTTGGGAGGCGTCGTTTTTCCGGTCCCGCCACTATTGCCCGCAGCTTTTACCTCAGGAATGGGAGAGCTCACGGCTGGCTTTGACTGATCGTCCGGCTTATTGGCCGCCGCGTTAGGTGTTGCTTCCTGTTTCGGTGTCTTGGACACAGTATGCTCCCTTTGCCTGTCAGGCTTTCTCGTTTGTTCGTCTATATCCGTCGCCGGATTTTTCTCAATCAATTGCAACAAAGCCTCTTCGGTTGGGCGCTTTGATACAAAAACACGGCCAAATTTTAGCCCCTCAATCTCATTTGCCACATTCGCGCTTAAACACCATGCATCTAGCTTTTCTAGATGTGTGTTTAAACCCTCTGCGTCAACTATCCTTTTAAAGACTTTTGCCGTGTGCGGCGAAAATAACAGGATACCATCCAATTTGTCTTCAGATACAACCGAAAAGGTTTCAGAAGAGAATTTTTCGGCCTCAATAGCATCATACAAGATTTCACGGCGATAGGAAAACCCCTCGGTATCCAGAAGGGCCTGTAAATCACCGGCAAGACGCGCGCCGCCAGCATGAAGCAGCGTCCCTTTATCTGCTGCCGCATTTTGAGAAATGACACGGCCTAAATCAGCAACATCCCCGTCAGCGGAGAAAACTGTTGTAAATCCCGCATATTTTGCAGCTTTGGCCGTTTTATCTCCAACCGCAAACAACGGAAGCTCTCTATTTTCAGTAACCTTCACCAAGGCCGCGAGGCCATTTGCACTGGTAACCACAAAGGCTTGCACACCCCTCAAATCCAGATCGGTGGTCTCATTGAAAACAATTTCAAGCAGCGCAGAGCAAACGGTCTCATGGCCGCTGGATCGCAATTTGTCTGACAGTATTTTCGCCGATTTTTCCGGTCTGGTAATAAGAAGTTTCATGGGTCCTATATCTGAAAGACTGAGAAATCCGGTCCTGCTTTTACACGAAGTTCCTCGCCAAGGCGGCGACCGAGGGCATTTGCGTCCTCTATATCGCTCGTTCCCTCCACGTCAAATCGCTCTGATCCGTCGGGACTTAGCAAGCTTGCAACCAAATGAATTTGATTATTATCGATTAAGACTGCGTGACCTGCAATCGGTGTCCGGCAGGATCCATCCAATTCTGCGAGCATAGCCCGTTCAGCGTTCACCCGAATTCGGCTTTCTGGGTGATTGATGGCGTCCAGAAGCTCGCCCGTATCTGTATCAGCGACCCGGTGTTCAATCCCGATGGCCCCTTGGGCCACGGCAGGCAGCATGTCTTCTGCTTCCAGCGCGTGGGTAATCACATGTTCTTTTTTCAAGCGACGCAAACCTGCATAGGCGAGCAATGTGGCATCTGCTTGTCCTTCGGATAATTTACGAAGGCGCGTATCAACGGCTCCGCGAAACAGGCAAACTTTTAAATCGGGTCGGCGATTGAGAATCTGTGCTTGGCGGCGAAGACTAGATGTTCCCACAACAGAGCCCGCTTTTAGCTCGTCTAGCGTATCACCGCTTGCCGAAATAAAAACATCCCGCGGGTCTTCGCGCGGTAAAATACAATCAATGACCAGGCCGTCGGGCAATTTTGTTTCCATATCTTTCATGGAATGTACGGCAAAATCGATATCACCACGAATTAGCGCTTCTTCTATCTCTTTGACAAACAAGCCTTTTCCGCCCGCTTCACTTAACGCCCTGTCTTGAATTTGATCCCCTGTTGTCGTGATAACAACGATCTCTAGATCGTTTTCAGACAGTTTATCAGGGTGGGCTTTCAGTAATCTGTCCCGGGTTTCATAGGCTTGTGCCAATGCCAAAGGGCTTCCCCGAGTACCAATTCTATATTTTTTGTGGGTCGTCATGTTGCGAGTTTACCTATTCAGTGCTAGAGCCATACACAATTTGCACCGCTTTTGAACAGAAAACAAATGATTGTCCTCGGGTTAGAAAGTAGTTGCGATGAAACTGCTGCTGCTGTCGTTACGGCAGAAGGCAAGATATTGTCAAATGTCGTTTTGTCGCAGGTAGAAGAACATGCCCCCTTTGGAGGGGTCGTGCCAGAGATTGCTGCGCGCGCTCACGTCACCCAAATGGACCGGCTGGTGAGCCAAGCTATGGCTGAAGCGGATGTCCAATATTCCGATCTTTCAGCCGTTGCCGCCACCGCAGGACCCGGCCTTATTGGCGGTGTTCTTGTGGGTTTGATGACAGCAAAGGCCATTGCCGCCGTAACCGATATTCCCCTCATCGGAGTTAATCATCTGGAAGGTCATGCGCTGACCGTTCGAATGACAGATGGAACTTCTTTCCCTTATTTACTTTTGTTGGTCTCTGGTGGTCATTCGCAAATTCTTGTTGTGGAGGGCGTTGGAAAATTTCGCCGCCTAGGCACAACAATCGACGATGCCGTTGGTGAGGCCTTCGATAAAACGGCAAAAATGATGGGACTTGGATTTCCCGGCGGACCTGCTGTGGAAAAAACAGCCAAATCTGGAGATCCAGACCGCTTCAACTTACCGCGCCCCATGAAGGGACGGCCCGGCTGTGATTTTTCATTCTCAGGATTAAAGACGGCGGTTCGAACTGCCCTTGAAAAACTAGGGGAGACAGTTACCGATCAGGATAAAGCTGATTTGGCAGCTAGTTTTCAAAAAGCAGCCACAGATGCCCTCATCAATCGGATGAAGCAAGCATTGAAGATATACAAAACCGATTATCCAAACGCCACTAGCATTGTCGTTGCCGGCGGTGTTGCAGCCAACCAATGCCTGCGTGCCGCCCTCGATAATTTGGCTGAGACAAATGGCTACACGCTAGTTGTACCGCCGCCTGCACTCTGTACCGATAATGGTGCCATGATTGCTTGGGCTGGCGTTGAACGCTTGCGTCTCGGCCTTACAGACACCCTCGACCTGGCGGCGCGTGCGCGTTGGCCACTAGATCCAAATGCTGAACCTGCACCTTTTGCGGGATATAAAGCCTGAACCCTAGGACTTGCTATGAACGAAGATGCCCAAAAACTCGCAGCCGCCCAAGCCGCTGTTGACTATATCAAAGACGGTATGGTTGTTGGCCTTGGAACTGGATCAACTGCCGCCAAAATGGTTGATCTTGTTGGCGCGCGGGTAAAAGACGGTCTGGATATCGTTGCCGTACCAACGTCAGAAGCTACCGCAGCCCAAGCAAAAGGCCTTGGTATAAAGGTTGTTGGACTGGACGAAGTTTCAGTTATTGATCTCACCATTGACGGAACCGACGAAGTTGATCCTGAAATGCGCTTGATTAAAGGCGGCGGCGGCGCTCATCTTCGCGAAAAAATCGTGGCTTCCCTATCAGATCAATTGATCATAATCGCTGAAAACAAAAAGATGGTCGACACCCTCGGTGCCTTCAAACTACCGGTGGAAGTTGTTCCTTTTGCAGCCGGTGCGCTGCTACCGAAAATGGAAGCCTTGGGATCAGTCCCCGCTATCAGACAAAAAGACGGTGAAGATTTTTACACCGATGAAGGCAATCTGATTATCGACTGCGCCTTTGGTGCCATCGACAACCCAGAAGAGCTAGCCATCACATTAAGCACCATGGCAGGTGTGGTTGAACATGGTCTGTTTATCAATTTCGCTGATATCGTTCTTGTGGGAACTGAGACCGGCGTCAAAAAATTTGAAGCCTAACTAAAATGGGAGAAAGCCTTATGAGCATAGATGTCCGTCTGATTGATTACTCTGACGCCAGTGACGCAAGCGACCTTATTCACTTGCTCAGCAGTTATGCGCTTGATCCCATGGGCGGCGGAGATGCCTTGCCTGATTTCGTAAAAGAAAATCTAGCAGGCAGCTTGGCCAAACTTCCGCATGCTTTTTCCCTGATCTGCTATGTGGATGGGAAACCGGCGGCGCTTAGTAATTGTTTTGAGGCCTTCTCCACTTTTTCCTGTGCCCCACTTATCAACATTCACGATATCATCGTGCTCAGTGAATTTCGCGGACTCGGTCTGAGCCAAAAGCTGCTGGCGAAAATCGAAGAAATTGCAGCAGACAAGAACTGCTGCAAGATTACGTTGGAAGTTCTTTCAGGCAATATGATTGCGCAAAAATCATATGAAAAATTCGGTTTTGCGCCCTACAGTCTCGACCCAGAGGCCGGTCAGGCCGTATTTTGGCAAAAGAAACTCTGATTTGTTAAATCAAAAACCCTTTTAAAACTGCCAATTACTGAGAATTCATAAAAATAATACGCTAAAACTATAGTTTGCTATTAAGAATGACTTGCAATAGCAAAAACTATCTGTAATATCCTTCTTGAGTATAAGCATTGCTTATCCTCTCTAGCTCAGACCTTGCCCCTCGCTTCCCGGCGGGGGGCATTTTTTTAGGCCTCTATTCCCGCCAACATAACATCCAAAACAGCATCCAGTTGAAGACGCATTTCCGGCAACGTGTTTTGCACGGGAAACGCCAGGTTGCGAAATGGGAATGTCATAGCGTGCAAGGTCTCTGCGAGCCAAAAGGGATCGCTCGCCCTTAATTGACCACCCCGCATGCCCCGATCTAGAAATAGGGATAGATCTTTCAAATATCGAATTCGAAACCCTTCTGCGGCAACTTTTCGCTGCTGTCGCACCCTATTTATCAAATCAGCTAATCCCGGATGGCGGAACTGCGCTTGAAAATTATGATCAAACTCTGCCAGAAAATAAGACCGAAGGGCCTTATTTAACGGGACATCTCGCGCAAGCTCATAAGAAAGCTCATTTTCTTGTTCTTGCATGATCTGATCCATTATCGTTACGGCTAGATCCAGTTTGTTTTCGTAAAAATTATACAAATGCGCTGGAGATAATCCGCAATCATTGGCGATTTCTGCCATTGTCGTTTTGCCAAACCCCGGCCCCAAAAACCGGCTCCTTGCCGATTTCAATATATCGGCCTTCAATCGATCCGTACGGGTCACCATAAGCTGGTTCATGGGATTTCAATCCAATTGCAATAATGCCTAATTGTTCAATTCTCGATGGCACTACATTCTTCATTTCTCATATTAATGTCAAATTTGCATCTCTTCTTTCATTTTGATTTCTGCGCCTTCGTGTTACTTAATGGCAACGAAACGCAGGATTGAAGCTTATGGATAAAGTAAATGTCATTGGTGCCGGCGCGTGGGGAACATCCCTTGCTATCGCTGCCGCCCGCGCTGGACGTGACGTGACGCTATGGTGCCGAAATGATGCCCAAGCGAGCGCTATGAACACGGCGTCGGAAAATGCCCGGTATCTGCCCGGTATTCCGCTCCCCAAAAACATTATGGCGACCGCTAACCTTGAAGCCGTTTGTAAGGCTGATATTCTGTTAAATGTCGTTCCAGCCCAACATTTACGCGCCAATCTGCAAACCCTCGCGCCCTTCATCGCTCCCACCACTGCTATTGTAGTCTGCTCCAAAGGGATCGAAAAAGGCTCAGACAAAATGATGAGTGAAGTGGTGGAGGAGACGCTACCGAACCAGCCATACGCGATCCTGTCTGGCCCAAATTTTGCCCATGAAGTTGCCAAAGGAATGCCATCCGCCACGACCTTAGCAGCGCATTCATCAGAGCTTGGAAAACGGCTCGTATCGGCCATTGGCCTGCCCACATTCCGTCCCTACTACACAAATGATGTCATCGGCGCCCAAATGGGCGGTGCAATTAAAAATGTTTTAGCGATCGCATGCGGTGTTGTTGGCGGCGCGCAGCTTGGCGAAAATGCCCGCGCTGCTCTGATCACTAGAGGCATGGCTGAAATCCTGCGGCTGGGGGACAAGCTCGGCGCACGGGCTGAAACGCTCATGGGGTTGTCAGGCTTTGGTGATTTGGTTCTCACCTGCTCCTCCAGTGCCTCACGCAATTATTCGTTGGGCTTTGCCCTTGGCGGCGGACAGTCTCTCAAAGATATTTTGGACAGCCGTAATTCAGTGACCGAGGGCGTACATACCGCCGCCGCATTGTGTGATCTTGCCGAAAAACATAAAATTGAGATGCCAATTTGCCAGTCAGTGGATAAAATACTCAATCATGGGGCTTCGGTAGACGAAGTTGTCAAAGAATTACTCGCCAGACCTTTTCGAGATGAGAAGTTGGCGGGATTTTAAAACGTTTTAAAAATTAGGATGAAATCATGTTGTTTATTGCCTATTGCGTAGATAAAGCAGACCACCTTCAAGTGCGTATGGATACCCGTCCAGCCCACGTTGATTTCCTAAAAAGCAAAGGCGATGCCTTGAAATTGGCAGGCCCAACAACTGCAGAAAACGGCGAAACACCAAACGGCAGCATGCTTATTTTTGAAGACGCGTCTTTAGAGGCCGCTCAAAAATGGGTAGCGCAAGATCCATATGCCGCGGCTGGTCTTTTTGCATCTGTCGACGTTAAGCCTTGGAAACACGCCCTCGGCGCTGGCCTTTAAGATATGCAGTATTGGCTGATCAAAACAGAACCGGGAAGCTGGTCATGGGATGATCAGCTGGCCGCTGGCGAAACCGGCACATATTGGGACGGCGTTCGCAATTATCAGGCGTCCAACAATATGAAAGCCATGCAAAATGGGGATCTCTGCTTTTTCTATCATTCGGTGAAGGAGAAAAGCATTGTTGGCATCGTCGAAGTGATAAAGGAATATTATCCCGATCACACCGACCCAAAGGCTCGTTTTGGCATGGTCGATGTGAAAGCCACCCAATCTGTGCCGGATCCGGTGACGCTTGGTGCCATAAAGCAGGAAGAAAAACTTGCTGAATTGGCTTTGATCCGCCAAAGTCGCCTTTCTGTTGTTCCTGTGGATAAATCTTCATGGGATCATATCTGTAAAATGGGCGGTCTCTAATAGAGCCGCTACTCGCCTAAGTAAGTTTTCATCATGAACAAGTTCTTCACCATTCCCGGCCTTGGGGCCAACGGTCATGCGTATCTATTTTTGACCATGACAACTCTCTGCTGGGGCGGAAACGCTGTCTTTAGCCGTTTGGCGGTTGGTGAAGTGTCGCCGCTCACGTTGGTCACCCTGCGTTGGGCCACGGTGCTTGTTCTATTGCTGATTTTTGCCCGAAAAGACGTTGCCCGTGACTGGCCTGTTCTCAAACCGCGACTTGGCTATTTCATCGCCATGGGGTCTATCGGTTTCACAGGGTTCAATGCCCTGTTTTATATTGCTGCCCATACGACCACTGCGGTCAACATCGGTATTATTCAAGGCGCCATCCCAATATTCGTTTTGATCGGAACCTTTGTTTTCTTCAAATCGCCCGTAACATTCCGGCAAATTATTGGGGTGATTCTGACTCTCATTGGTGTTGTGGTGGTGACTTCGGGTGGAAGTTTTGAAAAACTCATCGATTTAGCCATAAATCAGGGAGATTTTCTTCTGCTGATCGCCTGCATGCTTTACGCAGGCTATACCGTGGCGCTGCGCTTCAAACCAGATGTGGCGGCACTTTCATTTTTCTCAATTCTGGCCATTGCCGCCTTCGCAACCTGCATCCCGCTTCTCGCCTATGAGATTTATTCAGGAGCAGCCATGGCGCCAACGCCTAAAGGATGGATGCTTATTGGCGCAATCGCACTGTTACCCTCTTTCCTCGCACAGATATTCTTTATCTATGGCGTTGGGTTGATCGGACCGGGCCGCGCGGGTATTTTTGTAAACCTAGTGCCTATTTTTGCGTCTTTAATGGCGGTCGCGTTTTTAGGCGAACCATTTGAAATATTTCATGGATTGGCACTGTTGTTGGTTCTGGGTGGCATCTGGATCGCCGAGCGCGGCAAAAAACAGCCCGGCGATAAAGCAGCCTAGAAATCGCTGACAATCCCTTTACGTTCCCAGTCGCCATAACGGGTCGGCTCAAGACCAGAAGGGCCGCCAATTTCACCGTCAGCTTGCGTTACCTTAAGAGCCGATGATTTCTTTTCTTCTTCTGCTGCCGCATTTTGCTCGTCCGTAATCGGCGCATCGTTTGCTTGTTTCTTGTCCATTGAAATCCACCTATCTTGAAATTTGCCCAATTTCTAACATATTGTTGCTCATACTACTATAGACCCCGGCCTCAATTTCCCGTACATAGCGATTATGACAGATAAACTCCCAAATCCGCGCAAACGCGCCGTAAGCATCCTCAATAAAGTTATTGGCAACAGCAAACTTCTTGAAGATGTCCTCTCCGAATCCTTAAAGGGATTGGAAAATCGTGATCGCGCCCTTGCTCGCGCAATGGCCTCTACGGCTCTCCGGCATTTGGGTATAATTGACGCCCTCATGGATAGTATGCTTGATCGTCCGCTGCCAAAAGGCGCGGAAAACATCAAAAATGTCATCCGCATTGGCATCACGCAGGTTTTGTTTTTGGACATCCCGCCTCACGCCGCTGTGCATGATACGGTTGAGTTGATCCCTGAAAACAGCAAATTCAAGGGCTTGGTAAATGCCCTTCTCCGCCGCACGGATCGGCAAGGGAAAAAACTCCTCGATAAAATGAACCAGCCAAGACGAAACACCCCGGACTGGATGTGGGAAGACTGGTCAGCTTTTTACGGAAAAGAAACAGCCGCAAAAATCGCGGAAGCTCATATCATTGAAGCCCCGCTGGATATCTCTGTTAAAGAAGATCCAGAGGGTTGGTCAGAGAAGCTTGAAGCCAAGCTCTTACCAACAGGCCACCTTCGCCGTAAAGCAGGCGGCGCCATTACATCGTTTGAAGGTTTTCAAGACGGCATGTGGTGGATACAGGATTTCGCAGCCAGTTTGCCTGCAAAATTATTCACTGACCTTGAGGGCAAACGCGTCCTCGATCTCTGTGCAGCGCCTGGCGGAAAAACCGCGCAGCTTGCCTCTATGGGCGCAAATGTAACGGCACTTGACCGCTCAAAAGCGCGACTAGAACGCCTAGAAGAAAACATGAAACGGTTAAATCTAGATGTGACAGTTAAGGCTGCTGATGGCACAAGCTTTATGCCCGCAGAACAATTTGATGCTGTCTTGCTTGACGCCCCATGTTCCAGCACCGGAACCATTCGCCGTCATCCAGATGTCGCTGTTTTGAAACAACCCGAAGACGTCGTTATTCTGGCAACTCTTCAAGCACGCCTGCTAGATGCCACGGTATCCCAGCTTAAATCAGGCGGTATGTTGGTTTACAGTACCTGTTCCTTGCAACCTGAAGAAGGTGAATGGCAGATCGAAGAATTCCTTGATCGCCATCCCACAATGAAACGGGTACCGATCACATCAGAAGACGTGGGCGGCATGGACGAGCTCATTAACAAAGACGGTGACCTTCGGTGTCTGCCCTGCCATATGGACGGAACTGATAAAGAGACTCTCGGCGGTATGGACGGTTTTTATGCCTGCCGAATGATAAAACAGTAGTGCCCTTATTTGTGTCCGACTAATTGACGTGTTAAAGGATAGTTATGCGTAAACCAGTTAGAATTGCTCCTTCCATTTTGGCCGCTGATTTTGCTAAATTGGGCGCAGAAGTTGCCGCCATTGACGAAGCCGGTGCCGATTTTATCCATATTGATATTATGGATGGCCATTTCGTCCCAAATATCAGCTTTGGCCCTGCTATTACGAAATCCGTGCGCAACTATACTGACAAGCCATTTGACTGCCATTTGATGATCTCGCCAGTTGATCCCTACATTCCAGAATTTGTTGACGCCGGTGCCGACATCGTCACTTTGCACCAAGAAGCGGGCGCCCATCTGCATCGCAGCTTGCAAGTTGTAAAATCATTTGGCAAAAAAGCCGGTGTGTCTCTTAACCCTGCCACACCAGCATCAACACTCGAACATATCATGGACGAGGTGGATCTCATTTTGGTGATGAGTGTAAATCCAGGCTTTGGCGGTCAGAAATTTATTTCCTCTCAGCTTGAGAAAATCAGAATTCTTCGCGGAATGATTGACGAAAGCGGACGGGACATTGATCTTGAAGTGGACGGCGGCATTAATATTGAAACCGCACCGCTTGTGATCGAAGCCGGAGCGGATCTACTTGTTGCTGGCAGTGCCGCCTTTAAAGGCGGACCCGAACACTACAAGGCAAATATCGACGCCTTACTTGGACGTTAATGAACGATGCCGCGGGACAGTCAAAAATGGCTTCGCAAAATGATGCAGCCGCGGCACAGTTTTAAAAACAAGATCTTTTCAAGCAGCCTGTACCAGCGCAGCCTGAAAAACCGTACCCCAAAAAAATTCCTATTCACGCCCGCAGATTGCATCCAAGGTGTTAAAGAACGGGCTGACAGCCTTTTTCAAGGAGATTTCCAACTCCTCGGTGTTAGCCGCCAAATTCCCGGTGAGAAGCCTTGGTCTGTTAAAAACATGCCCGCTTTTTGGCAAGAAGAATTGCACCGTTTTAATTGGCTACGTGATTTTTCAATTAATGGCTCAGATGCAGGTCGCCGGCACGCGCGTGCGTTGGTGTTGTCTTGGATAAAGGAGTTCGAGACCTTCCAGCCCTTTGCGTGGGATCCGCACCTACTGGCAAGGCGACTGATCAATTGGATGCAGCAAAGCGAATTTCTCCTCACCAAAAGTGATGGCGACTTCAATTACAAGTTTATCCAATCAATTAGACTTCAACATCAACATTTGGGGCGCTATTGCCGCTATTTTGCAAACGAGCCTGACAAGCTGGACTTTTACATTGCACTTTATTTGGGTGCAGCCTGCTTTACCGACACGCAAAATGAGGCAGTGCCGTATGAAGAACAACTCTTTACTGAGCTGGATAAGGTGTTGCTGCCAGATGGCACGCATATTTCCAAAAACCCAAGCCACCAGTTTTCCATTCTTGCCGACCTAATTTCCCTCCGCGAAACCTATGCCAACAGAGAAATCCGGCCGCCAATGCAGCTAACCGCAGCTATTGAGAGACTGGTTACCTCTGCTTGTTTCTTTTTGCACCGCGATGGTGAATTTGCCCAGTTTAATGGGGGATACACACTCAATCAGGCGACCATTGAAAGCCTTCTGATTAAAAGCAACGTAGTTCCCAAGATTCCTGCATACCTTCCAGATGGTGGTTTTGTCCGGCTCAAAAGTGGGCAATCAACTCTCATAATGGACACTGGGAGCGCGGCGCTGCCTCAGACGACCCATCATCATGGTCTCGGGAGCTTTGAATTTAGTCATGAAAACTGTCGTCTAATTGTTAATTGCGGATCACACCCAGACGCCACATCCCCGTGGCCGCAGGCACTCGCAAAAACCGCAGCTCATTCGGCGCTCAGTATTGCCGATGTAAACGCGCAAATTCTGCCTCACCTCCCGAAATCAGGTGAGAATACGGACCATTTGGCGCTAAACGAAGCCGACGGAAACCTTTGGCTCGATTTCAATAATCCTGGGTATGAAGACAGTCATAACGTCAGCCATTCAAGACGCATTTTCTTGAGTGCTGATGGTCACACCCTGAAAGGCGAAGATTGTATACAGGCTCGCGGGCCTATGGATGAAGGGACTGATTTTTGCTTGCGGTTTCATCTTCATCCGCAACTCGAAGTTTCCAAAAGCGTCGATGGCAGAAACCTTCTTTTGCAAACAGCCTCGGGGTCAGATTGGATATTTTTGAGCAGTCACCCGGAAATCACTCTTGAGGCCAGTATCAACTGCCCTGCTCCCAGTGACACCCAAAACGGCCACCAGATCCTGTTGAAGGGACGCTTAACCGATGGCGAGCCGACCATTGTTAAATGGGCACTCCATAAAAACAGAGAAGAGGCAGCCGATTAAAGCTGCCAGCGGCGAATGTTGTCGGAGAAATCGACGTTACGCCAAATTCCCTTAACATCTGCAATAATACCGCCCGGCGACAACATGCCCTCAAGCGCATTAATGGACATATCCCCATAGACGGAGTGGGCCACAGCGCCGACGATGGCGTCATAACCCTCCAGATTGCTCAAGTTTTCTTTTAAGTCGATGTCAAAGAACTGCTGGGCTTCTGCTTTATCTGCTAGCGGATCATGAACGTCTACCTGATGCCCTTTGGCTTCAAGGCCCGTTATGACTTCGCGCACCTTGGTATTTCGCAAATCTGGTACGTTTTCTTTAAACGTCAGACCCAATACCAATATGCGACCTGCCCCTGACAAATGCTTGTCAATGCTGTCAGCGATAAACTGTCCCATGCTCTCGTTAATTCGGCGGCCGGTCAGAATAAGATCAGGGTCGTGCCCAACTTCATTTGCTTTATGAGCCAAGTAAAACGGATCAATGCCAATGCAATGACCTCCGACAAGGCCAGGTGTGAAATTCAAGAAATTCCATTTCGTACCGGCTGTCTCCAACACATCGTAAGCTGAAATTCCCAATTTCTGGAAAATCATTGTGGCCTCGTTCACAAAGGCAATATTAATGTCGCGTTGAGCATTTTCGATAACCTTAGCAGCTTCTGCGGTTTTTATGTTTCGTGCCCGGAATGTTCCTCCGGTTGTCGCAGCGCCGTATAAATCTTCCAAGATATCAGCGACTTGTTCGGTTTGCCCGGCGACAACTTTAATGATTTTGTCCACAGTATGCACTTTATCACCGGGATTTATGCGTTCAGGCGAGTATCCTAAGTAAAAACTTTCACCGCATTTAAGGCCAGAGAATTCTTCGAGTACTGGACCGCAGATGTCTTCGGTGACCCCCGGATATACCGTGCTTTCCACCACCACAATCGCCCCCTTTTTCAGGTTAGGGCCAATGGCTTTACAGGCGGATTCTAGCGGCGTCAAATCTGGTTTATTATGCTCATCGACAGGTGTCGGTACTGTAATAATGTGAATATCAGTGTCTTTAGTTTCTGAAATATCTGTGGTGTAGCTCATGCTACTGGCCCGCAAAATAGGTGCCTCTATTTCAAAGGTGCGGTCGTAGCCGTCTTCAAGTTCAGACACCCGTGATGTGCTGATATCAAAGCCAATGACATTAAATTTTCGAGATAACGCTACCGCGAGAGGTAACCCCACATACCCAAGCCCGACAACAGAAATATTAGTGTCGTTGGCAATGGCATCACGGCCTTTTAGGGCGGACGGTGTTACGTTAGAAATCGGCATTGGCATTGGCACCTTCAGCAATTCAGAGTTCTGACTAGGTAGACTTATTCAAGACCTTTTGTCAATAAAACCGGCTGGCATTCGCTCCCCAGGAAAACATGGAAATCACAGTATTTCTCGTGAAATCATTAATTCAGAACGATTTTGTTTAAAGAAGGTTCCGAAAACTGCCATCCCGTGCTATAGCGCGCGCAGTATTCCGCCTCCTTTGCCTATAGGACTTAACGTCGATGCTCGCAACTGATCTACAACCTGTTACCCGTGCCCTCATATCTGTTTCCGATAAAACTGGACTTGTCGAATTTGGCCAAGCCCTTGCCGCCTTGAACGTGGAAATTCTGTCCACTGGCGGAAGTGCCAAAATGCTGGCAGATGCCGGTGTACCGGTCACTGAAGTCGCAGATCACACCAAATTCCCTGAAATGATGGATGGGCGCGTTAAAACGCTGCACCCAATCATCCACGGCGGCATTCTTGCGCTGCGGGATAACCCGAACCATACAGACGCTATGAAAGCGCATAACATCGGGGCTATCGACCTTGTTGTTGTGAACCTGTATCCGTTTGAAGAGACAGTTGCTAAAGGCGCTGATTTTCACACCTGCATCGAAAACATCGATATCGGCGGACCTGCGATGATCCGCTCGGCGGCTAAAAACTACGGCTTCGTAAATGTTGTGGTAGATGCCAGCGATTATCAAAATGTAATTGACGAATTGCAGGCAAATTCTGGTAAAACCAGCAGTGAGCTTCGCAAAAAACTGGCCGCTAAAGCCTACGCCCGAACAGGGGCATATGATGCTGCCATCTCCACATGGTATGCTGCGCAATTGGGCGATGAATTCCCAGACCGCATGGTCTTTGCCGGAACACGCCAACAAACACTCCGCTACGGCGAGAATCCGCATCAAAGCGCTGCCTTCTACGCCAATTCAGAAAGCCGCACAGGTATTGCAACCGCGACGCAAATTCAAGGAAAAGAACTTTCCTACAACAACTATAACGACACGGATGCAGCCTTTGAATTGGTTGCAGAGTTTGATCCGGCTGTCAGCGGCCCCACTTGCGCCATCATCAAGCATGCTAACCCTTGCGGTGTTGCCACTGGTGCCACTTTAGCTGAAGCCTACAAAACAGCATTTGCCTGCGATACCACATCAGCCTTTGGCGGAATTATTGCTGCAAACCAAACACTGGATGCTGCAACGGCACAAGAAATTGTCAAAATCTTCACTGAAGTGATCATCGCTCCAGATGCAACTGACGAAGCCAAAGCCATTATCGCTGCGAAGAAGAACTTGCGCTTGCTTCTAACGGGCGGCCTTCCAGACCCAACCTCTGCTGGTCGGATGGTGAAGTCACTTTCGGGTGGTTATCTGGTTCAGGGGCGCGATAACGCGCTAACTGCGGAACCCGAGCTTAAAGTTGTTACAAAACGCGCGCCAACAGAACAAGAACTGGCCGATCTTCTGTTTGCCTTTACTGTTGGTAAGCATGTGAAATCAAATGCCATCATTTACGTCCGTGATGGGGCAACTGTGGGTGTTGGCGCCGGTCAAATGAGCCGCGTTGACAGCTCAAAAATTGCCGCAGCGAAATCATTGGAAGCCGCGCTAAACGCCGGTGAGAGTGTTGCATGGGCCAAAGGTTCAGTCGTCGCGTCTGATGCGTTCTTCCCGTTTGCTGATGGCCTGCTTGCCGCCGCTGAAGCGGGTGCAACAGCCGTTATCCAGCCTGGTGGATCTATGCGGGATGATGAAGTCATCGCTGCTGCTGATGAAGCCGGTCTTGCCATGGTCTTCACTGGCATGCGCCATTTCCGCCACTAAGCCTAAACTGCTAAGGATAAAAATATGATCATAACAACGACCGGTTCCATTGAGGGAAAATCCATTTTGCAGTATCACGGCATTGTTGCTGGTGAAGCGGTTATGGGTGCCAATTTTGTCCGCGATTTTTTTGCACGCATCCGCGACATCGTTGGTGGCCGGTCTGGCTCTTACCAAAAAGTCATTAAAGGCGCCCGGAACGACGCCATAGATGATTTGATGGATCAAGCCGCCGAACTTGGTGCCAACGCCATCGTTGGCATCTCATTTGATACGGAAGTTGTTGGCAGCAGCATGCTGATGGTGATTGCAACGGGTACTGCGGTTACAATCGACTAAATAAGTGAGGAAGGCGTTGTTATGACGCCTTCCTCACTTAGATTTAGTCCTCGCGAGGCTCTTTTACAAAACTCATCAAAGCCGCGCCGATAATCAACAAGAAGAAGATGACGATCATTGCGGGCCGTTGCTGGCCGGTAAGGCTTGTCACGATGCCGATTAACAGCGGCGCAACAAAGGCCGTTGCTTTGCCAGAAAAGGCAAATAGCCCGAAAAACTCACCCACATGATCCGTTGGCGATAATCTGGCGACCAATGTTCGGCTGGCCGCTTGTGCGGGTCCAAAAAAGAACCCCATAATAAATGAAAAGCCCATGAAGACTTGTTCCGCTCCGCTGCCCAGCATTGCATCACCTGGCGCTGGCATGGTTGCAGGCAAGCCAAACAAAACCTCACCGTGGCTAATGGATAAGACACCAACCGATGCCACAGATAGCCCAAGCACTGAAATGACGATCGTCGGTTTTGACCCCAACCTATCATCAAGCCACCCTCCAATAAACGATCCTGCAATGGCGAAAACCAAGATCAAAATACCGAATATGCCCAAGGTCGTCGTGTCCCAGCCAAACAGACCTGCCGCATAAATGCCAGAAAAGCCGATAAGGGCCAGAATGCCGTCGTTATAAAACATCCGCGCGAACAGATACATCAAGATATTCTTATGATTTTTCAGTGATTTAAGAGTGGCAAGTAGATTAGTGAGGCCTTTTCTGATGGCTTCTTTTTTACCCATGCCAGTGGGTTGGGAATCTGGTGTAAACAACATCATCGGGATCAAGAAAACGATAAACCAGATCCCCGTCATTGGCCCGGTAATCCGGTCGTGCTCATGTAGGGTTTTATCAAGACCAAACAACGGGGTTTCCGGCATAGAGAATCCCAGCAATATGATAAATAATGCGACCAAGCCGCCGATATATCCCAAGCCCCAGCCATACCCACTTAGGCGGCCCATTTTACTGGGTGTTGTGAGGGAGGGTAACATGGCGTTATTGAAAACAAGGGAAAATTCAATACTGGCCGTGCCCAGAATAATAGCTGCCAATATCCAGATGACGCCATCGGCCTGGTTTGGCGTTGCCCACCACAGCGCAACACTGCCAATGGCACACAAAAAAGCAAAAGAGATAATCCATGGTTTACGCGGACCGCCCGCATCGGCGATTGATCCCAAAACTGGGCTCAACAACGCGATTAGAAGACCCGCAATGGCTTGCGTATATCCCCAATAGGCTTGTCCAGTGACAGGATCACCCATAACTGTAGACGTGAAGTAGGGCGCGAAGATAAAGGTTGTAATGACCGTGAAATAAGGCTGATTTGCCCAATCAAATAACGCCCACGAAAATTTACCAAGCCGCGAAGCTTCCGAAACTGTGCTCATACTTATCCCCCCATGTTTTTAACAGCTTACGCTAAAACAGGGGGAGGAAAAGTAAAAAGAGCAGAATTAACGGACCGCTAACTGATCATGGATCGGAATTGCCTGTTGGCAAACGCAAGTTTGGAAACATCCACAGTTCCGCCCGCTTTGAACTCTTCAATCAGCTCTTTCGAGCGGCGAATTGAATTGTGATTAATGCTTTGCCAGTGATCCAATGCTGCACGTCCCTTATGACCATCAGCATCTCCAAATACAGCGTTTGTTAGAGCCCGTTGCTGACCATAAAGGTCGTCTATAATGGCCGTAACCGCCAAGCGTTCCCAATGACTTTCAGGCTCAATACCTTCGGCAGCAAATCGCAACCAATCCAAATTGAGCTCTGCCCCAACCGCGTAATAAACTTCTCCCACTTCTGGGATAGGTCGGCTGGAGACACGGCCCACTTGCACCACATCAAGAGAGGAGCGAAGAGGAGATAGGCTGGCAACCCGGCGCGCCAGGCCTTCCGGCACATTCACACCTGTCAAATATGTCACCCGTTCCCGGAAGGAGTTTCTGCCGATATCACTCAGCAGTCCTTCTAACTCGTTTTCAAGTTCATGCATGGCAGGTGCCAATTCTGACAATTGAAGCGAGATGTTGATGGGTGATGGTAAATGACGAAGACACCATAACGTGGCCCGCCTGAGCAACATTTGTGTCGAGTCAATCATGTGGCCTTGAACTTCTGTTGCCACTACATTGTCGAGGCTTTCAATATCGGTCCATAATTTTTGAAGATCGAAGACTTCCACAACCAGCGCATAAGCCCGTGCAACATCATCAACACCAACGCCTAACTCTTCGACCATTTGCATAACAAATGTTATTCCTGCGCGGTTTATCAGGCTGTTGACAATAACCGTAGTAATGATCTCTCGGCGCAACCGATGGCCAGCCACATATTTCGCATATTTCTTGCGAAGCTGCGGCGGGAAGTAATCACTTAACCAGCCATCAAAGAACGTATCGTCAGGCAGGTTTGTCTCTAGAATATCTGTGTATAACGTCATTTTGGCATAGGCAAGCAAGACACACATTTCTGGGCGCGCCAGTCCTTGACCCGCACTCAAGCGGCTTTCCAACTCTTCCTCATCTGGAAGATCTTCAACCGACCTGTTCAAACGTCCCTGCTTTTCAAGCTCCCGCATAAACCGGGTTTGTTCAGCAAAATTGGCAATGCTTTGACGCTGGGCCACGGTTAAGGCTTGTGTTTGAAGATAGTTATCTTTCAACACATGGTCGCCAACTTCTTCGGTCATATCAACAAGCAAGCGGTCCCGCTGCTTATCTGTCATTTCACCGTCGTCCAGAACAGCCCGAAGCAGAATTTTGATATTCACTTCATGGTCAGAACAATCCACTCCGGCAGAGTTATCGATGGCATCTGTGTTCAGCATACCGCCGTTGAGGGAATATTCGATCCGGCCCATTTGGGTAACACCGAGATTACCACCCTCGCCAATAACCCTGGCGCGAACTTCGGTGCCATTAATCCGAATGCCGTCATTGGCACGGTCGCCCGCTGCCGTATGGCCCTCAGATGAGGATTTGATATAGGTGCCAATACCGCCAAACCAAAGCAAATCAACTTCGGCTTTCAATATCCGCGTAATCAACTCATTTGGCGTGAGCTTCGCGTCCTTTATCCCCAACAATGACTTAATCTCTGGTGTTAGCGTGATCGATTTGGCTTTTCTGTCGAAAATGCCGCCACCTTTGGAAATAAGTTTGGTGTTAAAATCTTCCCAAGACGATCTCGGCAGCTCAAAAATACGTTGCCGTTCTTTAAATGTCTTCGCGGCATCAGGCGTCGGATCAATAAAGATATTTCGGTGATCGAAGGCCGCCACTAGACAGATATGATTGGACAGCAACATGCCATTTCCGAACACGTCACCGGACATGTCGCCAATACCAGCAACCGTAAACTCTTCTTCTTGGATGTTTTTGCCGACTTCGCGGAAATGGCGCTTAACAGATTCCCACGCTCCGCGGGCCGTAATGGCCATTTTTTTATGATCATATCCAGCAGCACCGCCGGATGCGAACGCATCACCGAGCCAAAAACCGTATGATATGGCCACTTCATTGGCAATATCAGAGAATGTGGCGGTTCCTTTATCTGCCGCAACAACCAAATAGGGGTCATCATCATCATGACGAACGACACTTTGCGGCGGCACAACTTTTCCGCCCACCAAATTGTCAGTTAGATCTAGCAAGCCTGAAATAAAGGTTTTGTAGCATTCAATTCCTTCAGCTTGGAAAGCCTCGCGAGATCCGCCAACAGGCAACCGCTTGGGATAGAAACCGCCTTTGGATCCAACCGGCACGATGACGGTATTTTTCACCATTTGCGCCTTCATCAATCCCAGCACTTCTGTGCGGAAATCTTCTCGGCGATCAGACCAACGCAAGCCACCGCGAGCTACGGTTCCGCCGCGAAGATGAACACCTTCAACCCGCGGGCTGTAGACAAAAATCTCCACATGCGGCCGTGGAAGCGGCAATTCATCAATGTTCTGACTGTCCAATTTGAACGAGAAATAGGACTTATCAGATCCATCTGCATTTTTTTGATAGTAGTTTGTGCGCAGCGTATGCTCGACTACATTTAGGTAACGGCGCAAAATTCGATCATCATCAAGACTGACAACATCGTCCAGTGCTTCCGTAATGTCATTGCGAATTTTCGTAAATTCGCCATCTCGATCCCCATCGAAATCAGGGTTAAAGCGAACCTCAAAGAGCTCCACCAACAGTCTTGTAATCCGCGTATTCACCGCAAGTGTATTGGCCATATAGGTTTGCGAGAATGTGATTCCGGCTTGGCGCAGATATTTAGCAACGGCGCGGAGCACCGCGACACTGGACCAGTTCAGACCTGCAAGCATTACAAGGCGGTTAAACCCGTCACTTTCAGCGGTTCCTTGCCAGACTCGCAAGAACGTATCTTCAAATTTCACTTTCACTTGATGTAAATCAAGCTCCAAGCCTGTTGGCTCAATCAGTTCGAAATCATGGATCCAAACGGGAGAGGACATGCTGGAGTGTTCCACCAAATACGGATTTTCTGACAGAACTTTCAAGCCCATGTTTTCGATCATGGGCAGGCAATCAGAAAGGGGCAGCGGCTCTTCTGGGCTGTAAACCTTAAAGCGAACCTTGCAATCGGGATCTTCGACCCACCGATATAAATTCAGTCCGACAGATTTTCCGCCGCAAACTTCTTCTAGTTTTTCAATATCGCGTAGCGCTAGATTTGCGTTAAATCTTGCCCGATACCCAACAGGGAACGCATCCCCATACCGTGCTTCCAGGCGAATGGCTTTTTCTTCTCCCCAGCGCTCGAGCAAGACATCACCTAAATCATCCACCCATTCACGGGCAGCCGATACCAGACGATTTTCGAGAACTTCCTCATCGACGTCGGGCTTATCACCACTTTTCAGATCAATAATGAAATGGATGCGGGCCATGGCGTCAGCGCCAACTTGCGAGTAATGAGCGCCAATGACGCCATTGTGCATATCAGCCAAAATTGTACTGAACTTACGGCGAAGATCCGTATTAAATTTCTCACGCGGGACGTAAACCAGTGCGGACACGAAACGTTCGAACCGGTCCCGGCGCAAGAAGACAGAAATCCTTGGGCGTTCCTGCAATGTTAGAATTTTCGAGCTAATGGCGTACAGCTCATCAACTGAGATTTGGAACAACTCATCTCTGGGATAGGTTTCCAAAATATGAGCCAGTGCTTTTTGATCATGGCTGCTTTTGGTAAAGCCTGATTTTTCCAGTGTCTTATCGACTTTGCGTCTTAAATAAGGGATATCGCGCGGAATTCGGTTATATGCCGCTGACGTAAACAGGCCAGTAAATCGGTATTCCCCAACCACTTTTCCTTTACTGTCAAACTTTTTAACCCCGACATAATCAAGAAGAACTGCCCGGTGAACCGTCGAATGAGCGTTGGCTTTCGTAACAATAATAAGCTCCGGCCGATGCAAGAACTCACTGACCTCAGGGGACATCTCTGCTTTGCCGGTCATAATGCGGCGCAGTGGGCTACGAAGGATACCAAGGCCTGAATCCTTTACAGGCTCCCAGCTATCGGGCTTTCCCTTACCTTGTTCGGTAAATGTATATTCGCGAAACCCAAGGAATGTGAAATGGTCATTTGCCATCCATTCCAGCAAGGCCCGGCCTTCATCAACTTCTTCGGCTTCCAAAGGTGGCGGATTCGATTTCAGTTTTTTAACAATAGTGTCAACTTGAGACAAGATCGGGCGCCAATCGACAACCGAAGCCCGGACATCTTCTAATACAGCGGTCAGTTCACGCTCTATATCTGCAAGAACTTCTGGGTCGCTTTGCTCATCCACTTCAAAATGCATATAGGATTCAAGCGATCCCTTTTGTTTGCCGTTTGTTGCAGTTTGATGGAATTTGACATGCTTGCCATTGGCGTCACGCTCTTCAAACATGACCGGATGAATTACCATATGGACATTGATACCGCGCTGGCTCAACGCCGCGCTGACACTATCCACAAGGAACGGCATATCGTCATTAACGATCTCAATGACCGTATGTGACGTTCTCCAACCATGTTCTTCAAGGGTCGGACTAAAGCAGCGGACCTTTGCTTTACCCGGTTCGCGCACAGCTGAAAATTTCAGAACGGACAAAGCCGAGCCATATAGATTTTCCAGCTGAATGCCCAAGACATCGTCGGCGGCAAGCCTCTCGTATAACTTTTCAACAAACAAGCGGATGTCTTCAGTCGCCTTTTTATCTAGCCGACTTTCGACCATCGCAAGGACTTCCGAGATTTTTTCTGTTTTCATTTCTTGCGCTGTCAAAGACATGATCGATTTCCCCATTTTCGTGCGTGCAAACAAATGTATAAAATATTTATCTAAAATATTATGCAAGATGAGTGTTAACGTATTCTTTTCAATCGTAACTTATTTATTCAATTGAACTTGAACTTATACTTTTCGGTAAATAATAAGACTTCCTCGTCTTGATCTATTCGCCCTGAATTAAGAAAAGAAGCCTTCATCTTAAGTATTTCCAAAGAGCTTTATCCAAAAGCAGAAGCGATTAACCCTATTTGTGTATATGTCTGTTGTCAGAGACGATCAATAGGAAATTTTAAATTAAATCAATAAGTTACCGAACAAACGTTTGATACATAATTTGGCACATTAACCATATTAACTATTCCGCATAAAATCAATATATTTACTTTGCCAGAGAAAACACCAGTTCTCACAAAATTGAGTAATGGTAAAGTTGCAACTGTGCCTAAGAATATAGATTTAGTGACCAATATCAGAGTCAAAAATAGCCCCGACGAGCGGAGTTAGCTTATTAGGCAGAGGTTATTTAGCCAAGACCTTCATACACATGCCCGGACAAATCTGTGGTGAAAACCGCGCCTATGGAGACTTTAAAATCTTTTGATGGATCCACAGATAGCTTGCGTGAACACCCACACCCAAGCTCCTGGGAGTTTAAGTACAAATTAACTGGAAACTTGTGGAAAACCCTGTCTAATATTGGATAATATCTCCAACCTAGGGTCATCCACTCCCATAAATAACAAAATCGGGGCGAAACATGCCAGTTAATAACCGTATCGCTGAAATGCACGAAGACATGCAAGAATGGCGACATGATATCCATAAACATCCAGAACTTTGCTTTGAAGAAGTGAGAACAGCCAATGTTGTCGCTGAAAAGTTGAAAAGCTGGGGAATAGAAGTTCATGAAGGAATCGGCATCACCGGTTTGGTTGGTGTTCTAAAAGGGCAAGGAGACAGTAAACGCACCATCGGTATTCGAGCCGATATGGATGCCCTGCCCTTGCAAGAACTCACTGGCGTTCCATATCAGTCCATCCATGAGGGCAAAATGCATGCCTGCGGCCATGATGGCCATACGGCAATTTTGCTCGGTGCAGCCAAATACTTATCTGAAACCCGTAATTTTGATGGCACTGTGCATTTCATCTTCCAACCTGCAGAAGAAGGCGGCGGCGGCGGCGATGCTATGGTAAAAGACGGCTTGTTTACGCGCTTCCCTTGCGACGGGGTCTACGGACTGCATAATATGCCAGACATGCCAATCGGCGGGTTCCACATTAAATACGGTCCTCTTATGGCCTCAGCAGATGAAGCCAAAGTTACTATTCATGGTAAGGGCGGGCATGCTGCCCATCCCCAACGCTCCATTGATCCCATAATGATCGGTGTTCAGCTCCATGTGGCTCTGCAAACCATTGTGTCCAGAAACGTCGGTCCCGTTGACAATGCTGTTGTCAGCATTACAGAATTTCATTCTGGAACTGCCGGTAATATCATCCCGCATGAAGCGGAATTATCAGCATCTATCCGAACAACAACCCCCGCCATGCGCGATATGGTGGAGCAGCGCTTCAAAGACATATGCGCCGGTGTTGCGGCGACTTTCGGCGTTGAAATTGATGTTGAGTACCGCAGAAACTATCCTTGTACAGTTAATCATGACAAAGAGACTGACATCATTGTCAAAGCTGCTAGTGCAATCGTCGGTGCCAATAATGTGAACACCAACGCCCCGGTTCGCATGGGAAGTGAAGATTTCTCCTTCATGCTGGAGGCCTGTCCCGGCGCCTATATTTTCCTAGCCGCCAAAGACGAGACGCATCCGCACTCGGTTCATCACCCTGAATATGATTTCAACGATGAAATCTTAAGTACTGGCGCCAGCCTTTGGGCGCATCTGGTTGAGCAGGAAATGCCGCGAAGCTAGCTTTTTTTGCAGGTGCTGGGCGATCTTGAGATGAAGTATTGCCCAGCATCAACCGCCAATTCCGTTCTGGAAAAAACGGGATTGCCTGGTTTTGTCTCGTTGTTGTAAATTTTGCACTCATGCCATTCTCCTTCAGAAATAAGTTGATCTAAAGGGAACATAGGGGTTGCAGCACGAACAATTAATAGACAGTTTTGGCAAACACTATTGCGTTAAACGCAATTATTATTCTGACCTCTATTTGAAGCTATCAGCCATAAAATCTGAAAACACCCGGACCTTTGGCGACAAATGCCGCGAAGACGGATAAACAAAATACATGTTGTAGTCAACTTGACGAAACCGATAGTCCTCCTCCTCAAATAAAGCCACCAATTCATTTGATTCCAAATATTTGGACACATGCCATTCTGGAAGAGCCGCAATACCTAGTCCAGCTATGGCAGCCTCCAACAAGGCATCCCCATTGTTGCTTTCAAGCTTCGCTGGGACCAAGATATCTTCGGTGCCGTTTGGTCCGGCAAAACTCCATAGTCTTGAATTTCCG
Organism: Pseudomonas marincola; assembly: GCA_036960775.1. Taxonomy (GTDB): domain Bacteria; phylum Pseudomonadota; class Alphaproteobacteria; order Sneathiellales; family Sneathiellaceae; genus Sneathiella. The sequence continues at coordinate 33,674 of JBALWO010000016.1, read as the reverse complement.
CCCCAAACTTCGTTTGCAGATTGTATGTGATACACAAGGCAATCATGATCCGTCAGCTCTTTGGGTAACAACGGCATCCCTTTCCTTGATAAATAGTCCGGGCTCGCCACGATCATTCTTTTGACCCTGTGCAGATGCCGCGCCATTAAAGTGCTATCGGGCAGTGTTACCGCGCTTCGAACGGCACCATCCAAGCCTTCCTGAACCAAATCCACAACCAGATCACTTAATGACAAATGCAGATCAATATCAGGGTACTGATCGCTGAAGTCTTTTAGGCGCGGCGCGATATAGGCCCGGCCAACAATATTCGGCGCACTAATGCGAAGCACCCCGCGCGGGACATCATCCATCTCTGATACCGCGCTGTTCATCTGGTCGAAGTCTTCCACCAAACAAGACGCACGGTTGTAATATTGCTGTCCCGCCTCAGTTAGGCTCACCTGCCGCGTCGTCCGGTGAAGCAACCGCACACCAAGATCATTTTCAAGATTTCGGATTTGCCGGGTCACAGAAGATCCGGCCAGCCCCATCTTTTTGGCAGCAGCAGAGAAACTTCCCGTGTTCGCAATATGTAGAAAAAGCCTTACGGCAGGTAAATTATCCATTTCTCGCCTTTGCATCCAAAACAATAGATGCCCCTATATTTCGTTATTAATCCGCCATGCGCAATAAAATATCGACATCACCTGTCCCGATATATCGTTGAATACAACCAGAAAAAGTAAAACCCAGAAGAGAAAATGAATGTGGACAAAGAACAGGGTTCATGAGTACATCTAATTTTGTGTGATTTCAGTATTATGGGGCCTCCATTTTATGAGTAAAGAAACCAACTCTTCAAAAGCAACCTCCGGCCATACGCCCGTTTTTGGTGAAGGCGCACCATACTGCGCAGCCCCAGATAGCGCGGATAAATCACCTCGGCAGCTTGCAGGCCCGTTATCTTGTGACACTCATGCCCATATTTGCGGCCCCGGAAATTCTTTCCAATATTCAAAAGATCGTATTTATACGCCGCCAGATGCCTTACCTGAACACTATGCGGCGCAATTAACGGCTTTAGGGATTGAGCGCGCTGTCTTAATCCAACCAAGCGTATATGGCACCGATAATACAGTTCTGTTGAACGCCATGAAGACCTTAGCGCAAGCCGGATTAGAATGCCGGGCGGTCGCAGTTGTGGATCCCGCAATCACTAATGACGAGCTGGATAGTCTGCATTTGGCTGGCGTGCGGGGGCTGCGGTTTAACCTCGTGGATGTGGCTGATCCTAAAGAAGGCGCCAATATTGGGGAAATAAAAGCGCTTTGTGAAAGGGTTGCACCCAAAGACTGGCATGCGGAATTTTTGATCCATGTGGATGACTATCCTGATTTTGGCACGCTATTTAACGATTTTCCCGTCGACATCGTCATCGGTCATATGGGTTATGTGCGCCTTGCCAACGATGCTCAAAGTGCCGGTTTTCAAGGAATGTTACGATTAGCACGAGCTGGAAAATGCTGGATCAAACTAACGGGACCTTACCGCATTTCACCTGAAAATTTGCCATACCCAGAGTCTCATAACTTTGCGCGCCAGATCATAGATGCTGCCCCGAACCAAATTGTCTGGGGAACAGACTGGCCTCACGTTATGGTCGCAAAAAATATGCCAAATGACGCAGATTTATTAGACCTGCTGGATATTTGGGTAACGGATCCAACCATTAGGCACTCAATTTTGGTGACCAACCCCGCAAAACTTTACGGCTTTTAAGGGTGAACCTTTTAACCGCAATCTGAAAAATAAGACCGGCGCTATTTTCCGCAGTCGCCGGTCAAAAGAGGATGATAAATGGCTGAAGAACTCAGATCTTACTTTTCCGCCCAGTATGTTGATTTTTTAGCGCAAAAATTGTCTTCAGAAACCCAAATCTCTATCCCTGCGTTCACAGCCTATTGCTTGCAAGAGCCTTGGGATGAAATGGCATTGAAAGAACGGATGGCCCGGTTGACGGATGCCATTGTGACGTTTCTTCCCGATGATCCAAATGACGGCATTGCGATCCTGAAGCGCGTATTGCCCGAAATAAGCGGTGATGCTTTCAAATTTGCAGATATGCTCAATATGTTTGTGCCAGACTATGTGGTGCGCCATAAAGAAAAATTGGAACTGGAAGCCGCACTCGATGCGCTAGTCTTCTTCACTCATAAGGGGACGACATCTGAATTTGCGATCCGGCCCTTTCTCCATGAGCAGCCTGAAAAGGTTATGAAAGTGATGCAAGGACTAGCATCTCACCCGCATCCCAATGTGCGCCGGTTTGCATCCGAAGGGTGCCGCCCCAGATTACCGTGGGCTATGGCACTGCCAAAATTCAAGAAAGATCCAACGCTTATCGTGCCAATTTTGGAGATTTTACGGGCTGATGACAGTAAATTTGTTCAAAAAAGCGTCGCCAATAATCTTAACGACATCGCAAAAGATAATTCGGACGTTGTTTTAGATTATGCTGACCGATGGCTCGGCAGCCATGCAACGACCAATTGGATTATTAAACATGGATCGCGCACCCTGCTTAAACAAGGTGTGCCAAGGGCCCTTGCTTTGTTTGGGGCAAGTCCTGTGCAATTGAAAGGCTCTACGCTGACACTCTCCCACGAAAACCTTAATTTCGGAGATACGCTGTCATTTCAGTTTGAGGCTGAAATCTTGGGAGATTTACCTGAAAATCTTCGACTTGAATATGGCATTGATTTTATGAAGTCCAACGGAAAACAATCCCGTAAAATCTTCAAAATCAGCGAAGTGAAGCCGCAAAAACGGGAAATTTCGGTGACGAAATCCCACAAATTCATCGATTACTCCACTCGCAAGCATTACGGCGGCGCCCATAACGTCGCCCTCATCGTAAACGGTGTAGAAGCCGCTCACCATGAGTTTGATCTTATTCGGTAATCAGAAATTGAAAATGCCTAACCCTAGCGGTTGGGCATTTTTCCGTCGATCACATACACAAGGGCTTCAACGATCTGCTCAGGGGTCCGCGCCATGCCTGCGGCGGCGCCATCCACCTCTTTCAAGGCGTGATCGTGGGCCTCTGGGTGCAATGTGATGTAGGGAATACCAAGCGCTGCGGCCTGTCCCGCGTCAAACGCTGCGTTCCACTGTTTGTATTTTTCACCGAACCGTACAATCACAACATCAGATTCGCGCAGTAAGTTGGACGTACGAACGCTGTTCAACAGGGCGCCTTTATGGTCATGCCAGTATTTGTTGTCTTCTTTGCCAAAAATCGCAACACCGCAATCATCACTATCTTCATGCACAGTTACCGGGCTGTTAAAGGCCACAGGCAAACCAGCAGCCTCTACGCCCGCCGTAATCCGTTCGCGCCAATCCGAATGAATTTCACCTGATAAATAGACGTTCCAAATTTTATCGCTCATATGCCTGTCTCCACTAACCCAAATTATGAGACCACTTCTATACCTTTTTAGAGATCCTGTCATTGGAGCGGCTTCCATCATCCGGAATAATTCTGACTGCGGACGCATATCAGGCCTTCAAATATTCACAATTCCCTGTAAACTTCGTTTATCTTGAATACCGACAGGGAGTATTACAGTGAAGAATAGATCCATTTTTGCAGCGGTTACTTTTTCAGCTCTGGCCTTCGCTTCCTTCGCTGGGGCGGACGAACAAAAACCAGTTTTGTTAGACGGGCAAGTGAAAGCCATCGGTGTTGAAAAAATCTATGACGCTGTCACTTTAACCCCTGATCAGATTAAATCTTGCCTTGCAAGCTCCAAAAATCTGACCGAAATGAGTACGGATCTAAATGCAAGGGCTGCCACTTTCCCCGCACAACTATCCAAAATTTCGGCTTTAAGCGGTGAAATTGACGCAACCAAAGCCTATTTGGACAAAAACCCGACCAAAGAGGTCAACGACGATGCCAAAATGGCCGAACGGAACGGAAAAGTTGCCGACTATAATAAAATGATAGCTGAGTATAATCAGGTTACCCAGGCCTATGGAAAAGTGACCGGTAAATATACGGCAGATAATACAACTTATGTGCTGGAACGGGGCTTTTTCAAAGAAACCTGCGAGGGCAAACATTACTACGCCGAAGATATGAACGCGGTCACATCCAGTCAATAATTCAGAGATTCACTTAGTCGTTCGGCATTTTTTGATCTAATAGAAGGGCACCTTTTATCAGAACAGAAGTCTGTCTATGCCTATTCGCAACAAATATAATTACGAAAATGTCGAAGGCGCTCGTGTTGGGCGGCTCAATTCAGGCATCAATTCGACTTTCATTGTCTACCGAATGGGAAGCACTTTAATTGATGCGGGACCCACAAATCAGTGGCAACCTGTTAAGACATTCATATCTGAAAAACCGATCCAGCAGTTGCTGCTCACCCATCACCATGAAGATCATGCGGGGAACGCAGCCAAAATTGCTAAAATGGCCAATATTGTGCCTTTTGCGCCCGAACTCTCCCAAAGAAAGCTGAAAACCGGTTATAAAACACCGATTATGCAGAAAATAATCTGGGGCAGCCCGCAACCGGTTGAGACACAAATCCTACCAGAAGAAGTGTTTTTGGAAGACGGCGCCAAACTTGTCCCGGTTCACACACCCGGTCATGCCAAGGATTTACACTGTTTTTACCTGCCGGAGAAACGCTGGCTGTTTTCTGGCGATTTATATATTTCAAAATCACTGAGATATTTCAGATCCGATGAAAATCTTGAGCAGCTCATCCACAGCATGCGAAAAGTCCTCAAACTGGACTTTGAAGTCCTGTTCTGTCCGCACCGCGGCATTGTTGAGGAGGGCAAGCAGGCTTTAACCGCCAAACTCCACAATATCCTGACCCTTTGCGAAAAAGCACAAAGCTTAAAAGCCGCTGGTGTTGAAACGTCTCAAATCGTTATCGACCTGCTAGGACCAGAGGACATGATGGCGCTCCTGACCCGCAATAACTTCTCCAAAACCAACATGATCGAAGAAGCCCTAAAAGTCACCAGACTCGCGGCGTGAGGTGGCTTAACTGCCCTTTGGGTAGGTATCGTAGGCGGGTATGGTCGCATCGGGTGTATAATAGCTTTTACGATCTGCCATGAAGACCTGAGCGGTGACGGGTAAATCGATGTCCTCATCGAAGCTGCCCGCCATAATGCTTGTGCTATCGCGCTCATCCATCTTCCAGAAGAGACTACTGCCGCAGTCCGCACAAAAACCGCGATGTGCATAATGAGAAGACTTAAACCATTTCAAACTACCAGAGTGTTTTATGTCGAGATCTGCTGTTAAGGCTGCGGTGGCCGCAAAATGATGCCCACCGGCCTTTTGGCACATGGTGCAATGGCACAAAATGATATCCCGAAGTGGGCCCGTTACATCGAAGCGAACGGCCCCACACAAACAACCCCCAGATTTACTTTCCGTCGCATCAGTCATGATTTTTCCCCTCATCGGTCAAGCGTAAGAACGGACCTTAAGGGAAAAAAAGGGGCAGCGAAAGAGCCCTAGAATCAAAAAAGCCCCGCCGTTACCGGCAGGGCTTTTTGAAAATTGGAGCGGGCGATGAGATTCGAACTCACGACATTCTCGTTGGCAACGAGATGCTCTACCACTGAGCTACGCCCGCAAACACTACAACGTTGTTGCGAGCCGGGATAATAGGCATCTTCTTATCGAAAGCAAGCCTGTTTTTAAAAAAAATTCATTTTATTTTTCTTCTGTGCATAAAGCCTCGTAAAAAGCTATTCTCTGACACCCTTATTATCCTTTGAAAGTGCGCAAAAATGACAGCAACACCAGATGATTTATTTGCTAAACTGGACGGATTGGGAATCAGCTATGAAACGCATTCCCACAATCCTGTGTTCACAGTTGAGGAAGCCCAGAGCATTTCCCGCGATCTTGATGGTGGTCATAGTAAGAATTTGTTTTTAAAAGACAAAAAGGGCGATGTGTATCTTTTAGTCTGCCTTGAAGATACCAAAGTTGATTTAAAAGCGCTTCGAAAACAAATCGGCGCAAAAAATTTGAGCTTTGGGAAACCGGACCTTCTTATGGAGTTGCTGGGCGTCACACCAGGCTCTGTTACACCCTTTTCTCTCATCAACGATAAGCAGTGCCAAGTGAAGGTTTTATTGGACGCTCGAATGATGGCAGAAGAGTTTTTAAACTTCCACCCCTTGATAAATGATAAAACTACGCAAATTTCTATGAATAGCCTTAAGGTTTTTATTGAGGATTGTGGACACCACGTATCGGTTCTCACACTCGATTAATTATTTGGCTGGCAAGGGAGCTTCTCCTTAACACGCAAAAGGAAAACTGCTATCCAATCAGATAAACAACAGGGCTTTTAAAGGCCGGGTTACTGGAAAAACAAAACAAAGTTGGTATATTAAACCTATGGACATACAAATTGATACGGCCGCGGCACCTGACGCGAACTGGGTTACAGATGCAACGACTGAAAGTTTCGACACCGATGTTGTACAAGCAAGTGCAGACCATCTGGTTCTTGTAGATTTGTGGGCCCCGTGGTGCGGCCCCTGCAAACAGCTGGGCCCATTGCTTGAGAAAGTCATTAATTCCGCAGGCGGTGCCGTGACGTTGGTCAAAGTTGATATCGACCAAAACCCACAAATCGCACAGGCGCTTCGGGTTCAAAGTATCCCTGCTGTGTTCGCTTTCAAAAACGGACAACCCGTTGATGGTTTCATGGGCGCGGTTCCTGAAAGCAAGATCAAAGAGTTCATTGAGAAGAATATGGACGGCAGTATCGGCCCGTCCCCGGTGGAGCAGGGCTTAGAGACCGGTGTTGAGGCTTTTGAGGCTGACAACATCGAAGGTGCCCTAACTGCCTTTGCTGAGGTGCTGGAACTGGATCCTGAGAATGTGGATGCCAAGGCCTATTTGTCTCGCGTCTATATTAAACTGGGCGAAACCGAAGCCGCGCAGTCCCTGCTGGAAGAAATTCAAGAAACTCATAAAGATAACGCCAATGTTTCCGCGGCCGTTGCCGCCCTGTCTCTGGCTTTAAATGCAGCGGATGAGGGTGAGCTTGCTCCCTTAATGAAGCAGATCGACAAAAATCCTGATGATCTGGATGCCCGCTTCGAACTTGCCAAAGGTTTAATTGGCAATGAAAACTATGAAGATGGCGGTGCGCAGCTCATAGAGATCATAAAACGCGATCGGGAGTGGAATGAAAACGCCGCTCGCGCAGAGCTGTTAAAAATGTTTGAGGCCCTTGGGCAAATGCATGAGATTACGCAAAATTTCCGCGGTCAACTTTCATCGGTGTTATTCTCATGAGCGATCAGGGCACCACATCAGGATTAGAAGAACTACCGGTAGTGATACCGGTTTTCCCCTTAACCGGTGCCCTATTGCTTACAACGGGTCAGTTGCCGCTTAATGTTTTTGAGCCGCGCTACCTTGATATGGTTCGTGATGCCATGGAAGGCCCGCGTGTTATTGGGATAATTCAGCCCAAGAACCCCGACGACCCCTCCCACGAGCCAGCCCTCTATTCAATAGGTTGCGCAGGTAAAATCTGTGAATTTTCAGAACTACCAGATGGCATGTTTCAGATTACCTTGGAGGGCATGAGCCGTTTTCGGGTTATCGAAGAAATTGCCGAACGCCCAACCATTTATCGTCAAATTAGGGCTGACTACAAACCTTTCAGCCACGACCGCGTTCCATCAGACAGTGGTGAGATTGACCGAACATCCTTGCAGGAAGTGCTTCGTAATTTTCTGGAGTTTGAAGACGAGGAAGCCGACTGGGAAGCTTTAAACCATTTGGCCGATGACAATTTAATCAATTCACTTTCTATGATCTGCCCGTTCTCACCTGCCGAAAAACAGGCCTTGCTCGAAGCGCAGGATGTTCCTGCCCGCTCTCATCTGCTGGTCAGCTTACTCAGCATGATGATGCAACAGGGCGAGTTTAACAAAACACTACAGTAAATCTCAGGAGAGCCACCGTGACCGATACACCGCAAGAGCAACCATCAGGCTCTGACAAGTCTTCCATTGATCCTAAACTTCTTGAAATACTCGTTTGCCCTCTCACCAAAGAGGCGCTGACGTATGACCGCGAGAATTTTGAACTGATCAGCAAAAAAGCCAACCTTGCCTTCCCAATTCGGAACGGTATTCCCATCATGCTGGTTGATGAAGCGCGCCGATTGGATGATGTTTAATGGTTGATTTATCTTCAGATTTATATGATCAAGCTGGACGACCGAAACCAACCGAAGTCCGCCTGAAATCAGAAGAAAAAAAACTAGTCGTTTCTTTTTCTGACGGCCACAAATTCGAATATCCTGCGGAACTTTTGCGCGTTGAAAGCCCATCTGCTGAAGTTCAAGGGCACGGTCCTAGCCAAAAACAACTTATTTCCGGTCGCCGTCACGTGGGCATCATGGGAATGGAGCCAGTTGGCAATTATGCCGTTCGTCTAAATTTTGACGATCTGCATGATACAGGTCTATTTTCCTGGAGCTTTCTGTACGCACTCGGGTTTACCCACGAAAGCGTCTGGGATAATTACGTGACAAATCTAGCGGTCGCAGGCCTTAGCCGTGACCCATAGAAGCTGATGAAAGCCTTGTGTGAATTTTGGGGAGCCTAGAGCGGCTTCCCATCTAACAGGCGCGGTAGCACGCCAACGGTGCCGCGCGCATGCTCCATAAAGAAGCCTTTCAGGCGTGGCATTTTATTAACGGCAGCAAGCCCCAGGTCCCGTGCCAATCTCACCGGCGGTAAATCCAACATAAACAACCGGTTCAATCCGTCGGTTATGGCTAGCAGTGTCATTGAGTCAAATCGGCGCCAGCGCTGATATTTCTCTAAATTATTGCCCGTTCCGGGATCCAGCCCAAGTCTGGCTGCATCCGTGATAATCTCTGCCAACGCGGCCACGTCCCGAAGACCAAGGTTAAGGCCTTGCCCCGCAATTGGATGCATCCCATGGGCTGCATCACCAATCAATGCAAGACGCTCCCCCACATACTCATCTGCTTGGTGAAGGGTCAGCGGATAACTCCAGCGCGGACCAACAACTTCAAGTTCCCCAAGGTAGTCGCCAAAACGTCTGGACATCTCAGACAAGAAATCATCATCGTCCAGCGCCATGATTTTTGCAGCAACCTCAGTCTCTTCTGTCCAAACCAAAGAAGATCTATTTCCTGTCATGGGCAAAATCGCAAACGGTCCGGGGTTTAAAAATCTCTCTTGGGCAACACCGTTATGGGGGTGTTCATGGGCGACGGTGCAAACAATACCTGCCTGATCATAAGACCAGCCGACTTTGCCAATACCTGCGGCCTCCCGAATTGGAGAGCCGCGCCCATCTGCGGCCACCAAAAGTTGCGCCTTAATAACCGTTCCATCACTTAAAGTTGCCGTCACACCAGATGCATCTCGCTCTAATGTTTCATATTCTGCAGGCGCCATCAGGGTCAGGTTTTCAAGCTCGCTCACGCGTTTTAACAGCCCAACGCGCATGTGCCGATTTTCCACCATATACCCAAAGGGCTGATCACCGAGCTGACGATGGTCATAATGCAGAAAGAGTTTGGAAGGGCCGTCTGTAATGCGAATATCAAGCATGGGTTCTTTTTTGGGAATATGGTCCCAAACCCCAATGCCCATGAGCAAATTGCGCGATGCATGGGCTATGGCAGATACCCGGCCATCAAATGTGTCTGCAACGACAGCCGTTGGATCATTTTTTTCGAGCACGATGACATCAAGCCCGGCTGATGCCACCGCAATGGCAAGAGGGAAACCGTTAAGGCCGCCGCCAACCACAAGAATATCAGTCTTAATAATTGCCGGTTTTTCTGCCGATGCCATACGCGTTCCAATTCTCAATTGTTGCTCACGGGTCAAGTTAGCGCTAACCTACCAGAATGACAAATAAATGGCACCAATTAACCGCCCTCGAACTTGGCGGTAAAATACAACAGGGCGAGATTGATCCTGTTGATTTGACGCAATATTTTCTGGATCGCATCAAAGAAAAAGATCCTGACAATGTTATTTATGTTCGCTTGACCGAAGAGCGGGCCCTGCGAGAGGCAAAAGCTGCCAGTATTCGCGCAAAATCTGGTGTCCGTAGAAGCGCCCTTGATGGCGTGCCGATCTCGTGGAAAGATTTATTTGATACCGCTGGCATCGAAACAGAAGCTGGAACGCAGCTGCTGGAGGGACGTATTCCCGAACATGACGCAGAATGCTTGCGGCGCGCCACGAACGCCGGGCTGATTTGCCTTGGGAAAACCAACATGCCTGACTTGGCCTTTTCAGGCCTTGGCAATAATCCTTGGACTGGAACTGGAACCAATCCTCACGATACGGAGCAAGACCGAGTTCCGGGTGGATCTTCCGCAGGGGCCGCACTTTCCGTGTATCACGGTCTCGCGGCCGCCGCCATTGGATCAGATACCGCAGGATCAGTTCGCATTCCAGCCGCTTGGTGCGGCATTACGGGCCTTAAAACAACCCACGGCTTGATCTCGCTAGAGGGATCAGTGCCGCTATCTCCCTCGCAAGATACCGTTGGGCCCTTAACCCATGATATTGCTGATGCAAACGCTTTATGTGCCATTTTGTCAGGTGAAAAACCCGCTGACTTAAACGGCGCAACATTAAAAGGCGCCCGCATTTTAGTGGCGACAACTGTTTTCGATGATCTGGTGGAACCTGAGATTAATCAGGCCATTGCTGCCGGACTTGATAAATTACGGGCTGCGGGCGCTGAAATCGTAAGGGGCGCCGTTCCAGCATTTGCCGATGTACTGGCCTGCTGCAATGAAAATGGGTATCCCGGCATGCTCGAAGGGTATGCTTTATGGGGCGATCAAATTAAGCAAACCCCAGACCGCATTTTCTCTTCTATTGGAAATCGGTTTCTGGCCGGAGAGAAATTTAGTGCAGGTAATGCGTTAAAGCTCGAGTTTGCTTTGAAAAAACTAAAAGCCGAGTATGCGCAGCAAACAGCCGGCTTTGATTTGGTGGTTGGCGCAACACAGCCGTCCATCCCACCTCTTTTAGATAAACTCTATGCGGATGAAGCCTATTATTTAGACATGGCCCTCATGTCTATCAGCTTAACCCGCCTTGCCAATCTCTTGGGGTTATGCGCGACAACACTTCCCGCTGGATCAGCTCTTGGCTTTCCTGTTGGAATGATGCTCATGGCACCAGCTTTTGATGAAGGAAAGTTGCTGCGCTTAAGTTCAGCCGCTGAAAAAGCACTTCAAATTTGAATCTGGTCAAAAAATAGCCACTGCACATTTTTTAGGCACTATTGATGCCCTACAAAGATACAATGTCGCCCACTTTATGGGCAGACATACGGTAACCTATTGATTTTTAACGTTATTTTGCCGCACCAGTAAAACTGGCACGGCTCTTGTAATAAAGAGCTGTATTGGGGCCTTTGCCCTGACCTGTAGAGCCCAAAAGGTGACAAAATGAAATTAGTAATGGCCATTATCAAGCCGTTTAAACTAGATGACGTTCGTGACGCTCTCACGGCTATCGGTATCGACGGCCTTACAGCGACAGAAGTAAAAGGCTTTGGACGGCAAAAAGGCCATACCGAGATTTATCGCGGCGCCGAATATGCCATCTCATTTCTTCCAAAAATCAAAATCGAACTCGCCGTGAAGTCCGACATGGCAGAGCAAGTGGTTGAAACCATCATGACAACCGCCAAAACCGGTCAAATCGGTGACGGCAAGATATTTGTCTATGACTTGAACAATGTTGTCCGGATCAGAACCGGCGAAACAGATGCAGACGCACTCTAGGAGAGTATCCCATGCGTGATTTACGAATAAATAAAAAAGCCGTGGCAGCAAGTGCTGCGATCATGGCTTTCCTTCCTGGTGCGGCGAACGCTGCTGTTGACGGGGAAACAGCCTTTATCTTTAACTCTTTCTCATTCTTGCTGAACGGCGCCCTTGTTATGTGGATGGCCGCTGGTTTCGCCATGCTCGAAGCTGGTTTGGTTCGCAAGAAAAATACAGCAACAATCTGCCTTAAGAACATTGCCCTTTATTCAGTTGCAGCCCTAACGTTCTATCTGGTTGGCTACAACCTCATGTATTTGGACGTCACAGGCTTTATCGGAAGCTTCAGCCCGTTCTGGACTGCTGACGATGCTGATGCCCTTAAAGGCGTGTTTACAGATGGCGGCTATTCAGCATCTTCTGACTGGTTCTTCCAAATGGTGTTTGTGGCAACTGCCGCATCAATCGTTTCTGGCGCCGTTGCTGAACGCATCAAATTATGGCCTTTCCTTGCCTTCGTTTTGATCCTAACTGCTGTTATTTACCCGATCCAAGGGTCTTGGGTTTGGGGCGGTGGATGGCTCGCCGAAATGGGCTTCTCTGATTACGCTGGCTCTACACTTGTACATTCCGTTGGCGGTTGGGCTGCCCTTACTGGTGCTGTTATCCTTGGACCTCGTAAAGGCAAATACAGCAAAGACGGTCGGGTTCAACCTATTCCAGGCGCAAACCTACCACTTGCCACACTCGGCACATTCATTCTATGGCTCGGCTGGTTCGGCTTTAACGGCGGCTCAGTCCTCGCGCTTGGTTCTGCTGAAGCGGTTATTGAAATGGCGAATGTTTTTGCCAATACAAATATGGCAGCTGTTGGCGGCGTTCTTGCAGCAATGGCAACAACCCAGATCCTCTATAAGAAAGTTGATCTGACTATGGCGCTCAACGGTGCAATCGCTGGTCTGGTTTCTATTACAGCTGAACCTGCAGATCCCTCCATTGGCATGGCCATCATCATTGGTGCTGTTGGTGGTATCTTGGTTGTCTTCGCGGTACCGTTCTTCGATAAACTAAAGATTGATGACGTTGTTGGTGCCATTTCAGCTCATTTGGTCGCTGGTATTTGGGGAACTCTTGCAGTTGTCCTGACAGACGCAGACGCAACCCTTATCGTACAGGCAACAGGCATTGTCTCAATCGGCGCCTTTGTCATCGTTACAAGTACTGCTGTGTGGTTAGGTCTTAAATACACAGTTGGTATTCGGGCCAGCGAAGAGGACGAAGTCAACGGCCTCGACAAAGCAGAACTTGGACTGGAAGCATACCCAGAATTTGGGCCATCATCCTAACCACTTTTCCATCGCTGTGTAGGCGTGCTTCCCTCGCAACTCCTGCACAGTGAAAAGGCAATTGCTCAAATAATGGTCTTCACTTGATCAATATTTGGGCAGTTGCACTTTTTTCACCCTCCTCAAAAACCAATTTCGCCTTAATATTCAGCAGTTTTCCAGGTTGGCACAGTCCTTGATAGGTTAGCACCGACTAAGCGCTGTTTTAAACAGTGTCTTGCCGCTGATTTGAGGGATGAAAATATGGATACGGACACCACAGGAACAGACGTCCTGTTTATTTTATTAGGTGCCATCATGGTTTTTGCCATGCATGCGGGTTTCGCTTTTTTAGAAGTGGGAACGGTGCGGCGGAAAAATCAGGTTAATGCACTTGTAAAAATTCTGGTGGATTTTGCATTATCAACAATCTGCTACTTCATGATCGGTTATGGCGTCGCCTATGGTGTTGACTTCTTTGTCAATGCGGCCGTGCTTTCTGGCTCTGCAAAAGCAGAAGGCTACAGCTTTGCCAGCAATGGCTACGATCTGGTGAAATTCTTCTTCCTCCTCACATTCGCAGCCGCCATTCCAGCCATCATTTCAGGCGGCATTGCAGAACGTGCCAAATTTTGGCCGCAGCTGGCAGCCACCGCTGTACTGACAGCACTTGCCTACCCATTCTTTGAAGGCATTATCTGGAACGGCAACTTTGGATTTCAAGAATATCTTGAAGGCATGTTCGGATATGGTTTTCACGATTTTGCAGGCTCCATTGTGGTTCACGCCGTGGGCGGTTGGATTGCCTTGGGCGCAGTCATATTTTTAGGTGCCCGCATGGGTCGCTACCGCAAAAACGGTGCCGTCGTTGGCATTCCACCTTCAAACATTCCCTTCCTCGCACTGGGTTCATGGATCCTCTGTATCGGCTGGTTCGGCTTTAACGTCATGAGCGCGCAAGCCATTGATGGTATTTCAGGCCTTGTGGCCATCAATTCGCTCATGGCAATGGTGGGCGGTATTTTGGCAGCGCTGGTTACAGGACGAAATGATCCTGGCTTTGTTCACAACGGCGCATTGGCAGGACTTGTGGCTGTTTGTGCGGGATCTGACATCATGCATCCCCTTGGGGCGCTTGCAACGGGCGGTATCGCGGGGGCGCTATTTGTTTATGCGTTCACATATTGCCAGAACAAGTTGAAAATCGATGATGTTCTTGGCGTTTGGCCATTGCATGGCCTTTGCGGATTATGGGGCGGCATTGCGGCTGGTATCTTCGGTCTTGAAGCGCTCGGCGGACTTGGCGGCGTTAGCTTAACAGTTCAGGTCCTCGTCAGTCTGCTTGGCTGTGCCTACGCATTGATCGTGGGGTTAGTCGTATATGGCGCACTGAAGCTCACCGTTGGTATCCGTCTGGACGAGCAATCTGAATTTCAAGGTGCTGACCTCAGTATTCACAAAATCGGTGCCTATCCTGAAGAGGACTTGCGTTAAGTTTCTAACCTCCCAATTGGCATATCACATTTGTGTTACCTCAATTGGGAGGATTACTACTAAAGTTTTTTGTAATATAACTTCTAATGTAGAACAAACCATGAATACATCAATATGTGGTATGATAAATAAAATTTTAGGAAAATTTGACCAACTAGCGTGCGAACATCGATATCCAAAATTCCCTCAATAATTACCTTGGTTGCTGCTTTGTACCATTGCAAGAAACATGCAAGTTGGCCAAAATAGAGTGCAAAAATAATCTGGACGTGCCAAAAAGAAGGTTGTAGCCAATCAATATTCTTCAAACAGCGGCGCGGCAATAATGAACCCTGATTTAGCAAACTTGAGAAACTCCCCTTTTGTCGCTTTGCGCAGTCTTCTAGACCCTCTAGAACCAGCGCCTGGATTAGCGCCTCTCGCGCTGACAATTGGTGAACCACAAAACCAGCCTCCGCAGCTCATGAAAGACGTATTGATCGAAAATGATCATCTGTACGGAAAATACCCACCGGGGAACGCAACACCGGAACTTCGCGCCGCCACTTGCAACTGGCTAAACCGCAGGTACCAACTGCCGGAGGGGATGATCGACGCCGATGCGCACATCACGCCAGCCAACGGGACTAAAGAAGCTCTGTATATGCTTGCCCAAGTGATTACAGATCCATCCCGAACAGAGCAAAAACCAATTTTTTTGATCCCTAACCCCTATTATCATGTGTATCACGCAGCAGCCGTCATGGCAGGCGCGGAGCCCGTTTTTCTAAACGCCACAAAAGACACCAACTTCTTTCCTGACCTTGATGCACTGGATGAAGAGACTTTGATGCGCTGCACCGGGTTTTTTCTGTGCAATCCATCTAATCCCCAAGGCACTATCGCTGGAAAAGCGTATCTGCTCCGGGCGCTGGAACTCGCTCGAAAATACGATTTCACGCTCATTGTTGATGAATGTTATACGGAAATTTATAACGCTGAAGCTCCGGTCGGAATTTTAGAAGTTTGTAACGAACTTGGCGGCAGTTTGGACAATGTCATGTCCTTTCACTCGCTCTCTAAACGGTCCAGCGGCGCAGGCATGCGATCTGGTTTTTCCGTTGGAGATGCAAAATTGACCAAAGCATTTCTCAATTTGAGGAATTTTGCAGGCGCCGCCATACCGCTCCCCATTTGTGCTGCATCGACGGCACTTTGGAATGATGATGATCACGTTCAAATTAACCGGGATCGTTACAGTACCAATTTTGACATTGCTGAACGGATCCTATCAGGTCGGTTTGAGTTTTATCGGCCACCTGCAGGATTTTTCCTGTGGCTTAATGTTGGTGATGGCGTTGCGGCGACCAAAAAACTCTGGACTGACTGCGCTGTTCGCGTGCTCCCCGGTGAATATTTGAGCGGAACAGATGCAAACGGTGTAAATCCCGGCATCCCCTATATCCGCCTCGCACTGGTATTTGATCTAGAAATGACGGAAGAGGCTTTAATACGCCTTGCCAATAGCTTATAGAATAAGGTTATGAATTTTAAAGGTTCCGGATCTAAGTCTATTTCTCTACTGCCAAACGGCAGTACCGATTTTTTGTACCGGCTGGCGATTAAAGTCGGCGGCTGCCTTCTGCTGGCGATTGCCGTACTGGGTAGCCTTGCGCTGATTACCTATTCAGCCGGTGATCCAAATTTCAATCATTCAACAGAAACTCCAGCATCTAACCTTCTGGGAACGGCAGGTGCGCATGTTTCTGATTTGCTTTTGCAAACCATAGGGCTTGCCTCCGTTGCTTTGTTATTGGGGTTTGTCGCGTGGGCATGGCGGATTACCAGCCAACGTGGCCTGAAATGGGGATGGATACATGTGGCTATAATGCCCATCGCCATCTCTTTTGTAGCGGCAGCAATTACGGCGGTTCCTCTTTCCGAAAGTTGGCCCCTAAATGCTGGGTATGGCGGCATTGTGGGAGAGATTATCTATAATAATCTGATGGTTCTGGGCCAAAAAATGGGCTTCAGCATCCCAGCCGTTGCCCTGTCGCTGGTTTTAGGTACCATTGCAATTACCTTACTCGTACTTGCTTATGCCCTTCCGTTACAAGAATGGGTCGCCATGGGCCGCGGTGTCATCACTGGCGGCAAAGCGGTCTACGGTTTCTCCGCATCCCTTAAAGGACTTAAATACCGGAAATCCGAAGACGAGGATGATGAAGACGCCCTGATACTCGGCGGGCAACAACCTGAGCCGAAGCCTGCGAAGAAACTCAAGAAACGCAAAAAATCTAAAGACACAGATGCTCCCCAGGTTGATCTTCATAAAGAACCAAAAATCGAAGCCCGAAATGACCCCGTGAAAGCTGGGAAACGGATGGCTGCTGAAAAACAAGTGGCCCTTGATTTAGGTCCATCTGATGTTTATCAATTACCGCCATTGAGCCTTTTGTCTCAGCCGGATAAAAAGCTAGTCAATAAACCCTTGAGCGAGGAAGCTCTTCAAAATAATGCGCGCATGCTTGAAGGGGTCCTTGACGACTACGGCATTAAAGGCGACATCATCCGGGTTCGTCCGGGTCCTGTCGTCACTTTGTATGAGTTGGAGCCAGCTCCCGGGCTAAAAAGCTCCCGCGTGATTGGGCTTGCCGACGATATCGCCAGATCCATGAGTGCAATATCTACCCGTATTGCCGTTATCCCTGGACGAAATGCCATTGGTATTGAGCTTCCAAATCAGCGCCGCGAAATTGTTCTGCTTCGAGAAATTTTGTCGACCGCCACATATGAAAGCACAACGTCGAAACTCACGTTAGCTCTTGGTAAAGACATTGGCGGTGATCCGGTCGTAACCGATCTGGCTCGTATGCCTCATTTACTTATTGCTGGTACAACAGGCTCGGGTAAATCCGTTGCCGTCAACACTATGATCTTAAGCCTGCTCTATCGTCTGCCTCCTTCCGAGTGCCGCTTCATCATGATTGACCCCAAAATGCTGGAGCTGTCGGTCTATGACGGCATTCCCCATTTGCTTGCCCCCGTTGTGACAGAAGCGCCCAAAGCCGTTATCGCCCTTAAATGGGCTGTTAAGGAAATGGAAAACCGTTACCGCAAAATGGCCGAGCTCGGCGTGCGGAACATCGACGGTTATAACCAACGTATCCGCGAAGCCGTCAAACGCGGCGAGGAAATCAAACGTACCGTGCAAACGGGCTTTGATCAGGCATCTGGCGAGCCCATTTTCGAAGAACGGGCGTTGGATACCGATCCCCTTCCCATGATTGTCATCATCGTTGACGAGATGGCGGATCTGATGATCGTAGCTGGTAAAGAAATTGAATCCACTATTCAGCGTCTCGCGCAAATGGCCCGGGCAGCTGGATTGCACGTGGTTATGGCAACGCAACGTCCATCCGTTGACGTGATCACTGGCACCATTAAGGCCAACTTCCCCACCCGAATTAGTTTTCAAGTGACCTCAAAGATCGACAGTCGCACGGTTTTGGGGGAACAAGGTGCTGAACAATTGCTAGGGCACGGTGATATGTTGTTCATGCCGGGTGCTGGACGGGTTCAACGGGTTCACGGGCCCTTTGTCTCTGATGAAGAAGTTGAAAAAGTTGTCGCCTTCCTTAAAGAACAAGGAAAACCTGATTATTTGGAAGATGTAACTGAGGAACCTGAGAGCGACTCTGACATTCATAGTAACTTGGGCGGCGGCGGATCTAGTATAGATGCCCTTTATGATCAAGCAGTTGCTCTGGTTTGCCGGGAACGAAAAGCCTCCACCAGTTTTGTCCAACGTCACTTGCAAATCGGCTATAACCGGGCCGCGCGTATTATTGACGAAATGGAAAAAGAAGGTGTCATCGGATCAGCCAACCATGTTGGTAAACGCGAGGTCCTCGCCCGAGATATTGAAGAGCCTTACAATTAAAACGTAATCTCCTCTGTATTGCCCCGGTTTTGCCTCGTTTCTTTAATATTTTGGAAAAGTAACTAACTGTACCTGAGCGACTTTTTGAACCACCAACGGAAACATAACCATGCGTCTTTTATTTAAATCAGCTTTGACCGCCTTTTTGTCATGCACCTTGCTGATTTCGGCAAACGTAAGTGCAGCTCCCTTAAGTGATGACAACCGGGAAGATATCGCCCGGGTAGAAGCCTATCTGAACAAGGTCACGTCGTTGAAGGCCCGTTTTCTGCAAGTTAATTCTGAAGGCAAAATCGCAGAAGGCACGGTTCGAATAAGCAGACCGGGCCGAGCCCGATTTGAGTATGAGCCACCAGCGCAAATACTCGTGGTGGCCGACGGCACATGGTTGGTCTTTCACGACAAAGAGTTAGAAGAAACCACGCGTATTCCCCTCTCATCCACTCCTATATCGGTCATTTTGGATGAGAAAGTGGTGCTAAGCGGTGATGTAACCGTTACTTCCATAGAAAAAGATGCTGGTGTCCTCCGCGTTAATATCATCGATACAGAAGAGCCTGAAGAAGGTGGCATTACACTGGTTTTCACCCTGTATCCATTTGAACTTCGAAAATGGCTCATCACTGATCCGCAAGGCAGCACCACAAGCATTAGCCTCAGCGCAGTAGAAGAAGGCCTTAAGTTCAAAGCTGAACTTTTCACCTTTTATGATCCCTCCTACGACTAGGCCTTATACAAGGCGCATAAAGCGTGCTAAAAGAAGTCTCCTTTCAGTTAGCTAAAATGGGTTTCATGGATCAGGATTTTGACGAGTTTGACGATATTCCAAACATTGAGGAATATCCAACCCTGCGCTCTGTTGTGCGGTTCAATAAATTGCTTCCCTCAGTCAACTGGTTTCGCTCAGTTGGGTTGCCTCTTGGTTCGGGAACTATTGACACTGCCCAAGCCTATGTTGAGACCCTTGGGTTTCCTGGCACCTTTATCGCAGCCATAGAAAACTGGGAAGAGGCCTCATATGCTGCGGCCAACCCAGACTGGAATTCCAGTTGGTGGGAAGCGGAAGAGCAAATGCGCGTTAGTTTGACCACCGATGCGCTTGAGATTATCTCCGAAGAAGACCTGACAATGGCTCTCACTCATGTCTCTGCAACAGCATCTCCCACTATTCAGCATGCGGTCGAGAACTTTGCAGAAGAACAGGGTATTGAAGATGAGGAGCTCGTGCGGGCGGCCATTGGATCGGCTGTTCAAACCTGTCATCAAGCAGCTCTAGTGCTGGCGGCAGGGCAAGAAGATGCTCATCCGTTTGCGCTTAAATACAAATTATTCGAGTTGGGCCGCTGGCCCATTGCCATAACTGGTAGCAGTTTCAATATTTTCTAATTCATTTCGAAACCGGAATAAAATAATGCGCCTTGTCACTTGGAATATAAACTCAGTTCGTGCCCGTCTGGACCATATTGACCATTTTGTGAAAACCCATGATCCGGACGTTATTTGTTTACAAGAAACCAAAGTAGTTGATAACGATTTTCCTCTAAAATTCTTTGAGGAACAAGGCTTTAGCCATTATCACATTGCCGGTCAGAAAAGCTACAATGGTGTTGCGATCTTTTCTAAAACACCAATGGAACGACTTGATGCCCCCTTATGGTGCGGCAAAGATGACAAACGCCACCTCGCGGTTCGCTTTGAAGATGGGACCGTTCTCCACAATTTCTATATCCCTGCAGGCGGAGATATTCCGGATACGGAACAAAACGAAAAATTTGCCCATAAACTTTCCTTTATCCAAGAAGTAACGGCTTGGTTTGCAGAGATGAAAGCCGATGATAATCGCTTCATCCTCGTTGGTGACCTAAATATTGCACCACTTGAAAATGACGTGTGGAGCCACAAGAAACTGCTGAAAGTGGTCAGTCACACGCCAATTGAAGTGGACCACATGGACAAAATGATGGCGTCTCTCGATTGGTATGATGCCATGAGGCATTTTGTTCCGGAACCGGAACCATTATACAGTTGGTGGAGTTATCGCTCCCGCGATTGGCGCACATCTAACAAAGGGCGGCGCCTTGATCATGTTTGGGTAACACCTGCCCTAAAGCCAACATTAAAAGCCATGACAATTGACCTAGAGGCAAGAGGCCGTGAAAAACCGTCCGATCACGCCCCCATCATCATGGACTTTCAATTGAAATAACAAACGGCTCACACCCTATTTATTTTCAGGGCCTTTGGTTTTTCCTTCAAACTGCCAATGGTGCTGTCCATCGCGGTGGGCACGCTGTTTGGCCAAATACATCATCTCGTCTGCTTTCGCAATCAGCTCTTCAGGTTCTTCAAAAACCGTTGGACCAACTTGTATGATGCCCATACTAAATGTCACAGGATAGTGGCAATGCCCATCAAAATGGTGAATTAAGCGGCTAATTGGAACCTCAATATCTGAGAGTGACGTTCTTGGCATTATTATACAGAATTCATCCCCCCCATACCGCGCCGGAATATCAACTTCCCGGGTAATCGACAGAAGCGAAGCCCCAACTTGCGCTAATACCTCATCCCCCGTGTGATGACCGTGCAAGTCGTTGACAGATTTGAAGTTGTTCAGATCCATGTAAATCAGAACAAACGACAGTCCATGCCGCTCTGCTACCTGACATTCGCGCTTCAAATGATCATACAAAGCTCGGCGATTATGCAGGCCCGTCACGGCATCTTTTTGAGATTTTTCGTGTAACCGCGCAAACATGCCATCTAACTTAATACCAACTTGCGTGGCATATTTTTCCACCTCACGTGTGGCATGCTGCATTTCTGTCAAATAGACTTCCACATAGGCGTCAAAGATCAGTTCGGCATCAAACAAGAGAATTTTGTGCAGGGCGCTTTTTATGAGGCCCGCATCATCACCAAAACCTCCAGCCATGATCTCTTCATCTAACATCAACTGTAAATAGGCATGGGTTTTCATATAAAGTTTTGGCCGAACTTCCAGTCGTTTATGTATTTTGCCAATGCGAAGGCGTGTATTGACATAGTTCGTATCAAAGTCCCCTTTGAAAATACTTAGTATATATTCCGACATGAAGCTTTTCAGTCG
>JBALWO010000016.1:0-11890 GCA_036960775.1 Pseudomonas marincola | reverse complement strand
CTCATGGAAACACTCATTGTAGAACTTTGAGCATTGGCTGCGACACTCCGAACCCAGTCATAATAGTGGTCTGCCTTACCCGGACTCTCGCTCGCACCGTTTGCTGCAAGATCAGCGGCAGCCCCGATATGCGACATGATGGACCCATTGCGGGCAAGGATAAACGCGCTTCTCAAAAATGGATCGGCGGCGTCGCCGTTTAGACTTTCTGCCAATTGGGCCATTAGCGGATGATCCCCATCAACACTAATGTCACCATTTTCCTGAACTTCAATTTGAATGTCAGTGTTTTCAGGAATTCCCAGACGCGCTATAAGATCTTTCAACCCAACCTCTGCCTGTTGTAGGTGATACGCAGGATCAAGTGTCAATCTTGTAAAATCTGACCCCAGTTTCTGAACCCCTTCAGCAGCAGGCGACAAGGCAACAGATACGGCCTCACCGAACCCGTTTTTCACAGGCACTTGGGTTTGAGCAGCGCTTGTTGCAGGGGTTACTGCGGCGGAAACAGACCGGTAGAGGGAAGCTGCACTGCTTACTGAATTAATCATGAAACCTCATAAGGCAATTTTTCAAAGGAAAGAGAAGATCTAGGCGGGGAGGGTCAATCCGTCTCCTGGGCTGTAAGCCTTCCCATCACTACCAACAAGTGATCCTGATATCTCGCCATTTGAAAAACTCGCATGAAATGACGAATTTTTTGCTGTGTCCGCAACGGTTTTCACCCAACCATAATATGTCTCCATCATGCTTGGATTATCGTCCGCACCCTGCATTGCCAGACTTACGGCTTCTCCGATATGCACCATAACAGATCCCGTATGGGCACCAATGAGCGCATTCCTGAGTTTACGAGCCTGCGGATCCCCGGCGTTAAGGTCTTCTTCCATCTTCGATACTAACGGGTGATCACCTTCAACACTGATTGTTCCATCATTTAGGATCTCAATATCGATATCTGTATCTGCCGACATGCCCAAACGCGCCATCATTGCTTTTAACTCGACTTGGGCCCGCTCCATATGGACGGCTGGATCGATTGTTATTTCAAGCGCCATGGACGCTAGTGTTTTCGCACCCTCTGCTGCAGGTGATAAAGAAACTGTTACAGCTTCGCCATACGGGGAACTCGTCTGAGGTTGGGTGGGGGCTTTTTCCACTGCTTGCCCGGTTGCGGCATATGCTGTCGGATAAATTGATGTATTATTTTGAGTTGAATTAATCATGGCATCCTCCGTGTAGATACACGAATGAAGCAATAATCATACCACTTAAAGGATTGTGGAAAACTGCGGCTTACAGATTTGTTTTTACAAATCCGGCTCGGAAAATTTTGCCGTACCGGTCAATTCTTCCGGTAAATATGATACCGCCCTTCGGCGACACCGTCGGGAAGCGCACAGGCTGTCCAATTGTCCATGTCAAACGGCTGGTCGCTTGCAATAATGGCGCCTTCCTGCAGAAGGTCATCCAAATACGCCCCAATCGTTTTGGCCAAAGCCACACTTGAAGCCTTGTCCCCGCTGCCAATATCACAATGGGCAAGTTTGGCCAGACCACCAATGCGCGGGAGCGCTGCGGGCAATGTCTCCAGTAGATCTCCAAGGATCATATGATTGTCATCAGGAATACAATCAGGATGAGCTTTCACATGACGATCGAAAACATATATATCGTCTGCGTCAAACAGGGATCGCAAATGATCAAATGTCCGCCCATTTCCCAAGCCGACCTCTAACACTGGACCTGATTTTCCTTCCAACAGCTCCGCTGTTAGGTTCAGGCAGTCCCGTTGGGCTGACATTCGGCGAATAAAACTATTAAGACGGCTCATTTTCTAGATCTTTCAACGAAAGGGTCCATTCTTCTTGAACCGCAATATCAGCTTCACCAACATTATATTTTTCTTCTAACTCACGAAACCTTAGATTTTGACCCATTTGACCCAATGCCCAAACAGCAGCAACTCGGACAATTTCAGATGGATCTTCCAGCAAGGCTTCAACCTTGTCCATATGTGTACTGTCTTTGGTATTTCCAAGGGCAATAAGAACATTTCGAATAAACCGATTACGCCCCAGCCGTTTCACTGGGGATCCGGAAAAATACAGTCTAAATTCAGCATCTTGCAACTGAACTAATTCTGACAAAAGCGGTGCATTCAGCGCCTCTTTGGGCGTAAATGCCATCTCACTGGATTTTTTCGCATACTTATTCCAGGGACAGGCTGCAAGGCAGTCATCGCAGCCGTAAATCCGGTTTTCAATGGCCCGTCGAAATTCGCGTGGGATATGGGACCGGGTTTCAATGGTCAGGTAAGAGATACATTTGGATGCGTTCAATTTATAGGGCGCATCGAACGCATTGGTCGGACAGGCATCAAGGCAGGCTGTACAGCTGCCGCAATCCCCTTTTGCCGTGCTGTCGGGCTCTATTTCAAGGGTGGATAAAATCACGCCAAGAAACAGCCACGATCCATAATCACGACTAAGCAAATTAGTATGCTTACCTTGCCAGCCGACGCCGGCCGCGGCCGCCAATGGTTTTTCCATGACCGGCGCTGTATCCACAAAAACCTTCACGTCCCCGCCAAACGTCTGAACCATATGGCGAGCAATGCGCTTAAGACGTTTCTTTATGAGTTCGTGATAGTCCTTACCGCGCGCATACACGGAAATAATGCCCGCTTCTGGCACATCTGAGAGGGCTCGTGGGTCAACGTCAGGACCGTAGTTGAGCGCCAGCACAAGCGCGGAATTTGCTTCCGGCCACAATGCCGTTGGATTCCGCCGCCACGCTTTGCGCGCCTCCAACCAATCCATATCACCGTGATGATTTTGGGCAAGGAAATCATCCAAATGTTCTCCCGGCACTGATCCAAAATCCGCCAAAGTGACCCGCGCAACATCAAACCCCTGATCCAGTGCAAACCGCATCAGTTCTTCTTTTTGAAGTTGCGTTATAGGCGCCATATCTTAGGCTTTCTAGAAATCAAGATCCGCGTAATGCTTAGGCGCAGGCATCCCTGGTAAATTATCAGCGAGCAATGAGCGATATGTGGGGCGTGATTTAATCCGTGAATACCATACCTTCGCCGCCGGATGCTGATCCCACGGCACGTCACCCAGATAATCGACAGATGAGATTTGAGCTGCCGCCGCAATATCGGCAAGGCTAAACTCTTCGCCGGCAAGCCAGCTTCGTCGCTCCGTCAGGTAGGCGATATAATCCAAATGATAATGAATATTATGATGTCCTGCGCGAATTGCTGCCGTGTTCGGCGTCCCTGCGCGCATTAGGCGTTTGAGTATTTTCTCGTCAACCAGATTATCCGTAACTTCAGTTTGAAACTTGCGATCAAACCAAGCCACGAGGCGCCGGGTTTCAGCCCGTTCCACCGGATCTTTTGGGAGAAGCGGAACATCCCCATAGACTTCTTCAAGGTATTCGACAATGGCTTGCGCATCAGACAAAACCGCTCCGTTCTCGTCCTTTAAAACGGGAACTTCTGAGGCTGGGTTCATGGCAAGCAAGCCGTCACGGCTTTCCCACGGTCTTTCATCCACAAGGTCGTATTTGAGACCCTTCTCGTTCAAGACAAGACGGATTTTTCGGCAAGCTGGCAAGATCCAGAAATGATAGAGTGTACGCATGGGGGCAGCATACCCCACGCGCCTCTATAGGAGAATAGTTTCCTTGAAGTTTTTGGTATTAATTTTGGGCTTTTTAGTGAATTTTGCGTTTCCGCAGGCCTTCACTTTTCTTAAGTAACCGTCGGCACTCTTGTTCCACTCGGTCAAACATTTCAGCCACCTGTAATTTACCCGCGCCATCTTGACGTTTCACTTCAACGCCAACGACCTCTGGCGCTTTCGCACCGTATAACAGAATAAATCTGCGAGCCGCCCACATGACGTCAACACGATCAATAATTGGATCATCGAAGCGATCCAGATTTTCTGCAGTAGCCGCGGAAACGGTAAGGGGAATATTTTGCATGACGAGACCTCCAAATTAAATCTACCTCTATCAAAGCAATTTACGGGCCAATTTTTCAAGCAATGCAAAATCAGGGGCTTACCTGTATTTTGTAGGGCTGATGGCATCTCGTCTTTTCAGCATCCTTTTAAATTTGCCGGGACATCACTTCCTCGCGGCAAAAATTACCGGCTGAAGGGCAAGAAAAAAGCCGGTGATTTTCATCACCGGCTTCCTTGGGAACTACGCGGTTGCCCGCGCATTTTCATCCGACAGGGGATGTTCCAGTTTTTCTATCATTTCTTTGGGGCAAACTTGCCAGAAATGACCACGTTCCATTTCCCAATGGGCCAATAAACGTTCAGCCATGGGAGATCCGGTTTTCGCGTGATGTTCTTCAACCAAGGCTTTCAAATCTGCGTCCCAATATTCTGACTGTACCCGTTGATACACAACAGTTTCGCTGTTCACATTGGTTGGCAGTTTATTATGTTCATCATAGATAAACGCCATGCCGCCGGTCATACCAGCACCAAAGTTACTCCCAACACCGCCCAGAATAACAACCTTACCGCCGGTCATATATTCACAGCCGTTAGTTCCGCAGCCTTCGATCACAGAAATCGCGCCAGAATTTCGAACCGCGTATCTTTCGCCGGCCTGACCCGCTGCGAACAGATAACCAGATGTGGCACCGTAGAGAACAGTGTTGCCAATAATGGTATTTTCATTCCACACAATTGGGCTGGATGTCATGGGACGCACTACAATAGTGCCGCCAGAAAGACCCTTACCGCAATAATCATTGGCATCACCAAGCACTTCAAGCTTCAGACCTTGAACGGAGAAAGCACCAAGTGATTGACCGGCAGACCCCCGAAGACGAACAGTGATATGACCTGGCTCCAAGCCTGTCATGCCAAATGTTCTGACAATATGCGACGACAGTTTCGTGCCGATGGCCCGGTGTGTGTTTCGAATGCTGTACGCCAACTGACGTTTCTCGCCGCCCCGGTTAAAGACGCTAGCTGCATCCATAATCATCCGGGCATCAAGGGTTTCAGGAACGGGAACAGGACCATCATTTGTACAAACACGTGGATTATCACCAGCGTCTGCTTCTGCAAGCAGTGGGTTCAAATCAAGGTCATCCAAATGCGCCGCGCCGCGGCTCACTTGTGTTAGAAGATTGCTACGACCAACAATTTCTTCAAGGGACCGGTAACCAAGAGAAGCCAGAATTTCCCGAACTTCTTCGGCAAGGAAGCTGAACAGATTAACAACCTTATCTGCGTTACCGTCGTACTTTTTAATCAGCTCTTCATCTTGGGTACAAATGCCAACAGGGCAAGTGTTTGAATGGCATTGGCGAACCAAAATACAGCCAAGAGCCACGAGCGCGCCCGTACCCAAACCATATTCCTCGCCGCCCATCAGCGCACTGATGACAATATCACGGCCCGTCTTCATGCCACCATCAACACGGAGCAATACAGAGTGGCGCAATTTGTTGAGAGTGAGCACCTGATTAACCTCAGGCAGACCCATTTCCCACGGAACACCTGCGTATTTAACAGATGTTTGCGGGCTGGCACCGGTACCACCGGAATTACCAGAGATCATAATCACGTCGGCCTTCGCTTTCGCAACACCAGCAGCAACAGTACCAATGCCGGCTTCTGCAACCAGTTTCACACAAACGCGAGCTTCTGGGTTGATCTGTTTCAAATCATAAATGAGCTGTGCCAGATCTTCGATGGAATAGATATCATGATGCGGCGGCGGTGAAATAAGCGTCACACCCGGCGTTGAATTCCGGAGTTTTGCAATCATTTCCGACACTTTAAAGCCCGGAAGTTGACCGCCTTCGCCCGGTTTCGCCCCTTGGGCGACCTTAATCTCAATCTCTTCGCAGTTGGTGAGATATTCAGCAGTTACACCAAAGCGACCAGAAGCCACCTGTTTAATGGCAGAGTTTGCATTGTCACCATTTGGGCGCGGTGTGAAACGGCTCACATCTTCGCCGCCCTCTCCGCTGTCAGATTTTGCACCGATGCGGTTCATGGCAATTGCCAAAGTCTCATGGGCTTCTTTTGAAAGCGCGCCAAGGCTCATGGCACCTGTCACAAACCGTTTCCGAATTTCAGTGATGCTTTCAACTTCATCAATGGAAATAGGGCTACGGTCTGATTTGAAGTCCAAAAGATCGCGCAAATTCACTGGCGGTAAAGCCCGCTGACCTTCGCTGTATTTGCGATAAAGCGAATAACTGTCTTTTTCAACAGCTGTCTGCAAAATATGGATCAACTCACCGTCAAACGAATGAACCTCCCCCTTAGCCCGGTTGCGATACAGGCCGCCAATTGGAAGCGCAATAACGTCTTCTTTATAGGCCTTATCATGTTGCTCAAGAACAGTCTGCTGAACACCCGGCAGGCCAATGCCTGACAGACGAGACGGCATGCCTGGGAAAAATTCTGCAACCAGCGCACGGGATAGGCCCAGTGCTTCAAAGTTATAACCACCACGGTAAGAGCTGAGAACCGAGATGCCCATTTTGGACATAACTTTCAGCAACCCTTGATCCACAGCTTTCTTGGCGTTTGAAAGACAGGTTTTCAGATCCAGACCCGCAAACAAGTTCCGATCAAACCGATCAGCAATGGCTTCTTGCAGTAAATATGGATTAATGGTTGTCGCACCCACCCCAATCAGCACAGCGAAATACTGAACGTCGAGGCATTCTGCAGTTCGAATATTAACCGATGTAAAGGTCCGCAAGCCTTCGTTTACCAAATGCGTATGAACACCGCCAGCCGCCAAAATACTTGGAATTGGTGCACGATCAGCACTTGTGTTCAAATCACTCA
The DNA here is from genome assembly GCA_036960775.1 of Pseudomonas marincola. Classification (GTDB taxonomy): domain Bacteria; phylum Pseudomonadota; class Alphaproteobacteria; order Sneathiellales; family Sneathiellaceae; genus Sneathiella. Next base: position 5,042 of record JBALWO010000016.1, on the reverse strand, counting down.
AGATCAAATGAGCACACCCACCGCGAACGGCGTTTTCAGCCTCGTCGCGGATACGACGCAGGCCGATTGATAAAGCCTCAGGTCCCTCATTGCCATCAAACGTGCAATCAATAACCTGACAACTATCGCCCATATACCGTTGCATGGCTTCAAGTTCGCCATTGGTCAGGATCGGGCTTTCAAGAGATAAGATCTCTGCCTGACTTGGGTCCTCATCCAGAATATTATTGAGGTTACCAAGACGGGTTTTAAGGGTCATGACACTGCGTTCGCGCAAACTGTCAATTGGCGGGTTAGTGACTTGACTGAACCGCTGACGGAAATAGTGATGCAATCCGCGATATTTATCTGACAAGACAGCAAGCGGCGTATCATCGCCCATGGAACCGATGGCTTCTTTGCCTTCTTCAGCCATTGGCTGAAGGATCAGTTCAAGGTCTTCAAGACTCCAACCGGCGCACATTTGGCGCTGGCGTAATTCTTTACGGTCAAACTTGCGGCTCTCGTCAGCATCTTTGAGCGTATCTTCAAGATGGACAACATTTTCAATCCATTTTTCAAACGGCTTTGCATTTGCCATTTTGTCTTTTAGATCATCGGAGAAGTAGAACTTCCCTTTTTTAAGATCCACACCGATCATCTCACCGGGGCCAACGCGGCCTTTGCGGATAACTTTGTTTTCACTCACCGGTACCATGCCGGTTTCAGAACCAACAACGAGCAATCCGTCTGTGGTCAGTGTAAAGCGAAGGGGACGCAATCCGTTCCGATCAAGTCCTGCAATCACCCAACGTCCATCGGTTGCGCAAATGGCAGCCGGTCCATCCCATGGCTCCATGACAGAGTTACAATAGGCGTAGAGCGCCTTATGTTTTTCTGGCATCGAAGGCGTGTTTGACCAGCTTTCAGGGATCAACAATGTTTTCGACATTGGCGCACTACGGCCAGCACGAACCAAAACTTCAAACACAGCATCCAGCGCCGCACTATCAGAACTACCAGCTTGGATAATCGGCTTCACATCGTCGGAACGATCGCCAAAAGTGCTGTGGGCCATGCGAATTTCATGGCTTTTCATCCAATTGACGTTACCGCGAATTGTGTTGATCTCGCCGTTATGAGCCAGAACACGGAACGGCTGAGCCAAATGCCATGTTGGGAATGTGTTTGTTGAATAGCGCTGATGATAGATCGCAAAGTTAGAGACAAACCGCTCGTCCAGCAAATCTGGGTAGAAGCTGGAAAGCTGTTCCGCCAAGAACATGCCTTTATAGATGATCGAGCGGCAAGACAGCGTACAGATATAAAATCCGCTGATATGAGCTTGCAAAACTGCTTTTTCGATCCGGCGGCGAATGATGTAAAGCTCCCGCTCAAACGTATCATCATCAACACCGCGGTTATTCGCGATCATGATCTGTTCGATTTCAGGGCGCGTGGCATTGGCTTTTTCGCCAATAATGCTCGCGTCCGCTGGAACCTGACGCCAACCGTAAATGTAATAGCCAAATCTCAGAACTTCAGACTCGACAATTGTCCGGCAGGTTTCTTGAGCTTCAAAATCTGTCCGCGGCAAAAAGATCATGCCAACAGCAAGTTTGCCGTCTAGTGGCTCATGCCCCGTGCGAGCGATATGCTCTTTAAAGAAATCTTGCGGGATTTGAACGTGAATACCGCAACCATCGCCAGTTTTGCCATCTGCGTCTACAGCGCCGCGATGCCAAACAGCCTTCAGGGCGTCGATACCGGCTTCAACCACAGAACGTCTAGGGGCGCCATCAATGGCAGCAACAAGACCAACACCGCAGTTGTCATGTTCCTCCATCGGGTCATACATCCCGTTTTTGGCAAGGTGGGCCGCATTTTCTGTCCAGGACTTAACAAACTCTTCGCCAGACATTTCAGGGGAATTCTTTTTCATATTTCTACCTCTACCTTGACTTAAGACGCTGCGGATGTTTGCGCTGATTTTTTAAGATAACCGTCAATGGACTCAGCTGCGTCCTGTCCGTCACGAATGGCCCAAACCACTAAAGATGCTCCGCGAACGATGTCGCCAATGGCGAACACTCCGTCCAAATTGGTCATTTTAGTGAAAGGGTTTGCCTGAACAGTGCCCCAACGCGAAACATCAAGCGCTGGCTCATCAAACAGGGTTGGAATATCTTCTGGATCAAACCCAAGCGCCTTAATGGCAAGGTCACATGGGATGTTATACTCTGAACCTTCAACCTCAACTGGAACCTGACGTCCCGTAGAATCGGCGATGCCAAGATGCATCTCAATGGCTTTAACACCAGTAACCGATCCATCGCCCAAAAACGCTTTGGGTGCAGAAAGCCAGACAAATTCAACGCCTTCTTCTTCGGCATTTTTTGTCTCACGCAAGGATCCCGGCATATTTTTACGGTCCCGGCGGTATAGACATTTTACTGACTTCGCGCCCTGGCGGACGGCTGTGCGAACACAATCCATCGCCGTATCTCCGCCGCCAATGACGACAACATTTTTACCGTCTGCATTAAGCTCACCGCTTTCGAACTCAGCAACCTTGTCGCCCAAACAAGTCTTGTTGGACGCTGTCAGGTAATCTAGAGCCGGAACGATGCCGCCCAACCCGCTACCGGGCAGAGAAATGTCACGGGGTTTGTAGACACCCGTTGCGATTACCACCGCATCATGTTTTTTGCGTAAGTCAGCCAGCGTTGCATTCTTGCCAATTTCAAAATTCAAATGGAAAGTAACCCCGCCATCAGCAAGCAATTTTGCCCGGCGCTCAACGATGTCTTTTTCAAGTTTGAAACCCGGAATACCATAAACCAGCAAGCCACCAACACGGTCGTAACGGTCATAAACATGAACCTGATAGCCTTTTTTACGAAGCTGATCTGCCACTGCCATGCCGCCCGGACCCGCACCGATCACCGCGATGGATTGATCCAGTTCAACTGTTGGCGCGTTTGGTTTTACCCAACCGTTTTCCCATGCCGTATCGGTAATGTATTTTTCAACGGCACCAATAGTGACGGAGTCGAACCCTTTTTCAATAACGCACGACCCTTCACACAAACGGTCTTGCGGACAAATGCGGCCGCAAATCTCTGGGAGTGTGTTGGTTGCTTGGCTCAGCTCATAAGCTTCTTCCAAGCGGCCATTGGCCGTTAGGCTCAACCAATCAGGAATGTTGTTCTGTACGGGACAATGAACCTGACAAAAAGGAATACCGCACTGTGAGCAACGACTGGCTTGCTCTGCAGCTTTATCAGGTGAGAATTCTTCGTAAATTTCCTGAAAATCTTCGCGGCGCAAGTTTGCGTCTCTTTTCGAGGGCATCTGTTTATCAAGCGAGATAAATTTCAACATTTTCTTTGACATACGCAGTCCCTAACTCAGTCCCGACCAAAATCGGGTTATATTTTTCTATTACTTCAAGTAATCGATGTCTTGTGGCATTGGGGCGGCGGGTAACGGCTGCCTCCTTGTGATGGCTTGCAGAACCATCGGCCAAATTCTTATTCCGCAGCGTTTAACCATCTGCTGGAAAGTCGTTCTACCGCACAAACTGGGGCTTGGCTAGAGGAAATTGAAATATAAGACAGTATTGCTGTCGTATATTTATTCTTATCTCTTTAAATTTGCAGCTTTTTGGCCTTTTTGGAGCCGCGCCTGAGATCATATAGTCCCGCATCGGTCCTATATTTTCAATCCAATAAATTCTCTTCCCTAAAAACCGCAGAATCGGCCGGGACCACCCTCTTCACCCACAAAAAAAGGCCGGCTGAACAACGCGTGCTCAGCCGGCCTTTTATAATACTACGCCAAATATCAGGCGTGTAGCTGTGTATACCCGCCGCCTTTTTGGAAACGAGTGAGATGACGAAGGGTGGTTGAGCTAAAGGGAACAGGTTGTATCCCCAGTTCTGCAAATCCGGAATGATCGCCGCTCACCACATTATCAGACGCCAACAGCTTAACTTGATCGGTTGTCAGCATTGGTCTGCCGGGGATAAGTCCCATGAAGAAACCCATGGCAGTCATCATCTGCGCAGGCAGTGGCAGAATTATGGGGGACCGTTTACTAACTTTCCCAATGATTTCAATAATGCTTGAGAGGGCGAGAGCGTCTGGACCGCCAAATTCCCAAATCTTACCCTGATATTCCGGGTTCAACACGATTTTCGCAATGGCATCGGCCAAATCTTCGATCGCCACAGGTTGCATTTGGTTCTTGCCGCCATCCAGCAATGGAATAGCCGGAGAGATTGCCCCAAGGGCTGCAAATTTATTTGAAAAATTATCGCCGGCACCAAAGACAACAGATGGCCGGATAATGGTCGCCCCTTCAAAGGCGGCCAACACAGCGGCCTCGCCCTCTGCTTTTGTTCGGGCATATTTTGATGCGCTGGCAGCATCTGCTCCCAGCGCCGACATATGAACAAATTCAGAAGCGCCGGCGGCTTTAGCTGCCGCCGCAACACCCGCCGCACCATCTTCATGCACAGCGTTAAAGCTTTGGGCACCAGCTTCATATAGAAGCCCCACCAGATTGATCACAACGTCAGCACCAGCCACAGCCCGCTCCACCGATGCTTGATTTCGAATGTTCGCTTGAACGCCAACAATCTGTCCAACATTACCTTGGGTCACTAATATGGCCGCTTTTTCCGTATCACGGACGGCAAGTCGGATTTGATGTCCTTCGGCGGCCAACCGGCCAACCAGATGTTGCCCGATAAAGCCGGAGCCACCAAAGATGGTAATTAGACGTGTGGACATTTTCTCTAACCTCTCATTTGCCAAGAGCCCGCCAATTCGATGCGGCGCATTCGCTTTTATACAGTTATTTAACGAGATCTGGTCCTAACGCCAAGTTAAAAGCACCAAAAAAACCAAAAGTTTCTAAAGTTTAGTTGACAGACACCGCCGTACTTTATATCAGAAGGCCTCGCAAGTTGCCCAGATGGCGGAATTGGTAGACGCGCTAGCTTCAGGTGCTAGTTTCTGTATGGAAGTGGAGGTTCGAGTCCTCTTCTGGGCACCAA
>JBALWO010000088.1:0-8063 GCA_036960775.1 Pseudomonas marincola | reverse complement strand
CCCGGTTTAGACATCGCGTTTAAAGTCGAGCCACTTGGCATGATTTTCGCCTGTGTCGCCTCTACTCTTTGGATTATTAATTCGATTTATTCCATTGGGTATATGCGCGGGAACAATGAGCCAAAACAGACCCGTTTTTACATCTGTTTTGCCATCGCCATTTCTGCGGCTATGGGTGTGGCATTCTCTGGCAATCTTTTAACTTTGTTTATTTGCTACGAAGTTCTCAGCCTATCCACTTATCCCCTTGTCACTCATAAAGGTAATGCGGACGCCCTTAAAGGGGGACGGATTTATCTTGGGATCTTGCTTGGAACGTCTATCGGATTATTCCTACCTGCAATCATTTGGGTTTGGACACTGACCGGAACAACCGACTTTGTTGCGGGCGGCATTCTAAAAGGCCACGTAAGCAATGGTATCACGGTGATCCTTCTGGTCCTGTTTATGTATGGCATCGGTAAAGCCGCTTTAATGCCCATCCATCGCTGGCTTCCCTCTGCCATGGTTGCGCCGACACCCGTTAGCGCCCTTCTTCATGCGGTAGCAGTGGTGAAGGCCGGCGTCTTTTCGGTTCTAAAGGTTATCATCTATATTTTTGGCATCGACTTTTTGGCAGAAACTGGTGCTGCTGAATGGCTGACTTGGGTTGCAGGATACACGCTAATTGCGGCATCTGTTGTTGCCCTGACCAAAAACAATTTGAAAGCCCGGCTCGCCTACTCAACGATCAGCCAACTTGCCTATATTGTCCTCGCAGCTTCACTTGTGACACCCATGGCGGTTGCCGGTGGTGCGTTGCAAATTGTTATGCATGCCTTTGGTAAAATCACACTCTTCTTCTGTGCTGGTGCGATTTATACGGCAACCAAGAAAACCGAAATCTCTGACATGCGCGGCCTTGGCCGGGTGATGCCCTTTACCTTTATTGCCTTCTTCATCGGAAGTTTGAGCATTATTGGTATCCCGCCACTTGGGGGAAGCTGGGCCAAATTCTATATTATGCTTGGAGCCGTGGAGGCCGATCAGCTTGTGGTTCTTGTGATATTGCTCGTGAGTTCGCTTCTCAATATCGCCTATCTAATGCCAGTGGTTATTCGGGGGTTCTTCTCCGCCCCGCTTGGTGCGGCCGACACAGGGCAATCTAAGAACGGATCAAGTTCACTTATCGCATGGGGCGCCCTTAAAGAGGCACCGGCCCTTGTTGTTGCACCGCCAATGCTAACGGCCCTTTGCTGTATCGCTCTATTCTTTGCTGTTGATCCGATTTATCAGCTAATCTTGCCAATATTGACGCCGTAAGGACTAGCCGAAATGACACCTACAGACACAAAAAAGCATCTCTTGGATCGCCCCGGCATTTCAGACAAGATATACATAGCTGTATGTATTCTCGCTATTCTGGCGGCAATTCCAGACATTCTGTCTCTATTTCATATTGTTTATGAGACACATCCCTATACTCAGATTGAAGAAATTCCAGTTTTCTATGGTCTGTATTCAATGATCTGTTTCCTGACACTTCTCGTGACGGCCAAAGCGGTTCAATCTTACCTTAAACGCGATGAGGATTACTATGATTGATGGTTTAAATCCCGGCCTTATCCTAATCCTTGGCGCGATCTTAATTCCGCTGACCAACGGCGTTATTCGAAACCTCATTTTGCTGGCACTCCCAGTCATTGGACTTGCCCAAACCCTCAGTCTTGGACTTGGCAGTTGGGGCGAAGTTGAAATCATGGGGATGACACTTGTTCTCACGAAGATCGACCCTCTCTCTCGTGTTTTTGGAACGATCTTTCATATTGCGGCGTTTGCAGGCCTTCTATACGCCCTGCACGTAAAAGACACTGTCCAGCAGGTATCAACCCTAATTTATGCAGGTGCGGCCATTGGTGCTGTGTTTGCCGGTGACTTGATCACATTGTTCTCTTACTGGGAACTGACAGCCATCTCATCAGTATTTTTGATCTGGGCGAGCAGAACTGAACGGTCATACAGATCCGGTATGCGCTATCTGATCATTCAGGTGACCAGCGGCGTTATTCTTCTTGGCGGAATTATCCTGTATTATTTCGATACTGGTAGCATTGCGTTTGAAGCCATGGAACTTGGCAGTCTTGCAACGTGGTTGTTTGTGATTGCCTTTGGTATCAAAGCTGCGTTCCCGCTGCTTCATAACTGGATCCAAGATAGCTATCCAGAGGCGACGGTAACCGGCACCGTTATCCTGTCAGCCTTCACCACCAAGTTAGCGATCTATGCGCTTGCGCGCGGGTTTGCAGGCACTGAAATCCTTATTGCCATTGGTGCAATCATGGTCATTTTTCCACTTGTTCATGCAACACTTGAAAATGATCTCCGCCGGACCATCGCCTATTCCATGAACAGCCAACAAGGCTTCATGGTCATCGCGATTGGCATCGGAAGTGAGCTTGCTCTCAATGGTGTGGCGGCCCACGCAGTGGTTAGCATTTTGTATACGTGCCTTCTCTTTATGGCGACAGGTGCAGTTCTTCATCGCACAGGAACAGCCAAAATTTCAGAGCTCGGCGCTATTTATAAATCCATGCCGATTACCAGCTTCTTTGCCGTTGTAGGTGCCCTCATTATTGTGGCATTCCCCTTAACCGCAGCATTTGCATCCAAAGCGTTGATTATGTCAGCAGCACTAGATGCTAAGATGGTGTTTCTTTGGTTGGTAATGTTGTTCGGGGCCATTGCAGTCATTGATAATGTTGGTCTTAAAATTCCGGTATTTGGCTTTTTCAGTAAAGACAATGGCATGCGCACAAGTGAAGCCCCTCTTCATATGTTGCTTGCTATGGCATTACTTGCAAGTCTCGCAATCCTCATTGGCGTATACCCTGCGGCGTTGTTCGAATGGCTACCGTTTGAAATGGATTACCAAGTCTACACGGCAAGTCATGTGGTCACACAACTTCAAATGATTGCGTTTGCAGCGCTTGCTTTTGCTGCAGCCATTAGGTTTGCCATATACCCAATTATGAGCGCTGGCATTAATCTCGATTTCGATTGGTTTTATCGGAAACTGTTTAAAAATGCAGCTATCAAGCTCGGTGGCTGGATTAACTTTGTCTGGACCGGATTCCTAAAACGCGCCCGCCAACTTATTGATTTCATCATCCAATGGGCGATATCAACACATGGCCCCGGCGCGCTTATGTCGGCGACAGTATCTTCAGGCTCGGCAGTCGCCGTTATCCTGTTGGTGTTTGGTGTTATGGTGACGATTTTCTACGTTTGAGGTTTTTCATGAAAAAACAGGCTCTTATTATTTCTGCTTTGGCGCTTGGCGTCCTTAGCGGCTGCGTCTCTCAACAGGCGAATGACACCGCTGATTTCTATGACACGGCAGAAAACTCGGGACTGACGAAACGGGTGACTGCAGCTGATTATGTATTGCTTGGGGAAAAACATGATAATCCACAACATCATATTATTCAGGAAAAAATCCTCAAAAACACGTTGAATGCTGGCGATGTTGTCGTCTTTGAGATGATAAATTCGGATCAGCAACCGGTTATGGATCAATATCTTTCAGGTGCCCTGCCACACGACGAACTTGAAGAGGCCTTAAACTGGTCCAAAAGTGGGTGGCCCGACTGGACATTTTATGCACCGCTTTTTGAAGCCGCTAAAAATGCGAAGGCCATCATCAAGTATGGCAGCTTTCCCCGGAAACAACTGATGAATATGGACGAAGATAGAACGGTGCTTGCGGATCTTTTATCTGCAGATCAACTGTTGAAACTTGATGAAACCATTGAACTCAGCCATTGCAATATGCTGCCTGATAATATGGTTCGGCCCATGAGCCTGCTTCAAATCAAAAAAGACAAACTCCTGGCCCAGCAAATGCTGACGCGCGGCGACACGAAACGAGCGTATTTAGTTGCTGGAAACGGGCACATCCGAAAAGATCGTGCCGTCCCGATCCACTTGAAAGCAGATAATATTTTCGTGTTGTCACTTGCTGAAGAATTATCCGAGCCAGACCAATGGGATTTATATTCTGCCTACGACGCAGTCTGGATTACAGAAAGCCTCGGGAAAACGCAGGAAGATTATTGTAAGGATCTCGAAAAAAGGTTCAAAAAATCCTAATTCTTTGAACTCTTCAGATCTTTGGATCTGATTTTCTTTTTAGGGACCCACTTGGTCACTGATCGGCCGTCAGCCGTAAACCTGACTTCCTGATTTGCTGACGGGACCGCATCCAAATTTGAATGCTCCATCTTATAAGGTGATCCATCAGGAAATTTGCTAACTAGACTTTGCCCTTGGAGAGCTTCTATTCCTCCGGGATAAGCCTTCGCCATTTCGTCCATTGAAATTTCTGAATTCCGGCCCCGGTCCTTGGCAGCTTTTATGGCTATGTCAGCCGCTAAGATCTCATCAAGCTCAGTTTCCGATAGTCCTGAATAAGTTGTCCAGATTGCAGATAATAACTCTTCGATTACTGGAGTTGGCTCGACAGGGTCGTTAATTTTTACGCCGTACTCCATGGCTAAAAAAACATCAGGAATAATTGGCCCTACGTCGGTTGCCAAAAAAGTAGCGGGCATCAACTTTGTTTTCTTGTTATCGCTGGCGTATAATGCTTGCCCCAAATAGAGAAGCTTCATTAAAGCAGACGGATTTAGGCTGGCTTCATCAGCCGCACTCCGCGCTTCAAGCCAAGAAATAACATCAAATGTAGATCTAATCGCCGGCCGCATACTCAAATCCCTTAAAAACCAGTTTGCATGAAGGATAGTTTGTAATGGTTAATCAGCAATTAAAACCTTAATATTGCAAAAATAGATCTAACAAGTAAAACCTTTCTCATTACCCCTTGCAGGCGGACTTCTTCTTCCGTTAGGTTTAGGGCCCACAAAATCAGGATATTGAGGTAGCAACATGGAAATGAGCGGCGAAGAGCTGATCAACGCACCGAAGGAACAAGTCTGGGCAGCCCTAAACGACCCGGAGGTTTTACGGCAAGCTATTCCCGGTTGTCAGTCTGTCGACAAAACCGATGACACGTCTTTTGCAGCAACGGTCAAAGTTAAAATTGGTCCTGTTAAGGCGACGTTTAAAGGACAAGTCACTTTAAGCAACATTGACGCCCCTAATGGTTATACGATTACGGGCGAGGGAAAAGGCGGCGCCGCTGGTTTTGGTAAAGGTGGCGCGGATATTTCATTAAGTGATGCAGACGGCGGAACACTCCTCAGCTACAATGTGAAAGCATCTGTTGGCGGAAAGATGGCCCAAATCGGTTCTCGACTTATTGATAGTACCGCGAAAAAATTGGCCGGTGATTTCTTTAAAAATTTCAATGAACTTGTCAGTGTTTCAGAACCAGAAGAAACCCCTGTCGTTGAAGAAAACATCCCTGCGCCGACAGAGCCAACTTCTGAAACAGAGGCTTCTCAAGAGCCTACAAACGCTTCATGGATGAAACCATCTATCCTAATTCCGGTGGCAATTTGCGCTGCCGCAGTCTTGTACTTTCTGTCGCAAAATTCATAATTAGCGAAAATTCCGACCGATTGAAGACTTGATGTTTCTTTATCTTGACCCGATGGTCAAAGAAGACAAGACTAATAAGAGCTGTAAAAAATATCGACATAAGATCCTAAATAAAAATATCGCCGTCACATAAATTTGTGTGACAAAAAATGAGCTAGGGAGGAAACCAAATGACATCCGTTTCAATGACGGTGAACGGGAAAAGTGTAAACGCGGACGTAGAACCGAATACACTTTTAGTCCAGTTTATCCGCGAAAACCTGCGTTTAACAGGAACCCATGTTGGCTGTGATACAAGCCAATGCGGTGCCTGTACAGTGCATGTAAATGGTGACAGCGTTAAATCTTGTACCATGTTGGCTGTTCAGGCTGACGGGTCAGACGTAACAACAATTGAAGGCCTTGCCTCTGGCGATGATCTCCATCCAATGCAAACTGCCTTTAGAGAGAATCACGGACTACAATGTGGTTTCTGCACACCTGGCATGATTATGAGTGCGGTTGATCTGGTCAAACGCAATCCTAATCCCACTGAAGAGACAATCCGCAAGGAACTGGAAGGCAATATTTGTCGCTGCACCGGTTATCACAACATTGTCAAATCTGTGAAAGATGCTTCGGAGAAAATGGGAGGGTGATTTATGTCAGTAGAAAATGGAATAGGCGTATCTGTTAAACGTAAAGAAGACCAACGCTTCATCACAGGTAACGGAAAATACCTAGATGATATCAATAGATTTGGGCAAACGCACGGACACTTCCTGCGCTCACCTTATGCATTTGCGAAAATCAAAAACATTGATCTGAGTGCCGCTAAGACTGCACCGGGTGTTGTTGATATTTTCACAGGCGCGGATATGACTGCCGATGGTATTGGCGGACTAATCTGTGGTTGGGGAATTAACAGTAAAGACGGATCACCACATGTGGCCCCTCCGCATCCTTGCCTTGCAACAGACACAGTAAAACATGTTGGCGACCAAGTTGCCTTTATCGTTGCTGAAACTTTGCAACAAGCAAAAGACGCTGCTGAATTAATTGATGTCGATTATGAAGAGCTACAATCTGTAACCGACGTTCGTCAGGCTAACGCTGCTGGTGCCCCACAGGTTCACGAAGAAGCAGTCGGCAATCAATGTTATGACTGGGAAATTGGGGACAAAGCTGCAGTTGATGCCGCCTTTGTCAACGCCCACCACATTACAAAACTTGACTTGATTAACAATCGCGTTTCTCCAAATCCTATGGAACCGCGTGCGGCACTTGGTGAATATGATCCGGGTACTGGTGAGTACACTTTACACACCACTAGTCAAAACCCACATGTTGCACGACTGCTTTTGTCTGCATTCGTCGGTGTTGCGCCTGAAAATAAACTCCGGGTAATTGCGCCGGATGTTGGCGGCGGTTTTGGCACGAAAATCTTCCTCTATGCGGAAGAGACAACAGCTGTATGGGCCTCCAAACGTGTGGGCCGTCCCATTAAATGGACAGCTGATCGGTCAGAGTCTTTCCTAACCGATGCTCACGGCCGTGACCATGCGACACATGCTGAAATGGCATTTGATGCTGATGGCCATATCCTAGGTTTCCGTGTCTCGACTAAAGCCAATATGGGCGCTTACCTGTCCACATTTGCATCAGCAGTGCCAACATATCTTTATGCGACATTGTTGAACGGCCAATATAAAATGCCGTGCATTTATGCCGAAGTTCAAGCCCTGTTCACCAACACAACACCAGTGGATGCCTACCGCGGCGCGGGTCGGCCAGAGGCCACTTATGTTGTTGAACGGATCATGGAGCGGGCTGCCCGCGATATGAATATGGACCCAACGGAACTCCGTCTGAAAAACTTCATTCAGCCAGATGCCTATCCATATGAGACACCCGTGATCATGACTTATGACACGGGCGATTATCCGCTCACAATGACGACAGCTAAAGACATGATTGACTATACTGGCTTTGCCGCCCGTAAAGCGCAATCTGCTGCCAACGGTAAACTTCGCGGTATTGGATCTTCAGCTTATATTGAAGCATGCGGTATTGCACCGTCTGCAGCGGTTGGCTCGCTTGGTGCCGGCGTTGGTCTTTGGGAAAGTGCTGAAGTTCGTTTTAATCCTACAGGATCAGTTACGGTCTTCACGGGAAGTCATAGTCATGGCCAAGGCCATGAAACAACTTTTGCGCAATTGATTGCTGATCAGCTTGGTGTCGCTTTTGAGAGTATCGAAGTTGTTCACGGTGATACGACAAAGGTTCCATTTGGTATGGGAACTTATGGTTCGCGCTCTCTTGCGGTTGGTGGTTCTGCCATAACTAAAGCGGCTGACAAAATTGTTGAGAAAGCGAAAAAGATTGCAGCGCATTTGATGGAGGCTTCTGCCGATGACATCGAACATTCGCACGGCGTCTTTTCCGTCGCAGGCACTGACAAGCAGCTTACCATTGGTGAAATTGCGTTTGCCGCATATGTGCCTCACAATTATCCAGCTGATTTGGAGCCGGGGCTTGCTGAAAAT
>JBALWO010000087.1:0-8071 GCA_036960775.1 Pseudomonas marincola | reverse complement strand
TTGGAGAAAATAAAAATATACTTCCGCCCAAATCCGGCGATTTATCGCCGCCAAAGCGAACAGGAGAGGTTATGCATATCATTAATAAAACTGCCCTTGCTATTGCAGGCGCCACAGCCCTTATGAGTTTTAGTGCAACTGCGCAAGCCGTAGAAATTCCTTGCAGTACAGCTCGGGTCATCGTGCCTTGGGGTGCTGGTGGCGGCACAGATGTCATTTTCCGCCAAATTGTTGAAAGTGTAAATAAAACTGGTGCTAAGCCACAGTTGCAAGTTGTGAATATCCCAGGCCAAGGGGGCAACAAAGGTGCAAAGCAGGCAGTAAAAGCTAAGCCGGATGGATGTACACTCTTTGCCCTCCACCAGAGTGCGATCACCAGCTATTTCACAGGCCGGATTGATTTCACATGGGATGCGTTTGAGCCCGTTGCTTTGATGACACGGACATCTTCAATTATCGGTGCCAATAAAAACTCTTCATTCAGTAACTTGAAGGAATTGGTTGCAGAAGCGAAGAAACGTCCTGGTGAAATCACCGCTGGCGGTACATTTGGATCCGTTAGCCAGTTTGTCTTCTTGCTTATTGAAGATGCTGCGGGTGTTAAATTCAAACATGTCTCTTATGACGGTACGAAACAACGCATGACTGCCCTCCTCGCCAATAACATCAACATCGGCGAAATCAATCTTGCTGCAACCCGGAAATATATCGAAACAGGTGATTTGAAGGCATTGGCCCTCATGAGCGCTGATCGTCTTGATGATATTCCAAAAGTAGCGACGTCAGCCGAACAAGGTGTCGATATCGTTTATGGCGTAGAGCGCGGCATCATGGCGCCAAAAGGCACATCTGCTGCTGTTCTTGAGCATTACGGTAAACTTTTCGCGGCTGCCGCGAAAGATGATGCGCTGAAAGCATCTATGAAAGTTAAGGGCACTCAGATCATGTATATGGGCCCAAAAGACTATTCAGCCCATATGACAAGCACCTACGACAAATGGAAAACAATTGCCAAGAAGGTCGGCGTCTATAAGCGCGCTGACTAATTGACAGGCGAATTTGGGGAGCGGTCATGAATACCGCTCCCCACTCCAAAAGAAAATCAGGATTTTGAAAATGCAGGAAGCCAGAACGTCAACAATTGTTGCCTCAGTATTATTAATATTTTGCGCCGTTATGATTGGGGCAAGTTATGATATTCGGGATTTGGGGTTTGACGGATTACCCGCCACCAGCTGGCCGCGTTTCATTTTAATCCTACTGGCGTTAGTCTCAACCGTCCATTTCATCCAATCGGTTATTCGGTGGCGGAAAACGGCAATATCCCCAGTAAAAAATAAACAAGAACTCCCTACTCCGTCCTTCCAGTCCCGGATGTCGAAATACCAAAACCCGCTATGGTGTTTTGGTTTGTTTGGCCTTTTCCTTGGGACGCTGGATTATTTTGGAATGTTAATCGGTGGCATTCTTTTTACATTTTTGCTGCTCAGTGTTCTCGGGGGATGGTCTCGTAAAAACCTGCTTATGCATACTGTTCTGTCGGTAACATCCATCGGCATTATGTGGTCAATTTTTACTTTTGGTCTTCGGGTTTTTCTTCCCCAAGGCGAAATACTTGGTAATTGGTAAGGGTAGCTAAATGTTAGACATATTGATCGAAGCCAGCAGCCAAATTCTTTTAGATCCAACCACACTGTTTTTGATGGCAATTGGCGTTACTGCAGGGCTACTTGCGGGTGCAATTCCGGGTTTCACCATTGCCATGGGCGTTGTCCTCACCCTACCCTTCACCTTCGGCATGACACCAATCCAAGGTCTGTCCACTATGGTTGGCGTGTTCGTTGGCGGCTTGTCCGGCGGCTTGATGTCCGGCATGCTAACGGGAATACCCGGCACCCCCTCATCAGTTGCGACAACGTTTGATGGCTACCCAATGGCCAAAAGTGGGCGGGCGGGCCTTGCGTTAGGATTAGGCGTATGGTCTTCATTCTTTGGCGGCATAATAAGCGCTATTGTATTGATAACATTAGCCCCTCGCCTTGCATTCCTCGGTCTTGAGTTTGGGCCATGGGACTATTTTGGCCTCATTCTGTTTGCATTGACCATCACTGTTTCGCTGGCGGGCGGAAACCTGACAAAGGGTATTATCGCGGGTCTGCTGGGACTGTTTGCTGCAACAATCGGCGAAGATGAAATAAACGGAGTTGCCCGGTTTACCTTTGAGTTTGATGACATAAGGCAAGGATTTGCGTTCCTGCCGGTATTGATCGGCCTGTTCGCGTTCTCGCAGCTACTATCAGATGTTGAAGACAAAGATGCTGCGCGCGCTCCCCTAATGAAAAAGACAGCCGGCCGCGTCACAGTAGATCATTTGGGCGCAATAAAACTCGTCCTCTCTCACTGGGTGAACCTTCTCAGATCTAGCATGATTGGCATTTTTACGGGTATTTTACCTGCGGCAGGAAGTTCAATCTCAAACATTCTGGCTTACGATCAGGCCCAAAAAGCTGCTAAAAATCGCGATGAATTTGGTAAAGGCGCAGTGGACGGTATCATTGCCCCTGAAAGCGCAAATAACGCAACAGCGGGTGGATCACTGATCACCATGATGGCGCTTGGTATTCCGGGCGACGTGGTGACCGCGGTGATGATTGGTGCCCTCATGATCCATGATATTGTCCCGGGTCCGTCCTTTATCCAGGATGAGCCAATACTGGCCTATGGCGTTATCATCGCATTTTTCCTAGCGCATTTTTTCATGGTTATTCTTCAATCTTTTACTTTGAGAATTTTCCTACATATTACCCGTGTTCCCATGTACACGCTCGTCGCCGTTATTCTGGCTTATTGCTCCATCGGCGTATTTTCATTACACAATGTCGCCTTCGATATGTGGGTAATGCTGGGTTTTGGTGTCATTGGGTATATTCTTAAAAAACTGGATTTCCCACTCGCCCCTATGATCCTTGGTGTGGTACTAGGAAAATTAGCTGAAATTAATTTAGCAAGAGCCGTTTCAATCAGTGACGACCTGACCTTGTTTGTAACCCGGCCATGGTCGCTGTTCTTTGTTCTTCTCGCCGTTATATCGGTCATTTTCCCGTTTTATCAAAATGCGACAGAGGGAAGTAAAATTGCCAAATTTTACGTTCCAGCTTCAGTACTTGCACTGTCAGCACCGCTATTTTTGATGGAAAGCCCGTTTCGCGCCGGTGTTGGCGGGCTCTTGATCTTCATCTCCATTTTTCTTGCGATAAAGTCCCTCCGCTCAAGGTAGGGACTTTATCGCCACTAACTTGGTAAATAACCATTACCAAACTTGGTCTTAAAGTAAGTTTTTAAGCGTTAAGGGGCGTTTCAATTCGTTCGGAGCCTTGCGAGTTCATCTTTTATTAAATTTCATATGCCACGGTTAATTTAGTGCTACCCGCAGAGAAAGAACTTATTGTGGCTCTATTTTGGACACCGAAAAACGTTGCTATCGTTTTCATATTTGCATGCCTTCAATTTGCTCCCTTTTCTGCGGAGGCCCAAAAGCGTGAAACAAAGGCTATATCAATAGTAACGGAAGATTTTCCGCCTTATGAAATGGCGTCTCCTATCAATGGCTTACAAGGTTTTGATTATGAACTGGCCATCCAGGTTTTCACGCAACTTGGGTATGAGCCCAAAATAACTTTCTATCCATGGAAACGAGCTTTGCATGAAGCCCGAATTGGAAACACTGTTGGTATTTTGACCTGCGCATATAATGACGACAGAGCAAAATTCATGTTATTCTCTGATCCCATAAGTGAGTTTACCAGCGGTTTCTACACCCGAAAAAATCATCAAAGTGTCGCGCCAACAACGCTTACAGATGTGGCCGATCAAAAAGTAGCATCGATCGTTGAATATGAAAGTTTGAAAGAGCTACAAGATCTTGGTATGAACCCCATCGCGGCCCCAAATATAACAACCGCTATTCGGATGTTAAGGGTAAAACGGTTTGATTATCTCTATGTAAGTAAGCTGACAACGGACTTCGAAATTGGATTATCTGGCCTTTCAGGGGAGTTCGATTTTCACCCTATTTCGACGAAATATTTTCATTTTTATTTTAGTAAAAAATTCCCCAACGTTCATCAAATTGTCGTGAATTTTAACACCGTCCTGAAAAGCCTAAAGAGTGACGGAACATTTGAGAAAATCCGAAGCAACTATCAATAACCGTGCACCCCCAACATCGTCGGTCTATAACAAGATAAACCTAAAGCGCTGCAGGGCGAATTCAGTTTTTGCAACTGGGATAGGGTTGGTTTTTCCATCAATGGATTGAGACATTGCCTAACCGTTGAAGTTTATCAGGGTTTCGCATGAGGAATATCTCAGAAATACAATCGTCATCATTAAATTTAAAAGCAACACTGACGTTCACTGTATTTTCTGATTGATCTTAACTGCGATACCCATCAGCAGCAATAACAGTAAAGTCGGCGTCAACAGGCAAAGTGAAGACAAAGCGAGCGCCCCCATTTTCCTTATTCTCCGCCCAGATTTCTCCGCCCAAGAACGAGACAATTTGCTGACATATGGCCAGGCCAAGACCAGACCCTTGCGGTTTGGCGCCACCAATTGACATCGATTGGTGAAACCGCTCAAAGATTTTGGCTTTCAAAGGCCCCGGTATTCCCAATCCGTTGTCTTCAACTGTTACTTTCAGTAAACCTTCGGTTTCTTCAACAAAAATATCAATTTTTCCGTCATCGGGATTGCAAAACTTAATGGCGTTAGAAACTAGATTAACCACAACCTGTATCAATTGATCCTTATCCGCACGAACCGATGTGAGTTCGCCAGGCATTGACACTGTTAAATTTATTCCCCGTTCTTGAATTAAACCATTTAGGGCAAAAACACCTTCTTCGATTGCCGAGAGCAGATCAACATCAGTCAAAGTCCACCCCATTCGACCAGCTTCCATTTTGGCAAGGTCAAGCAGTTGATCAATTAACCTAGTCAATCTTTCACTTTCTGTGATGATTACGTTAAGAAAACGCTCTCTTTCATCCGAAGAAATATCAGGATTATCCGCCAAAATTTCACCAAATGCACGAAGGCTGGTCAACGGAGTGCGCAACTCATGGCTGACCATTGATAAAAAATCGTCCTTCAAGGAATCTAATTCTTTTAGGCGTGCATTAGCCATCTGTAATTGTTGTGTAGCTTCCTCTAACTCAGATGATTTTTGCTCTAGTTGGTGGCTGTATTCAATGACTTGGCTGGTTTCATCCAAAATACGGTAAACCTCGTCGATACTAACAATTTCGCCCTTTATTATAGATCCCATCAGCACTCTTGCGGTTGCAGATCCAATGGAGCCCGCCAGTAATTTTTCGGCGTAATCAAAAAGTGCGGCATCAACAACCTGCCCCTTTTTTAGGCTAATACCGCGTTCTTTGGAAAATTTTTCGAAGGCTTCAGCAACTTTGGCCATCCCAACAAACCGGCCCACGAGTTGCTCCAGTTCCGTGGCGGAGGCAGATCCTTTCCAATAACTGCTATCGCTTTCTTTTTCGGTCAGTAAAAACACATCAACAAACAATTTTGCTTGGATTCGCTCAATTGCAGTTTGATGAGACATCAGTGAGACAATCCAATAAGCGCCAATATTGAGCAGCATGCTCCAATACAATGCATGGGTTAAGCGATCAAACCCATCCAACCCAAATAGCGCGTATGGTTTAAGCCATTCAACGCCAAATGGCCCCTGTTCAATAAAACTAATGGGAAGCCATCCTGATTGCGCCAATGACGGTAATAGTAAGGTATACAGCCACACTAAAAAACCCAATGCAAGGCCAGTTATGGCCCCGTTATAAGTCGCATTTTTCCAAAAAATACCACCGATTATGGCCGGCGCAAACTGAGCAGCTGCAGCAAATGAAACCAGCCCAATGGTTACTAAGGAGTATGACTCGCTGGCAAATCGAAAATATCCGTAGCCCAAAATCAAAATCATTAAAATGCTGGTTCGCCGAATTATCAGAAGTAAACCTGTCAGATCTGTATGCGCATTATTTCGAACCCATTTCCACTTTAATATCAATGGCATAACGAGATCATTACAAACCATGGTGCTAAGGGCTATTGCGGCAACAATTACCATCGAGGTCGCGGCGGAAAGCCCTCCGATAAAGGCAAAGAGAGAGATTATTTCATGATCGTAATAGAGCGGTATTGTAAGGACGAACATATCTGCATCAAGCGGAGCATCACCAAATATTAAACGTCCCGCGAGGCCGATTGGAAGAACAAAAATATTAATAAGCAAAAGATATGCGGGAAACATCCATGTGGCCTTGCGGATATACCCTTCATCAGCATTTTCAACAGCTGTGATATAAAATTGCCGCGGCAGACATATAATCGCAGCCATAGACAAAATGATCATTGTCATCCAGAGACTGTAGTCCGTCTCATTACTTACAGTCACCAGTTTGTTGAGTTCTGGATCCGCCGATGCTCGCTGAAAAATATCTCCAAATCCATCAAAAACACCGTAGGTGACAAACACACCAACCGTCAAAAATGCGATCAATTTAACCACTGACTCAAAGGCAATGGCAGCAACTAGCCCTTCATGATGTTCACTGGCGTCGATATGTCGTGTGCCAAACAAAATCGCGAATAGGGCCAACGCTATAGCGACAATTAAAGTCGTATCTACGAAAAAAATGGGTTCAAGTGACAGAACCGGTATTTGTCCGCCACCCGGGCTTGTGATCAATATGCGGAAACTTGTGGCAATAGATTTCAATTGAAGTGAAATATAGGGCATGGTTCCAACAACAGCGATTATTGTAACTAAGCCACCCAAAGCCGAGCGTTTCCCGTAACGAGAAGCAATAAAATCAGCAATGGAAGTGATCCGTTGCTGCTTACATATTCGAATAATTTTAATCCAAACAAAAGACCAGAGCACAAAGACCAATGTTGGTCCCAAATAGATTGGCAAAAAGTCCAGACCGGTTGTCGCAGCCCGTCCCACACTCCCGTAGAATGTCCATGACGTGCAAAATACAGCAATGGATAACGTGTAGATATACGGGTTTCGGGACAACAATCGTCTCACCCCAGCCCGAGTATCTACATAATGGGCAATGGCAAAAAGCAATCCAAGATACAGAAGAGACGCAAAAAGGACGAGACTACCTGACACTGTTGTCTCCCGCGCTGTCTTTGCTTGTTCCGGTTTGTATTTTTGCGGCCGCATTTAGATCAGACACAGGTATCTCATGCCGCTTCTGGGCACCAACAGCTATCAAAAGGATGACGGCCGCCCAAAACCCATAGAGATATAGAAAGCTCAATGGAAATCCAAAAAGTAAACGAGCGCTATCAAACACAAGAATAATAGGAGGTGAAATACCAATAAAAAACATACAGAAAAGCAGAATAGTCCATTCTTTCTTTCGTCCTGTACGCTTCATATTTACCTATCCAAAATCATAAATACCCAGATTTTTCTATGAATTCGCCTCAAGTAACAATTTTGCGGTCGTGGCGAGCAACCGCGTAGAGAACGGCTTGCTCACAAACTCATCCGCTCCTAAGGCTATTGCTTTTTCGCGATCAGCATCACGGCTTTTCGCAGACAGCATGATTATTTTGACTTTTGTGCAAGTCGGATTATTTCGGATTTCTTGACAAACCGCGAAACCATCTTTTTTAGGTAACATTATATCCAGGAGAACAAGATCCGGCACATATTCATCAATAGCTCTCAAGGCCTGTTCGCCATCCGACGCGATACGGACTGTGTAACCCGCTTGCCGCATAATAAATTGCAGAGACAAAACGATGTTCGGCTCATCCTCAACAACAAGTACTGTATAAGACATATAGTCGCGGCCCCTCCCGTTGACACGACACATAGCGCATTGTTTAACGGCTCTATTCCCCTAGCCACTAAACAGTAAAACCATGCAGATTTGACATCAGTCTAACCTGAGAAAGCAACCGATGTCATGTCCCATTATTTCCGGTTCATACGATTTTCAATTAACTCATCGACCACGGATGGGTCGGC
>JBALWO010000086.1:0-8072 GCA_036960775.1 Pseudomonas marincola | reverse complement strand
TAGCTAAAAGGAAATGAGCAAGCGTGTTTTCCATTTGGCGACATAATTTTAAAAATGAGATCTACGTTTGTAAAACAGGATAAAGGGATGCGACGAGCAGGATTGCCATTGTCACGTTGAAGATGCGCAATCGGCTAGGGCGATCAAGGATGCGCCGCATTTGTTGACCAAGGACTGTCCATGAGCCCACAGACGGCAAGTTGATGGCGCCAAACACCACCGCCACAAAAAGGATATTCAGAATATCCTGCGACGGTGCGTAGACACTGATAGCCGTCAACGCCATTGCCCACGCTTTTGGGTTTACCCATTGGAACAGGGCGGCTTGAATGAAGGTAATTGGCGTGCCAATGGCCTCTGCGTTTTTAGGGGGAGCAGAGCGCGCAATTTTCCATGCCAAATACAGCATGTAAAGAACGCTGACGACCTTCAGTATAAGGCTGCTTACGGGATACATTTCAAAGATTTTAAATAACCCGATGCCCACAAGAACAACCATGAAGACAAAGCCGAGGCCCACCCCCAGCATATGGGGGATGGTGCGCCTGAAGCCAAAATTGGCGCCGGACGTCATTAGCATAAGGTTGTTGGGCCCCGGGGTGATCGAGGTTACGAAGGCGAAGGCAGCGAGTGCTGTAAATATTTCATAAGTCATTTCGCAATTATATGTATGAGTACGCGGAATGTGCTTGCGTATTTGCGTAATTTTTGGCAAATAATGCAACTAATGACGAAAATTGATAAAATAAACGACAGAATATTGCAAACCCTGTCTCGAGACGGCAGAATTAGCAATTCAGATTTGGCGTCGAGCGTCGGTCTGTCACCGTCTGCTTGTTTGCGGCGTGTGCAGGAACTTGAACGGTCTGGCGTTATCGTTGGATACCGGGCTGTCATTGACCCATCTGCGTTTGGAAAAGGGTTCACGGCCTATATTGGTGTTGGACTTTCGGAGCACTCCAAAAAATCACAAGAATCTTTCGAACGCTCCATCTCCAAATCACCTGAAGTGAGAGAGTGCCATAATATCACGGGCACAATCGAATATTTACTGCGCATTGAAGTGGCGGATATGGGGGCATATAAAAGTTTCCACACCGATATCCTTGGGGCCTTGCCCACCGTAAACTCCATCACATCCTATATTGTTATGGGATCCCCAAAGGACGAGCGAGCCTGAGGTTTACGCTAGCAGGCAGGGTCCAGCGAGGGCAGAGGCTGCGAAATTTGCCGAGTAAGCCGACTGCAAACAGACTGATAATGCCGAAAGACAGCTTGAAGACCTAAATTAGTCCGTCTCGCTTTTTGGCAGTTCTGATAGAGCCGTAATCGCGGCCAATTTTCCGACAGATTAAGCTTAAAGCCACAGCCCCGTTGAATAGTGTAGCGGCATACCGTTCGTTTTAATTTCAACAAGCTATGGACGAATGCAGAAAAAGAGTTAAATCACTAGATAACAAAAAGAATTCCAGATTGACAACTTGCATGCGATTATATTTATTGAACCGTTAATTGATGTTCAAAATAAAAATCTCTGATGGAGGGGATTATGACTAATCCACAAATGACAACAGCTGAAACATCTGTACAGGTATCTGCAGGTAAAATGACGTCGGTTATTGTTTCGGCGATGATTGGTTTCTTCCTGATTTATGGTGTTGGATTTGCGCAACCAAACGCACTTCATAATGCGGCTCATGATAGCCGTCATTCACTGGTATTTCCTTGCCACTAAAAGATTAATCAATGAACCTCTCTTCTCTGCAGCGGACGTTAACGTCCGCTATCATCGCAGGCGTGTTTGCAGGCCTTCTCATATCTCTCGTTCAAATTGTCACGACAATTCCGCTTATTACGGAAGCCGAGACATATGAAAATCAGGCAGCGGCCTCAGCCGCAACTGATCATCATAGTGCACCCGCAGGTACTGCTGCAACAGAAGCGCCCGCGGCTCATTCTCATGGCGACGAAGATTCTTGGGCACCTGAAGATGGTGCCGAGAGATTAACTTACACCTTCCTTAGTAATGTTATTGCGGGCGTTGGTTTCGCGTTGTTGCTTGGTGCTGCCATGACAATGCGAGGGCGTGCTATTACTGTGCAATCAGGAGCTCTATGGGGCGTATCTGGTTTTCTAGTTTTCTCTCTTTTACCAGCTGCGGGCTTGCCGCCTGAAGTTCCGGGCACCCAAGGGGCTCCTGTTGAACTTCGTCAGATGTGGTGGTTTTTAACAGTTGCCTGTAGCGCTGTTGCCCTTGCTTTAATCGCGTTTAAACCGTCTTGGATTTGGCGCGGTGTTGGCATTGCCCTATTGTTGTTGCCGCACGTAATCGGTGCGCCGCACCCTGAAGTGGCAAGCAGTACTGCGCCGGCAGCGTTGGCCGCAGAATTTGCGATTTTGACCATGATTTCGTCTGCGATATTCTGGGTTATGATTGGCAGCGTTTCTGGTTTTGTTTCCGAAAAATTTCAATCTTAGTCTTGCAATCGTCACTTCTGCATACATATGTGGTATTAGTTAAAGGCTTAACGAGGTAACTAGTTAATTAAAATGTTGAATTTTCTGTACAGCAGATCTGCAAAAATCGGTGGGCTTATGGCCCTCGTAATTGCGTTTAACGTTTTTTCAACCCTGCCTATGTCTTTGCTGCATCCCGCAGAAGATAGTCCTGGTCACGAAATGACGCTGACGGCGGATGATTATGCCAACATGCCACTTATGGACATGCATGAACATGTGGAAACATGCGGAATGAAGACTTGCTCTGTCACCACAGAGAATTTTCACAAAGTGGATTTTGCACTGATCAGCAGCGAGCTTGAATTTCCAAGTTTGCCTGAACAATTGGAGGGAGTATCTCATAACCCTCCCTCGGAACCTCCTAAAGTATAATTTGTATTTTCCTGTATAGGTCGCCTGCAACAGCAGGACAGCCGCCTATGCAAAATTTCAAACCCATACAAATTTAATATCCCCGGTATTCCGTGAGAACGCTTGATGTTTTCAGGTGCGGGGAGTCTTTAGGAATTCAAAGATGAAATTCAAAAATACGGCTATCTCAACCCTATCCGCCATCTCACTTACAGCAATAAGTCTGCTGGCAGCACCTGTCGCTTTCGCATCTGGAAGTCATGACGATGGGCACAGCGCGAAGAAATCTACCATCGGAGTTGTCGGAAAATTAGCAGATGTTGATCGGGTCATAGAGATCAAAATGTTCGATAATTACTACGAGCCAGAGAAAATCCAGATTAAAAAGGGCGAGACCATTCGGTTCAAAATCACCAATGCAGGTGAGTATGTTCATGAATTTAACATCGGAACATCGACCATGCATATGGAACATCAAAAAGAAATGATGATGATGATGGAACACGGTGTCCTGGAAGCTGACAAGATCAATCATCACATGATGAAGATGGACATGGGCGGCGGTAAAACAATGGATCACAACGATCCAAACAGTGTGCTTCTTGAACCTGCGAAAAGTGCTGAGATTATTTGGAACTTCACGGATGCAGCTAAGCTGGAATTCGCCTGCAACGTACCGGGTCATTACGACTCTGGTATGATGGGCGACGTGGTTTTGGATTAGTCATTCTGGCGCAATTCCTAAGGAGTTGCGCCTTTCTCGCATTTGAGAAGGAAAATTAGCATGCAAAATTTATTGCCGCAGGCCGCAAAGCTTGCCGTGATTGCAGCTGTTATGGCTGCCAATAGCTTCGGTATCGCTGAAGCTGGAACCTACAATCTGACCGTTGATGAAGTGCAAATCGATACCGGGAATTTCGTAAAACCTGGTATTGGGTATAACGGAAGCTCGCCCGGACCTGTTTTGAAATTAACAGAGGGCGAAGATGCGGTCATTAACGTGACCAATAATCTGGACGAGGTTACTTCCATCCATTGGCATGGGTTAATCTTGCCCTACCAAATGGATGGTGTCCCCGATATCAGTTACGCAGGTATCAAACCTGGAGAGACGTTCACTTACAAATTTCCTGTCGTGCAGTCGGGAACTTATTGGTTCCACAGTCATTCGGGTTTTCAAGAACCTGACGGGGCGTATGGTGCCATTACCATCGCGCCAAAACGTCGGGAGCCTTTCCGCTATGATCGCGATTATGTGGTTCAGCTGACCGACAAACATCCCCATTCGGGTGCTCGAATCATGCGGAACTTGAAAATGGCGCCCGATTATTACAACCGGAAACAACAAACCCTTGGCGATTTCTTCAGCGATGCAAAGAAAAACGGAATGTCTGCAACAGTTGATGATCGGATGAGCTGGGGTGACATGCGGATGATGCCGACCGACGTTGAAGATCTACAAGGATTTACGCCGCTTATAAACGGGAAAGGCCCTGATCAAAACTGGACAGGTGTGTTTACGCCGGGCGAACGTATCCGTCTGCGGTTCATCAATTCATCGTCAATGACCTATTTTGATATGCGTATTCCGGGATTGAAAATGACTGTAGTCGCAGCCGACGGTAATAATGTTCGGCCCGTTAAAGTTGACGAGTTGCGCATTGGTGTTGCTGAAACCTATGACGTTATTGTGCAGCCGAAGGAAGATAAAGCCTTCACTATTTTCGGTGAAAGCATGGGACGAACAGCTTTTGCTCGGGGCACGTTAGCACCGAGACTTGGAATGACTGCTGACGTTCCAAAAATGCGCACCAGTCCCCTGCTGACCATGGCGGATATGGGGATGGATCACAGCAATATGTCTGGCATGGATCATTCCAATATGAAAGACATGGCGCCTGGCGATATGAAGGGAATGGATCACTCCAATATGAAAGGCATGGCGTCTGGTGATATGAAGGGTATGGATCATTCCAAAATGCCGGGAATGATGAAAAAAGCTAATCCATTTTATGCAAAAGGCAGCGGCCTTGAGCCCGTTGCTGAAAATGGGGGGAAGTTCTTATCTTACGCGGATTTAAAAGCGCAAAAACCGCTCTATAAAGATCGGGAAGCTACGCGAGAAATCGAGCTGCGATTGACCGGCAATATGGAGCGGTATATTTGGTCAATTAATGGCGTGAAATACGATGATGCAGATCCGATTGAGTTGCAATACGGCGAACGTGTCCGATTTAAATTTGTGAATGAAACCATGATGACCCATCCTATGCATCTTCATGGCATGTGGAGCATTCTGGACGTTGGTGCAGGCAAATGGGATCCAGTAAAACACACCATTAGCGTGGCGCCAGGTACCACGGTTTATTCAGAAACGGAAGTCGATGCAGAAGGGCAGTGGGCTTTCCATTGTCATTTATCCTACCATGCATCCGCCGGTATGTTCCGCAAAATAGTTGTTGTTGGTGGTCCAGATAAAACAGCTGAAACCACGTCGCATGAAGGAGCAACACAATGACTTTTCATCTGAAAAGAACGACCGCTATTTTGGTCGCTGTCTCGAGTCTTGGGTTCTCATCGTCTGTGGTAGCGGAAGAGCTTATCTATGGTTTTCAAGCCGATGAGTTTGAGTATCGAGCTGGAGAAAACGGGGAAGATTTAGCCGTTTGGGAAATCGATGCCTTTATTGGCTCAGATGAACTTAAGCTCCGTTTTGGGAGCAGTGCTGAATATGATCTGAATTCAGATAAGTTCGAAACCCTATCAACCCAGCTGGTATTGCAAACACCGATCTCAGATTTTTGGGATGCGAAGGCGGGAATACGGGCGGATACACCTAACGGTGAAAATCGTTGGTACGGTGTCTTGGGTGTGGCAGGACTAGCACCGCAGTGGATTGAAGTGGATGCCGATCTGTATTTCAGCAACAAAGGTGATTTATCCATGAGCCTTGATGCAGAGTATGAATTGCTTCTAACCAATTACTTGATTTTGACGCCTTCTGCTCAAATCGAAGCGGCTTTATCAAGTGATGAAGAGGTTGGCGTTGGATCTGGGATCAATAGCACAGAGCTTGGGTTGCGCTTGAGTTATGACGTTCTTGATCGCACTATTTCGCCTTATATCGGCGTTGTGTATGAACGGGAATATGGGCAAACGGCTAACATCTCAAAAAGTGAAGGTGAAGAGACAAGCGCTTGGCAGTTCGTTATTGGAACCAAGTTATTATTCTAGTTGAAGTCCGATTTATAGTTGCTGGAGAAGCTGTTTCGGTTTCTCCAGTATTCATCTTAATGAGGGGAGAATAACCATGGTTATCAAAGTCATTCAAATAATGAGCCTGATGTTCGCGGTGGTCTTCATTAGCCCAGTATGGGCAAGCAATAACAATGTCACTTACCAATCTGTCGACGTTCAAGACGCTACTTTGACACCGAGCAAAGACGGTTCGACCGCTATTCTTCGGTTTAAGTTTCGGAATGAAACTTCTGAAACCATAATTTTATTGGGAGCCTTGACTGCCGGATTCGAAACATCTGAAATACTTGTAAAAGTGACGGATCAAAAAACTCAGAAGCTGACTGCACTTTCCGTTCCCAGTGAAGAGTTTTTGGATTTAACAACAAATCACATTTTTATTAAACTAGCTGGCGGAAAAATGCCTGCTAAGCCTACAAATGAAATAACACTGCGTTTATTGCTAGCAAGTGGCGAACTTCCATTTGTCGCGCATGTTGAACCGTATCGCTCGCCGCGAGAAAAAGGGAAGATGAAATGAAAATAGTAGCTGCAATATTGGGAGTTATCGTCGTGGGGGCCCTCTTCTTTTATGGGTGGCATACGCCAAAGCCAGAGACGGCCGTTAAGCCAGACGCCTCAGTTTCTCCGGCTGCGTCCCCTGCCGTAACCGTTGCCGGCGATGAGTTGGGGCAACAGCTGTTTAAGGATAACTGCGCTGCTTGCCACGGTGTGAACGGAACAGGATCAGAAAACGGTCCACCCTTTATGCATAAAATTTACGAGCCTAATCATCATGGCGATATGGCCTTTCAATTAGCGGCAAAGAATGGCGTGCGCGCGCATCATTGGAAATTTGGAAACATGCCGCCAGTTGCCGGTGTAACGGAGCGGGAGGTTGCTGAAATTACGAAATTTATCCGCAAACTGCAAAAGGCCAACGGCATATTCTAATGTATGGAGCAATGTTTTGGTTGCTTTTAAGATTAGTCACATGTAAAAAGCGCGGCAGGTGTTATGGGATGCCTGCCCGCTAAAGATGAATTCACCCGTTTCGGCGCCTTGCCGAATATAAATGTTATGATTTCTATCACTACTTTTAAGTTGGTCCATGCGGGAAAGCCAATTATACTTAGGAGTAATTGTGATCATGAATAGATCCATTGAAGAACTTAAAATACGCGCGAATAAACTGCAAAAATCTATTGCTGCGGGTGATCCCGCTGCATTGAAACGGTTGCGCAAAACAACAATTCCAAAAGAAGATATCAAGCGTAAAACGTGTTTAAATGCGCTGGCTATGGAGCTTGGTTTTACAGATTGGGGTATGGCTAAGTCGTATCTGGAAGGGGACGCCACTGCGAGCGAAAACCGGGGAACTTACTGGTATTCACCCAAATGTTCCACACTCCTAAATCACTGGTTTGCAGATTATACCGAAGCCCGTGATTTCCTTGCCAAGAGTTCCAGCTATTTCTTGCTGCCCTATAAAAATCAATTTCTAGTAGTGGACACAGATTATCTAAAAATGATTGATCTTTGGGTTGCTGGGAATGGCCATTGGCAAGCGCTAGGACGAGATGCGGTTGCAGGATACGGAAGCCATCCGTGGCATGAATTAACTTGGCTAAGAGTGAACAGCCTCCGCGTCTAAACCCCTTAAGCCCTTCAGAATCCTGGAGGGCTTATTGACTGTAAGAGGGAGGCGTAAAGGGGTGAAATTAATAATTCGGATATCCGAAATGTTGAATAATGTTGATTTTATTAAGGCCTCAATGAAGCTGTCCAGTTGGTTGAAAGTTTACGTTGACGTTCACGTAAGCGAACCATATAGTTCGGATAACAGAATAAAATCCCTTAATGCGCATACTAGTTCGTTTACGAACTTCGGAATGGGGGCTTCGGTCTTGGCTGCTAATATATGGGGGTATATTAGCGCTCGTTTGACTGCAAAATGTCAAAAG
>JBALWO010000015.1:62114-69303 GCA_036960775.1 Pseudomonas marincola | reverse complement strand
GATTTTGTTATTTTTGGGACGGGGTATGCAATGGATTTGAGCCGGCAACCTGAACTGTCATCCATCGCGAAAGATATTTTGCTGTGGCGGGATGTTTATGAGCCGGAGAAAACCATGGAAGATGCCACGCTGTCATCCTATCCATACCTTGGAAAAGGATTTCAGTTTTTGCCAAAAGAGCGGGGAACACATGACGCGTTTTCACGGCTTCATTTGTTCAATGCGGCAACCACGCTATCCCATGCCCCCATTAGCAGCGACATCCCCGGCGTAAATACAGGGGCAGAGCGGCTTATTGATCATTTGGCAGCACAGTTGTTCACCGCAGGCGCAGACCAGCATCTGGCAGACATGCAGAGCTATTGTGAGCCCGAATTACTTGGTGATGAATGGGAGTAGAAGTAAATGGAGGCCTGGACCGGAATCGAACCGGTGTACACGGATTTGCAATCCGCTACGTCACCACTCCGTCACCAGGCCTCTATTAGTCTCGGAAAGTGGTGTTCGCATCCGAGAGGGGTTATATAATCTGACATTGGCCGCGGGTCAATTGCTATTGGATGAGAAGGCAAAAATAATTGGATAAGCTGAGGCGCCGTGAAACGGCTGCGCCTATTGCACTCACACATTTAGTTTGAAGTGCAGCGTCAGTGGATCTGTTGACCCATTAACCCCTGCTCAAAGCAATTCCGGGGGAGGAATCCCAGTTGCGCCCACAAACCTAGGAAGTCGAAATGGTCGTACCCTTCCAGTATCTTTCCATCAGCAACGCGGATCCAGGTGGTTCCCGTCACAGTCAACGGTTCTCCCGTTTTCGTTGACACCGCATTTATGGTGCACAGAATGGATACCCAGTCGTCTTGTTGCATAAGCTTGTCAAAGGTAACCGTAGTATCGGTTAATAAGGCGCACATGGCTGCGTGCATGAGTTTGAATTGTTCGGGCCCCACCAGTGTATGGGCGCCAAATCCTTTCGCACTTGAATCGTGCCGAAGCATCTCATCAATTGCCGACGTGTCTTCCTCTTCCCATACGCGGCGAAACCATGTCCTGACAACTTGCTCTGCATCTGACATTTTGACCCTCCAATATAATTAGATATTTCTAATATATTAAGACGGAGCGTATATTTTTGCAAGTGTAAGCGCGCCAACTCCGATGTTTTGGGGATTGTTTTGGTGTGCGAAAATACAACGAATAGCAGGGCGACATGAGAAAAGAAGTGATGGGCAACTCTTCTTTCTTGCGTTGGGGGGCCCTATTTAAGTATAAACGCGGCGACCCCTTATAGGGGATCGCATGGAATATCCGAACTCGAACGCAATAATTACGGGAATTTAATGATGACTGAAAATTTCGAAACAGCGCGCCGCAGTATGGTGCTCAGTCAGCTTCGCCCTAACAATGTAACCAGTGACAGTGTAGCGGATGCTATGGATACTGTTCCTCGGGAATTGTTTGCTCCAAAAAATTTACGCGGTGTTGCGTATTTGGATGAAGATCTGCAAGTTGCAGACGATCGTTTTCTAATTGAGCCACGTGTGTTTGGTTTGATGTTACAAGCGGTTGGCGTTCAAAGTACCGATATTGTTTTGGATGTTGCTTGCGGACGTGGATATACATCTGCCGTTCTTGGGCAACTTGCTCAAGCCGTTGTCGCCATTGAAAATCAGGAAGATCTTTGCGAACTTGCAAGTGAAACCCTGACATCAATTGAAGCTGACAATGTGGCGGTCATTAAAGGCGAGCTGCAAAACGGTAACGCCAAGCAGGGACCGTTCAACGTTATTCACATAAATGGTGCAATCAAAGAAGTTCCAGCCGCATTGTTGGAGCAACTTGCCGAAGGTGGCCGTCTAATTTGTGTGCTCGGTAGTAATCCGGGTGTTGCGACAATATTCGAAAAAGAAGATGGTAATGTTCAGTCGCGATCATTATTTGATGCCTCAGTCCCAGTATTGAAATCACTTCAAAACTCTGAAGGCTTTAACTTCTAAATCTGCCACTTGCATGTAAAAGTATGATGCCGGTCACATAATCAGCTGTTATGGTGATTAAACTCTTTGTGATGTTAAAGTGAATTGTTTACACATCTAGTAGATAACCAGTGAATTTCGGGGGGAGTGCGCTTGTGCTGCACCCTGACAAACCAACACCCGATCTCCGTATTCAGCCATCGGGTTGTTGGATAATAATTAAAAGGCGTGCATTATGAAAAATCTTACGTTGTCAGTAGCCTCAGTTCTGGCTCTTCTAACACCGCTCTCAGTGGTGCACGCAGAATCCCTAAATGAAGCGCTTGCGCTCACATATACGACAAACCCAACATTGCAAGCACAGCGGGCAAGCGTTCGCGGCGTTGATGAAGGTGTTGCTCAGGCGATTTCTGGATGGCGCCCAACGGTGACTGTGGTAGGGGAGGCTGGTACTGAATACAATAGAAACAGCACAACAACTTTGGCCGGTGGTGACCGGAGCTATAATCCGTCTTCATTAGCGCTTTCAGTGTCGCAATCACTCTATGCTGGCGGACAGACCTCTGCGAATACGGCGTCTGCTGAAGCGAATGTGAAGGCTGCTCGCTCCGGACTTAAGTCTGTTGAGCAAAGCATTTTCCAATCAGCTGTTGCGGCCTATATGAACGTTCTTCGGGATCAGGCTGTTGTCGATCTTAATACAAGCAATGTCGCTGTTCTGGAACGCCAATTGGAAGCTGCGAGCGATCGCTTTGAAGTTGGAGAAATTACACGGACGGATGTGGCGCAAGCCGAAGCCCGTTTGGCTGGGTCGAAATCTGAACTTGTTGGTGGTATCGGTAATTTGAAAGTCAGTGAAGCAAATTACGAACGTGTGGTCGGCCAAAAGCCGGGTGAACTTGTTTATCCAACGCTTCCTGCAAACTTTCCAGAAGCCATTGATGCGGCTCTTGAACTTGGGATGAATAATCACCCCGATATTCAATCTGCAAAATTTAGCGAGGAAAGCTCTAAGCACACAATTCGGTCAACATCCGGTCAATTGCTGCCGTCTCTGGATGTCAGTGGCTCATTGATTCAATCGAATAACCAGTCTTCTGAAGCGCAATGGGGGCAAAAAGCAGACGTATCTGCCACATTGACTATTCCGCTTTATCAATCTGGTGCCGTATATAGTAGTGTTCGCCAAGCGCGTCAGATCAATAATCAACGCAAAATCGAGATTGAAGCAGCAGTTCGGCAAGTTCGCGAAGCTGTTACACAATCTTGGGAGCAATTAGAATCTGCGCGGGCACAAATTTCGGCTACCGAAGAACAAGTTCGCGCCAATACGATTGCGTTGGAAGGTGTGTCTCAAGAAGCTCAAGTGGGATCTCGGACAACATTGGATGTTTTGGATGCTGAACAAGAATTACTGACAAGTCAGGTAAATCTGGTTACGGCCCGCAGAAACGTCTATGTGGCCATGTATGACGTGTTAGCATCCGTGGGTAACTTGAGCGCGGAAGAGCTTTCGTTGGGCGTCGATTACTATGATCCCAAAGTCAATTATGACCGTGTTCGGAACAAATGGTCAGGCACAGATGGTGGCCTAGAATAGTCACTGATTTGTAATCACTGGCAAAATTTGTGTATTGGACTAGTTTTTTTAATCATTCTTCGCTAAGTTCCAAAGACTGGACTTCCATTTTTGGTGGTAAAATAAACGATGAGTGACCCAAAAGCAGAACAAGAACCGACAATGGAAGAAATACTTGCTTCCATTCGTCGTATTATTTCAGAAGATGGCGATGAAGACGAAGGCGGAGAAGCAACTGAAGAAGTTGCTGCTGAACCTGATGCTGCGCCAGAAGCTGAAGCTGCGCAGGCGGCTGAACCAGAACCAGAACCCGCTCCTGAACCAGAGCCAGAACCTGAAGACGATATTCTTGAATTAACAGAAGAAGTCGCCGAAGAAGAGGAAATGGTTCTAGAAGCTGAAATGGAAGTTCCGGCAGAGCCTATTCCTGAACCAGAACCCATTCCTGAGCCAGAACCTGAAATGGAAGAAGAGATCACTTTTGATCCTGTTCCAGAACCTGAGCCGGTTCCAGAGCCTGAGCCAGAACCTGCTCCGCAGCCAGAACCTGAACTGATGACGGCTGAGCAAAAGCAACTTGATAGCTTGCTCGACGATCCAACCGTGTCTGCCGCGACAAATTCCTTTGCTAACCTCGCAGGAGCAGTCTCTGCGTCTCGCGGAATGCCTATGGGAAATTCAGCGTCTACACTTGAAGATTTGGTGCGTGAACTTCTCCGTCCAATGCTCAAAGAATGGCTGGATGAACATCTTGCCAGTATTGTGCAGCGGATCGTGGAACGCGAAGTGAGCAAGCTCGCTGATCGGGCGGACGACGAAGAATAATGTCTGCCGGATCGCGAGCCGATCTACACCGGGCTCTTTGAATAGGGCCATCCATAAATTATTTCGAAACTATATAAGAAGAGGGATTCAGCTATGCTGGACAAATCTTATCGACCCCAAGAGGTCGAAGGAAAGCTCTATTCCAGATGGATGGAGCAAGACGCATTTGCCTGTGGACGTAATGAAAGCGAAGACGCTTTTACGATTGTAATTCCGCCGCCGAACGTCACTGGCAAGTTACATATGGGCCATGCCCTTAATAACACGCTGCAAGACATTCTTGTGCGGTTTGAACGTATGCGCGGTAAAGACGTTCTGTGGCAGCCGGGGACCGATCATGCGGGCATTGCGACGCAGATGGTGGTTGAACGCCAACTGGCAGAGCAGGGAATTACCCGTCACGACCTTGGCCGTGAAGCCTTCATTGAGAAGATCTGGGAATGGAAAGAACAATCCGGCGGCGACATTATGGGTCAGCTGCACCGATTGGGCGCCTCCTGTGATTGGAAACGTGAACGCTTCACCATGGATGAAGGGCTATCCAAAGCCGTCCGTAAAGTGTTCGTGCAGCTGTATAAAGAAGGTCTGATCTATCGCGATAAGCGCTTGGTCAATTGGGATCCAAAATTTCATACGGCGATTTCTGATCTCGAAGTTGAGCAAAAAGAAGTCAACAGCCATATGTGGCACTTCGACTACCCGATTGAGGGTGAAGAAGGTCGCTTTATTACGGTTGCGACAACCCGTCCTGAAACCATGTTGGGCGATAGCGGTGTTGCAGTTCATCCAGATGATGAACGTTATAAAGATTTAGTTGGGAAATTTGTGATCCTGCCTTTGGTTGGTCGACGTATTCCAATTGTTGCCGACGAATATGCCGATCCTGAACAGGGATCAGGCGCAGTGAAGATCACACCGGCACATGACTTTAATGACTTTGAAGTTGGTAAACGCGCCAACCTTGAAGTGATCAACATCTTTGACCATAACGCGTGTCTAAACGATACAGTTCCCGAAGAATACCGAGGAATGGACCGGTTCGATGCCCGTAAGAAGATCATCCAAGATATTGAAAAACTTGGACTTCTTAATAAAATCGAAGATCACACGCATACGGTTCCCTATGGTGATCGATCTGGCGTTGTCATCGAGCCATACCTCACGGATCAGTGGTTTGCCGATGCGGCAACGATGGCGCAACCAGCCATTCGGGCTGTTGAAAACGGAAGCACAAAATTCGTTCCTGCTAAGTGGAGCAACACCTATTACGATTGGATGCGCAACATCCAACCCTGGTGTATTTCACGTCAGTTATGGTGGGGACATCGGATCCCGGCATGGTTTGGACCAGACGGATTTATTATTGTTGAAGAGACAGAAGAAGAAGCTAAAGCCGCAGCGTTGGCCCATTACGGAAAAGAAGTAGAACTCTTCCGTGATGAAGACGTTTTGGATACATGGTTCTCGTCTGCACTTTGGCCGTTCTCAACTCTCGGCTGGCCTGATAAAACACCTGAGCTTGAAAAATACTATCAAACTGACGTGTTGATCACCGGCTTTGACATTATTTTCTTCTGGGTTGCCCGGATGATGATGATGGGGCTTCACTTCTTAGAAGAAGAGCCGCCGTTCCACACTGTCTATATTCACGCGCTCGTGCGGGATGAACATGGTGCCAAGATGTCAAAATCTAAAGGCAACGTGGTTGATCCACTTGATCTTGTCGATGAATATGGCGCAGATGCTCTTCGTTTCTTCTTGTCTTCAAGTGCAGCGCAAGGGCGTGATGTTCGGTTGTCCGAACAACGGGTTGAGGGATATCGGAACTTCACCACTAAACTTTGGAACGCCGCTCGTTTTTGTGAAATGAACGAATGCGCTGTTACTGAAGGCTTCGATCCGTTTGCGACGGTGCAGCCGGTTAATCGCTGGATTGTTGGCGAAGTTGCAAAATGTGAAGCTGCTGTTCGGGACGCCTTGGAAGGTAAGCGCGATGGCTATCGCTTTAACGATGCCTCAAACGCCATCTATTCATTCACATGGAATGTTTTCTGTGACTGGTACCTAGAGCTTGCTAAAATTCCATTCTTGGGTGAAGACGAAGCTGCAAAAGCGGAAACACGGGCAACAGCTGCTTGGATTTTAGATCAAATCTTGAAGATCTTACATCCGTTCATGCCGTTTATAACCGAAGAGTTATGGGGTAACCTCGGCGTTGAACGGGCATCTGACCTGATTATCTCTGATTGGCCTGTATATCCAGAAAATGCGATTGACGCAGAAGCTGATGCTGAATTGGTTTGGCTGCAAGGCTTGGTCACAGGCATTCGCGGTGTTCGAAGCGAAATGAACGTTCCAGCGGGCGCTAAAATTCCGTTGATCTTTAATGAAGGTTCCGACCTTTTAAAAGGTCGACTTGATCGCCAATGGAATGTCATTTCCCGCTTGGCACGTCTTGAAAGTAAGGTGACGGACGCTGAATTACCAAAAGGCTCGTTGCAGTTTGTCCATGATGGCGCAACCATAGCCCTGCCACTGGCCGGCGCAATGGATTTGGGCGCTGAAAAAGCGCGACTGCAAAAAGAAATTGGTAAAATGGGGGGCTACATGACTGGCCTTAACAAGAAACTCGGTAACGAGCGGTTTGTCGCAAGCGCCCCAGAAGAAGTGGTCGCGGCAGAGCGCGAAAAACTTGCTGAAGCCGAAGTGAAACTCGCTAAACTCCAAGAAGCCGCAGACCGTTTGTCTGAGCTTTAAAGTTTCGCGACATAAGATGAGAAAAAGGCGGCCAATCGGTCGCCTTTTTTTT
>JBALWO010000015.1:20345-62014 GCA_036960775.1 Pseudomonas marincola | reverse complement strand
CGTATCCCTCATTTATCCGTTTTGGACATTTTTATGCAAGATACACAAGACTCGAAAATGCCGCGGATGTTTCTTGCTGCTGTGATATTGATCAGCATGTGCGGACCGCTTGGGATGAATATTATTCTGCCGTCTTTATCGTCCTATCAGGAAGTCTTTAAAACTGATTACGCTAACGCACAGCTAACGCTCACA
Source organism: Pseudomonas marincola (assembly GCA_036960775.1). Taxonomy (GTDB): domain Bacteria; phylum Pseudomonadota; class Alphaproteobacteria; order Sneathiellales; family Sneathiellaceae; genus Sneathiella. The sequence continues at coordinate 61,819 of JBALWO010000015.1, read as the reverse complement.
TTTTACCTAAGTGCTATTGCCCTCGCGCAGCTTATCTACGGGCCCATTTCCGATAAAATTGGACGGAAGCCAATCGTGTTATTTGGCCTCGTGGTTTTTGGTATTGGTAGTCTTATCTGCCTGTTTTCAACATCAATTGAAATGATGATCTTCGGTCGTATGGTGCAAGCGTTCGGCGGCTGCTCAGGCATGGTAATGGGACGCGCAATGGTTCGCGATCTATACAAAGATGATGAAGCGGCTTCTGTTATTGCTTATATGACCATGGCAATTGTGTTGGCACCGACGTTGGCACCAGCCTTGGGTGGTATTCTTGAAGATCAGTTCGGATGGCAGGCAAGTTTTGTCTTCGTGCTGGGGTTCGCCGGTTTGGTTCTTGCTGTTGTGCTCAGTGGAATTCAGGAAACTCTTCCCGGTAACAAACGGCATAACAGTCGTTTTGCCAGCCTATTTATGTCCTATGGTCATTTGCTTAAAAATCCAAAATTTATGGCCTATACGTTTCAGGTCGGTTTTTGCACAGCTGCATATTTTGCCTTTCTAGGTGGATCATCATTTGTCCTTCTCGATTTGATGGACGGGTCGGCAAGTCAGCTGGGGATTTTGTTTGTTGTTGTGTCGCTTTTCTACATTTTGGGGAATTTCGGAACGGCACGGCTCGCCAAAAAACTGGGTGTGCCGTGGATGATCCGCCTTGGCACAATAATCATTGTCATTGGCGCTCTTCTTTTATGTGCTTGGGAGCTGACCATTGGCTTGGGTCCCTATAGTTTCTTTGGTCTAATGTCCATTGTGGCCTTTGGAAATGGATTTTGTGTCTCCTCTGGTTTGGCATCTGCTATCGGTGCAGATCCGGAACGGGTTGGGGCTGCATCGGGCTTGGCTGGATCGATGCAAATTGGCCTGGGCGCCATTAGCACTTATATCGCGGGCTCGTTACTTGCCGCCTATGAGACAACACCGATGCCGCTTCTTTTGGTCATCCTGGGGTGTTGCGTCCTCGGCTTGCTGTCGTTCCTATTTGGAGAGCGGGTAAGATGGTCCAGTCTGCCTAGACCAGTTCATGCAGAATAGATCAGTTTACTCGGCTCTTTCCTGAAAGAGTTGCCAGAGACGCTGTGCGACGGGGCCGACAGGCACCGCCTCTAATCGTGCGATGCGAAATTCAATGTCTTGCATTTTTGTATCTCCCTCAACTTTTAGGGGAGCGAGTACTCCCTGTTCGAGCTCTTCTTTTATGAGGTGTTCTGGCAAACTTCCCCATCCCATGCCTTTTGTAATAAGCTCTTTTTTAGTTTGAAAATCATTCACTCGCCATTGATCCCCGCCTTCAAGAACGCCATAGGTTGTCTTCGACGATTTACGCCCACTAATAATGACTTGAGGATGTTTTTTAAGGACGCTTTTAGGCACGACATCGTATTCTGTGAGTAAGGGGGATTGAGCTGAAATAACAGAATCAAAACGCACGTTCATGAAATGTATTGATTCCAAGCTTTCGATATTTTTAATCCAAGGAATAATAATAAGAGATGCTTGTTCATCTTCGAGTAAATCTAGCGGACCCATACCATTCTCGGAATATATTTCAAGCCGAGTTCGCGGAAATTCCGTCTTACATTGTCTAATGGTATTAAGTATTGGGGAAACGGGAATAGCGGACGTAAATGCAATGCCCACCTCAAGTTCTTGCCCTGTTGTCAGTTGTTTCGCAAGATTTTCAAATGACTGCGCTTGTCCCAAGACCAACTTTGCCTTTTTATAAAGGGCTTCGCCGTGTGGGGTTAGTTTGTTTCTATATTCCCCCCGGTCAAAAATTTTTAACCCGAGTTCTTTCTCCAAATTCTTTATGGCGACACTGATAGTGGGTTGCGTTCTATGCAGATTTTGAGCTGCCACCCTCAAAGATCCTCCTTCAACTATGGCTTGCAACGATTTCAGCTGATCCAGTGTCATGCACATTTCCTTAGAGTATATCTAACAACTATATAGGATATTCGAAATATTATTAGATATAAACTAATGATATCCACTGATTATGGATAAGTGAAGTCAATTTGTTGAATAGCGATAAGGTTAAAAGTGAGAATATGAGTCAGAAAACAGATGTATTGATTATTGGCGGGGGTTTTGGCGGTGTCGGTGTCGCCCAGAAGTTAGTAAAAAAGGGTGTCGACGTTACATTGGTCGATCGGAAAAATTACTTTGAAGTGACTTTCGCGGCACTCCGTAATGTTACATCTCCCCAAAAGCATGGGAACACGCTGCGCAAACTCTATAGTGATTTTATCGACGGCACCTTCATTCAGGCTGGCGTGGTCTCTATGACTGATAGCGAAGTTAGGCTTGATACAGGAGAAATTATCAAATTTAAACAAGCTATTATCTCATCCGGAAGCCGTTATCCAACACTGCCGGTGGCAAAATCGAATTCAAAGTTTGATTATGTTGAGCGTAATCAGGAAATGTTGAATGCCCATGAAACCCTGGCATCAGCACGGTCGGTACTGGTAATTGGCGGCGGCGTGGTAGGTGTTGAGTTTGCCGGTGAGATTTCGAGTGCTTTTCCCGGCAAAGATATAACCCTTGTGCATTCAGGCGATAGATTGTTGGGAAACTCTGAACCTAAGACCCAGCGAAAGGCGTATGAGCAATTAATCGACAAAGGGATACAGATAAAACTCAACCGGAATTTCGCTAAGAATGACGATGTTTACCGCTGCTCTACCAGTGGCGAGACCATCAAGGCGGACATTGTTTATGAATGCGTTGGAATGCTCCCTAATACTGAATTCTTGCGACCAGAATTGGCAGAAATTCTCGATGGTAGTGGTTTTGTCAAAGTCGATGAATTCATGAGGGTCAAGGGGCATGATAATCTGTATTCATTGGGTGATTGCGCCGACCTTGACAGTCATAAACACGGTTATCTTGCCAGTGTGCAGGGCGGCTACCTCGCGAAGATGTTGATAAAAACAATGAAGGGCAAAAAAGTTAAGCCGTATAAGACGCCACCACTTGTTGTGATAACCCCCACAGGTACAAATTCAGGCGTAGCGGAGCTTCCGTTTGCGGTAACGACCTTGAATTTATTTGTGAATCTAAAACAAAAAGACTTAGGAATTAGTAATATGTACAAAACCTACGGAACTGTGCCAGATGCCCTAAATTGATTTGATGGGTTTTGTTCTTTACCTGTTTGATTTTTTCCCGATACTTGTTCCCATAAAAAACGAGGGAAAACAAACATGTATATTTCGCAATTACTAAATCGGGCAGCACAGACAAAACGGGATGCAATTGCGACCATATGTAATGACCGTGTTCATACGTATGGGCAGTTTCAAAATCGCGTGCAGAAATTTGCAGGCGCTCTTCGGAAACTAGACATTACGGGCGGTCAACGGGTTGCCATTCTCGCCCTTAATTCTGACCGGTATTTGGAATTCTATTATGCAGTTCCCTGGGCCGGTGGTGTTTTCGTTCCCGTAAATACGCGTCTTGCAGTCCCTGAATTTGCCTATTGGTTAAACGACTCTGGCTCGGAAATTCTTCTTGTAGATGATGCCTTTACGGGCATCATACCGGAGCTTCGCAAACTCGTCAGCAGCCTGCGCCATGTGATCTACATTGGGGATGGTGAGACGCCTGATGGTATGCTGAACTATGAAGAACAGTTATCTTCCTCTGATCCTGTTGATGATGCGGAACGCGGCGGCGATGACATCGCAGGCTTATTTTATACGGGCGGTACAACAGGCGTGTCCAAGGGCGTGATGCTCAGTCACAAGAATTTCATTGTGAACACTTTGAATTCAATGTCTGTATTCGGCTTTACGGAAACAAGCCGTTGGCTGCATGTGGCACCAATGTTCCATATTGCTGACGGGTGCGCGGTTTTCGGGGCAACCATGGGATTGAGTACCCATGTGTTTACGCCGGGATTTGCCCCTGCCGCGACCATGAAGGTCATTGAGGATCATAAAGTTACGTTGACGTTGTTGGTGCCCACCATGGTCAATATGATGGTGAATGATCCAACAATTGGAGATTACGACCTCTCAAGCCTTGTCAATATTGTCTATGGCGCATCCCCTATGCCAGAGACAGTGATTGTTAAAGCGTTGGTCGCCTTGCCAGGGTGTGGTTTTACACACGCTTACGGCCAAACTGAATGCGCCCCATTGATTACCTACACCGGTCCTGAATACCATGTGCTTGAAGGTCCTAACGCAGGACGTTTTAAATCTGCGGGCAGGGCAGCTTATGCCGTAGATGTGCGAATTTGCGATGAAGATGACAATGAAGTCGAACGGGGTGTCGTTGGTGAGGTTTGCGCCCGCGGTGACAATGTAATGCTGGGATACTGGAATAAACCTGAGCAAACAGCCGAAGCCATGCGCGGCGGTTGGATGCACACGGGAGATGGCGGCTATATGGACGAGCAGGGCTTTGTCTATATTGTCGATCGCGTAAAAGACATGATTATTTCTGGCGGTGAGAACGTGTATTCAGCTGAGGTTGAAAATGCATTGTATCAACATGAGGCCGTTGCTGAATGTGCAGTCATTGGTATCCCTAGCGAAAAATGGGGAGAGCAGGTTCATGCCGTTATTCGCATTGCCGAAGGCAAGCTATTAACTGAAAAAGAAATTATAGAGTTTTCACGCACATTAATTGCCGGTTTCAAATGCCCAAGAAGTGCCTCATTCGTGACGGATCCACTTCCGCTTTCTGGGGCAGGTAAAATTCTGAAAACAGAGCTTCGAAAACCTTATTGGGATGGCGTGGGAAAATCTGTCGGCTAGAATGCCGGGAGATGAACACTAAAAAGGCGGGCAGAGAATTTATCTCTATCCGCCCTTTAGGGGAGATGTAAAACCATCAGGAGACCTGACAATTATCAATAGTGGGCATCAAACCTTAACAATTTGTTAACCAACTAAATGGCTTGTTAGGTTACACTTTTGTCCCACACTAGCCGGGACATTATAAAATCGGGAAAGAGTGCCTTCATTTATTGCACGGCACAGGAGCGGATTTCGACCCGTCGGTGAGGGTAGAGTAAGCTATCATTTTCCCCCTTCCCAAAAGTGAAAATTCGATTTCTTTCTAGACCAAGCCTTTCAAACAACGCCGAGATATTATTGGCCCGCGTTTCTGAAATTTTTTGGTTCTTTTCCGTGCTACCCGGTCGGTCTGCAAATCCTGTGATTATCAAGCTGTCGGTGGTTAAGTTACGGTAGGCGATAGACAAATCGACGATAGATTTCAGGATTTCAGCATTTGTGATGGTTTGCGCACCAGAGCTATATTCGACAATGTAGTCTGGAGATTTCCCCCAGCATTCCTGCGGAATTTTTGCGAGTTTGCCCCGTTGGCCTCTTTTCCCTGCGCGCGCGCGTTCTGTTGTGTTCGCAAAGCTATCTGAATTGTCAGCTGAAATTCTGAAGAGGGATAGTTGTTCGGTATTTTCTTTGAGCTGGTCACTTAGGCTATCTAACCCTTCAAGTGATGCTTTTAACTGCTCTTCAAGGCCGATGAATTGCTCCTCAAGTCGCTGGACAGTGCTGTCTTCAATTTGCCGCCCAAAATCCTCTAAACTATCAACGGACAATTGTAATTGATTTTCCAAGCTGGTGAATTTTGTTTCCAGTCTCGTCAGATGCGGGAAATCCGTTTGTGGCTCGTACTTGGCTTCTGGAAAAATAAGTACCCCTTTTGGAATAACAATGGAGGATCCGCTGCTGCCATTATAGAAAATATCGAACCGAGATGTGGTTCTTAAATGAAGAAGCCTCGCAGGGCCTTCCTTGGTCTCTACTGTGACCGGGAAAAAATCAAAGAAGTCATTAACAAGGCCAATGTGAAGCGGTGTTTCTACGTTAGTGGTCGCGATTTTGGTATCTGTATTGTCTGATTTTTCAGATCCATACAGGGCATCCAAACGGCAAGGGGTTCCAATTGTGTAGGCGGATGAGAGGGGCGCTATGACAGAGCCCTCAACGCTTTCTGTGGCGGCGAGAAGGTTGCACGCGCGGGCATATTCAGCCTTATGCACAGCAAAATAAAGTAAGCTGAAGGAGAATAGGAACAGGAAGATTGAGAAGACCGTAAAACGGTGGTTACCCATGGAATTGAAGTACAAATAATATTCAAATACAGATCGCGCTGTTGTAATCGGACGACCGGGGCGATTGCTCCCTGTTGCATTTTGAATTTTGTATCGTGCTTTGGCAAAATTATTCTGTGTCACAACAAACTTGTTTTTCCGGTAGCCTTCGCGAGATGGAACGATGAAAAGCGCCCGCCTGATAACATTGAGTAAAAAAATGCCAATGCTCAAAGTGATGATCTTTAAACGGTTAAAGAACCCCAGTTTCTGACGAAATGTGTTTCGAGTGATTTGAACCATAAGGACTAAGGTGAAAATCACACCAATTAGAGTGGCATAGATTAACCAAAGACTAAATAACAGAGCCAGGATCACAGATCCAAATCTGACCATATTCAGAAATAGATCGTCTAGGCCGGCATATTGGATGTAACTAATATCAAAAACATTGAGTGAGAGCGTTTCGAATAAAAGGCCAAAAAAGAAGAAATACCCAAGCAAAATGGCGCCAATTGTCGGGATCATTAAAGCAAGGTTATGGGTATGATTAACCCGCATATGGACGTCACAAAACAGTTCACCGTCCAATGAACGGTTTCGGCAGCGATTGCCTATTCGCGTTTTTCCTTGGCACTGCATAATTGATGTTCCTCAATAATATCTACGAATAATAGTATTATTAAGTAATTATACAACTTATACGTTCAATGCATATTTTGAAATCATCTAAGGAAAAATGATTGCTTGCGCGCATTTTCTTGCCCTATACGGGGGAAAAAGGTAGTAAGATAGATACGTAGACCGTCGAGCAATAAGGATAACAGAATGCCTCAGTATAAATCAAAAACGTCAACCCATGGCCGTAATATGGCAGGTGCCCGCGCGTTATGGCGTGCAACTGGGATGCAGGACGGGGATTTTGAAAAACCGATTATTGCTATTTCAAATTCATTTACACAGTTCGTGCCGGGTCATGTTCACTTGAAAGACCTCGGTCAGCTCGTTGCCCGTGAAATTGAAAAATGCGGCGGTGTGGCAAAAGAATTTAATACCATTGCGGTCGATGACGGAATTGCCATGGGCCATGACGGCATGCTGTACAGCTTGCCATCACGCGAGATTATTGCTGACTCTGTTGAATATATGGTCAACGCCCATTGCGCCGATGCATTGGTTTGCATTTCGAACTGCGACAAGATTACACCCGGTATGTTGATGGCTGCGATGCGCCTAAATATTCCTGTTGTCTTCGTCTCTGGCGGCCCTATGGAAGCTGGTAAGGGAATGGCTGACGGCAAAGAAATTGGTCTGGATTTGATCGATGCCATGATGCAGGCTGGTGATCCAAACGTTTCCGATGAACAGGTCGCCGAAATTGAACGATCTGCCTGTCCCACTTGCGGATCATGCTCTGGCATGTTCACTGCAAACTCTATGAACTGTTTGACGGAAGCTTTGGGGCTCGCGCTGCCAGGTAACGGAAGTTTGCTTGCCACGCATTCTGACCGGAAGCAACTGTTCCTTGATGCAGCACGGACAATTGTTGATATTACCCGCCGTCATTATGAGCTGGATGAAAAAGGATTACTTCCACGAGAAATAGCCTGTTTTAAAGCCTTCGAAAATGCCATGACGCTTGATATTTCAATGGGCGGATCTACCAACACTGTTCTGCATCTATTGGCTGCGGCGGAAGAGGGCGAAATTGATTTCACCATGGATGACATTGATCGTCTTAGCCGACAAGTCCCTCATTTGTGTAAAGTGGCACCAAGTTCGCAAGATTATCACATGGAAGATGTTCACCGGGCAGGTGGCATTATGGCGATCCTTGGCGAGTTAAACCGTGCAGGGCATATTCACAATGAGTTGCCGACGGTTCATGCTCCGACTATGAATGATGCGCTTGAGATGTGGGACATCATGTCCACGCGCAGTAATACAGTGCAGGAATTCTACCGGGCTGGCCCGGGCGGTGTTCGGACAACCCAAGCATTTAGCCAATCAAAACGCTATCCTGATTTGGATATGGATCGGGAAAATGGCTGTATTCGCACAAAAGAAAATGCATTCAGTCTAGATGGTGGCCTCGCTGTACTCTACGGCAATATCGCCCATGAGGGATGTATTGTTAAAACAGCCGGTGTTGATGCCAGTATTTTGAAATTTACCGGACGGGCTCGAATTTTTGAAAGCCAGGACAGTGCTGTTGAGGCAATCCTTGGGGATGAAATCATCAAAGGTGATGTTGTCGTCATTCAGTATGAAGGTCCAAAAGGCGGTCCCGGAATGCAAGAAATGCTTTATCCAACGACTTACCTTAAATCTAAAGGAATGGGCAAAGAGTGTGCGCTTCTAACAGATGGTCGTTTCTCTGGCGGAACTTCAGGACTTTCAATTGGCCATGTGTCACCAGAAGCAGCTGAGGGCGGAAATATTGCTCTGGTACAGGAAGGCGATACGATTGAAATCGATATTCCGAACAGAACTATTAATCTTGCCATTAGTGATGCGGATATGGATGCGCGCCGTGATGCAATGAATGCAAAAGGTGACGCAGCTTGGGCACCAACAGAAATTAGAACACGTGTTGTCTCTAAAGCGTTGCAAGCCTATGCGGCGTTGACAACCAGTGCTGCCCGCGGTGCTATTCGTGATGTTAGCCAGCTTGAAAAATAGTCATAAGTGATTGTTATTAAAATTAAACCCGCCTTTACGGTGGGTTTTTTTATGCCCGAATTAATTCTTTATTGTTAGAGAAGCCCAAGTTCCTTTTGTATCGCCTTGGTGAGCTTCTTTGAAATTATTTCGTGAGCATTTTTTATGTAAGCGCGGATATCGTCATCTGACATAGCTGCGTGAGTTTCCAGTTGTACCCATTTTGCGCGGGCAAGGTAGGGAGCTGGAATAATGCCTTCTTGTTCAATTAGGATTGAAAAAGAAAGCTCGCTGCATTTAAAAGAGTATTTCTCATCAATGCCTTTTCCCCATCGTGAACAGATGGCAAATATTTTTCCGCCTACCTTCCACACGCTGGCATTGCCCCATTGGATGACATGGGTTGTCGCCGTAAGAGAGCCGCAATAGTCATTAAATTCATGAATGTTCAATGGCTTACACCTTGCATCGCATTGTAATACTTGTTGGACGATCATATCCGCTATGCGCTGTCGTTCCGACTTGCTTAAAACCTAGTTTTCCAAAAAATACGTGATTTTCAGTCAGTTCTATACGGGTTTGAATTTCAAGTTCGGAAATAGCGGATTGTTTTGCAAAGTTCTTGCAAGCCTCCATGAGGAGCCCTCCAATGCCGCGCGCCTGAAAGTCCGGTAGAATTGATACTTTCCCCACATATAAAACCTGTTCTTGTATGCAGGCGAAAGCACAGCCAACAAGTTCCCCATGAGACATTACATAGAAGAGGGTTTCAGTATTTGCTTTTTCTCTCAAGCTTTTCTCGCTGAGCCGGTGCATAGACGAGGGGGGATCAATCCGTGTCTCCATATCCTTAAAAGACGTTTGGATAAGGGTGAGGAGAGAGGTCCAATTGGTGAATTGGCCTTCATTTTTAGTGACTTTTATTTTATTAATTTTTTGATTTTGCATGCCTCAAACTTATGGGCATTAGATCTATCTGGCAACTAAGGAGTGATCACAATACAAAGTGACTGTGCTCATTCTTTAAATATTCCATTGCAGAGGCTTCTTCGCTGAATGGTATATATTCTACAAAACATATAATTCGGGAAACGTTTTCCCCGTCTTCAGAGATGGGGCAGGTAACAGTTTCAATCTCCATAAACTCTTTATGGATGCCAACGTACGGTATGGAGTGAAAGCTCGGCTGTTTCGTAACAACAACTTCTTCCATGACCTGCCAAATTTTGCTTTCTGGTCCGCGTCCGTTGTAAGCGCTCCAGTTAATACCCATCGTATTTTCAGTGCTGCGGGAAAGTATCATGTCGCCAGTAATTTTTTCAATAAAATCAAGGGGATCATGTTGTACATGGAGGACTACGATGTTGGGTAAAAGAGATTTTATTTCAGCCGGATTTATATGCGCCCAAGTTGGTAGCACTTGGTTTGTGTTTTTACTCTTCCAATAGCTGTATCCCTCATGAATGAGTTCTGAGCAGCTGGCCAATTTCGCTTCATGTAACATACTAAATACACTATTCCAAATCTTAACGAAGTGTTAATCCTACATTAATATTAGAGAAAATGAAAGAAAAAACAAAACTCTTAGGCTAGTTTGTTCAAGCCGCAGCAAAAATAATTCTTTCTGCGGGAAGGATAATATGAGCCGTGGTACCAACACCTAGCTCACTCTCCAATTTGAATTTTCCGCCATGGGCCTCGGTTAATAGGCGGACCAAACTAAGCCCCAATCCGGTGCCTTGGTGGTTTCTGTTGTAGGTGGATTGGATTTGGCCAAATTGTGTTTGCACATGGTCAATATGATCACTGGGAATGCCGATCCCAGTATCAATCACACTGATTGCTAAACCGTGATCGGGTAGCGTTCTTACCTGCACATTGATTTCACCATCTGGGTCTGTAAATTTGATGGAATTTGACAACAGGTTTGAGAGGACTTGTTTAATTCTGGTCGGATCTGCATACAAATATGGCAGGTTTTTGGGAAAATCTGTTCGCAGAGTAATTGATTGCTGCTTAGCTGCCACAGAGACCATCTGTAGGCATGATCCAACGATGGATTCTATTTCAAGCTCTTGTTCTAGAAGATTAATCTGATTTGCTTCAATTTTTGCAACATCTAGAATGTCATTTATAACTTGAAGCAAATGAGCACCGGCGGAGTTAATGTCTTTCGCGTACTCAACCCGTTTCTGCTGATCGATTATGGTGTAATCTTCCATAGAAAGAAGTTCCGAAAAACCGATAATGGCGTTTAGGGGGGTTCGCAGCTCATGGCTCATATTTGCAAGGAATTGCGACTTGGTGCTACTTGCTTTTTCAGCCAACTCTTTAGCCAAGCGGAGTTCTTGGGTTCGTTCCTGTACTTTTTCTTCTAAAATTTCATTATTTTGCCGAAGAGCGATTTCTGCACTTTTCTGATGGGAAACGTCGGCCACTGTTATTAATAGTCCGGCAGGTGTTGGTTGCCGCCGAACTTCCAGGTATTTCCCGTTTTTTTGTTTTCGAATGCTACTATAAGGACTGAAACTCCTAAGGCTCTCCATGATGATTTCATATTCTTTATCAGAGAAGTTTTCCCCGCTATCTGGGCTCTGGTTTATTCCTCTGAGAATAGTTTCTACACTGGCCCCGGCGAACAGTAATTCTTCAGGGCAATTCAACAGTTCAAAATACCTGTCATTCCAAAGCGTCAATTTCAGATCTTTATCAAGAAGCGTAATACCTGTATCGACATTTTGCATTACCGTTTCAAGGATCGACTCTTTTTCTGTTATTTCGATCTGGCGGTTTGCGAGTTCTTTTGTTCGGCTGCGAACACGTTCATCAAGTTTAGTATTGGCTTTTTCAAGGGCGGTTCTGGAGGCATGTAATTCGGAGACATCTGTATATGTCGTAATAAATCCGCCATCTGGAAGCGGATTGCCATCAACCTTTATGACAACGCCGTCCGGGCGTGTTCGCTCAAATGAATGGGCTTGAAGCTTTGCGGCAAGTGCCAAGCGTTGCAAAACTTGTTCTTCAACATCGCCTGGTCCGTATTCGCCTCTGTGAGCGTTATAACGGAAGACATCAGACAAATGTGTTTTTCCGACAACCACTAATTCGTCCGGCAAATCTATGATTTCAAGGAATTTCTTATTGGCAAAAACCAAATAGAATTCAGAATCCATAACGCTAATGCCCAAATCGAGATGATCCAGAAACGAAACCGCTGGTTCTATTTTTTTATTAATGCCCAAGGGTACAGTCCCCAATCAACTGTTAAATCCACTGATACGCAATACTCTTCTGGTAATTAGAGCATATCTAAAAGATCCTAAATTTGTGCTAACACTTTATGTTGTTTTCGTTTTAGCTAATTATCTAATTACGCAATTTTTACTAACACTGAAAACTTAAAGATCTAATGTAATCCAAATGGGCGTATGATCTGATGGCCTTTCCTGGCCGCGGGGAGCTTTGTCAATACCGACATTGGTTAGCTGGTCGGCGGCTTGCGGGGACAGAAGAAGATGATCAATACGGATTCCGTTATCTTTTTGCCATGCACCGCGTTGGTAATCCCAGAACGTGTAGTTGACGTCGGGTGTAAAGCTACGGTAGGCGTCTGTATATCCCATGTTGAGAAGCTGTCTAAATTTATGACGACTTTCTGGTCGCGTTAAAGCGTCACCTTCCCATGCTTTGGCGTCATAACAATCTTCATCTTGGGGAATAACGTTGTAGTCGCCCGACAGAACCACAGGGGTTTCACTTGTCAGAAGCTTTTCGGCATGACTAATCAGCCGGTCCATCCACCCAAGCTTGTAAGGGAATTTTTCCGTATCTACTGGATTTCCGTTGGGCAGGTATATGGAGGCAATTCTGACACCATTGATAGTGGCTTCGATATAGCGTGCCTGTTCGTCGCTATCGTCCCCTGGAAGACCTCGAAGCACATCCTCAATGGGAAATTTTGATAAGATCGCTACGCCATTGTAAGTTTTCTGACCATGAGTTTCTATATGATACCCAAGGGCCTCTACTTCCTCGCGGGGGAAGCCTTCATCTATTGTTTTCAGCTCTTGAAGGCATAAAACATCAACTGAGCTTTCAGTTAAGTAGTCGATCAATCGCGGAAGGCGGGCTTTAACAGAATTTACATTCCAGCAGGCAATTTTCATGAGAGGTGCAGGCCTTGTTCAGTCAATGTTTATGGCAGAAGATATTTCTGTAGGATTATTGCCATATTGACGAACAAGTTCAAAGCTTAATGCGCGCATCAAACGGTATATTAGTGTAAATGCCGAAAATGAGGGTGTTGTTTAGATGGAAAAAGAAGACCCACAAGAACAGGCAGCTGTTGCATTGGGATTTTTAATTTGGAACGCCGCACCAATGAGATCATTAACATAATCCACTTCGGAGCCTGCCAGGTACATCAAAGATATGCTGTCCACAAGAAGCGTTGCTCCTTTATTTGTAACAACCACATCGTCAGGGTTTTGAGTGTCTTCTAGGTCAAAACTATATTGAAAACCTGAACATCCACCGCCATTTACAGCCACGCGCAGCATCTTCTTTTCGGACTTAAGATCGTCGACGATCAAATTAATCCGAGTTGCTGCTGAATCAGAGAGCTTAATTGGAGGCTCAATTGTGTCCATTGCGTTCATATGACTGCTTTCACGCTGAATATATATCTACGACTTGTTACTTTAACAGCTATTGATGTATTTATCCTAAAGGCATTTGTCAATTCCTAGTGAAAACGAGCAAATAAGTAACCATGAGCACACAATATCTGTCGGTTATCCGCCAAAAATTGGAAACCGTATTAAACAAGATCGCCCCGTTAGTGGCGTGCGACGCTGAAAATACAGTGGCCCAAATGGTCTTGCGGCCGCCAAAAAATCCCGACTGGGGAGATTTATGCACGAATATTCTTCTCATGGTTTGTAGTGACGATGAAGAAATGCGCGACAAAATTGCCGTAGAATTTATTGATGAACTAGAGAAAATTGATTTTGTTCATGCGGTTAAATTATCGAAAAGCGGCTATCTCAATCTACACATCAAACCCGATTATTGGGGGGGGCAGCTCCTTGATATTTGTCAGGATGGGATAAAGTACGGCTTCAAGGACGACCTAGTCTCAGTGGAGCCGTTCATAGCTATGATGCCCACTAACACAGACGACTTGGTATCCCTAAGACAACAGTGGACGGTGGAAGCGCTCTCAAAACTGGCAGAAGCAATTGGATGTGGCGTGTCCTTGCAAACTTGGACGCCGGCTGAGCAGCGCGGATTTTCATCAAAAGCTGCGATCTCCAAGTGTTCAGAAAAAATCTTGAAACTGTCCATCCTCTCCAACGATACTGATTTCGCCGTTAAATTCAGCCCTTTTGTGGCAACTGATCGCTCTTACAATAATCCGGCTTTCAGTTTTCCTTATGTGCTGGCGCGCATTGATGCACTTCTATCAGAGCACGCATCCGACACCATTGGTGAAGATGGAGTGATTTCGCCTGAGCCTATCGATGCGGTGAATTTCACAAAAGAGATTGAGGTCGAACTTGCCAAACACCTCTGTCATTGGCCGATTTATTCTAGAAAAGCATTGGAGCAGGGGGACATGTCGTATTTGACATCTTTCCTACAGGAGATAACCCTGCTATTTTTCAGGTTGTATCAGCAGGAGAAAATTCAGTCTTCTGACTATTTAAGTGAAAAAGGGCATAAAAATGCCCGTAAATTATTACTAAAATCAGTAAGCGCCCAAGTTGGCGGTTGTTTAAAACTGATGGGTATCGACAGGGCAGAGGAGTTCATTTAGTGAGCGACAACCATAAATTTGATGATGATGACGATTTTTTTGAAGAAGAATATGTTCCATCGCTAAACCGCTGGAAATTATTTGGAACTGCGTTGGCTGTTGTCGTCGTGACCGGTTTCGGTATTGGCATTTGGTATGCTTATGACCAAGGCGTGAAAAAGGGTGTTCAACTTGCCCCGCCGATTATCAAGGCTGATAGCTCACCAGTTAAACAAAAACCGGAAGATCCGGGTGGAATGGATATTCCCCATCAGGATAAAAAAGTCTTTGAAGTTATGAAGGCGGAAAAAGAAGAAGAAAAAGTCGAAAAGTTAATGGCTGCTCCGGAAGAGGTTGTTAAAGAAGCCGCTCCCGTTGATATTCCTGAAACAGCGCCGAAAACAGCCGCGTCTGGTTCTGATAATGCTGAAACTTTGATGGCAAAACCTGCTGAAAAAGCAGAAGACGTTGCCGCAGTTGTGCAAAAGAAAGCTGCTGAAGTTGCTGCAATGGCAAAAGAGGCGCCAAAAGCCGTTGAAGCTCCGAAAAAAGTTGAGCCTGTTTCTGAAAAGAAAATTGTAACGAAACCAGAAATCAAAGCTGCGGTAAAACCAGTTGCTACAGCGACAGCTGGATCAGCGGTTTACCGTGTTCAGTTAGGGGCTTTCCGGTCAACAGATGCTGCGGAAAAAGCGTGGCTTGACCTTCAAAAGAGGCATGAAGAACTTTTGCAAGGTGTTAGCCATAAAGTTCAAAGTGTTGAAATTAAGGGAAAAGGCAAGTTTCATCGCCTACAAGCTGGTGAGTTCGCTGACAAAATACCGGCTAGCGGGTTATGTTCAAAATTGAAGGCTCAAAAACAGGATTGCCTCATTGCCAAGAACTGATTTATCGGGCGTGAAGCCCGTTATTTTTTCGTGCGAAGGCTTAACCATGACCAATGCCGAACGTGCTTTCTTTAAACAAGAAACCCCGTTTGGATTTATTTTATTCGCCCGGAATATTGAAGACCCAGATCAAGTGAGAGCTTTGATTGCAGATTTTCGGCAATGCGTTGATCGAAATGATGCGCCGGTTCTGGTCGATCAAGAAGGCGGGCGTGTTCAAAGATTTAAAGAACCCCATTGGTTCAAGGCACCGTCCTTTGGCACTTTGGGTAAGCTATATGATCTGGACGTAATCAAAGGGGAGAGGGCGACTATCCTTGCAACGCGGCTTATTGCTGCCGATCTGCAAGACGTGGGCGTTACTGTAAATTGCTCACCTTGCCTTGATTTGAGTTTAGACGTTACATCATCGGTGATCGGGGATCGTTCCTTTCATGAAAACCCTGATGTCGTGGTACATCTTGCAAAGATCGTTGTTGATGAATATCTAAACGCTGGCATTACACCCGTCATAAAGCATATGCCGGGACACGGACGTGGTTCAGTGGACAGCCATTTAGAACTACCGACCGTAAGTGCAAGCGTGACCGATCTGGCTGCAGATTTTTTACCGTTTAAAGAATTATCCTCCGCGCCGTGGGGTATGACAGCCCATATCGTTTTTGACGAGATTGATCCAAAATTCCCGGGAACGCAGTCAAAAATTGTCATTAATGACATCATTCGCGGAGAAATTGGCTTTGATGGTGTGTTGCTGACAGACGATTTGAATATGAACGCATTGTCTGGATCACTTGGGATGAGGACAATTCGGGCGCAAGAGGCGGGCATCGATATCATCCTTCATTGTTCTGGGAAACTGGATGAAATGCAGGAAGTGATGAAGGCTTGCCTCCCGATGACGGAAGATACTATACGCCGGATTGATACCCAAAAATTAGAGGATATCAATCTGCACATCACCGAGAATATTGAGAATTTAAAGGAAGAGCTGGCGACATTGCTGGCGTTGGTCTGATTATGGATATTGAGAAATTAATTTACAATGCCTCCGTCTGGATACTTCCAGCGTTATTAGCGATTACGCTTCATGAAGCTGGACATGCGTTCGCGGCATGGAAACTTGGTGATCCAACAGCAAAATCTCTTGGGCGCGTCACGCTCAATCCGATTAAACATATCGATCCCGTTGGAACCATTCTTATACCAGCGGTTTTATTGCTGGTTAAAGCGCCGTTTCTATTTGGGTATGCTAAGCCTGTACCCGTCAATTTTATGAGATTATCTAACCCGCGCCGCGACATGGTTTGGGTGGCATTGGCTGGGCCGGCGATGAACTTCATACTGGCTTTTGCTTGTGCGTTGGGTATTCACATGGTGACATTGTTACCTGAAGGACCGGGCATATGGGTGTTTCAAAATTTAAAAAATGGTATTATTCTCAACGTGGTACTGGGTGTTTTTAATCTATTACCTATTCCGCCGCTTGACGGTGGACGTGTAGCCGTTGGGTTACTTCCTAAATTCTTGGCCATTCCATTCGCGAAGTTGGAACGGTTTGGTTTTGTCATTCTGATTGGCGTGATCTTTTTGGTTCCAATGGTCACCCGGTCCATGGGTAATGAGATTAATCTCATGGACTGGGTTTATAACGGACCCATTTCATATACGGTTTCCCTAATTGCCAAGTTGGCCGGTCTCGCCTAAGCTTCTGAAACTATCAAAGCCATATTGGGGAGTAGGCTTTATTGGCAGAAGGTTCAGGACTATTTGATAAAGGGGGTACGTTTAAAGAGGACGTGCGCCCCATTCCATCGGAAAGCGCCCTCGTCGTTGATTTGGACGGCTTTGAAGGACCGCTGGATGTTTTGTTGGTCCTCGCCCGCGACCAAAAAGTTGATCTTCTTAAAATTTCCATTCTTGAGCTAGCAGAACAATATTTGGCTTTTGTTGAGGAAGCTCGAAAACTGCGTTTGGAGATTGCGGCGGACTATCTTGTGATGGCCGCGTGGCTTGCTTTCCTAAAGTCTAGACTTCTTCTCCCGCAAGAAGAGGACGAAGAAGGGCCCAGCGGTCAGGAACTGGCTGAGCGATTGGCATTCCAGCTTAAAAAGTTAGAAGCCATGAGAGGCGCTGCTGAAAAACTGATAAATGGCACCGTAACTGGTCGGGATCGAATGAAAAGAGGGCGTCCTGAAGGGGTGACCGTAATCCGACATTCCAAATATGATTGTAGCTTGCGTGAGCTGCTAACCGCTTATGCGCAGCAGGAAGAACGAAAAGGTATTCGGGATCCGCTTCGCCTGATGAGATCCGCCGTTTTTTCAGTTGAAGCCGCCATCGAGCGTTTGGAGCGAATGCTTGGTAAACTACCAGAATGGGCGGATTTGAGAGCCTATATTCCTGAAAACTTAACCGACCCGTTTGCCATACGCTCCGCGGAAGCATCAACCTTATTAGCCAGTTTGCAATTGGTAAAGGAGGGTCAAATGGAGCTGCGTCAAAGCGAGACTTTCGGCCCCATTCAGGTTCGGCAAACAACAAGAGATGATGAGCAATGAGTGTCAATCCAGAACATACAAGAATGGCTGAGGCTATGCTTTTTGCAGCGAAAGAGCCATTGGATGAAATAAGCATTGCTGCCAGATTACCAGATGATGCAGATATTCCTGCGATTTTGGATTTGCTTGAGAAAACCTATGAACATCGGGGCATAAATCTTAGCAAATTGGCTGGAAAGTGGTTTTTTCTGACTGCCCCTGACTTATCGTGGTTGTTGCAGGATGAAAGAGAAGCCAATAGAAAACTCAGCCGTGCGGCACTTGAAACTCTCGCAATCATCGCCTACCATCAGCCCGTTACCCGGACCGAGATCGAAGAGGTCCGCGGAGTGGGCCTTAGCCGTGGTATTATGGATGTGTTGTTTGATGCAGGTTGGATCCGGCCTCGTGGCCGCCGTAGAACGCCCGGAAGGCCGGTAACTTATGGGACTACTGAGGAATTTCTAATACATTTTGGGTTAGATGATGTGCGAGACCTGCCGGGCTTTGATGAAATGAAAGCAAGCGGACTGCTAAATACAGAACCTTCAGGCCTGTTTGAGAATTTTGGGGACGGTGCACTTGATCCCGAAGAAGAAGAGGATTAGGAATTTTCTCGCAATTTTAGAGATTTAACTTGTTCTGCAAGCCAGCGTTTCGTGCATTTTTGTTGAGAAATACCAAGATCCAATAGAGCAATTCGAAAACTGTCTGCTTTCCGTTCAACCATACCAACACGAATTTCAGATAAAAGCTTCAGCTTATCTTTCGTACGGCGCAAGTGAGCTGCATATTTTTCGATTTGCTGCTCTGGCAAAAGTTGATTGAAAAATTGAACTTTAACGAGCAGTGGGTTCCCCAAAAAGAAGTCATAAATGGGTGTCGTATCTTCTTGAAGATTAGTTTCTAACCAGTTTTGAAACCAAACTCTTCCCTCCGATGTAACCGTATAAATAGTTCGTGTTCTATTACTTTTACTGACGTCCTGCCTGCCACTTATGATGTTCTCTTTCTCGAGCTTACGGAGCAAAGGATAGAGAACACCGTCATTTACAGAATCTGCCGGTGCTACCCGCGGCGCCAAAATGCGTTTTAGCGCATAGGCATGGTTAGGATGATCCAGTAGAAGGCCGACCAGAGTTTCACGTAGATTTGTTGACATACCTTGCCTTGTATTGAGTTTACCAATGGCATGGTATGTTTACGATTTTTAGAATGCAACAGCTACGTTTAGAAGTGGTTCTCTATCTCTATTTCCAGGTTACTGCTCAGCCGTTAAATAATCCCCAACAATAACGTTCAATTCATCAGACGCCAATATTCGCGTATGCCCATAAGTTTCCGTCTTAACAAGAGTTGATTTTGGACATAAAGCGTGAATTTTGTCACCCTCAGTATGGGGCACAAACCGATCCTTTTTGTCGTAAACCAGAAGCAGCTGTGATGTGGGATTGGCGTAATATTCCGATTTTTCTAGGTCATTCCATGAAATTTCAAATTGATCGGCGATCCGCTTTTTATACCAAGATATGACTGAGTCTCGGGGATCTAACTTGCGAACAAGGCCTCTGATGGGCGGAAACGGATAAGAGGGCGCGCAGATGCAAACGAATTTTTCGGCTCGAATTCTCCCTAAATGATGCGCGGCCATCATGGTCATGGCACCTGCGGAGTGACCGACATAGGCGTATATTTTGTCATCCAGTGATTTTGAGAAAGCAGCTACATCCCGAATGAAATAATTCCATTGTGTGTAGTTTTTAGGTGCGTCTCCATGACCTGTCACATCAAAAACTATGCATCTAAAACCACGTTTGGCGATTTCTTGGGCATGGACCGCCATTTGACTGGCTTGCCCGCCCCAGCCGTGAACAAACACGACGATCTGTCCATCTCCCCATTCCCATGCATTAATCTCACCGTTCATTCCCAATTTAGTTACTTTTGCGAGAGCCATGGCGTCTTTCTCTCTCTCGGAGAGATCAAGAGGTTTGGTTTGTCCGACAAGCTTTTTAACAAGGCGAATAGCAAGCGCATCTGGAGTAATTTTCAGGATATGTTTGATAATTCTTGTGGGCATTTTCGCTCTCTTTTTTATGAAATATAGTGTTGATTAATATCAAATGTTTCCGGCTGGGTTCCAGTTGGTCATGTAAACCGAAATCGCTGCGAAAAGTCCGTAGATTGTCATCCCTGCAGCCACAAGCATGAAGAAATGCATGGGAGTGGCTTCAAACTGTGCAAGGATCCAACATCCAGCAGAGACGATTATAAGGCGGACGGTACCTGCCAATACTGGGCCATGGACTTTCTGCGCGCCTTGAGAGGCGAAAAGCAGGCAAAGACCGAGACCGAAAAACGCGTAAGCAGGCCCAGACCAAATGAGGTAATCATTGGCAACCATTAGCACATCTAAGTCCGTTGAAAAGAGATTGGCCCATAGGTGAGGGGCCACCATTACAATCAAACCAATGGTGCCAACAACGGCAAATGCGAGCATGCCTCCGTAGGCGGCAGAACGCTTTGCCCGATGTACATTGCCAGCACCAATTGCCATACCAACCATAGGAACGCAAGCGGCCCCAATGCCAAACGCGATGGGGATAAGGACCATTTCTAGTCGCGCACCAATGCCATATCCTGCAAGCGCGTTATCACCGAACTTGGAAATAAATCTCGTGGTGACTAAAACCGTTAAAATCGTCTGTAATGGGGAAATACAGGTCATAAGTCCCACCCGCAAAATCTCGACAAATATATTTTTTTGAAGCGTTATTCCCGAGAATTTCAAGGAAAATCGCGACTTTCCCGTTTGTAAGTACCAAGCTAAGAATGCAACGCCAGCCGCATATGCAATGACCTGACCTAGGCCAATGCCAACGATACCTAATCCAGAAAGAGATCCCACTCCAAAACCCAGAATGCCGCCCAAACCGGCCTGCAATGTCAAAACTGCGAAAAGCGTTTGAGACGGGATCTTCATATTACCGCAACCCCGAAGAATAGACATGAGCATGCTGGTGAGCCAGACGGCTGCCGATCCTATGAACACAATGTTACTATATGCTAGGGCCTCTTCCATGACCTGCCCGCGGGCACCGAGGAGATGAAAAAGAGGCTGGGCAAAGGATAACATTAAAACTGTAAATAGGACGCCTGCCAAGACCCCAATGATCAGCGAGTGAACCGCGATTTCTTGTGCGCGCGCCTCGTTCCCTGCACCCAATGCACGGCTAATGGCAGAAGAAACGCCCCCGCCCATGGCTCCGTTTGAGAATGATTGCTGGAGAACTATAATTGGAAACACAACGGCTATACTGGCAAGGGTAACAGTTCCCATATTTCCAACATAGGCAAGCTCAACGATTGCCCCTAATACTGAAGCCACTAAAATCAGCATATTGGGTGCGCTAAGTCGAATAAGCGTCGAAAAAATGGGACCTTCTGTAACCGCAGCAATCTGTGCGGAGTGCGTGTTTATATTTTTATCTAGTGTTTGTGAGGACATTTTTATTATTCCTTATTACCTACAATCTAGGTATAAAGAAATAACATCTAATTCTAAATAATGTCAAATTTATTCAGTTGAGTTTAGGCGCTGTTCGCATAACTATTTTTTTAGGTGGGATTATATTTGCTGAGTTTTATGAAGCGTTTGCAGCGTTGCTTGTGTGAGCGGCGAAGGAAGGTTTTCGCGCGAAAACCATTTGAACTCAGACATTGCATCTGGCTCAATAATTGAGGGATGTCCTGAAACAATTACGGCATTGTAAACGGGGGCCAGCCAATGTTGGCCCTCAGATATGTCGATGTAGTTCACGAGATGTGCCAGGCCGTTTAAGTCAATTGTTACGCCCAACTCCTCCATCACTTCGCGGATAGTCGCGGCTTCAGTGGTTTCGCCAAAATCGACTTTACCACCCGGGAAACCCCAGTGATCTTTTTCAGGAGCGCGTTTCCGTTTTGCCAATAAAATTTCTGAGTTTTCATTTTCGATAAGCGCGCCGCATCCAACTCGCGGGGTTTCTTCAACAAAGGTCTTCATTTTATCTTCAACTCTATTTGGTGGCGGTGGTCGCCATTTATTTAGAAATTACAGGGGAAAAATTTAGCTTATGTGCCTGACTTCGGATAGGTAAATAACCTGTAGAAAACCACTTAGTTACACGATTGCGCGTCCGAATGTCGCACCTGAATGCGAATAATTCTTATTTACAGCTGTATGGATTAGGCCTATTGAGAAGAGAAAATTCAACGTCTAGAGGAAGCTGGCTTTTGGCGGTTGCTGAACCCAACATACGCAATAGAATGTTACAGAATGATCTTAAGCGACGATCAGTGTCCGTTCTTGCATTGGCAGTGGCGGCTTTAATTGCTGTACCCATATTGGTCGTTATCGGCTTTATCTTCGTGCCGACAGGTGATATTTGGCAACATCTTGCAACAACTGTTCTTCCTAACTACCTGATTAATACTGCTTTATTGACGTTAGGTGTCAGCGTTCTAGTTCTCTCGATCGGTGTGAGTTGTGCGTGGTTTGTTACCATGTATGAATTCCCGGGACGGCAGCATTTCTCATGGGCGCTTTTTTTGCCTCTTGCCATGCCAGCCTATATCATCGCGTATACCTACACTGGAATGTTCGATTTTGCAGGGCCGGTTCAAACGGCTCTTCGAGATTTCTTCGGATGGGGACGGGATGACTATTGGTTCCCTGAAATGCGTAGTGTCGGCGGCGCGGCTCTAATGCTGGGGTTGGTTTTATACCCTTACGTATATCTGGTCAGTCGCGCTGCGTTTAATGAGCAATCTGTCGCAGCTTTAGAAGTTGGCCGAACCCTTGGGCGTAGCCCGCTTCAGGTCTTTCTTGGGATTGCGCTGCCTTTGGCGCGCCCTGCTATTGTAGCAGGACTTGCGTTGGCGCTTATGGAAACGTTAAGCGACTTTGGTACCGTTCAATATTTTGCTGTGGACACATTTACCACCGGAATATACCGAACTTGGCTTGGATTGGGTGAACCTGCTGCGGCCGCGCAACTCGCGGCCATGCTAATGGGATTTGTTTTTCTTCTGGTCATTTTGGAAAGAATTAGCCGGGGCAAGAGAAAGTACCATCATACGGGGGGGCGGTATCAAACCATTATCCGGCAACCGCTTTCGGGATGGAAGTCCGTTGTGTGTAGTTTGTTTTGTTTGGCGCCCGTATTCTTTGGGTTTTTGCTGCCTGTAGGCTGGCTTCTAAACAAAAGTATTTTATACCCTGAGACGGTCTTTAATCTTGAATTTCCGGCACTGGTTATCAGCAGTATCTCCGTCGCCGTTGCTGCAAGTTTACTCGCGCTGCTAATCGCTATGTTCTTGGTCTATGCAAAGCGTCAAGATCGCAACGCTGGCGGTTTATCGTTTCGGAAAATTTCTGTGAGAATTGCTGCCATGGGATACGCAATTCCAGGGCCGGTTCTTGCTGTTGGTGTTTTGATCCCGTTTGGCTTTGTCGATAATTCGGTTGATCGCTTTATGCGCGACACATTTGATATATCGACGGGGTTGATTTTAAGTGGAACTCTTGTTGCTTTGATGTTTGCCTATGTGGTCAGGTTTTTAGCGGTCTCTTTAAATACCGTTGAGGCAAGTGTTGAAAAAATTACACCCAATATGGAAATGGCCGCTCAAACTATGGGTGTTACGGGCCTGAATGCCATATTTAGGGTTCATATTCCCATCATTTCTGGGAGTGTTATGACGGCATTACTTTTGGTATTTGTGGATGTTTTAAAAGAGTTGCCTGCGACCTTGATAATGAGGCCGTTTGGATTTGAGACATTGGCTGTCAGGGCTTACGAGTTGGCATCTGATGAGCGATTGGCTGAAGCTGCCGGACCGTCGATCGCCATCGTTGCCGCTGGGATTATACCTGTTATCATCTTAAGCCGGGCAATTGGGCGCTCTCGTCCGGGACAAGGGTCTAAAGGTTAGAGAATGAGTAAACTGGAAATATCAAACCTGAGACACCGAAACAGCGATAATTTTGTTGTTGAGATTGAAAATCTAACCGTGAATACGGGTGAAATTGTATGTCTGCTCGGTCCGTCCGGTTGCGGAAAATCAACCACATTACGCTTGGCTGCGGGTCTTGATCAGGCCGAGGCCGGTGATATTTTTATCGGTGATCAACAAGTTGCCGGCAATGGCGGTTTTGTTCCAGCAGAAGACCGGCATGTTGGATTGGTCTTTCAAGATTACGCCCTGTTTCCGCATTTAAGTGTGCTTGGAAATGTGACGTTCGGCCTGTCTGATAAAAATAAGCAAGCCCGGGATGCCATCGCTCTTCCGCTGCTAAAACGCATGGGATTGCTGGAGGATCAGGATAAATATCCTCATATGCTGTCGGGCGGTGAGCAGCAGCGCGTCGCTCTTGCACGTGCACTTGCGCCAAACCCGCGTCTATTATTGATGGATGAGCCATTTTCGGGACTGGATGCGGTTCTTCGGAATATTGTGCGAGATGAAACCTTTCGGATTTTAAAAGAAACCTCGACAACTGTTTTGCTAGTGACCCATGATCCGGAAGAAGCCATGCGAATGGCTGATCGGATTGTCTTGATGAAAGAGGGATCCATTGTGCAACAAGGCACGCCAGCCGAACTCTATGGAAAGCCTGCCAACCAGTTCGTGGCCTCCTTCCTTGGTAGTGTAAATACGGTAGCTGCAAACTCTGTGGATGGCATTTTAGAGACGGAGCTGGGTCAAGTTCCTCATGCGGGGGCGACTAAGGCACGCGGTAAATGTGACGTCCTTATCCGGCCGGAGGCCATTAGGCTTGGCCCTGTTCGGGGAGAGGGTGAGGTTATCGCAACTGTAACTGCCGTCCGAAATTTAGGACCCTTTGCCCTTATCGAACTTGAGCTGCCAACTGGTCGGCGGGTAACCGCGCGTGCCGCCACTGTTTTGCAGCCTGAAGAAGGCGAAATATGTTCGATCTCCCTTGATCGACGTCAAGTCTTTCTATTTCCAGCGGACTAAGATAGCCACCTTATGTAATTAGCCGCAGCAATGACAAAAATAACTGTCGTATCTTGTGGATTTCATGGTTATATAGGGCATGGGAGATTGTTACGGTGATCCGGTGCGGCGAAAAAGGCCATGCCAGTGAGTAACAGCTAAATTTATTTATGGATCTCAAATGAGAGATCAGGAGTTTTTATTATGAGTATTGGTCCTTGGCAGATTGTGTTGATCCTCGTCATCGTGCTCATCATTTTCGGTGCTGGTAAATTGCCGCGCGTTGCAGGTGATTTAGCAAAAGGCATCAAAAATTTCAAAAGCGGTATGAATGAAGACGATACCGAAACTGAAGATAAGAAAGAAATCAAAGACACCAGCTCGGCTAAAGAAGCTAAAGAAGACAAAGATAAAGCATCGCAAGGTTAATTGCGCTGAATTCTGTTTCTTCCGCGGAGGGTAGTATCATGGTGAGCCATGTTTGATATTGGCTGGTCGGAGATGGTCTTTGTTGCCATCATCGCAATTATTGTCATTGGGCCTAAGGATCTGCCGCACACTGTTGCGGCGATTGCTAAATATATTCGAAAAGCCCGCGGCTATGCGCGTGAATTCCAAACCGGAATAGATGATTTGGCCCGTGATGCGGAACTTGATGACTTGAAAAAGTCAGTTCAAAAGACCGTTAAGGGCGATACTTTCAACATCAAAAAACAGATCGAAGACGCCGTTGGTTCAACCGACGATTTTTCGTCGATGTTTGAAGACGCCAAGCCGGATATTGTGGATGATAAGCCCGCAACTTCTGACAATAATAACAAAGCGGTAACCCCGCCAGAAAACGCCATCGGCGGACCTTCTGAGAGTGCTGATGAGCCTGCGCCTGAACCAAAAGTTTCATCCTAATGAACGCAGATAGCGATATTGAAGATAGCAAGGCTCCCTTGATGGAGCATATTATTGAGTTTCGTAACCGGCTTGTGTACTCGGTTGTGGCTCTCTTAATAGCTTTTGTTTTGTGTTATATCATTGCCCCTGAGCTATTTTCGTTTTTGGTTCGCCCATTAGTGGAGGCCTTTGGTGATGATATTGAAGGCCGCAGAATGATTTTCACCGGTCTCCATGAAGCCTTTTTTACCAATATTAAAATCGCGTTCTTCGTGGCCCTATTTGTCTCATTTCCGGTGATATCAATACAAATTTGGGCGTTTGTTGCACCGGGGCTATATAAGCACGAGAAGAAAGCCTTCTTGCCGTTCCTTGTGGCAACACCTATCTTATTCTTTATGGGTGGGGCACTTGCATACGGACTTGTTATGCCATTGGCGTGGAAGTTTTTGTTGAGCTTTGAATCAAATGGAAGTTCATCGCTTTATGCTGATGCATTTAGGGCAACCATCGCACAATTTCCAGTGATGCAGCAGTATTTACCAACGCCGTCGGCGCCTCTGGCCCTTCCAATTCAAGCTGAAACCCGCGTTAGCGAGTATCTTAGCTTGTCAATGAAGCTGATCTTCGCTTTTGGGTTATGCTTTCAATTGCCAGTTCTTTTAACGCTTTTAGGGCGCGTCGGAATTGTCTCGTCTAAGGGTCTGAAAGCTAAGTTTAAATATGCCGTTGTCTTTTCGTTTATAGCAGCCGCTGTTTTGACGCCGCCGGACCCATTGTCGCAAATCTCGTTGGCGATCCCCATCATCATTCTATATGGCATTTCTATTTTGAGTGTTCGTTTGGTTGAAAAGAAACGGGAAAAACGGGATGCTGAACTAGACGAAGAAGACGACTAAAAACACTGGTTTTTGGGTATTTGAGCAACAATTACCCAGTACGAGTTGATTTTGCGTCAAACAAAAGATGTTGCTTCTGGACGGAACGTCCAGAGGCGATTATAAATTTCATTCCTATCGTTAAATCTTCTGACTAACAGGCGAGAAAATGCTTGATCTTAAATGGATTCGTGAAAACCCAGATGCGCTAGATGCAGCATTGGCCCGCAGAAATGCAGAACCGATGGCTGAACTGATAATGGCGATCGATACCCAGCGGCGTGTTCATCAAACGGAACTGCAATCTATGCAGACGCGGCGTAATGAGGCGGCGAAAGCCATTGGCAAGGCAAAATCGTCTGGTCAAGATGCTGCGCCCCTTATTCAGGAAGTTGCTGGTCTGAAAGCCGATGTTCAGAAGATGGAAGCCGACGATCGGGACCTTAGTGCCCAAATGGATAACATCCTGTCTGGCATTCCAAATATTCTGAATGACGACGTACCGGTTGGGCGCACGGAAGACGATAACGTGGAAGTTAGCACGTTTGGTGAGATCCCCAAGTTTGCTTTCACACCTAAAGAGCATTACGAGCTCGGTGCTGATATGGGTATGATGGACTTTGAGACGGCAGCCAAGCTTTCTGGTAGCCGTTTTGTTGTCACCAGCGGCGCGATTGCCCGGCTGGAGAGGGCCCTTGGCGCTTTCATGCTTGACGTTCATACCCTTGAAAAAGGCTACCTTGAAGTGTCTCCGCCGGTGATTGTCCGCGGAAATGCATTGTACGGCACTAGCCAACTCCCAAAATTTGAAGAAGACCTTTATAAGTTGGATACAGGCAGTTATCTGATTCCAACGGCTGAGGTTTCTCTGACTAACCTGGTGAACGATACGATTTTGACGGAAGCCGAACTGCCGCTTCGGTATACGGCGCATACGTTGTGTTTCCGCTCTGAGGCTGGATCTGCCGGTAAGGATACGTCTGGCATGTTGCGTCAACATCAGTTTGCAAAAGTTGAGATGGTATCCATCACAACACCAGAGCAGTCTGAAGAAGAGCATAAACGCATGACGGGCTGCGCCGAAGATATTCTGAAACGCCTCGGGCTTTCCTATCGCGTTGTTATGCTTTGCGAAGGTGATACAGGTTTTGGTGCTCGGAAAACTTTTGACATTGAAGTCTGGTTGCCAGGCCAAGACGCGTTCCGTGAAATTTCAAGCTGTTCAGTCTGCGGTGATTTTCAAGCCCGCCGGATGAAAGCAAGATATCGTCCCGAAGGCGAAAAAGGCACCCGTTTTGTCCATACGTTGAACGGATCGGGCCTCGCCGTTGGGCGGACGCTCATTGCGGTTATGGAAAACTATCAGCAAGCGGATGGATCAATTCTTATTCCAGAAGTGTTGCAACCCTATATGGGCGGTGTTGAGAAAATCGGCGGCCCTCAATAGAGGCCTCTGAATAGAAATAAAAAACAATAACAAGTAAGGAATTAGGTGTAATTTTGAGAATTTTACTCAGCAATGACGATGGTTTCGATGCGCCAGGCATGGCGACTTTGCGAAAAATTGCGGCGGCTTTGTCCGACGATGTGATTGTGGTCGCTCCGGCAAAAGAGCAAAGCGGCGCATCTCGTTCGCTAACGCTTCATGATCCTTTGCGCTTAACTAAATACTCAGAAACCGAATATTCTGTCAGCGGCACGCCCACTGATTGCGTAATGATGGCCCTGAATTACCTCTTTAAAGATAGCCCTCCTGATCTTATTTTGTCCGGTGTTAATCGCGGTGGCAATTTGGGTGAGGATGTTTTGTATTCCGGCACCGTTGCCGCTGCAAGTGAAGGCACGCTGCTGGGTGTTCGCTCCATAGCCATAAGCCAATGTATTGTTGATCCAGAAAATATTCACTGGGAGACTACCGAGAAATTAGCGCCAGCTATTATCGAGAACCTCCTTAAAATGGAGTGGGGCGGCGGTACTTTGATGAATATCAACTTCCCGGCAGTTCCTGTTGATGAAGTGAAGGGAATTCAAGCAACACGGCAAGGCAAACGCGATTTGTCAAATCTGTTGATTGATGCCCGTGTTGATGCCCGTGGCCATGATTATTTCTGGCTTGGGTACAGGCCTTCATTGGGTGATCCGCAACAAGGTGATGATTTGTTTGCTGTATCAACAGGCATGGTTTCCGTGACACCGCTGCATCTTAACCTGACGGCTAATTCAGTGATGGATGACCTCGCAAAGCAGCTTTCTTAAAGGTACGGGAGCAATCGTGAACGAGAATGCGGCGCAAAAAATACGATTGATAATGGAGCTTCGCCGTCAAGGCATCTCCAATACAAGCGTTCTTTCTGCCATGGAGCGAATTCCAAGAGAGGAATTCATTCCGCAAACCTTTCGCGATTGTGCCTACGAAAATATAGCCCTGCCAATTACCAGCGGGCAAACCATCAGCCAGCCATATATCGTTGCGTATATGACCCAGCTATTGAACCCGAACTCGCTTAAAAAAGTTCTCGAAGTTGGGACGGGTTCAGGATACCAAGCTGCTGTTTTATCTAAGCTTTTCCGGCGTGTGTATTCAGTCGAACGGCATCGGCCGTTGCATATTAATGCAGCGAAGCTGTTTGAAAAACTCAGCCTGTCGAACATTACCTGTAAGCTTGGCGATGGCTATAAGGGCTGGAAAGAACAGGCACCGTTTTCTCATATCATTGTTACCGCCGCGGCAGAGGA
This sequence comes from Pseudomonas marincola, assembly GCA_036960775.1. Classification (GTDB taxonomy): domain Bacteria; phylum Pseudomonadota; class Alphaproteobacteria; order Sneathiellales; family Sneathiellaceae; genus Sneathiella. The sequence goes on along the minus strand of JBALWO010000015.1, from coordinate 32,318 downwards.
AGTTCCCGCCGCTTTGGTTGATCAGTTGGGAGATAACGGTGTGATGGTTATTCCAGTTGGCCGGGATCAAGGGGATCAAACCATGCTCAGGATCACTAAGGATCATCATGGGATGCTGGCTGAGGAAGAATTGATACCGGTTAGATTTGTACCTTTGGTTCAAGGGCTTGCGGTCGAAATTTGAATTTTCATTGAATATATCATTTGGTTAATTTTCTTGCGAATCACCAAAAATTATGGTTAAATTGCTCCCTATGATAGTGAAGAATCCAAAATCTGTTCGTTATATGGTTTTTTCAGGCCTGCTTTTAAGTGGGCTTTCGGCTTGTGGTTATGATCGCTACATTCCCGAAGAGAGTTTCGCGCCTCCGAAATCCGTTCAGGTTGCAGCGCCAAAAATTCAAACCATTTCATCGCCACAAATTACAACAAATCCCTCGCTTTATTATAAAGACTTATCTTACCGATACGTCACTGTACTGCCCGGCGATACGATCACAAAAATTTCAGATCGCCACGATGTACCTTCAAAATCTGTAATTGCTTTAAACAGTAGTAAACCTCCCTTTATAATTTACGTCGGCCAACAAGTTAAAGTTCCTGCATTTAAAATGCATCAGGTACAGGGCGGGGAGACGCTGTATGCCATCTCAAGGGTATATGATGTGGAGATGGGCGAGATTGTACATTTTAACCGTTTAAGAGCCCCCTACGTCTTGTCCTCTGGACTGGCACTGAAAATTCCGAAGACAGGTGCCGTAGAAACACGAATTGCATCCGTTGGTAAAACAAGCTGGGTTGTCTCAAGTGCTGCAAATAGGACGACGCAACCTGTTGAGCAAAAGACTTCTCCAACAACCGTAATTTCTGGTAAAGGCGTGGCTGTTGCATCGCTGCCACCACTGAGAAAACCACAACCTAACGCTATTGTTTTGACGGCTCCTAAGCCGGTTTCTAATGGAGAAACTCAAGCCCAGCGGATTGCAACGTTACCGCCAATGGAAGATGCGATCGTTGATGGTCAGGAAATCCCATCTGCAGATTTACCACCATTGCCGCGGCATCGCTACAGCATCAAACAACCGCCGAGCCGAGCAGGTAAAATCTTTTACTGGCCTGCAAAAGGCCCTGTTGTATCTGCCTATGGAAAGAAAGATTCGGGCTTCCATAATGATGGTATTAATATAAAGCTGAAATCAGGAACACCTATTAAGGCCGCTGAAAATGGTGTTGTCTCATACGTGGGGAATGAAATGCGGTCCTTTGGGAATTTGATCCTTATCTCCCATGCGGATGGTTTTGTTACCACATATGGGCATGTAGACCAGACCAGCGTGCGAAAAGGGGAGGCCGTTCGAAAAGGTGATGTCATTGCAACGGCCGGCGCAACTGGTGATGTGGTCAACACCCAGCTGCATTTTGAAATCCGAAAAGACGGTGCTGCCAAAAACCCCATGAGGCTTTTGGCAAGCCGCTAATTCAAACTAATTTGGTCTCTGTTTGACCTGCAATTTCCTGTACATATTGCCACGCGACACGACCGGATCTAGATCCCCGTGTTCGGGTCCATTCAATGGCTCCTTTGACAAGCTCATCTTCAGAAATTGGAATATTGTAATGGTTCACATACCCTCGAATCATTTCAAGGTATTCATCTTGCGAACAGCTGTGGAAACCAAGCCATAAGCCGAACCTGTCAGAAAGTGAGACTTTTTCTTCGATCGCTTCTGAGGGCATGATAGCGGTTGCACGTTCATTCTCGATCATATCACGCCGCATGAGATGCCGCCGGTTTGACGTGGCATAAAATATGACGTTGGTTGGCCGACCTTCTAAGCCGCCGTCCAATACTGTTTTCAGTGATTTGTAGGTGTCATCGTCACCATCAAATGACAAGTCATCGCAAAAGAGAACAATATTGCGTGTAGATTTTTGCAAGGTTTGCATCAAATCGGGCAGGGAGGGTATATCCTCCCGGTGAATTTCGACCAATGCGATTTGGTCGCTCAATTCCTCGTTTACAAGAGCGTGGACAGCTTTGACGAGTGAGCTTTTCCCCATACCGCGCGCGCCCCACAGCAATGCATTGTTCGCAGGGAACCCTTTCGCAAAGCGGAGCGTGTTATCGATCAGAATATCTTTGACCTGATCAATCCCTTTGAGCATTCCCATTTCAACATAGTTGACCTGATCAATGGTGCGTAAAGCGTTTTTTTCTGCGTTCCAGACGAAGGCATTGCCCTCATTTAGATTTGGGGCAGCACTTGGCGCAGGCGCCAAACGGTCGAGGCCGTCAGCGATGCGGGTGAGCTGTTCAAGTATCTTATTATTATCCATGTCACACGATTGTAATTTGTTTCGGGAGCCCCAATCTATATTCCTGAACGAAAAAGCATAGCCCAAAATGCGGAGCGGTGGGTTATCGCCCGGTAAATCTGGGAATTAGCGAGGGACAGAGCCTCATATTGCTACTTGCAATGAAAGTCAGGTCAACTATAACAGTCGTTCGTAATTTTATTGGCAGCTAGGGTCCGCCTTGGTTGTTGTTGGACAATATAAAACGCTTCTATTTTGAGCGTAAAGTAAGGATCTTTAGAATGAGCCCGGAAATTGCACAGATGCTGCCACTAGTCCTTATTGGTGTGGTATTCTATTTTCTGCTTATCCGTCCGCAGCAAAAGCGCGTTAAAGAACACCGTGCAATGGTTGAAGGCGTTCGTCGTGGCGACAGTGTGGTTACAGCCGGCGGTATCGCTGGTAAAGTGACTAAAGTTCGGGACGACAACCTTGTGCAAGTTGAAATTGCACCTGAAGTTCGTGTGGATGTTGTTAAATCAACACTGACAGAAGTTCGTGGGAAAACAGAACCTGCTGATGGAACTGCTGCACCAACAAACGAAGCTGCTAAACCTAGTGGCCTGCTCGGATTTCTCAAAAAGAAATAACGGATTGATCCATGATTAGCTTCCCTAAGTGGAAGGCTGCTCTGATAGTGCTCGTTTGCCTACTCGGTGTGGTCTACACCCTCCCCAATTTTGTATCCAAATCGAATTTGGAGGGGCTCCCTGATTGGGTGCCCAACCAACATATCAATCTTGGGCTGGACCTTCAGGGAGGCTCTCACCTGCTCTTGCAGGTGGATACTGACGACATCGTCAAAAAAATGCTTGTTAGCCTAACTGAAACGGTTCGGACTAGTTTTCGCAGTGCAGAACCACGCATTGGTTACAGAAATTTGAAAGTATCGAGAAATTCGGTCTCTTTCTCCCTTCGTAAACCAGAAGATCGGGAAGCTGCAAGGCTGGCCTTATCTCCCATCGCGGTTATGATGCCCACAGGGCAACGCAGTCACTTAATCGAGATTAGTGATGACGGCAGCAGCGCCTCCATTACCCCAAGTGAGCAAGCCATCAAGGATCGTATTAGCGCTGTTGTTCTTCAGTCCATTGAGATTGTTGGGCGCCGCGTAAACGAGACCGGTGTGAATGAGCCAACAATCCAGCGTCAGGGTGCTGATCGGATTTTGGTTCAACTGCCGGGACTTGGCGATCCTCAGCGCATTATTGATCTTCTCGGTCAAACTGCGCAGATGACTTTCCATTTGGTTGATTTATCAGCCTCTGCCACAGGGGGATCCGTTCCCGCTGGATCACAACGTCTTCCGTCTTTGAATGAAGAAGGTCGGACTTATGTGATTAAAAACCGGGTTATGGTCTCTGGCGAAAACCTTGAAGATGCACAACCAACGTTCCAGCAAGGACAACCGGTCGTCTCTATTCGGTTTAATGGCCTTGGTGGTAAACAGTTTGGCCGTGTCACAACAGAAAATGTTGGCAAACCATTTGCAATCGTTCTCGATGGCAAGGTTGTCAGCGCCCCGCGCATTAACGAGCCTATCTTAGGCGGCGCAGCTATTATCAGTGGCGGCTTTAATGTACAAGGTGCGCAAGACTTAGCGTTGTTACTTCGTGCTGGTGCGCTTCCTGCTCCGCTTAATATATTGGAACAGCGTTCTGTTGGTCCTGACCTAGGCGCAGACTCAATCCAAGCCGGTAAAATCGCAGGTATCATTGGATTGATCGCAGTAGCGATCTTTATGATACTTACATACGGCTTGTTTGGTGTTGTTGCTAATATCGCACTCGCCATGAACATGTTCCTGATCGGTGCATCACTTTCCGTTCTTGGTGCGACACTGACATTACCAGGTATCGCAGGGATTATCCTGACCATTGGTATGGCGGTTGACGCGAACGTTTTGATTTTTGAGCGTATTCGCGAAGAGGTCCGTAACGGGAAGTCTCCGGTTAATGCTATTGAAAGTGGCTATAAACGGGCCTTCACCACAATTGTTGATGCGAATGTGACAACGGGTATTGCCGCTGTCATCTTGTTTGTTATGGGCTCTGGTCCGGTGAAAGGTTTCGCAGTGACATTGGGCGTCGGCATTATAAGCTCCATGTTTACAGCGATCTTGTTATCACGAATGATTATTACTTTGTGGGCGCAACGTAGCCGCCCCAAAACCCTAAACGTATAGGGGGAGGGATACCATGAAGATTAAACTCGTTCCTGCAGAAACCAAGGTTCCGTTCCTTCAACAACGTTTCATTACATTCGGTATTTCCGCCGTCTTAATTCTGCTGTCTGCTTTCATGTTTTTTGGTCCGGGCCTTAACAAAGGCATCGACTTTGAAGGCGGCATCATGATTGAAGCTGGCTTCGAGACAGCACCTGATCTTGGTGATATGCGAAGCTCTCTTGGTGGTCTAGGGCTTGGACAAGTTTCCTTGCAAACCTTTGGTGCACCAGATGATATTTTGATCCGCGTTCAACGCCAAGATGGCGATGCGGAAGCTCAAAAAAACGCTGTGGCAAAGGTTAAAGCCCAACTTGTTGCAGATAATGGTGCCGGAATTTCCTATCGTCGTATCGAATTTGTTGGCCCAACAGTATCTGCTGAACTGGTGGACACTGCTATTCTAGCTGTTCTTGTGTCTGTCCTCGCAATCCTGATTTATATCTGGCTGCGGTTCGAATGGCACTATTCCGTTGGCGCTATTGCAGCCTTGGGTCATGACGTGATCCTGACCATCGGTATGTTTGCCATCACTGGTATTGAATTTAATATTGCATCTATTGCGGCGATCCTGACCATTGTGGGGTATTCCATCAATGATACGGTTGTGGTTTACGACCGTATTCGGGAAAATTTCAGACGCTACAAGAAAATGGATGTGAAAGATCTTCTGGATCTATCCATCAACGAGACATTGTCCCGGACAGTAATGACGTCCGTTACCACATTGCTTGCGTTGATTGCTCTGTTCGTCTTTGGCGGCGAGGTTATTCGCGGATTTGCAACAGCGATGATTTTTGGTGTTGTTGTGGGAACCTACTCTTCAATCTTCGTTGCAGCACCAATTTTGCTACAAATCGGTTTGACCCATCACAATGAAGAAGATGATGGCTTTAAACCGAGCGATGACGAAGCCTACGACGTTTAACAGCCATGCAGGATATCTCAGGCATACCCGAAGAGGGACAACAGCTTGTCAACTCTTACGGAGATGGTGGTTTTCGCATTAGCGGCGTTCGCTATGACGGAAACATCATCGTTTTGCCAAACGCAACATCTGCGTGGGATATCGGATCTATTGAAGATCTAACAGTTGAAGCGCTAGATCCGATTATTAATGCTGTGCCAGCTGTGGAAATTCTGCTGATCGGGTGCGGCGCTAACATGGCGTTTATCGACGACGGTGTTCGCAAGAGCCTTCGCACTAAAGGCATCACCATCGATAGCATGGACAGCGGTGCCGCTGTTCGGACGTACAATGTCCTACTTCTCGAGAAACGCCGGGTAGCGGCTGCTTTGATCGCATTCTAGCGGTTAGAAAAGATCTTCGTCACTGACAAGTGTACATTAAAAAAGGCGCCCCGTTTGGAGCGCCTTTTTTAATGTTTATTTGCTTTGAAATTATGCGTTAGCAAGATTTTCGTTCGCAAAGTCCCAGTTGATCAATTCCGCAAGGAAAGTGCCCATGTAATCTGGACGGCGGTTTTGATAATCGATGTAGTAAGCATGTTCCCAAACATCCATAGTCAACAATGGAGTAGCGCCGCCTGTAAGCGGGCTTTCAGCGTTTGGTGTTTTAGTAACTTTCAGCTTGCCGCCTTCAAGTACCAACCATGCCCAGCCTGAACCGAACTGTGTTGCGCCGGCTGTTTTGAATTCTTCAGCGAATTTTTCGTATGATCCGAAATCTTCGTCGATTTTAGCAGCGATAGCGCCAGTTGGTTTTCCGCCGCCATTTGGTGACATAGAATGCCAGTAAAATGTGTGGTTCCAAATCTGAGCAGCATTGTTAAAGATGCCGGCTTTAGCAGTGTTACCAGCTGTTTCTTTCATCAATTCTTCAAGAGATTTGCTGTCATCACCGTCCAGCATGTTGTTCAAGTTTACAACATAAGTGTTATGGTGCTTGCCGTGATGAACGTTCAGAGTTTCTTCTGAAATATGGGGTGCCAATGCGTCTTTTGCATATGGTAGATCTGGAAGTTCGTAAGCCATTTTATCCTCTTGCCAGTTGGAAACAGTTCAAAGCTGTTATCGTTATGAGTGGCCTCATTCTTGAAGCCATTAATTAAATTGCTCCAAAGATATATAGCAAAAATTGCAGTGGAACATCCATTTTTTTTAATTATTCTAAAGAGTTTCTGCTAAATAGAAACAGCCCGTCCTAACCTGCTGACATCTGATGGAAATAAAGTGACTGAAAATACAGACCTATCCCCAATAGCTAATGATGTTCGCCGTTATGATTATGACCGATGGTTGAGTTGCTTGTTTGCACCTAAAGACTCGCGAGATTGTTTATTCGCAATCCTCGCTTTTAATATTGAAATAGCTCGTGTCCGAGAAACGGTGAGCGAGCCGCTACTAGGTGATATTCGGCTGCAATGGTGGCGGGATGCCTTAACAGGATTGTCTGGTAACATATCTAAATCTCATCCAGTTGTTGAAGCTTTGCACGCTTTTAATAGGCAACAACCCATCGATTTTAATCTGATGCTTGAAATGGTGGATATGCGGGCAAAAGATCTTGATCCAGCACCTATTGAAAGCACCGGGGATCTTTTGGTATATGCAGATGCGACCGGCGGAGCCTTGCACCATTTGATGTACAAGGCGCTTGGCGGGCCTGATATTTCTGAAAACATTGAAGCCGTTGTGCGGTGTGGTAGAAGTTATGCCTTAACAGGAATTTTGAGAGCCATACCATTTCACGCCCAAAATGGACTGATGCTTCTGCCAACCAAAGCATTGGGTGACTATTCTTTGACAGATGAGACTGTGTTTAAGACGGAAAACCGGGCTGGTTTTTTGGAAATCGTTCAAAAAATGGCCGAATTTACAAAAGAAGAATTACGTGAAGCGAACTCAATGGCAAGGAGAGTTGGCAAAGGGCAAAAATCTGCGGTGCTTTGCAATGCGCTTAGTGGGATTTATTTAAAGCAATTGAAGAAGCTGAAATACGAACCTGCAGATCCAAAGATGGAGATTGGCAGCCTTCGCAAAATTACCGCCTTATCACTGTACAAGCTGGTGGCTTGAGGCTACATATTTCCCAAACGCCAGGTTTGTGCCTGCATGAAGTTTTGCGCTAGGAATCGATATGTTTTCTTTAACTGTTGCTCAACTTCAGTGCTTTCTTCAGCTTCGAGGTTTTTCCAGCCGTCAATCATGACGTCCCAAATCATAAACCGCTGATGCAGATCGTCGCGCGTTTTTCGGACAAACTCAATAGTTGGCTCAAAGTTCTTCAATATTGTTAGAACTTCACATGTTTGAGCGTCAAGTTCATCGAAGCTACGATCAAATTTATTTATGACGGGGCTGATCAAGGCATGAATACGATTTAAATCTTCGATCATACCGCGATCTCTACGGTATATGTTTTGAAGACGATCTACATTGATGCTTATTTTTTTGATTTGGGAATAATGATCCCGAAGTGCTTCAATATAGGCGAGCTCACGAATGACATCGTCCACCTTTTCGATCACATCATCTTTTGTAATGCCGAGTTTTTTAGCGATTTCCTTAAAGGCATCTTGAACTTTAGTTTTTGTTTCTGGATCGGAGATGATCGCTTCAAGTTCGCCTGAATTTGTAATGATTTCTTCGCTACCAGAAAGCCAAGAAATGAGCTGCATAGTAACGCGGCCGCGGGCAATATCTTTGTGGCCTTCGTTAATCGTCCATGAGGCGCTACCGTCCAGCAATTCAGTTGGGATAGAGTCGTTTGGATAAATTTCTCTCACGAATTTCAACGATCCGCTAACTGTGCGAAGAAGCTCAGCGTCAGAGCTTTCTTTATCAATTCCGAATTCTTCGCAAATTGACCGAATAGGGATCGCGCCCTTCATCTCACCAAGGGTGACGTAAAGGGCTGGTTCCCGACTGTCGGTCGTGAGTTTGAAGCAGGCACCTTTTACGCCAAAGATTTTATGCTCAAACGCAAAATGAGTGCTCGGACTGACTTTTTCGGCGTCAGTGCCATCCCCATTTTCAGATACTGTAGAGTCTGTTTCAGCCATTTAAATTCTAATACTTCAATCTAATATATTTTTTACATGTCAGGTGAACGTGAGATCCGCCTTTAGAATATACTTGGGAGAGTAAAGGGACATAGTAACCAAATGGTTACCAAATGCGATTTTCTCAAGTTAGTCCTGTATTTGTTCAGTGCTGTCCAAATTTTCACGCCAATTTGCAAACTCAGTTGCAGCCCGTGTTGCATAAGCTTGTTTACGTTCTTTTTTCTTTACACGGATTTCAAGAGGAGGATAAAGACCGAAGTTTACATTCATAGGTTGGAACGTTTTCGCATCAGCCCCGCCTGTAATATGGCTCATTAGGGCGCCAAGTGACGTTGTAATCGGCGGTATAGAGAAAGACGTGCCTAACCTTTCGGCGGCGAGAAAACGTCCCGCTAACATACCAATGGCAGTGCTTTCGACATATCCCTCAACGCCCGTAATTTGCCCAGCGAACCGGAGGCGGGGGTGATTTTTAAGGCGAAGTTGATCATCCAGAACTTCTGGACTGTTGATGAATGTATTGCGATGCAATCCACCGAGACGCGCAAATTCAACGTTTTCTAAGCCCGGAATTTTTTTAAAGATGCGTTTTTGTTCCGCATATTTCAATTTCGTCTGAAAACCAACGATATTATACAGCGTCCCAAGTTTGTTATCTTGGCGAAGCTGAACGATGGCATATGGCTTCACCGTTGGGTTTTTAGGATCAGTTAAGCCAACGGGTTTCATGGGGCCGTACCGCAGTGTTTCCGGACCACGTTCCGCCATAACTTCGATGGGAAGGCAGCCATCAAAATAGGGCGTGTCTTTTTCCCATTCTTTGAATTCAGTTTTGTCACCGTCATTCAAATCTTGAATAAATTCGTGGTACTGCTCTTCTGTCATCGGGCAATTGATGTAATCGGTACCAGTGCCTTTGTCGTAGCGAGATTGGAACCAAGCCTTGTCAAAATCGACGCTGTCTTTGTACAAAATAGGCGCAATAGCATCAAAAAATGCAAGGGCATCAGCACCAGTTGCCGTGTGAACAGCATTTGCAAGGGCAGTGGATGTTAGCGGGCCTGTCGCGATAATGCAGCTGCCCCATTCTTCTGGCGGAAGACCGGTGATTTCTTCGCGTTCAATGGTGACAAGCGGATGATTTTCCAACTTTTCCTGAACAGCGGCCGAAAATCCATGACGATCAACGGCAAGTGCGCCGCCCGCTGGAACTTTATGAGTGTCGGCACATTCAAAGATAATAGATCCGAGGTCTCGCAGTTCTTGATGTAAGACGCCAACGGCACTATTCGTTGCATCATCTGATCTGAAGGAGTTGGAACAAACCAACTCCGCCAGATTTTCAGTGATATGGGCGTCGGTTCCGCGGGTTGGGCGCATTTCATGCAAAATGACAGGTATGCCCTGATTGACAAGCTGCCAAGTGGCTTCTGAACCTGCAAGGCCGCCGCCGATCACATGTACCGGATCCGTTGTATTCGTCATAACATATTCTTTCAAAAGCGCTTTTAGGCTACTTCGGGGGTTTCTGAGTTGCTTGCAGATTTTTTAGAGGGCGCCTGTTTAACAGCAGGGCGTTTCTCTAAAATTTCTTTCAAATAACGACCCGTGTGGCTATCGGCGACTTTAGCGATATCTTCTGGTGTACCTTCAGCAACCAAATACCCACCGGTATCACCGCCGTTTGGACCCATATCAATGACCCAATCGGCCGTTTTGATGACTTCAAGGTTATGCTCAATCACAAGAACACTGTTGCCCGTATTGACCAAGGCTTGAAGCACTTCCATCAATTTACGAACGTCTTCAAAATGAAGTCCAGTTGTTGGCTCATCCAGAATATACAATGTTCGGCCTGTGGCGCGCCTTGAGAGTTCTTTCGCAAGTTTAACCCGCTGCGCTTCACCGCCTGACAATGTGGTCGCTTGCTGGCCAACATGGATGTAGCCAAGACCAACTTGTTGCAGGGTTTCAAATTTTTCCCGAATTGACGGAACCGCCTTAAAGAACACTACAGCTTCATCAACTGTCATATCAAGAACGTTGGATATGTTCTTGTCTTTAAACGCAATATCCAATGTTTCTCTGTTGTATCTTTTCCCCTGACACACATCACATTGCACATAAACATCTGGCAAGAAATGCATTTCAATCTTAATAACGCCATCGCCTTTACACGCTTCGCACCTGCCGCCTTTCACGTTGAATGAAAAACGACCAGATTTGTAGCCACGTGCTTTTGCTTCTGGCAGACCCGCAAACCATTCCCGAATAGGCGTAAACGCACCGGTGTATGTCGCCGGATTTGATCTCGGCGTCCGGCCAATTGGGCTTTGGTCGATATCAACAATTTTATCCAGCCATTCGATGCCTTCAATACGGTCATGCGGGCCGGGATGATTGCGGTTATTGTTCAGTTTTTTGGCAATAGCCTTATACAACGTCTCAATGATCAACGATGATTTACCGCCGCCAGACACACCGGTTACGCAAGTGAAGGTTCCAAGGGGAATGTTTACATTTACCCGTTTAAGATTGTTGTGGCGTGCGCCAATAATTTTGATTTGGCGGGCGTCGGTGACTTTCCGGCGAACAGCAGGAAGAGGAACTTCCATTGCACCAGATAGATATTTCCCGGTGATACTTTCCTCGACCGCCATAATGTCATCAGGTGTGCCTTGCGCAATTAAGCGGCCCCCCAGACTACCGGCTTTTGGACCCATATCGATCACATGATCCGCCATCATGATAGCTTCTTCATCATGCTCAACTACAATGACAGAGTTTCCTTGATCTCGAAGATTAACCAATGTTTTCAAAAGCCGGGCGTTGTCACGTTGATGGAGGCCAATGGAGGGCTCGTCCAAAACATAAAGAACACCGGTTAAGCCGGATCCAATTTGAGAGGCTAGCCGGATACGCTGACTTTCGCCGCCTGACAATGTGCCTGAGCCGCGAGATAGGGTCAGATATTCAAGTCCCACATCCACAAGGAAGCCAAGCCGTTCGCCAATTTCTTTTAATACCCGTTCGGCAATGGCTTTATCTTTTGGAGACAAAACATTTGTCAGATTTTCAAACCAAGCAAGGGCATCGAGAATGGATTTTTGACCAACTTCACCGATATTCAATCCATCAATTTTGATGGCAAGAGCCTCTTCCTTCAACCGATAGCCACTACAAGGCGTACAAGAGGTCTTGTCTTGATATTTGTCCATGTCTTCGCGAACGAAACTGCTATCTGTTTCGCGCCAGCGTCGTTCAATATTTGGGATGACACCTTCAAATGGTTTATTGGTTTTAAACGTCCGCATGCCATCATCAAAGGTGATCTGGATTTTCTCATCGCCAGTTCCGAACAGAACC
>JBALWO010000015.1:16698-20245 GCA_036960775.1 Pseudomonas marincola | reverse complement strand
GCTGAAAAGATCTTACGCTCTTGTGTGTCGGCATCTTCAACAACAAACAGACCATCAGCGAGTTCAAGCGCAGTTTCCACGCTATCAGCAAGACGTGTTTGAATGTCGTCTGCAAGCACAATGCGGTCTACAACCACATCAATATGATGCTTAACTTTTTTGTCTAGCTCGGGGATATCTTCGATTTCGTAGATTTCGCCGTCAACTTTGACCCGCTGGAAGCCTTTTTTCCGAAGCTCTACAAACTCTTTCCGGTATTCACCTTTTCGGCCGCGAACAATCGGTGCCATAAGATACAGGCGTTTACCCTCTTCCATCACCATGATCTGATCAACCATTTGGCTGACGGTTTGGCTTTCAATAGGAAGGCCGGTTGCTGGTGAGTAGGGGACGCCAATACGTGCGTAAAGCAAACGCAAGTAGTCGTAAATCTCGGTCACTGTACCCACAGTAGACCGCGGATTTTTCGACGTGGTTTTCTGCTCAATGGAAATTGCAGGGCTGAGACCATCAATGTGATCCACATCCGGCTTTTGCATCATTTCCAAGAACTGGCGGGCATATGCAGACAAACTCTCTACATAGCGGCGCTGACCTTCGGCGTAAATTGTGTCAAACGCTAACGATGATTTTCCAGAGCCGGATAGGCCTGTAATAACGACCAACTTGTCGCGGGGAATATCAACATTAACATTCTGCAAATTATGCTCGCGGGCGCCGCGAATACTGATTTTCGTATGCATGTGTATTTGTACCTGGAATATGAGCGAATTTAGTTAGCCGGAATTTATAGTGCATTGATCTAAATTTCCACCCCGATTATGAAAAATGTTGTTATTTTGTTCTCTGTTGCCAATGTGGTTGATTTCCTCTAGTCAGCAGGGCGTCAACCGGGTAAGGTTGATGCAAATTTCTAACGGTTAAAGAATCAAGGGCAAAACGACATGGCAGGCAGCGTTAATAAAGTAACATTGGTTGGAAATCTGGGCGCAGATCCAGAAATTCGGAATATGCAAAATGGTAAGCCTGTATGTAATCTACGTATTGCGACTTCTGAAAGCTGGAAAGACCGTGAAAGCGGAGAACGCCGTGAGCGGACAGAATGGCACCGTGTTGTCATTTTCAATGAAGGCCTTTCCCGTATCGCTGAACAGTATTTGAAAAAAGGCTCCAAGGTTTATTTGGAAGGCCAACTTCAAACACGTCAGTATGAACAAGATGGTATCACTAAATATTCAACTGAAATCGTCCTGCAAGGTTTTAACTCCAATCTGACAATGCTTGATAGTGCCGGTGGCCAAGGTGGCGGTCAGGGCGGCGGTAATCAAGGTGGTGGAAACCAAGGCGGCGGCTTCGGCGGCGGTAACCAGGGCGGCGGAAATCAAGGCGGCGGCGGCTTCGGCGGCGGTAACCAAAGCGGCGGCAATCAAGGTGGCGGTGGCTTCGGCGGCGCACCTGCAGGCGGTGATTTCGACGACGACATCCCGTTCTAGGAACTCGCATATAAGCTATCTAAAGGTCGTGTTTTACGCGGCCTTTTTTATTGAATTTTTCAATTCGAAACCGCAAAACTAACAAAAAAGTAATATTAGCAGTTAAAATTTTCATGACCGAAATACGGACTAATAATTTATTGTATATTGAAATTTGTCTCGGGAGAGCTAAGTCCTCACCAACAGGTTCTTTAAAACGAAATTTTAAGGACGCACGCCGTGAGAGATATATTGGGTCGTAAAATTGTCATTTATATTCTGAGTTTTGTTCTTACTTTAGGAATGGCCGCCAATGTAATCGCAGCTTCCAAAAAAGAACACTCTTCAGAAACAGTCCGCATTGCTCTGTGTGAGTTTCATATTACCCATAAATTTGCTCAATATTCAGTTGCAGAAGCCTATCGTCAGATTGGTCTAAATATAGAGTTTCAGGAACTTCCATGCCGCAGGTCTTTGATCGAAGCAAACGCCGGTCGATTTGACGGCGAAGTGGCGCGTATTCGCGGTGTCACAAAGAACTATGAAAATCTTCTTCAACTGGAAAGTCCAACCATTTTGATTGAAGGGGTCGCATTCTCGCGAAAATATGATTTATCAGTTACTAAATGGGCCGACTTATCTGGTTTTACCATTGGGATTGTGCGAGGAGAATTATACGCAGAAAAAGGGACCGCAGGACTAAACCCGACCGTTGTTGACAGTTATGATCAATTACTCAGCTTAGTCGCGTTAGGTCGACTTGATATCGGTGTTGCAATTAAACGTGATTTCGAAATTTCAGAAAATTCAGCGAAGTTTAAAGATTATGGGTTGAAAATCGTTAGTGAACCGCTTTTTTCGGCACCATTGTTTCATCTGGTGCATAAAAAGAATAAGCTGCTAGTGAAAGACTTGAACAAAATATTTAAAAAGATGTGGGACAGCGGCGAAACCCGAAAGATTCACACAAACACCATGAAAAGAATGCTTCACAACGACTAAATCGCTGTTCACTTACAGAGATGTCGTTTTGATCTGAGGTCTCGTTGAAATTATATACCTACAAAAGCGGAATATTTGCAGGGTTAAAATCAAAGTATTTCTCTCCCAGAATATTTTTTGTCGTACCGTCTAGATACATTTCCTTTAAGGCGACTGATATTTCATAGATAAACCGATTACCTTCCGGTGTGTTATGGCAAGTCAGTCGATCAAACTCGATGAAAAGTGGCTTGTCTATGTCGTAGCTGATTTGGTCTTTATATTTATTTAAATCAGGCATGAAGCTTACAATAGCATCCACGTGGCCTTTGCTTAACATGCCGATATTCTGTTCTAGACGCGGAAGAAAAATATAGTCAATTCCTTGGCCTCTGAAATTTTCAAACCAACTTTGTTTATCATCCCCAATGGATCCGGCTACTCTGTGGCCCTTCAACTGCGAAATACGCGTCAGGGGCAGCGTGCCCTTTTTCGTGAATATATATTGTTTAAAAACACCGAGGGGAAAGCTGGCTCTAATATTTTGCTTTCCAAAATTTTCAACCGCAAATGCAGTGTACGCATAAATGCAGGTCGCGCGTTTCTCCAAAAATTCCTTTAAAGCCCGTTTTTGCGGCAAAATACGCTCTTTAAAGAGAATGTTTTTTCGATTGGCAGCTTCGTTTAAAATAGTTTGATAGGGACCTTTTCCATTTTCTAAAATAAGGTCTCCAAAAGTAGGCGCAATAATGTCCAATCCACTGGCATTCAGCGGGAAAGTAAAAAGTAAAAAGCTCGCTAAAATAAATCGCATGATAATCCTGTAAAAAGAACCCACTCTTTAGGAACATGTGTTCTTACGACGGCATATCAACTCGACTAATTACTTTCCCGTTCGATTAGCTCTAAATCAGCGCGGAGTTAATCTTTCAATTGTTCCCAGTTAAACGCTAGCGGTGTTTTGTTCACAAAACTTGCAAGGGCTTGGGCGTTATATTCGGTGGAAAGCAAAAGACCTTGTGCCGCAGACTCCATTTCAATCAAAGCATTAGCATCCAAATTAAACGATTGATTGAGGATTTTTTTGGTGAGAC
>JBALWO010000015.1:10951-16598 GCA_036960775.1 Pseudomonas marincola | reverse complement strand
CCTGGGTTTTTCGGGAAACTCATGCAGTCAGGTAATTCAGGCATCCATTTTTGAGCAGAGTCCGCAAAAATACTGACGCCCGGTTTGTACCAGTCTGTATTATCAAAACTACCAACCTTGATTGATACAATATCCGGCATGGCTGCAATTTTCAGAAGGACCGGAGAGCCACAATTTGGACAGAAATTAATCTCTAATGTTCCGCCGGTATCCCCCTTATATTCGTAACCTTTCAACTCGCCTGTGACGGACAGAGCTGATTTTGGCACTAAGGCAATGGTCGAAAGCGCGCTGCCGCTGGTTCGTTGGCAATTTTTACAACTACAAATCATGCTTCTGACGGGATCGGCGCCTAATTCATAACGAACTGCGCCGCACAAACAGCCGCCTGTTTTCTTCGTGTCCATTGGATTTGGCTCCCTTTTATTTATTTTTGAAAAGTCTAACAATCTTTTTTCAAATTGGGAATGGAATTAACGGCGAGTTTGTGTGGCGCATTATGTGCTTAGGCAGCTTTCCTGCCCATTTCGCGAACGGAATTCAACCATCCCTCAATTTTTTGAGTGTCGGCTTCTCCCGCTGGCGCAAAGTTTGAGAATTTGATGGGCTTAATACCGACGAACTTTAGAATTTGGCGTTCCATTTGTTTACGGGCGGCCCATCCATACATCATCGAAAACGCCCAATTAGGCGTATCTGAAGTCAGTAATATTCTGGCCGTTTTACCGCCGAGGAGAGGTTTCGGTAAACCGGCTTTTATTACATGAGGATCAAAAGCACGGCCTGGGAGGAGCGTTCGATCAAATAATCCTTTAAGTTTGGACGGCATTCCACCCCACCATAACGGGGATGCGATAACGAAGTGATTGCACCATTCCAAATCGGTGAGAAATTTTTCGAGGTCCACTTCCAACGGCTTTGGATTTTTATAACCGCCGCTGCCAAAATCTGGATCAAACGTCATTTTTGATAAATCATGCCGTCTTATTTCAGAAGAAGAGCCTGCCGCCCCGTCCAAATAGGCCGATATCAAGCCCTCCGACAGGGAGTTGTCGGCAGGGTGCCCATTTAGTGTTAATATGCGTCTTGAATTCATGTTAGTATTCCATAAGTTGACTGCGGTCATTTTTAATTAATATGACCGCGGTCAATTTACAAGATAAATATTGTTCGAAAGTGATTTTACGTGCGTAAACCCCAGCAAAGAAGCATTGAGACAAGGGCGAAGATCCTTGAAGTTGCCCGCAAGCAGGTCGTATCTACCGGGTATGAGGGCCTGCGCACAGAAGAAATTGTGGCTGAAGCCGGCGTGGCAAAAGGAACGTTGTTTGCCCATTTCGGTGATAAGGATCAGCTGTTACTGGTTCTTATGGGAGAGGAACTTGAACAAACCATTGCTGAGCTGGTTGCCCTTTCAGTTAAAGAAAAATTTGGAATTGACGAATTTTTGAAATCTTCAACATCGCTTTTGAAATTGCTGAGCAGGGAACGCGCAATCTTTAATCTGTTTCAGTTCTATGTTGGTGTGTCTTCTGAAAATGTGAGTGCAGAAATTGATGATGAGTGTAGTGAGTTGCAGCTCCTATTTAAGTCAATTATTTGCCTGCTCCAAGGCACGCAAGTCATTCGAAGTGATATCGACGCCGAGATCCTTGCTGAAGGATGTCTGGCGTTTCTTGTGCAAGCTGTGACGTTTAAACTTTGCGGTTTGTATTCATCCAATGAAATCGCCGAAGCCGAATTTGGGAAAAAAGTACGTATTTGGCTTGGCGCAGGGTCCTGAACAAGAATTTATAAACGACTTTTTTAAAACCGTTATTTTCATTTCTGTTTTTGCCAGCCATACTCGATTTATAAAAATGAAAGCTGGGGGAAGCAATGAGCCAAATAAAATTAAACGGGCCGTTTCAGGATTTAGCCGATGTTGTAAAATTCGAACAAGAACCTGAATCCACTTGGTTGCGCCATGGCACAATTTACAATGCATTTCGGGAATCCGCGGAACGATTTGGCGACAAACCGGCACTGGTTGTTCAGCCCTTTGGTGATCCCTTAGGGGATGGTGTTTCTCTCAGTTTCACTGAACTTTTAGGGAAGTGCAACCAAGTTGGCAATATGTTCCTGAAGGGAGGATTGCAGTCAGGGGAGACGGTTACGTATCTGCTGCCGCAATCAGCGGAGGCCTTCTATACCCTTATTGGTGCCGAAGCCGTTGGCATTGTAAACGCTATTAACCCAATGTTAGATGCCGAGCATATACTTGGCATTATGAAAGCGGCAAACACTAAAGTATTGGTCGCACCCGGCCCGGATCAAAGCCCAGAAGTGTGGGATAAAGTCGCGATTTTAATCGAACAAATGCCTGACTTGAAAGCGGTTTTTGTAACTGGCTCTGGGGCTATTTGCGACGGAAAAAAATTGCAATCTTTCAGTGATGAAATGTCTAAATGTTCCGCTGTTGAACTTAGAAATTTGCCAGAACGCGGACTAAACGACATTGTCGGCTATTATCATACTGGCGGAACAACGGGGGTGCCAAAACTGGTCCCGCATACAAACCGAATGCAGCTTATTCAATTGGCCTCAACGGGCTATATTTTGGGATATACCGAAAAAGACAATATCATTTGTGGTCTTCCCCTATTTCATATTAGTGGCTCTATCGTTGGAGGATTGGTGCCGCTTCTTGCAGGGGCAACGCTGCATATCATTAGTCCGCTTGGCTATCGCGACCCGTTGCTTGTTGGGAATTACTGGAAGCTCGTCGAGAAATTTGGAATTACAGTACTTGGAACCGTTCCAACGGTTTTATCTGCTCTGCTAAATATTCCGGTTGATGGCGCTGATATTAGCAGTCTTCGAATTGGGACAACGGGTGGTTCGGCTTGCCCAATTGAAGTCTTGAAAGGAATATCCGAGAAAAGCGGTGTTGATATGCGAGAAGGCTACGGAATGACCGAAGTCACTTCATATTCGACATTCCTGCCGCGTGATACGGCGCCGCGGTTTGGCTCCATCGGGGTTCGCCAACCCTACACCCAAATCAAAGCAGTTCATCTGGATGAAAACGGCGATTATCTTCGGGATTCTAGTGTCGATGAAATCGGCGTCATCGTCATGAAGGGATCATGCGTAATGCAAGGGTATGTCCAAGAACGGCATAACGCGGAAGCGTTTGTTGCCGATGGATGGCTCAATTCAGGTGATCTTGGGCGCATTGATGCAGACGGGTATATCTGGCTGACGGGCCGTGCCAAAGATTTGATCATTAGAAGCGGTCATAACCTTGACCCTGCGCTGATCGAAGAGCCTTTGCACGAGCATCCCGCTGTGGAGTTAGCGGCAGCCATTGGCCGTCCAGATTCATATGCGGGTGAAATGCCCATTGCGTATGTGCAATTGAAGCCGGGAATGAGTGTAACAGCAGATGAGTTGAAAGATTTCGCTCGAGAACGTATCAGCGAACGGGCCGCAAACCCTGCCGAAATACATCTGATAGAGACAATGCCACTGACCGGCGTTGGGAAAATTTTCAAACCGGCGCTCCGTGAAATGGCTGCAACAGGCGTATTTGGCGCGGTGTTAGCCGATCTTGATGCCGATTTGAAAATTGAAATGGTGAATGATCCTGCGCATGGCCTAACAGCGCGTGTGATCATTGATGGCAGTGAGCGTAAAGAAATTACCGAGGAGATAACCCATCGCCTTGGTGTCTTTACGCTGCATCACGAGGTTAATTGGACCGGTTAATTTTGCAATATGGGACCGGTTTCGGGATCAAAATACCAGTTTTTATCAAACTTGTTGTTGATCTCGACACCGCCAACCCAGCGATCGGTTTTATTGTGCCGAAGCCAGTTTTCTTGACCGGCGAGGAGCTTTTCGCCAAATTCGGTTAGCTTCAGGATTTCTTTGGCAGGACCGGGGGCCTCTATTTCTCCAACGATCTCAATGGCTGGTTTTTCGCCTTGCCAAAGTTTTTTGAGAATGCCGAAAAACATGATGTCACCGTGGTAGGGTTCTGGGTCATGTTCAGCCACCATAAATAAGAAAATCCGCCGCATGGCTTGCTGTCCTTCCTGCTTTAGGATTTGAAGGGCGAGCATCTCTGTAAAGCCTAAGCCTGAGTTTGGGTGAGGAAGTTCAGACAGCATCCGGCGAAGCGCTGTTTGCATGAGCGGTAACGGCGCGCTCTTCTCGTTCACTAAACGCCATAAATCAGTGGGGTTTCGGTTTGTGAAGGCATTCCAGATACGGGCGCCGAAGGCAATCATTGCAGGCGAGACGGCAAGCCTTTGCTGAAACAATAAACATATTGTTTCAGGATCGGGCCCGAGATTTCCAAGCCCCAAAAACCTTTTTACACCTGGAAAATGGTCAACTTGAACCAATGTTAAATCGAAAGACAAGGGAAGTGGACGTTCTGCCATGTGATGCAGAATGTGGGCGAGACAGAGCTGATCAAAGGCATCATGTTCGAACCACAAAGTGACTTCTTCATATTGTGCAGGCAGGCTTTCCAAAAATGCCTGTTCATGGGATGATATATCAAACAGTGATCGTTTTTCATCAAGCGGTAAATACTCCCCCAAAAGCGTATCAATATAGGTCCCGCGATGGGATAGAGCTTCAACACCAGCATTTCGAGGATATACAGGGCCCATGGCGAATGGATCGATAACCTCGTGAAAACTTCCTTGAAAATCAGCATCTTGCAAAAGGTTCTTGATGTCATTTCCGCAGCGGATATGAGCTGTTTTAGGAGTATCAATCTTACCGCCGGTCTTCAAGAACGCAGCCGTAGTATCTAGCGCCGATAAATGATGCTTTAATTTGGGCCAGCTATCAAATCCGTTCTCGAGTGCCAGTACATGCTGGGCATCTGATAGCAGCATTTGGCTTAATTCTTTGGTGCCTGACAGTAATTTTGGATGGGTGCAAGTGAACCGGTGGCGGGCAAGTTCATCGCCTAATGCCAAATCTTTTAGAAGGGTTTTTGATTGTTTTTTCAAGTGTTCAAAGTTGAGTTTTTGACCGCGCATACTTTGAACTAAAATAACCTGCCTCGCATCCAGAAGGTCAGGAATAAAACTCGGCTGGGTGGCTCTTGGATGGTAAGTCCGAAAAAGCGCTGCGGCATGATCAAGGCCAGCTTGATAATCTTTAAACAGTTTTGCGGCCTGCAGGGTGAATTCTGTTTGCAGGTCTGACAGTTTGGGCGTGGAGGTTGGTTGAAGGCCCACTACGGGCGCTTGAAGTGTTTTTTTCATACGAAATCCTTTGTCTAACGTATCCGCCGAACGTGTAGAAATCGTATTGAAATATGTAATTTTTCTAACGTCTTACTGGGCTTTGCCCTTTCCGCGGATAGGGTGCAGGTAAGAAATGCACCCTGCAACATATTCACGGGATCGGTGACCTGTCAATAGAGTTAGATGCGCCATTTAAGGAAATGTTTTTCAGCGCGTCCGATAATCCAGCTAACAGTGAGACCAAGCACCGACAGCATGGCCACACCGGCCACTAATTGATCCATGGCCATCAAGTTACCTGCGAGCAGAACGTAGGCGCCAACGCCATATTCAGCACCGATCATTTCAGCAGCAACAAGCAAGATGATCGCGATGGATGCCGAAATCCGAAAGCC
>JBALWO010000015.1:0-10851 GCA_036960775.1 Pseudomonas marincola | reverse complement strand
GCGACAAAGGGAACGATACCGCCCCGTGCCATTGTGAACAGCCCGGCTGCGACGCCAAAACAAACACCAAGCAGCGTTCCCGCGCTCCACCCAATAACAAGGCGGGTCAATGATGCTTGTAAGTGGAGGACAAGTTGTCCCGAATTCACCAGATCCATAAAGGCTGTATAGGCCTCTGACGGGGCCGGGAGCACAATAGGACTGATCCAGCCAAGGCGTGATCCGCTTTCCCAAATGGTAATAACAATGACGAATAAAATAGGCGCAACAATTCTCATGGGACGCGGTGAAAAACCACCCCCGCGAAATGGGACAGGGCTTGTGATTTTGCTGTTGTCCTTACTCATTGGCTCAACTCCTGATCTGCCGCGGCTGCCTCTTCACGCATGAGGCCCCAAAGGTAGTCTTGCTTTTCTTGCAGAGCCGCCGATTGATTATGGCGCTCCTCCAGAGGGATATCGATGTCGACAATTTCCCGAATTGTTCCCGGACGGCGGGACAAAACAACAACTTTGTGACCCAGGCGCACTGCCTCGTTCAAATTATGGGTAACGTAACAGGCTGTATATTTTTCGCGGACCCAAAGTTCGATCAGATCATCCATAAGAAGCTCTCGCGTTTGGCTATCAAGGGCGGATAGCGGCTCGTCCATCAGCAAACAAGCAGGACGCACACTTAATGCGCGAGCGATGGCAACACGCTGTTTCATGCCGCCCGATAGCTGCCTTGGTAAAGCATCCCCAAAATCAGATAACTTGGTTCGCTCAAGCACATCATCAATGGTGGCTTTGGCCTCTTTGCCGCGAATTCCGTGATCTTCCAGAACAAGGCTGATATTGCCCCGAACAGATCTCCAGGGCAGTAAGGCAAAATCTTGAAATATGTAGGTGAGCGGATTTAGGCTTTCAGGCGGTGGGGAGCCGATTTGTAAAACCTCACCAGATTTGGGCCTCTCCAGTCCGCCGATAAACCGAAGTAATGTGGATTTACCGCACCCTGATGGACCAATGATACAGACGATCTGACCGGACTCGATTTTGAAATCAATACCAGATAAAACCTCAGTCTTATCATAGGTATGCGAGATGTTGTTAAGGTGTAAATCCATGGGTAGGGCCCCAAATAAAAGAAGGGCGGCAAATGCCGCCCATCCAAAAGGTCTATTTCTTATTTGATGGTTTTAACGAAACTCGCATCAACCATTTTTTCAACCGTTAAGCTGGCAGGAGCAAGTTTGTGGGCTTGGAACCATGCAAGTTGTTTTGCAACATCAGCAACATTAAGCGCCGCACCGGAGTTAAGATAAACAGCACCGGCTTTAATAGATGGGGCTGCTTTTTCAATAGGCTTGCTCGCATATACATACTTGTGGATCAGGTTGACCATTGCATCTGTTGCAGCAGGATCTTTCGCCTGATTTTGCATAACCGCGTCATAATCGGCGATACCTTTTGCATATGCTTTCATAAAGCGGGCAACCACATCGCGGTTGTCTGTTGTATTTTTTGTAGACGTGAAGATCGTTGTCACTTGGTAATCACTCATGTCCTGAATTTTACCAATGATTTTAGCTGCCCCGCCGCGTGCAAGTGCAGATGCGATATGTGGCACGATTGCCATGGCATCAACTTGACCCGACTTTAGGGCGCCGATCATTGAGCCTACTTTTTGGAGTGGCTTCAATTTCATGTCAGTTACAGCAAAGCCATTGTTCTGGGCGATAATGCCGGCCATATAATGGAATGATGAGCCCTGTTGTGTCATGGCCCAGCTTTTACCCTTAAGGTCAGCTGGCGTTTTAAGGCCTGCATCATAAGCTTTGTTTGACGCAAGGATCATGTTGCCCGGTGCGCCCTTTTTCTCAGCCATTAGGCCGCCGATGACTTTCAATGCACCTTTGTCAGCAAGACTGTAGAAGCCACCACTGAGGGCCGTTACACCGAAATCAATGTCGCCAGATGCGATGGCAACTGCAATCGGTTGCGCTGCTTGGAAGAATTTAAGTTCAACATCCAAACCTTCTGCTTTGAAATATCCTTTTTCATAGGCAATGAAGGTTGGGGAATGAGATGTAAAACGGAGTGCGCCAACTGTGATTTTATCGGCGGCAACAGCCGTAGTTACAAAGCCTGATAATACTGCTAAGCCAGCAACAGCACCAACAACGGCACGGCGCGAGAATGACGTGATCTTCATGATTGATCTCCCTTAAAGAATAGTATTTTTTTCGAACCTACGCGATTGGTGGGGATCAATCAATATCAATGCGTCATTGGTTTTTATTGCAATTTTTAACCGCAGCATTAAATCGCGATAGGAATTTGGGTTTGTCGGCTAAGAAAGCTTTAGAAAAATAAACACCGGATCGAAGAGTTTTAACCAGATAGGTTTTGAAATCTGACTTATCAAAACCAGTGTTCGCAATCGCTTTTTCTAGGCTTTCATCGTTTTCAATACTAACTTGAACACGGCCCATTTCTAAGAGCTTCAAAATATTTGTTGAATCTGGCCGAATAACCACCTCTTCAGTTATGCCCATTCCCTTAATTTTTTTGATTAACCACGTCATGCGACTGTTGCCATGCTCAGCTGCAAAAGTGTTTTGAAAGAAGTCGGCATCAGCGGGTGAAATACCGCTTCCGCTTTTTACAACATACAGCCAATCTATTTCGAAAAATGGCTCAGACAAGACTGCATAAGCATCTCTAGAACTATTCTGAGTTGCCATAAAAAATCCATCAAACTTACCACTTTCGGTGGAGAGTTGTGCCCTTTTCCAGGGAATTCCGACAGTTCGGAGCTTGTAGTCAAGTTGATTGAAGGCACATTCTACATAAGGAGTGTGATGCACCACTCGTTTGGTTTCACCCGCGAGTACTATATCTTTTGCCGTGCTTTCCGAATATGAAAGAAACAATGCGGGAACGACCAGCGCGAACAGAATGAAAATCTGCATTTTATTAGAACTAAACGAAGCCATTACGGAAATACTCATACATAAATACTAGTCATATGATTACCAAAAAGAGGTACAACAGAAGAAATGTAAGTAATAAATTAGGCGTATGTCAATGGACTCTTTGTGGGAGTTTACCGAATCCATACGTAATTTGGAATATTCCCTTATTCAAAATTACTACTAAATCAATTTCTTCTGTTGATACTTAAGGACTAGTTCTTGAGTTCGTCTTATACTTTGTTTATAGAATTTCCGCCGTCAACAATGAAAGGGCTCCCTGTTACAAAACTTGAGTTGTCTGAGGCGAGGAACAGTGCTGCTTTTGCTATTTCAATAGGATCAGCAAGACGTTTGAGCGCATGAACGCCTTCCAGAAATTCACGCATATCTGGGTTGTTTTCCAAATCACCCGCCATAGGAGTTATGGTGCCGCCAGGAAGAAGGGCGTTGGCTCTGATGTTATCTGCCCCATTCTCGGTGGCTAAAGCTTGTGTTAGACCAATCAGTCCCGCTTTACTTGCGGAATATGCTCCCATTCCAGGAAAGGACGCGGTATATCCCACAAAACTGGATGTGAAGATAATTGATCCTGAACCGTTCCTTTTCATAGCTGGAATTTGGTATTTTGCCGCGTAAAAAGCACTGTTTAAATTTGTGTTCAGGACAGCATGCCAATTTTCGGATGTCATGTCTTGAACGGGAACTTGATTGCCCATAATGCCAGCGTTGTTAAACGCGACATCCAAGTTTCCAAATTTGTCTTCTGCCAGTGCAACTAACGCTTTGGCGTATTCTTCGTCGCACACATCACCTGCAAGAAAGACAGCGCGTCCACCAAATGCCAAAATCTGATTAGTAACGTCGTCTAACTCTTTTTCGCGCCGTGCACCGAGAACGACATTTGCACCTTCTTCTGCAAATAGAACCGCAGCTGCTGCGCCAATTCCGCTATTTGCACCTGTTATAATTACTGTTTTTTTATTCAATTGCATTCATTCACTCCATTGTTTAGGTGAGTGAAGGATCGCCATTTCGGCAGTTTGTATATATCCGAATACCGTCCTGCAATTTTAATGAACTAACGAACGGGCAGGGCCGTCGTAAACTTAATTTCTTCCATGGCAAAGTTTGAACTCACGTCGCTCAGTTCGATGGACTGGATGAGCCGACGGTAAAAATCGTCATAAGAGGCAATATCTGGAACGACCACCTTTAGAAGGTAATCCACATCACCGCTCATCCGATAGAATTCCGTGATCTCAGGGAATAGTTCCACAACATTTGCAAATTGATCAAGCCAGTCGGGCTCATGAGAGCTGGTCTTAATGTTCACGAACACGGTAACGGGAAGGCCGATCTTATCCCTGTTTACTAAAGCCACGTTTGCCCGAATAATACCGGCTTCTTCCATGGACTTAACGCGCCTCCAACAAGCTGTGCGGGAGCAACCAACACGTTCTGCTAATTCGTTGGCTGGAATGCGGCTGTCCTTCTGCAAATGGTTCAGAATTTTCTTGTCAATGTCATCCATGAAACAAAATATCCAATATTTGTAAAATTTATGAACGTATGTTTCGCATTTATTGGTTTTACTGTCAAATTTGGAAAATAATCTCAATGGAGAATAGGTATCATTATCTCAATTCAAAGGCGGATGGGCCTTAACGAAGTGGAGAGATTAAATGACGAACCCAGTAGCATTATTCACAGATCACCCAAAATCTGTAAATGAAACATATTTGGAGCACATGCATATGTCTTCAAGTTTTGGATTTTGGTTATTGCTAGCAGCATTATGCGCGTTTGTTCACGCAATTCTTCCATTTGCATTTGAAAAAACAGGAAGTAACATCATCACAAAGCTGCATGACCGCATGGTAACAAACCGGGTTGTTAGATCTGCTCCTGCAAGCATTACCGAAAACGTAAACGCTTAAATAACACTCAAATACCTCGGCTTAGGCAATTTGCGTTTAGCGCAAAGTTCATTGACCTGTCGTTCAAGAGGGCGCATAAATCGCCCTTGAGAACTAATCTTCAGGGGAATAAGTGGGTCGGTTGAAGTTCGATCTATTTAGGGAATGAATGAGACCAATACTTTTTGTAAATGGCGCCGTTTTGGCGATTATTTCTCTTCCTCTCCTTATAATAGAGATGTTGAACCGCGGGGCTGATCAGCCCTTTTTGAAAGCGTTCGGCGTCATAATCTTCGTGGGGCTGAGTTTAATGCTCTCAGCCCGAAGCGGAGCCATCACGTTTTCCCATAAACAGATTTTTATTCTGACCGCTTCTATTTGGCTGGTACTGACCAGTGCGGCAACATTACCATTCTTTTTGTATGGTATGCCCCTTGCTGATGCCGTTTTTGAGGCGACCTCTGGGATCACAACAACAGGCGCAACGGTTCTCGTGAACCTTGATCAAACACCCAATAGTATTTTGATGTGGCGCGCATTCCTTCAATGGCTTGGCGGAATTGGTATTGTTGTAACAGCCATTGCCATGCTGCCATTTTTGGGAATTGGCGGTATGCAGCTCTTTCGCACGGAGAGCTCTGAGAGTTCTGATAAAGAGCTCCCATCGGCCGCCAAACTAGCGTCCACCACCTTATGGGTTTACGTGGCGCTCACAATTTTATGCGCCAGTGCCTATAAAATTGAGGGTATGACAGAGTTTGATGCCATTGCCCATGCGCTAACCACGGTTGCGACGGGTGGCTTTTCAACTCATGACGCGTCAATTGGTTATTTCGCAAGCCCGTTTATTAAATGGACATGTATTCTATTCATGTTCCTGGGTAGCATTCCTTTCCTTTGGTATATTCGAGCCATTAGAACCCGGCAATTTGGCAGTGAGCAGATCAAGACTTACGGCATTGGCATTCTCTTCATAATAACCGTTTTAAGTTTATGGCTCGTCAATGCACGCGATTTTACGTGGGGAGAGGCCATTTTAAATGCTGCCTTTAGCGTTGTCTCGGTTGTCACCACATCTGGCTTTGCCATATCTGATTATTCAAGCTGGGGCGGTTTTTCTGCTTTGTTGTTCTTTATTCTGATTTTTTCAGGAGGGTGCACCGGATCAACCACTGGCGGCATAAAAATTATGCGCTTTATAATAAGTGCAAAAATGGTTCGTCAGATTATCCGTCGACAAATATTTCCAAACGGCATATTTGCTGAAAAATACGAAGGTAAGAAAATAAGTGACGGGGTTTTCACCGGTGTCGCCAGTTTCGTCTTTGTCTTTATCGTCTCGTTTGCCGTGTTTGCCTTGATTTTGATGGGCTTGGGCTTGGGGTTTGAGGCGAGTGTTAGTGGCTCAGCAGCAGCCATTACAAATGTGGGGCCTGGTATTGGCGCTATTATCGGTCCCCATGGGAATTATGCGAATATTCCGGCGGCAGCTAAGTGGGTGTTATCACTTGAAATGATCTTGGGCCGGTTAGAGATTTTCACACTCCTTATATTCCTGACGCCTCGTTTTTGGCGCACTTGAAGGCTTCTTAAGCAGACGTTTGGTAATTCCTGTTCTTCGCAGGCGCAATAGGTTGCTATGCCCCTCAATATCTTGTAGAACGGATGATAGGATACGCCATATGGCGGTATCTGAGAACAGTATCAAGAATACAGGATTTGGAATGGGAGTTTCAAGTCCGTTTAACTATCTGGAAGTGTGCCTTGAACGACATAACCCTGCCTCCGACCGATAAAGATATCGTCCCCGTTTCAATTGTAGAAGAGATGCGTACGTCCTATTTGGACTATGCCATGAGCGTTATCGTCTCTCGAGCCTTACCTGACGCACGGGACGGCCTGAAACCGGTTCACCGGCGGATTATTTATGCCATGTACGAAAATGGCTATACATCCGACAAAGCTTTCCGTAAATCAGCCCGTGTGGTTGGTGATGTTATGGGCCGTTACCATCCTCATGGCGATAGTGCCATTTATGATGCGATGGTGCGTTTGGCGCAAAATTTCTCCATGCGACTACCGCTAATTCAGGGCCAAGGTAACTTCGGATCCATGGACGGCGATAGAGCCGCCGCCATGCGGTATACGGAAGCACGCCTTCAGAAAACGGCTGAAAGCCTGATCGATGATATCGATAAGGATACAGTGGATTTCGTAAATAACTACGACGATTCAGAGCGCGAACCTTCAGTGTTACCCGCACGTTACCCAAATCTTTTGGTGAACGGTGCCGGTGGTATCGCTGTTGGTATGGCCACCAATATTCCGCCGCATAACTTAGGCGAAGTGATTGACGGTAGTATTGCGCTTCTTTTCAAGCCTGAGATAACTCCTGAGGAAATGCTGGAATATATTCCAGCTCCAGATTTTCCTACAGGCGGTGTTATTCTTGGGCGTTCCGGATCTATTAGTGCGGGAACAACTGGTCGTGGGTCCGTGATTATGCGGGCGAAAGTGGATATCGAAGAAATCCGCAAAGATCGCATGGCATTGATCGTTAGTGAAATTCCGTATCAGGTTAATAAATCTCGCTTGGTTGAACAAATCGCTGATTTGGTTCGACATAAGAAGGTTGAAGGAATTGGCGATCTTCGCGACGAGTCTGATCGCCACGGCGTTCGGGTTGTTGTGGAAATTAAGCGCGACGCTGTTGCTGAAATCGTATTGAACCAACTGTATCGGTTCACACCGTTACAGACATCATTCGGCGCTAACATGCTTGCCATTAATCACGGCAAGCCGGAAATGATGAACGTTAAACAACTTCTGGAAGCCTTCCTTGATTTCCGTGAAGAAGTTATAACGCGCCGTACTAAATTCTTACTCCGTAAAGCTCGCGAACGGGCACATGTTTTGATCGGTCTTGCAATTGCGGTTGCCAATATCGATGAGATTATTGCTCTTATTCGGAAAGCGCCGGACCCTGCAACTGCCCGTGGGCAGTTGATGGCTAAAGCCTGGCCGGCAAATGCAGTGGAAAGTTTAATCCGTCTCGTTGATGATCCTGAGTATCCGATTAATGAGGATCTCACTTACCAACTTTCAGAATTCCAAGCGCGCGCCATTTTGGACCTACGTCTGCAACGTTTGACAGCACTTGGGCAAAATGAAATCGGCGATGAATTAAAAGGTCTTGGCGATAAGATCCTTGATTGTCTCGATATCCTATCCAGCCGCCCGCGTCTGATCGACATTATCCAGACTGAATTGCTGGAAATGAAAGAAAAATACGCGACGCCGCGTCGTACGCGAATTGAAGACAACGAGTTTGAACATGATATTGAAGATCTGATCCAACGCGAAGACATGGTTCTGACGGTTAGTCACAAGGGCTACATCAAGCGGGTTCCGCTGTCCACATACCGGCCGCAACGCCGCGGTGGTAAAGGCCGGGCAGGGATGCAGACACGTGATGAAGATTTTGTAACGCAGGTGTTTGTGGTGAATACCCATACACCGGTTCTGTTCTTCTCGTCCTTTGGGCGTGTGTATAAAATGAAGGTGTATCGTTTGCCGCTTGGTTCGCCAACCAGCCTTGGTAAAGCGATTATCAATCTCCTACCTCTCGAAGATGGCGAGGTCATTTCGACTTTGATGCCATTGCCGGAGGAAGAGGAGACTTGGAACGATTACGAAGTTATGTTCGCGACGGCAAAAGGCAACGTCCGTCGGAACTTACTGAGCGATTTCTCCAACGTGAAATCAAACGGCAAGATTGCCATGAAGTTGGATGCCGATGATAAGCTCATTGGTGTACAGCTTTGTACCTCTGAATCAGATGTATTACTGATTGCTAAGGGCGGTAAATGTATCCGCTTCCAAGCAACAGATGTTCGCCTGTTTAAAGGACGCGATTCAAGTGGTGTTCGCGGCATGAGACTTGTTGGCGAAGACGACGTAATGGGTATGTCTATTCTTGGACATATTGATGTGGATACGGAAACTAGAGACGCTTATCTCAAAGTTCGTCGTTCCGCAGACGAAGAAGGCAATGTAACAGATTACGCAGGCTTTGATCCTGACCGGTATGCAGATCTTTTTGACAGGGAAGAAATTCTGCTTTCAATTACCGAGAATGGCTATGGCAAGCGGACGAATGCATATGAATATCGGGTAACGAACCGCGGCGGGCAGGGGATCATCAACATTGAAACCTCTGATCGTAACGGACTGGTTGTAGCAACATTCCCGGTTACGCTTGGTCATCAGATCATGCTTGTAACCAATGGGGGTAAGTTGATCCGCACGCCAGTTGTTGATATTCGTGTGGCAGGTCGGAATACGCAGGGTGTAACCCTGTTCAAGACTGCCAAGGGAGAGCAAGTAGTATCCGTAACCGCGTTGGAGGAGACAAAATCCGATGACGAGGAAGACGGAGATGACATTAACCTGGAAAATGGTACAGAAGCAGAAGAAATTGTGCCAATTTCTGATAACTGATGACAACGCTTAAGATTTTGGGTGTTGTTTGGATGAATGCTAACAGAGAATAGCAAGTCTAAAAGGAGCCTCTCCAATGCAAGTAGAACGTACCGGCCTGTATCCTGGAACTTTTGACCCAATAACTTTGGGGCATTACGACATTATTAAACGGGCAGCGAAATTGGTGGACACACTGGTTATCGGTGTGGCGATGAACCCTGGGAAAAACCCACTTTTCAGCGTCGCTGAGCGGTGTAACATGGTCGAGAAAATGATCGTGGAATTCCCAGATACAAATTTTGTTGTGAAACCGTTCAATAATTTGTTGATGCATTTCGCAGAAGAATGTAATGCCAGTGTTATTATTCGCGGACTTCGTGCTGTATCTGATTTTGAATATGAATTTCAGATGGTGGGAATGAACAGACGGCTAAACTCCGAAATTGAAACTATCTTCTTGATGGCTTCGGATCAGCATCAGTTTATCGCATCATCTTTGGTAAAAGAAATCGCGTTTCTTAACGGTGACATTACCAAATTTGTATCGAAATCGACGGCTATTGAAATCGTTGAACGCGTTGAAATGCTGAATGCAGCGAAAAAATAGACAATGAGATCCTGCAGTGTTGCAGGTCAATAGGAGCTTAGTAATGTCATCAGATCTTGAAAACACGATATATCTTGAACTCAAAGATGGACGTGTTGTCATTGAACTGCGCCCGGATTTGGCCCCAAATCATGTGGCACGTATCAAAGAATTAGCCCGCGAAGGTTTCTATGATGGGATCGTTTTCCATCGCGTAATTGACGGCTTTATGGCCCAATCTGGTGATCCAGATGGCAGAGGCACAGGCGGTTCTGGCCAAAACCTTGACGCTGAATTTTCTGGCGAAGCCCATTTGGAAGGCACGTGCTCAATGGCGCGTTCCTCTGATCCTAACAGTGCTGACAGCCAGTTTTTCTTAATGTTGGCGGCGTCCCCGCATTTGGACAGCCAGTACAGCATCTGGGGACAGATTACTGAAGGTATGGAGCATGTTCACGCTATTAAAAAAGGCGATGGCATGATGAACGGCACTGTTTCAGATCCTGATAAAATCATC
This sequence comes from Pseudomonas marincola, assembly GCA_036960775.1. Classification (GTDB taxonomy): domain Bacteria; phylum Pseudomonadota; class Alphaproteobacteria; order Sneathiellales; family Sneathiellaceae; genus Sneathiella. The sequence continues at coordinate 391 of JBALWO010000015.1, read as the reverse complement.
AGCATGAAAGTTGCTGCCGACGTCGCATAAGCGGCGACTAATTTTGCAAGATTGGGCGAACGGCTTTCTAAATGGAGAGCCGTTCGTTTGCGTTTAAAGATATGCGTGTAGATGAATTCGACTTTACTTTACCAACTGAGTTGATCGCTGATCGGCCGGTATCCCCTCGGGAATCGGCAAAACTGTTGGTGGTTAAAGATCAGATTGATGACAAATTAGTTGGTGATCTGCCTGATTTTTTAGAAGCTGGTGACGTTTTGGTCTTTAACGACACCAAGGTTATTCCTGCACGTCTTAAAGGATTACGCAGAACTGCAAAAGTTGAAGTTACTCTTCATAAAAACGTGTCTTTGGATACGTGGCATGCCTTTGCGAAACCCGCAAAGAAATT
>JBALWO010000085.1:0-8415 GCA_036960775.1 Pseudomonas marincola | reverse complement strand
ATTAAATAACATTTCAATTATCTGTGTTTGAAGTATGATCTTTGAAATAATAAAAACAACAATGGTATATCGTGTGAATTCCAGACAAAAATCTACCTTTAGAAAACTTCCAATCGTGGGGATTTTGGCTTTGGCGGCGCTGCCACTTTCGGCGCCTCTCTTGACCACGAGCATGTCGACAATCCTCACCCTCAATCAAATGGGGATCGCGGTTATTTTGGCGGTATCCTATAATTTGTTGCTTGGTAAGGCGGGCCTTCTTTCTTTGGGACATGCCGCCTATTTTGGTTTTGGCGGTTTCTTTGCCGTCCATGTTATCAATTATTTCTCCAACGGTGATAGTTGGATAGTGGCCCCTCTCATACCGTTCTTCGGCGGCCTCATGGGATTAGTTGGCGCTTTTATTTTGGGGAGCTTCACCACGCGCCGGGGTGGGCTGATTTTTGCTATGCTGAGTTTTGCAATGGCGGAACTTGTCATTGCCTCCTCTACCGTATTTGGGCGTTTCTATGGTGGTAGTGTCGACCGGACAACGCTTCCTACTTTTGCAGGGTTTGATTTTCAATCAGATACGGAAGTCTTTTTTATTGTCTGGGCTTGGGTCATTTTGGCTGTTGGACTGGCAGCCTGGTTTAATGCAAGCCCCCTTGGCAGAATGGCGGAGGCTGCTGGGCAAAATTCCGAACGCGCCGAATGTTTGGGATATGATCAAAAAAAACTCAAACATTTTACGTTCTGCGTATCTGGCTTCCTCGCCGGTATTGCAGGTGGGCTGTTTGCTCTTACATTCGAATTTGTCACTGTTGAAATCATTAGCCTTCAACAATCGTGGCTAATACTCCAAATGGTTTTTATCGGTGGGACCGGCGTTTTCTGGGGACCACCTCTTGGTGCAATACTCCTCACCGCAGTCTTTTCAGGCTTAAGCGGGACAACGGAAAACTGGAACTTGTATGCAGGGATACTCTTTATCTCAATCGTGCTCTTTGCTCCCAATGGTCTATCAGGTCTCACTAGCAGTATTTTTAAACGACTGAGAGATGAGACTGAAGAGGGAGTGGTGTCTGCATATTTGCTATCAGCCCTTTCCCTCTCTGCGGTTGCTGTAGGTTTAGTTGGAATTCTTGAGATGATTTCGGTTCTGAATAACCCCTTGGCAACACAGGCCGCAATAAACTTGTTTGGCATTTCCGTAAATCCAGTGACTTTATGGCCATGGATTACGTTTGGTTTTTTGTTGGTTTGCGGCGGATATGGTTTTCGAACATCCAGAGAAAAGTTGGCTCAATAACAAAAATGTTAGTTGTGGATGAGGGGCTATAAGGATTTTAGCTTACTCAAAAACCTTTATATCCATTTGTTTTGGGGACTGAATAATGGGCGCAAACCCCATATGGTCAATGATATCAGCTTGAATATCTAATCCCGGTGCTATTTCCGTAAGCTCAAGTCCGTTTTCCGTCATTTTGAAGACGCATCTCTCTGTAATATAAATAATCTCTTGATCCATTTCTTGGCTGTAACGACCACTAAAAGTTATTTGAGAGACGCTTGGGACAAATTTGTGGGATCGACCTTCTTTTAATATTTTAAGTTTGCCGTTGTTGAATTTCACCTCGAGCCCACCAGCGGTAAAGGTTCCAACGAAAACAACTTTTTTTGAATTTTGGGAGATGTTAATAAATCCCCCGCAACCGGCCAATTTCGATCCAAACCGGCTTACGTTTACGTTGCCCTGTTGATCAACCTCAGCCATGCCTAAGCAGGCCATGTTCAATCCACCACCGTCATAAAAGTCGAATTGCTGACTTTGATCCAATATGGTGTCCGCATTTATGGAGGCACCAAAATCCAGACCGCTTTGAGGGATGCCGCCGACAGATCCCGCCTCAGTGGTAAGCGTTAAGGTCTCCAACTTTCCGTTTTTACGGGCGATATTTGCTATGCCCTCAGGCATTCCGATCCCTAAGTTAATAACACCTGATGCAGGGAGTTCCATCGCTGCTCGCGCTGCAATAATTTTGCGGATGCCTGTTTCTGGGTTTTTGGGTTCGCTATAGGTAGTTCTGGTTTCACCGGAAAATAAAGGACTATAGGATGTTGCGTAAGTTTGCTGATGATACTCTACAGGAGCCTCGACAATGTAGTCAACGAAGGCACCGGGTACCTTGACCTCTCTAGAATTCAAAATGCCTGAGGGGGCTTTCCCCTCGACTTGAGCGATGACGATCCCTCCTGAGTTTTTGGCAGCCATGGCAATGGACAAATTATCGAGTGTTAAGGCTTCTCGCTTAAGCGAAATATTTCCTCTCTCGTCAGCGTAGCTGCCTCGAATGAAGGCGACATCGATGGGAATAGCTTTGTAGAATAGCCATTCTTCGCCGTTAAGTGACACGATGGAAACTAGATCTTCGCTACAGTTTTCGTTAATTTTTCCGCCATCAATGCGGGGATCAACAAACGTGTGTAGGCCAACCTTACTGAAGGTGCCGGGCTTTCCAGCAGCGGTGTCCCTTAAAAGCTGGGAAAGGCATCCTTGAGGAAGATTATAAGCCTCAATATCACCATTAAGGGCAAGCTCACCTAGTTTGGGAGTGAGTGCCCAATGGCCGCCGACAACTCTTCGTAAAAGTTTTCTGTGGGCAATGCGATTTAGGCCTTGGGATTGCCCGTCGCCTTGACCCGCAGCAAAAACCAAATCAATGTCTGTCGGCGTGCCAGTTTCAAGAAAACGCTGCTCTAACCCATGCAATAGAAACTCAGGTGTGCCAATCCCCACGAACCCGCATGTGGAAATTGTGGCGCCTGTTTTAATTTTAGCGATAGCCTGTTTAAGGGAGACAAACTTGGTGTCTGTTTTACTCATCGGTAGTCACGTCCCTGCAATTTTCTTCTGATAGCGCGCCATAGACAACATTTCTTAAATCAATACGGTGTTGTCCTCGATGTTCCGGTGCGTAAGTCATGAATATGACGATTAGGTCGTTTAGGGGGTCTACCCAAAAATTTGTACCCGATACCCCTGGCCAAAAAAACTCCCCCTTAAAGCCGGGAGGTGTGATCTGGTCGTGCTCCCTTACAGCAACTCCTAAACCAAACCCAAGGCCAAGTTGTTGGGTTGGGGCCGTGATACCTAGGGAACTGGTATAAGGTCCAAATTGAACGCCTTTGGGGAAATGGTTTTGCCGAAGAAGTGAAATGGTTTCCGGCCTCAAGATTCTCGCTTTACCGCTGGTCCCGCTATTTTTGAGCATTTGGGCGAATATTTTGTAATCCGGTAGTGTCGACCAGAGACCGCCGCCCCCAGAACACCATTTTTGATCAAGTCCTAACGGTGGTTTTATTCCGATGTTGTTGATGTGGGGAGGTGCTTTGGCAACGGTGTTAATATTAGGAGAAAAGCCTGTCGATGACATTTCAAGAGGTCCTGTAATCTGTTGCCGGACGACTTCGTCTAAACTTTGCTCCGTCACACATTCAATAATGAAACCAAGTAAGTCAGTTGACATACCGTATTCAAAAACCTCTCCCGGTTGGTTCAGCAAAGGGATTTTCGATAATTTTTCTGCCATCTCAGCATTTGAATTTGAAAAATCATAAACGGAGGCTTCATCATAGAGATTGTGAATGTCTTCTTCGCCGGAGAATCCATAAGTTAAACCAGACGTATGCCTAAAAAGATCCAGAATAGTTACGTCTCGTTTGAGCTTCGCGAGATTACCATCAGAGGTTAAAACAGCAGCATTTTTGAAGGCAGGGATGTATTTTGCAACGGAGGTTTCGAGAGATAATTTCCCTTGGTCCAAAAGTGCCAAAGCAGTTGCACTCACAATTGGTTTGGTCATAGAGGCAATCCAAAAAATCGTATCTCGCGTCATTTCAATTTTTTGATCTTCATCCTTAGTTCCAAATGTGCGCTGGTATAAAGTTTTATCGCCTTTAATAACTTCGATAACCCCTCCTGAGAGGCGCCTATTTAGAAGTTCTTCATTGATCCAATGATCGATAATTTGGCGGTTTATGTGGGATCCTTCGACCGTCATCATCTTGCAATCTCCGGAAGGAACGTGACCAAAGAAGGGAATGCGAAAAAGAGGAAGATCATTGAGATGAACGCGAATATGAAGGGCAGGGTTCCAATGGAGATTTGACCCAGAGAAACCTTGCCGTTAGAGACACCGGAAAGCACATATAGGATCATACCAACGGGCGGTGTGATCAGGCCAATCTCAACGAGCATAACCAGAACAATACCAAACCATAGAGGATCCCAGCCAGCGGCCGCTATCACGGGCAAAACCACAGGCAACGTCATAAGAACCATGCTGATGGGTTCCACAAACATTCCTAGAATAAGATAGAGAACGATAATGGCGACAAACAATGCCAAGCTAGAAAGATCTAGAGAGTTTACAAATTGAACCAAGTTTTGCGGCATGGCTAGGAAGTCAACAGCGAAACCCATAACAGACGCACCAACGGCGATCATTAAAAGAAAGGATGTGACAAGGGCCGCTTCCTCTAAGGCTGCAATAAGACCTGAAAAGGTAAAAGTCCGTCTAAAGGCACTAATTAGGATTGCACCTAAAACACCCACAGCACCTGCCTCTGTCGGGGTTGCAAAACCCATGTAGAGGGAGCCGAGGATCATGAGCATTAAAAGAAGAAACGGTCCGACACCTTTTAGGGATCGTATTTTGTCCGACCAAGATACCGCATGACCTGTTGGGGCTGCTTTGGGATCTATTAATGTCCAAATGGCAATGACCACGACGAATGCAAAAATCATCAAGAGGCCAGGGATTATTCCTGCAAGGAAAAGGTCCGTAACAGGCACGCCAGCTAAGGGGCCATAGACAATCATGGCAATGCTTGGCGGGATTAAAATGCCGAGTGTTCCTCCGGCTGCCAGAACACCGTAGGCAAGCTCTGGACGATACCCCTCTTTAATCATTTCTGGACCAGCAACGCGGCCCATTGTTGCCGCTGTCGCTAGGCTGGAACCTGATACTGCCGCGAAAATTCCTGATGCGAAGATGGAGGCATGGGCTAAGCCACCGCGTAATCTCCCCAAGGCATTCTTCGCAGCCATGAACATATCTGTTGATGCATTGCTGCGAACAAGAATTGCCCCCATTAGGACAAACATCGGAATAGCCGCCAGTTCAAATGTGTTGATGGCTCCCCAAGCTCGCTCCCCAATGTAGGAGAATGTTACCGGCGGTAGCCAGAAATACATTGCAGAGATACCCACAAGGAAAAGCGCAAAAGTTACGGGAAGTCCGGTTAATAAAAGAAAAAACAAGCAGGCGATGAGGGCCAACGATTGAAACGGTAATGACGAGCTGCTGGTGAAAGTGAAAAAAGCGACCACAGGGATCAATAACAAGATAAATGTTATGAAAACTTTGGGACCTGAAACGAGGAATGTTGACAGGCCGACTAGTCCCATAACTAAGATCACGACGTGATTTAACTGCAAGGTTGTTTGTATTTGTTCCATGCCGTCAAGCAGGACAAAACCAATTGAAATTAATATGGGAAAGTAGGCCAAAATTTTAAAATATATGTTGAGGCTTTGATCGTTTTTAACCTTTAGACAAAGGGATAAAACCAACATTAATACGCCAATGCAAACGGTGGACTGCGGGATCCATAATGGCGCATTGAGCAGGCTCCAACTTCGCGCATCGTTGATGAAATTTTCAGTCAAAAAAGCTTGAGTTTTCCAGAGAACCAGCAGGGAGACCGCAATTGAAACCCATGTTGTCGCGGATTGAATTATTGTCGATAGGTTTACGGATAATCTCGACGTAATAATATCGACACGGATATGGGCATCACGAGAGGCGACAAAGGCAGCTCCCAAAAAAGTAATCGACACGACTAGGTATGATGAAACTTCTGTTACCCATATGGTCGCAACGCCAAAAAGGCTTCTCCCAAAGACTTCTATCAAGACGCCGCCGAGCATTGCTGTAACGCCTAATATGGCTAGAATTCTGGAGGTTTGTTCGAAAATACTACTGAGTTGGGACAACCTATCGGTTGCCCCAGTGTTTTTTGGTAAAATACTCATATGTTTATTCAACAGCTTTTCTGGCGATAGCCTCGACTTTATCCGCATCAAGTCCAGCACGTGTCATATCTTTTTTCCAAGCTTCCAAAACCGGTGCTTGAATTTCTTTTGAATAGACCCGGTTATTTTCATCTGCTGAAATATCATGGAACTTCACGCCTGCTTTTTCCCACAATTTAGGCATTTCTTTTGCCCGTTGCCTCCAACGATCAGCAAATTCTTTTTCAAGGGCCTGAAATTCTTTAAGAACGATGCCTTGTAGGTCGCTGGGAAGAGATTTCCAGGCATCATTATTTACCAAAACTGGCGATGGTGCGACGCTCCCAAGTTTCCAATTGGCAGCGTGCGTGATCACAGTCTGAAATCCTGCACCATACGCCCAGCAGCTGTCAGTAATGACGCCTTCGATGACACCTCGTTCAAGAGCGGGTAAAACCTCTCCTGCACTCAAAGAAACAGTTGTGGCTCCAAGTTCGGCACCGATTAAACCGGTCCCCCGGTTGTTCACACGGAGCTTGCGCCCTTTCCATTCTTCAACAGTCGAAATTGGGACAGTGGAGAATAACGTCTGTGGGCAAAATGCCGTTTCCATAAGTTGGGTAGAGTTATATTTGGTGTTAAAAAGTTCCCGCACTTGTTCACCGTACGCCGACGCAGATAAGGCTTGCAGGTTATCGTAACTCTCAGAGATACCAGGCAATGAGGGGACCGTGAATAGCGGCTGAGAGCCGGTATAATAACCGGTCAATGGCAAAGTCATTTGTACCAATCCGTCTCGCACGGCTTCTAGCAATCGATTGCCTTTTACTAACGAGGAATTTGCCGTAATTTTTAAGCGACCATTAGTTGCTTTTTCGATGCGGCTTGGAATAGCTTTCGCGACTTCTTCATAAACTGTTCCCTTTACGGCTAAATAAGCCAGTGTCCAATTTATCTCCGCTGCGATCGCGGTACTGCTAATTGTCGTAATAGCCGCCGTTAGAATAACCCCGTACTTTATTGACTTCAACATGACGCACTGCTCCTGTTTGATATTGTCGCAATAATCGAATGAGGAGAGTGTTAGCTTTCTTTTTCGCAGAACTCTTGTGAACCATGATATGATCTTTTGTGAACCAGTCTACTCCCGAAGGGTTTCTAGAAAAAAGCAGCCTAAAATGACCAGTTACTCACTTTATAATTTGGCGAAGACAGCCTTACCCAAAATCGCAGATACAGAAGATATGCTTTCAGCTGATAGAGAAACCTATTGGCATGAAAAGTTTGGTCAGCTTTGGGGGGATGTGGATATTGTAACGCTCGGCGAGAAAAGCATATCGGGTGCTTATTCTAGTAAACAAATAGGTGAACTCACATTCACCAGTCTCGAATTTGGAAATCAATCTTTTGAACGATCAGATAGGGATCTGCAAAAACTCGATGAGCCTTTTTATTCGTTGTCATTCCCAAACTATGGGCGGGCTCTTTGCAAGGTTGGCACTAGGACTGTAAATTTAGAACCCAACAACGTTTTTTTAATCAACAATGGCATGACTGCCAAATTGCAGATCGATAATTGCTACGGAACGTTTAACGTCAAAATTCCCACCAGATCTATTGAAGATAGAATTGGGGTTAAGCCGGCAATCATCGATAAGGAAGTCATTAATCCTGATTTAATTTATCATTTGCTGAAGCAAACTATTGGAGATCTTCTAAATAGCCCAGCTCCGTTAGATGATAGAACGACCAATTTTGTGAACAACCAAATACTGGATGCCATATCTTTCTATCTTAGCGGCGGAAATTCGTCTTCTGACGAAAGTATTGCAATGGAAGCCCATAAATCTAAGGCTATCTCCTACATAAATAACAATTTTTGGGATGATACTCTCAACCCTCAAGACGTTGCCGCGGCCTGCAACATCTCTAAAAGTTATCTATATAAGATCTTTTCCAATTCAGAGCCTGTCATGGAAAGATTGAAGAGAAAAAGATTAGAAGCCGCTCGAAAAATGCTCTCTCAAAACCCATTTGGGATGACGATGACCCATGTTGCCTATAAGTGCGGCTTTAAATCTTCAAGCGAATTTTCGAGGTTATTTAAACAAGAGTTTGGTGAAGCGCCGAGTTCGTATAAAAACTAACAGATTGAATTTCAGTCCGCGTAAAGCCTTTAAGTCGACGTATGACGTTCACTCTAATCTATGCCTTCGATGTATCCAAATATCAATAGTGCTGTTTTTACATCCAGATAATCACATAAACTTATCCCAGTAAGGAGCACCGCCGCCGAATTTACCCCCCAAATATTCAATAAAAACCCTGACCTTTAGAGGAAGGTGTTGGCGTTCAGG
>JBALWO010000084.1:0-8614 GCA_036960775.1 Pseudomonas marincola | reverse complement strand
GCTGACATAAGAGCTAATATGTCTGATTTAGACATTCGTCTCTGTTGCCTCGTTTTTCTATGGATGTCACTTTTTGGGAAGTGCTAAGAATGTGCCGCCATTCTGTTTTGTGAGCTCTCGCATTAAAACCGCGAAACGGCCTGTAATGCCGCTAGACACAAACCCGAGGGCGTGAATTTTGGCCAGCAATTTTCCGGTAATTCTATTTCGGTTCAGCAGTTGCAGGCGATCAATGACAGCATTGAATGACCTGCCGGAATATTCATCGCCAAGGATGTATATGGACAATGATATGTTGGGGCTAGCGTATGTTCTAAGAGCAACCTCCAGCCCCTCAACTGGGCTACTGTTGGAGTTGCTGTTCCAATTCTTAAAAGTGTTGAAGACGGTCTTGCGTCGATTTGCGGTGTCGGGTATCCATTTTCCTTTATAGGCCGATATCAAATGAAGCCCGTTATCATTCAAAATTTGAAACCCCTTAACCTTCGGGTGAATGGAGAGAATATTTTTCATTTCCTTTGTGACGCGGGACCAAATAGATTGCATACTTCCAGATGTGTCGACAATAAATAAAACATAGTCACTGTCTACTGGGATACCACCGACTTCTTCATCCCTGATCTTGTTATTCGTCGCAGGGCGGATACTTGCGCGGTTCAACGACTCCATTACTAGCTCCATCCCTTCAAGGTTATCCTGGGCTTTGGTTACGGCATCTTGTGCGTTGGATTTTTGGCCTTTTAGTTTATCCAGTTCTGTTTGCACTGCCTTAATGTCATTTGTTTTTCGCTTATTCTCTTGCGATAAATTATCTGCGTGCTTGCGATAATCGGTTGTTGTTCGCTCTAAAAAGGCTAACTCAGAAATTACCTCTTCTGCTTGCTGAAGTGATGCAGAGGATACATCTTGGTCAGTTTTTGAAATCAAAATTAGCAATACAACCGCGCCAAAACCGCAAGATATTAAATCAAGAAAAGACAAGCTGAATAGCTCAATGGCCCGTTTGCGACGTTTCATGGCCATTCCTTTGCAGGGCTAATTAGCAATCCACCTGAGTTAAAGGTCCATGACCAAAAGGCTGGAGCCGCAGCAGGATCCCCCTCTAGCGGTAGCAAAACTATATTAATGGGACGACCTGACTGCAGGCCGCTTCCCTTAACAGTGTGTTGGAACAGCTTGAGGCGGCATTCGCCAGATATGGTGTTAGATTTCCCAAATAAAGACGAACAATTTGCAAAGGGATTTAGACTTCTATAGCTGGAATTTCCGGTGGTGGGTAGTCCGTCCGTTACGAGGTAATAATTTGTTGGCGATGAACTTACAGATTTTGCAACCCTCAACGCCTCTTCAAGATTAGTCGCACCTGTGGGCACAAGGGCATCGAGAGTACTAAAGACGCTAGAAATTGCATTTGCATCGGTACTTGAAAACCAATTCGCAGGGCCAATAAACTGAGCTTTTTCGTTAAAAGCAATAAAGAGAGCTTGTGATCTGTTCGGAATTCGATTGGCAAGCCACTTGGTAATTCGTTTAGTCCGTTGCCATTTCGGTCCTGCCTTTTTCTCCTGCGCCGATCCGGTTTTCCGGCGAATGATATCCAGTAACAACTCATCAGTCATGGACGCACTGGTATCAATGAGAAAAACAATTCGAGCTCCCTCCACTTTTAATCCCAGCAAGTAATCTTCCTCGCCGCCTTGGATGTTTTCGACAACGTCTGCTTTTTTTGCAGGCGGCATTTTAATCACTTTTTCTTTCAAGCCTTCTAACAGTTGTTGCTTTTCTTCAATATTCTCTTTTGTCTGTGCAATTGCGCTGGTGATAGCGGCTTGCCGCGCTTGCAAAACAGCGCGAACAGAGTCTAGTTTTTCGCCCTCGGCTTCTTGTCTCGCAATTACAGACAGTATTTCCATTTCATCCGCTTTCAACTGCTCGAGTTGCTGCAATAGAGGATCTATTTCCACAGGCGACTGATCGGGTTGCAGTTTTAAAAGGATTAACACGAGAATTACCGCACCAAGTCCACACGACATGATGTCAAGGAATGAGAGGTTAGATCCTTCTGTTTCGCGGCGATGTTTCAGGACGCACCTATCTCGTAATGCGTTTTATGAAAAAGTCATCGCAATATGCCTGCGTCTTGACCAACTGACCATCTTGGAGGCGCTGTAATGTATGCAGGCATAACATCATGAAAATGCTGATCATCAATGCCACCAGCGTGGAATTAAAGGCAACACCAAGGCTATCTGTCATCCCAGAAATATCACCAGCCAAGGCTTCGTCGGCTTGAGAAAGCGCCAGACCAATACCGCGAACAGTGCCAATGAAGCCAATAGAGGGTATGGCCCAGATAATGTAGCGAACAACCGAATTCTCGGCTTCTTGTCGCATCGCCATGGCATCCACACTCAATGTGATCGCTTCTGAGGTGCTATGGACGTCTCCGGTAATCAGATACCGGCGAATGCTATTAATCAATGTCTGAATTAAAGGTGTCTGGATGATGTTCTCGGACAGACTTTCAATTTCATCAAGCGTTCTCCTCAGCATGTCTGTCTTGTCGGTTTCTTCAGATTTGTCAGCTTCTTGCCCAACCAAATCGACAGAATATAAATGCCATTCACTCATGATCTGCCAACATTTATCCACCATCAGAAAAAACCCCCAGAGCATGAGGATGAAACAAAATTCTTGCTCCGTATCTTTCAAGATCACGACAATATCGCGCGGAGCAGAAGTTCCCGTTTGCTTGGCTAAAGCAAGTGCTTGATCCGCTTCGGGCCAAATAAAGCCCACGTAAATTAGATGAACGACAACACTTGAAAAGATCAGTGCAATGAATGCTTTAAATATATTCTTCATTTATATATCCACTGGAAATGACACAGGTGTATGCAAATTAATACGCGCGCCGCTACTTTGGCCAAAAGAATATTGGATGGCGAAAACACCGCTGAACAGGATAGCGGCAATGAGAAGCCATTTTTTTTGTTTGACTGATTTGAATATCATTTGCTCACCTCCTAAAGATACCGTGCAATTCTGAAACCAATTTTGTCTGACCCTTCGGAACCCGGAGCCCGATAGGCGGGTCGAATTTCACTTAGACTTCCAGATGCCCAATTTGCCCCTTTAACCACGTGTTGATCGCCGTCATTTGGCCCCAAGGGATCTTTGATTACGCTTCCCTTTCGCGGTGGCACTAAGGAATAGAAATCTGTAACCCACTCTGACACGTTACCAAACATATCATGTAGCCCAGAGGTTTCCTTAGGATAACTGGCAACCGGTGCACTAGCTGCAAACCCATCAACATAGTTGGGGACATAAAAACGGGTTTTTCCGCGTGCTGTCTCATCTGCAATGTTACCCGATTTTTCTGGTATGATACCTTTATTTCCCCAAGTGAACTGCGTTTGATGGCGGCGGTTAGCTTTTCGGGCGAGCCATTCCCATTCCGCTTCACTGGGCATACGGTATCCATTCGCAGATTTTCTTAAGCCAGTAAGTCGTTTGCCGTTGAACTTATAGAAGGGCTCCAAATTTTCCAACACACTTAACCAATTACAATAAACCGCAGCCTCCATCCAAGATACATTTGTAACGGGAAGCGAGCTCGGCCCGTTTTGAGGCTTGAAGGCGGCATACTGTGCTTGGGTTACTTCGGTCTTTGAGATGTAGAAATGCTTAGTGAGCTCTACTTTTCGTAAAAATTCGTTTGCGCGTTGTCCTTTTTCAGATCTTGGGGCACCTAATTCTATAGCATTGGGCTTAAACAGGATCATATCTTGTCCAATGGTGTTTTTATAGCGGAGTTTGGCCGATGATATTCGGGCCGCGGCCTCTGTTTGCAACGTTATGTTTACTGCCTTTGGTGAACTTGTTGAAGGCAGTATTGTGCGCGTTTCAGTTCTGTATCCCTTTTTCAAAAAGGACACCGAGTGTTTGTACGCGGGCAAGCGCAATTTTAAGGGTGTGTTGCCGACTGCTTTTCCATCTATAAAAACAGCGGCCTCTGGCTTGGAATACAAATTCACATCGCCGAGCTGTAACTCTAGCTCAAGGGCAACTTGGATATTTTCTCCCGGGGATAATCGGATAGTTTTTTCAAAAGAGCCAAAGCCCTTCTTGCTGTATTTTAAAAAGTACCGTTTCTTTGGTGATAGGGAAATTTCTGTCGCAGCCTTTATAGGCTTACCATTTAACGTCAAGTCTCCGCCAGCAGGGAACACTTTCACAGTTACAGATGCGGGCTTATATACAAGACGATAGTGGCGGGAGATGTTGGGCTTAATGTTTGTAATCTGAATAGTGTCTGTAATCGTCAGATAGCTTCTTTTTTCAATCCTAACCGCATAAGCACCGCCCATTCTAGACTGTGTTAACGGGAGTGAGGTAACGGCCTCCCCGTCGATAGTGACAGTCGCGCCTTCTTGCACGGCAGTTAGACTTAACGTTCCTGTAACAGGTGTTAGTTCGATCAACTGCTTTGTGGTTTTACCTCGCTCAAGCGAGAGAGTGAGGGTTTGCGGTTCGAAATATTTGTGATCCGCTTTCAGCTCGTAATCGCCATGCTCCAATTCCATCTCTAGCGTGGGCGCAATCGCAACCTGCCCCCCATTTAGAAACCAAGTCATGTCATGCTTAGGCATATTTGTCGCCGCGACGAGCTTCGATGGCAATGGATCTAGCTCAAAAATCGCTGTTTTACCCTCTTCTGCGGTAGTAATAACTCTCTGTAAAGGCTTGAACCCTTGGCTTGTAACCTCAACGGCTGGCGCGCGGGATAGGGATAATAGAGAGCCGTCAACATAGATCGCAAAACCCTCAACCACCGTAACTTGGCCATTTTGATATGCGTCGCTTGGCCGGATTTCAATCACTGTACCCTTCAGCAAAAACACAGACATCGCGGCAAGTAATCCAACCATCGTGATTACAGCAATTGTCCCGAGCAAGAATAGTCGTTGCCGGGCTTGGGCTTGTTCGATTTGTTTTTTAAATTTGCTCATCGGCTATGACTTCAACTCGCACATTGGTATCTTCTGGAGTAATAGTAAGGGAAATAGATTTCGTTTTATAGCCTTGGCGCTTACCCTCAAAACGATAATTTCCAGGCTTTAGCTGAATTGAGTGCTGGGACACCAGTCCAACCTGACCAACTCCGCGCACCGATACATTTGTCAAACCATCCGACACCACAGTAATAGTAATAGGATGGTTATAATTTTCGACATTTGCTTTCAACTGTTTCATGGCGGTCTTAAGGGCTGGACTAATTGCGCCCAGTGTCGACGCATTTTCTAAAGTGTCTTCAGCGGATTTTTTAACAGTCACATTGGCGAGGCGACTGGGGGCATTGTTGAAAGCCTGTATTGAATTTAGATGTTGGATAATCTGAGAGGCAAGCGCGATACCTCCGACGACTTCATTATCATTCGGATGTATTGTTTTCGCTTGATTGTAGGCTGTCAGCGCCTCTTTCCAATTGTCGTTGGAGATAGCTACGTGAGCATTTATCATAAAATCATTGAAGGCAATTTTGCGTTTAAGAGCTAGAAACTTAGCCTCCAAATCCCTTGTTTCAGCTCTCTGAGGAAAAAGTGATCTCGCAACTGTTACGACTTGTTGCAGTGTTTTTACATTTTCAGATTTATGTGCCTCGTTTCCGGCGATTACAATATCTTCAAATTTTTGTTCAACGAGCAGATTTTCGATCTCAACAGCCCGTTCGGCGAAAGCGCTCCGGTTTGGGTCCATTTGGCTAATTTTCAGAGAGATCTGCTGCTCTTTATACAAATCATTTTCAGTTTGCGCGATATGAGCTTGATCAATTAGGGATAGTATTTCTGGAAGTTTTTCAATCCGCTCTTTTAAGTCTACAGCTTCTGGGGCATTTGTTTTTAATGATAACGCTTTATTGATCGCGATCCGTGCCTCGCGATAGGCATCAACACTCAGAGCAGAATGGGCATTGTCAATTTCAGCTGCAAACTCGCTTTCCAGCTCAGATAAAGCGTCTTGGGCGTCGCTAGTTACTTGTGTGAGTTGGTCGAATGCGTTGTCAACATCACCCTTTGCCAAGGTTTCAATTGCCTGTTTCTTTTCCCTCAACAAACGCTGTTGAAGTGCTGAATTCCATTGACCAAATTCCTGCTTTGTTATTTTGGGTTCGATCACTTCCTCAAATTGATTAATCAGTGACAAAACGGCTTTACTAGACCTCTTTGCGACAAGCTCAACAGGGGACACTGGATCGCTCGTAGCATCGGCCCTTGACGTTAAGTCAGGTTTTGGTGAGAGGCCTTCAATCTGCGGTGAGGCCATCTTCAATGCCTCTTTTCCAGCCGAGAAATACTGAGTAAACACCAAGAACAAGGCTACGGACATGACAAAAACAATAGCGCATAAACCGACTATCATTAGGTTTTGGCGGGTCGTTTGAGCCGCTTCATCTAATTTTCCCTGAAGCATGTGTTTTCTTGGCCTTATAGTTGTTTAACGGGGGTTTTTTCTTGTTCAAATATTTCTTTCAAGAACGCACGCCATTCAGCGAATTGTTCAGCAGCGTCACCCGTTATTTTTTTGGTTCTTCCTTCGAACTCCACAACTTGCGGTGCAACTTCTTTATCGATGGATTTTCCGAGTTCTTCCAAAGTTTCCTTGTGAAACTTGGATTGTTCACTGGTCCTAAAACTTTCTCCGATCAATATGGCGCCGCCTGCACCCGCTGCCATCGTGCCGACCATAGCTGCATTTTGATGCCCAGTGCTGCCGCTATTTCCGCCAGCCACAGCAAGACCAATTGCTCCCAAAAGCAAGAGACCTCCTAAAATTGCCTGTCCAATTTGTTTGTTTTCGGCCTCTTCCAGAGCAATTTCTTCTTTGAGAGCCTGTTCCTGCCAAATGCTATAGCTGGCTGACAATTGGTTGTTAAACTCTTCGTAATGGGCTTGAAGATTATCAATGTAGAGTTGATCCCTGACCCGTATGGAGCGGGTGCGCTGAAGCATGGGATCATCTTCACTTGGCAAGCTGACCAATTCAATTCGATTACCATTTTGTTGTAAATGTTCTTTGAATGCTTCTTGGGAAAAATTGGCGCTGAACCGAATTTCCGTAACTGATTGGAGCAAAGCAAGATTGGTAGACGGTTGGTCTTTTAACATGTCAACAAGATCCAAAGCCGCTTCTTCAAATGCAGGTTGATACGGGTCTTTGCCATGATTGCGAATATTATCGTGAAACCGCTCTGAAACCTCTTGCTCGTAATCTTCAACGTACCATTGGTTTCCAGTAATGTCATAGACGCTGATATCGAACTCAAGATCTTTGCCGTTTGACTCAATAATTTTACCCACAACATATAGATCGCCGGTGGCCTCCGTAGTGGGGGTAATTCGTACCGCTCCAAATTTACCAGTTTTCTCCAATTCCTCTTTGAGAAGAAGTGCAAAGCGAACAGACTCGGTCCGTCTCAGTTCAGGCCAAATCCGCTTCTCTTCCATGACGTCTTCATCGTCTGGAATGCCCGGATCAAAAACGGGTATGATCACATCAAGCTTTACGGTCTCAATGGCTCTGGTTTCAGTGATCGTTTTCGTCATTTCAGACGAGAATTTTGGACCCACGCGTGCAGACATGCCGGGGGTTACGCAACTGGTTAGCAAAAAGCAGCAGCAAATAAGCCAACCTAAAGATTTTCTGACGAACATTTGATTATCCTTATTTAAGTCGCTTACGTTATTTTTGCGGCAAGCCTTTATATTTACGGTATTCGTTCCAGAGCCGCTCTTGCTTTTCTGGATCTGTTTCAGTTTCAGCGGCAGAACGAATGCGTTGTGCCAGGATATCATCATTATTTGCTGCAGGTATATCTTCTGGCGTTTTCCCATTTGATAACTGCTGCGTTTGTTCCGCCGGTAGTGCCGCACCACCGTCCTCAGGCAAACTTGAAGGGACAGGTTGCGCTTGTGTTACCGGCGGTTTATTCGTTCCAGAAATACCGGAAGCCGCCGTTGATTGACCTTGCCCAGCTCCTGCAGTGCCAGATCCGCCACCACCGCCGTCTCCACCACCGCTGGATTGATCAGCATCTTCTGTAACGCAAGCATCGTATTTATCCAGTGATCGATTTAAAGCACGATCCATTGCGGCTATTCGTTCTGCTTGTGTGAGAAGGGTAGAGTTTTGATAATCAATGTCAACATCGGTGCAATCGGTCTCAACAGTTTGCTGTGCAACCTGTGCCTCTGCTTGAATGGCCATCGCAGCCATCAAGCTTATCAAAATAAAGGTCTTATATCGACGGAGACAAGGCAAACTGGTTATCCAATAAGAAAATTAAGGCGAAAAAGTATGAGGCTAAAGTGCTATTATAGGGACGAAACTCTAGAGGAGAAGAAATTTTTTCTCGCAATGCGTGTAGGATTTAGCAATTTGTGATAATGAAAAATAATCTACTCACTGATACACGTAAGTTTACCCATACAAAAACGGTTTTTATATGATTAGTAGCAAATGCGAGTTGTCCTAAATTGATAATTTCCTAAAAAAATTGGAACATTGATTCTTGGCGCGAACCGCAGCTTCCTAGAATACACTTGCTGAT
>JBALWO010000014.1:63858-71858 GCA_036960775.1 Pseudomonas marincola | reverse complement strand
TCATCCGAATTAATGGTGGCTTTTAGGTTGTTCGATAGCATTTTCCGAAGAGGATGCTGCCGCATATCCGTAACGCCTGCCAGCTTGTAGTTTGACAGCGGGCATACCGTAAGGGCCATTCCCATGTCTGATAAACGCTTGGTGAGAGCACCATCTTCAAGGCTGCGGTTTCCATGATCCAAGCGATCAACTTTCAGTAAATCGAGGGCTTCGGTAACGTATGAGGGAGGCCCTTCCTCGCCAGCATGGGCAACCAGTTTGTAGCCTTCTTGTTTCGCCTTAGCGTAAACATTTTTAAACTTGGAGGGAGGATGGCCGAGCTCTGATGAGTCCAGTCCGACGCCGCAGATTTTGTCTTTAAAGGGCCGTGCCAGTTCTAACGTTTCCATGGCGTCATCTTCACTTAAATGCCGAAGGAAACACATGATGAGGCGGTAGCTTATATTCAGGTCACGTTGGCCATTTTCTAAGGCGCGTGAAATACCATTAATGGCAGTTTGAATTGGGATACCGCGTTCAGTGTGGCCTTGGGGATCAAAGAATATCTCTACATGCATAACATTTTGCGAATGGACTTTCGCAAGATAGGCCATAGTCAGGTCGTAAAAATCCTGCTCTGTCTGCAGAACGCTCATACCTTTATAATAGATATCCAGGAAATCCTGAAGTTCTGTAAACTCATATGCAGCCCGGACATCGTCAATGGTGTCATAGGGAAGTGAGATATTGTTACGCGCTGCCAACTCGAACATTTGTTCTGGCTCTAAGCTACCCTCAATATGAAGGTGCAATTCGGTCTTTGGCAGACCTTCGATAAATTTTTTGAGTGCAGTCATGAATTCAATCTCCCATTTAACTTAAAATAAAACCCTCGCTGGAATCTTCAAGTCCAGCGAGGGTTTTTATTCGCAAAAGGTTTACGCAGCTGGATGGAAAATTTTCCCAAGACAGGCCGGAGCATGCTTTCTGATCCGCGACTCGTCTTTTGAAATGAACACCAAGACCACAATCGTTGCCACATAAGGGAGCATGGATAAAACCTGTGATGGTAGGTCGAGTCCAGCCGCCTGAGCATGCAATTGCAAAATAGTGATGCCGCCAAACATATATGCGCCAACGAGAACCAATCCCGGTTTCCATGTTGCAAACACGATCAGTGCAAGTGCAATCCAGCCACGTCCTGCGGTCATATTTTCAGCCCACATGGGTGTATAGGCAAGAGACAAATATGCCCCACCAATGCCCGACATAGCACCGCCAAATAGAACGGCTAAATATCGGATACCTAACACAGAATAGCCGATGGAATGAGCCGCGTCATGGGAGTCGCCAACAGCCCGTAAAATAAGCCCACCTTTGGTTTTGTATAAAAACCAGCTTGTGGCAAACACCAGTACGAATGATAGGTACACCAACGCATCTTGCCCAAAAAGAATAGGGCCAATAATGGGAAGATCACTCAGTCCAGCAATATTCAATTTTGCAAGGGCTGCCACCGGCTCACCCACAAAGTCTTGACCAATAAGGGCACTGATACCAATGCCGAATAACGTGAGGGCAAGCCCTGTTGCCACCTGATTTGCCATAAGGGTGAGTGTCAAAATGCCAAACAAAAACGCCATAAACATCCCTGCGAGAGCGCCTGCGGCGACGGCAAAAATATAATTACCGGTAACAGTTGCGGTGACAAACGCTGATACTGCGCCCGCGAGCATCATGCCCTCAACACCCAAATTGAGAACACCAGATTTCTCGGTGATCAGTTCACCGATGGCTGCAAATGTTAATGGGGTGGCTGCTGTGATGACTGTTAGAATAACGGGGACAACCCATTCAAATCCGTTCATGAGGTTGCCTTTCCGAAGAAGTTAAGCTGAAAACGATAATTTACGAGAACATCACAGGCAAGCAGGTAGAAAAGAACCATACCTTGAAAAACGCCTGTAACGGCAACTGGCATACCTAGGTTAATCTGTGCTGTTTCACCGCCAAGATAGGTGAGTGCCATCAACAGGCCAGCGAAGATAATCCCAACAGGGTGTAGCCGTCCAAGGAAGGCAACAATAATAGCTGTGAAACCATAGCCGGGGGATATGGACGGTAGGAGTTGTCCCACGGGTCCCGCGACTTCTGATACGCCAGCAAGACCCGCCATTGCGCCACCAAACAGGAGACTAAACCAAACAATCTTCTTTTGGCTAAAGCCGGCATAGGCACCTGCTTTAGGAGCTGCGCCAATCACTTTGATTTGGAAACCGACGAGCGTTTTCGCTAGCATAATCCACGTTGTTATAACAGCCAGAAACGCAATGATTGTTCCAAAATGAAGGCGCGTTCCTTCAAGCAATATGGGCATTGTCGCACTGTCACTGAAAATTCTGGACTCTGGGAAATTATACCCATCAGGATCTCGGAAGGGACCATGAACCAGCAAGCTTAGGAGGAGTGTCGCCACATAAACCAACATCAAGCTTGTCAGGATCTCGTTTGCGTTAAAGCGGGTTTTTAAGTAAGCCGGGATTGCGGCCCATAACGCGCCACCAACGGCTCCCATTAGAACCATTGCCGGAAGCAACAGAATGCTGTCAACATCATGGAAATAGACAAACAAGCCGCCACCAAAAATGGCACCGATTGTGAGCTGGCCTTCCGCGCCGATATTCCAGACGTTGGCTCTAAAACCAACAGACAAGCCGATGGCACATAAAATGAGCGGTGTCGCTTTTACAAATAATTCTGTCAGACCATATTGGTCGTTTATGGGAAGAATAAAGAAATTCCGCAGCGCCTCAACAGGGTCAACGCCTAGGAAGGTGAACAAGGACATTCCAGTCAAAACGGTAAGTGCAAGCGCCAAAATGGGCGTCACATATACCATTACTCTGGCAGGTTCTGGTCGTTTAACAATTTTAAGCAACACTTTGAGCTTCCTTTTCAGATGCTATGCCAGTTGTGCCGCCCATAAGCAGCCCAATTTGTTCGATCGTGATTTCATGAATATCGCGGCTAACCGACAAGCGACCTTCTGCGATGACGGCAATCCTGTTACTGATTGCGAAAAGTTCGTCAAGATCTTGGCTAACAACAAGAACCGCAGCTCCCTTTTCAGCAAGATCAATAATGGCTTGGTGAATGGAGGCGGCGGCACCTGCATCAACGCCCCAGGTTGGGTGGGCGATAATGATGAGTTTCGGATCCTGCATCATTTCGCGGCCAACAATAAATTTCTGGAGATTGCCGCCTGAAAGGCTGCTGGCTGCATGGGAGACGCCTGCAGTACGGACATCAAATTTAGCAACAATTTCTTCTGCAAATTTTTTGGTCTTCGAATGATTTATAAGACCGCCACCCAATAATTGTTTCGTATTATAGGCGCTCAAAAAGGCGTTATCTATAAGGCTCATTTCTGGGACGGAACCATGTCCTAAGCGATCTTCGGGAACGAACGCCACGCCGATTTTTCGTCTATCAGCGGGGCCAAGGTTTCCAATAGGGTGACCTTCAAGTAAGACATGCTCTGGCGCGTTGCTGAGAGCTTCACCGCTCAACGCTTCCAGAAGCTCGACTTGACCATTTCCTGCGACCCCGGCAATGCCCAGAATTTCGCCGCTTCTCACATCGAAGTTTATCAAGTTGAGATCGACGCCAAACTGATCTGTGCTATCGGTGGACAGATTATGAACTTTCAAGCGAACGGGTCCGCGTTTGCTATCATCCTGATGGCGCGGCGTCGTTAAGTCAGTGCCGATCATCATTTCAGCGAGGCTTTTAGCTGTTTCTTTGGTGGGATCGCATTCTGAAATGTAGCGACCACCTCTCAAGATTGTGGCCTTGTGGCACAATGCTTTGATCTCATCAAGTTTATGACTGATGTAAAGAATGGAGACACCTTCGTCTGACAAACGCCGCAAAGTCTCAAACATTTTGTCTGCTTCTTGCGGGGTCAGAACGGATGTAGGCTCATCCATAATTAGGAGTTTGGGATCTTGAAGAAGACACCGGACAATTTCAATGCGCTGTTTCTCGCCCACTGACAGTGTGTGGACTTGGCGGTCTGGATGCAGCGGTAGGCCGTAGTTTTCAGAAACTTCGGTGATCCGCTTGGCAAGGGCAGCCATATTTTGGCGTCCGGGCATGCCAAGGGCAATATTCTCAGTGACCGTCATGGCTTCAAACAAAGAGAAATGCTGAAAAATCATACCAATGCCAAGATTGCGGGCAGCGTGAGGGCTCGCAATCTTAGTGGGAGAGCCGTTCCAGAAGATTTGTCCTGAATCTGCTTTTAAGACCCCGTAAATTGCCTTAACAAGTGTACTTTTACCGGCACCATTTTCACCGAGAAGCGCATGAATTTCACCCGGAAGTATTTTCAGATTTATATTATCATTGGCAAGCACGCCGGGATACGCTTTGGTGATCCCCTTGAGCTCCAGTCGTGGATGCCCTGTATCCTCGGTACTCATTGATTTAGTCTCCCTGTCTGACATTGACGCTTAGCAGCCATTCTCAGAATTTTCTTACATTATACTAACGGCAACAAGGTTTCCCTTACTTTATTGCCTTTACCCAAATTTGTGTCCCTGATTGCTTAGATCGTGTTGCTTGCCTGATATAAGAGATTGCTGAACTGCCAAAATCTCCGATGCGACTGATATTGCGATCTCAGACGGGTGTTTTCCCGTTAGATGCGCTACGCCAATGGGGCAAGTTATTTTCGATAATTTGTCATCGCCAAATCCTTGCAGATTTAGCCTTTTGAAAAAACGTTTCCGCTTTGTCTCCGACCCTATTAGGCCAACATAGGCCGCGTCGGCTCGTTTCAATAAAGCGGCGGTGATGTCAAAATCCAATTGGTGGCTGTGGGTCATTATTAAATACAGGCCCGCAGGATCGGAACCATCGACGACATCAACAGGTCGCGCCGTTACTATTTTTTCAACGTTTGATGGAATGGTTTCTGGGAATTCTTCGCTGCGAGTATCCACCCATTTTATGCGGCAAGGAAGCGGGGCTAGAACATTAATAATTGCCTTTCCCACATGACCTGCACCAAACAAAGTTAATGTAAAACGGTCTTCGTCAAGGGGCTCAATTAACTTGAAATTACCGGCCTCTGCATGATCTTCCAATAGTAAGGGTTTACCCGATCGAATTGCGTCGTTGAGTGCATCTTGATCGGCGCTTGTCTGATCATCTACCTGTTGCAGCGACCGATTTATGCCAATGTTAGACAGTGTGGTCACGACAGCCGCGTCCAAATTATCGTATAAGGCTTGTTTTAAATCAGTGACCCAGCCGTCGGATTTGTTAATTTTACTGAGAAGGAGTTCAGTGTAGCCGCCGCAACATTGTGCAAGCTCTGGTCCAAGCGGGAGTTTCAAAAGTTGAAACTGTGCTTCGTCGTTTCCCGCAAGCAATTTTCGCGCAGCATCGATTGCGACATATTCCAGTTGCCCGCCGCCAATGGTGCCGTGGGTTTTTGCGCCATCCACAAGCATACGTGTGCCAGTTTCGCGAGGAGTGGAGCCGCGTGCCGCGCCAACAGTTATCAAAACAGCCGTTTCACTGAGAAGGTTTACCTGTTCAACAATGTTGCTCCAGTTTGTCATGCACGCCCTTTTGCAGCAGTTTGCATGTCCTGAACTGCCATTAACACCCGTTCTGGAGTAGCTGGAGCATCGAGTTCTGGTAGGGATTTGTAGCTTGAAACGCTGGAAACGGCATCAGTTAGCGCGTTAAAGGCTGAAATGGCGAGCATAAATGGAGGTTCACCAACGGCCTTAGATTTATGAATGCTGTCTTCAACATTTTCACCTGAGCTATACAGCTCCATATTGAAAATTTCGGGTCGGTCGCTGCATGTGGGGATTTTGTATGTGGACGGCGCATGCGTTTTAAGATTTCCACTGTTATCGAAAAACAGCTCTTCCGTGGTCAGCCAGCCCATACCTTGAATGAATGCCCCTTCAATTTGTCCAAGATCAATGGCGGGGTTCATGCTTTTTCCGGCGTCATGAATAATATCAACGCGGGTAATTTTATTCTCGCCAGTAAGTGTATCAATTACGGCTTCTGATACGGCGGCACCATATGCGAAATAGTAGAAAGGCCGGCCTGCATATTTTTCAGCATCATAATGAATTTTAGGCGTCCGGTAATATCCCGTTGATGACAGTGAAATACGGTTCATATAGGCCTGGTTGACCAAGTCCGTAAATGTAAGGGTGGTGGTTCCGATACGGACCCGGTTGGGCAGGAATTCAATGTCGTCCACATCAACAGAATAATGCTCTGCTGCAAAATCAATGAGACGTTGCTTAATAGTTTTTGCCGCGGCTTGTGCTGCTTTTCCGTTCATATCTGATCCAGAGGATGCCGCAGTCGCAGACGTATTTGGAACTTTGTCTGTTGATGTCGATGTAATTTTGATGCGATCCAGATCGATCTGGAATTCTTCGGCAACGACTTGGGCGACTTTAATGAAAAGCCCTTGCCCCATCTCGGTTCCGCCGTGATTAAGCATCACACTGCCGTCTGTATAAACATGCACTAATGCACCGGCTTGGTTCAAGAATGTTGTGGTGAAAGATATCCCAAATTTTACGGGTGTTAGGGATATTCCCTTTTTCAAAACTGGGCTTGTTTCATTGAATTTTTGGATGTCAGCTCGGCGAGCCGTATAGGAAGACTTCTCTTCAAGCTCTGCAATTATTTCTGCGGAAATATTGTCTTCAACTGTCATGTGATAAGGTGTCACATTACGATCGGTTTTTCCGTACAGATTGGCTTTTCGAACGTCGAGCGGGTCTTTTCCCAGATCATGCGCGATGGCATCCATAACACGTTCGATAGCGACCATGCCTTGTGGTCCGCCAAACCCTCTAAACGCGGTGTTGGAGACAGTGTGCGTTTTACAGCGATGAGACGTGATTTTAACATTTTCCAAAAAGTAACAATTATCGGCGTGAAAAATTGTCCGGTCATTAATGGCCGCTGACAAATCCGCAGATCGCCCGCAACGAGAGGAAAAGGTGAAATCAATACCGCCTAAGCGGCCATCACTATTATATCCAGCGGTATAATTAACAACGAAATCGTGCCGCTTGCCGGTCATGATCATATCATCGTCACGATCAAGTCGTAACTTCGCAGCCCGCCCTGTGTTTTTAGAGGTCAGCGCAACCATTGCCGCGAACCAAGCGCCTTGAGTTTCCTTACCGCCAAACCCGCCGCCCATTCTGCGAACTTCAACCACGACGGAATGATCTGGTACATCAAGGAATTTAGCGACGTTATGTTGCACTTCCGTGGGATGTTGCGTTGAGCAGAAAATATGAACATCCCCATCTTCTTTTGGAAAAGCCATGGAAATATGACCTTCAAGATAGAAGTGATCTTGCCCGCCAATTTCAAGGCGGCCGCTTGTGGAGTGTGCTGCAGCTTCAATTGCTTGGGCGGCATCCCCGCGCTCTAACGTTCGGGTTGGAAGAACGAACGAGCCAGCTGCAAGCGCCTGATCAACGGTGATGATGGCTTCAAGTTCTTCATATTCAACAGTTGCCAGTTTCGCGGCACTTCGCGCTTGTTCAATGGTGTCTGCCGCGACAACAAATAAGGATTGCCCAACATATTCAACAAGGCCGTCTGCGAATACGGGGTCGTCTCCTGCAATGGGGGAGGCGTCATTTACACCCGGAACATCGGCGGCAGTGTAGACGGCGGCAACGCCAGGAGCCTGCCGGACTGCATCTACATTGAGATCCAGAATTTTTGCGTGAGCCTTGGTGCTTTGTGCCACATATAAATGCAGCATATCCTTTGGCTCACTTATGTCGTCAATATAGACCGCTTCGCCGGACACCTGTTTTTCCGCACTGTCGTGGGGATAGGATTTATGAACTTTACCGCGAATTGTGGTTTTGCTTGCTTCCGGATTACGCATGAGCTTGCCCCCCTGAACCCACAAGGCGGGTAGCCGCAGTTGTATCTGTTGTCTCAAT
>JBALWO010000014.1:42942-63758 GCA_036960775.1 Pseudomonas marincola | reverse complement strand
CCGCAAAGGGCTGATATATCTTGATCGAAACGTTTGGAAATTTTGTAGGCTTTAAAAATACCCGTTCCAGAATTAACAGGAACCTCAACAGCTTCGACGAATTCACCGGTTTTGAGATCTTGTTTTCCATATTCAATGAAAAAATCTTCAAGCGCGATGTTTCGAACACCTTGTTTGGAGCGGAGTGATAGGCGGGCATCAAGCGCAATCAATGCCGGCGGCATATCGCCAATGGGGGATCCGTTTGCTACATTCCCACCAATAGTGCCGGAGTTGCGGATCTGAGTAGACGCTATGCGCCGAACGATTTCACCCAAATCAGGGTAGAGGTCAGAGAGTTCATCCCATGCGTGGCTGTAGGTGACAGCGGCACCAATGCTCAAATGTGTGTCATCTGCCGTTAGCTCTTTAAGTTCAGCGACTTTGCCAACGTAAATGAGGGTGCCTAATTCACGGTGTAATTTGGTCACCCATAGACCCACATCCGTCGCGCCCGCAAGTATGGTCGCGTTTGGATGTTGATCAAGCAAATCCGCAAGTTCAGCGGATGACTTGGGCGCAAAGAAATGCCGCCCTTCATATTCAAGGTTAAGGCTGTCATCATCTGCAAGCTTATACAGCACTTCGCGGGTTATGTTTTTGCGAGACTGAATGTGATCCGCTGGGGCTTGCAGAGCGACACTTTGTGCGGCGTCGATAATGGTGCCATATCCTGTGCAGCGACAAAGGTTACCTGCGAGAACATTATTGATGTCAGAAAGCTCTCGGCTGTTTCTTCCGTGAAGTTCTGCGAAAATGGACATTACAAAACCTGGGGTGCAGAAACCGCATTGTGTTGCGTTCGTATCGACTAAGGCTTGCTGGACAGGGTGCAAGCTGCCGTCTTCAGATTTAAGGCTCTCAACAGTGATTAATTCTTTTCCATCAAGCATTGGCATGAACTGAATGCACGCGTTCACCGCTTGGTATTGGATGTCACCATCTTTCAATTCTCCAAGAACAACGGTGCAGGCACCGCAATCCCCTTCAGCGCAACCTTCTTTCGTTCCCGTTTCAGCGTCTGAATATCGAAGAAAATTCAGAACAGTCATCGTTGGGTCGATATTTTCCAATTCACGAATTTGTCCATTTTGGACGAACCGGATTATGTTACGCATTGAAGCCTCAGACATTCTAAAACAGTAAAAAATTATATAAAGTAAGTATAGGTCTTTTTAATAAAATGTCGCCCCGACGGTTTTGCCGTCAGGGCGGGTGGGTTGTTTACCGAAGGCTTATCAGTCTTCTTTTGGTAAAATCGTATTTAGCAGAATTGAAATAAACGCGACTGGGAACAAAGCTGAAGTCAGCATCATTTGGGCCCACTGAGGGAAAATTCCAACCACGCCAGGTTCTGCTTTCAAACCAAGACCAATGCTGAGTGATACGGCGATAATCACCATGTTCCGACGGTTCATTTTAACGTCAGATAGTAAATTAAGGCCAGCACCTGCGATCATGCCAAACATAACAACTGCGCCGCCGCCCAAAACTGCGTAAGGCATAGCGGATACAACAGCACCAACTTTTGGAACAAAGGCTGCAAAAACAAGGAAGATCGCACCGATTGTCACAACATGACGGCTCATGACGCCTGTTAGCGAAATAACACCGACGTTCTGACTGTAAGATGTGTTCGGCATAGAGCCAAGCAATCCACCAATTGCAGTGCCAAGGCCATCAGCCATAGTACCGCCAGCGATTTCTTTGTCAGTTGCTTCGCGTCCGGCGCCGCCTTTGGTAATGCCAGAAATATCACCGACAGTTTCAATTGCAGAAACAAGTGCCATCAGACACATGCCAATAACGGCTGCTGTTTGGAATTCAATTCCGTATTTAAGGGGTTCGGGCCATGCAAACCAAGCAGCATTCGCTACATTGCTAAAGTTGACCATATCCATTGGGATTGCGATCAAATAACCAGCCACCAAACCGATGAGGATAGCGGACGCAGATGCCATACCTTTAGTCATGAATTTTGTCGCCAAAATAACAACAATCACGATTGTACCTAGAAGCACATGATACCACGCACCGAAATCCTTGGTGACGAATTTGGCAAATTTGCCGCCGCCGACATACTCAACACCGATTGGTAACAAAGTAAGGCCGATGGTTGCAACCACAAGGCCGGTAATCAACGGCGGAAGTGCGCCACGGAAACGACCGATAAATGTTCCAAGGACGAAGTGGAATAGGCCGCCGACTAAAGTCGCACCAAAGATAATGCCAAGGGCGTCTACGCCTTTAACGCTTGCTGCAATGGGGATGATGACCGGAAGGAACGCAAAACTTGTTCCCTGCATAATTGGCAATCTTGCGCCGATTGGACCGGCACCAATTGTCTGAAGCATGGTTGCAAGACCTGCCACCAACATTGCCATTTGAATCAGGTAAATTTTATCGCCGCCCGCAAGCCCTGCGGCTCCAGCGACAATAATGGGTACAGTCACGTTGCCGGCAAACATTGCAAGAACATGTTGGATGCCAAGTGGAACGGCTGTCATTAACGGTGGTGTGTAATTGGGATCTTTTAAATTCCCTTGATCGAAAGCACCCTTGCCTCCAGATTCTGATATTTCACTCATAATAGCCCCCTGCTATAAAATATGCCTATGCGGATCGGCTTCGTTCCCTCCAAAGCCAAGTCGCATTTTTAATGTATTAGCTTCCCCGGTAAGTGGAGTAGCTGAAAGGTGATACGAGAAGTGGTACGTGATAATGCTCACTTGCATCAGGGACGCCAAATCTCAGTACAATTTCGTCTAAGAATTTTGGTTCAGGTAAAACGACGCCTGTGGCGTCAAAATAATCACCGACATGGAAGACCAGCTCATACTGACCCACGCGTAATTCAGATCCTTCCAGAAGTGGGGCGTCGCATCTCCCGTCATCATTAGAGATGGTTTCTTTGGCCAGCTCCCAACTTTCGTCTTTTAGAAAGTAAAGTTGTACGGTGATGTTTTTTCCCGGTTTTCCAGTGCTTGTGTCCAGAATATGTGTCGTCAGTTTTCCCATAGTGTCCCACGCTCTATTCCATAAAGTCCATTATCCTGAGGTCGCCATTTTAAGAACGAGACGATTTCCTCAGAAAAGTCAGCTTTCGGGCGAAAGGATGCATTAGAAGTTTTAAATTGTCTACAGTTTTTATCATCATTGTATGAACTGTATCGCCCGGTTTTCACGTAGTTGGTTTTTGGTGAATGAAATGTTTCGCTTTACGAGATAGGGCCTGCGGTCAAAAGTCGTCGAAAACAGTCGAAATATTCAGAAATTGGAGAATGTATTTGTGGTGGATACTTTTTTATTGTCCATGTTGGAGGCAAATTGTATACAAAATAGATTGATTATTGTGTTCAGTTGATGCATTTTATGTCTCAGTTAAGCGCGAGCGAGGGGTTGCGGGTAAATGAGTCAAGATGATCAAATATATTCTCAGATGTTTTCTGCGTTGCTGGAGCAGCGATTGTCTCCCGGCACAAAATTATCTGAAGATACCCTTGGTGAAATTTTTGGCGTAAGCCGAACAGTCATCCGCAAAGTTTTGCAGCGCCTTGCGCATGAAAAGGTCGTTTGCATCATGCCAAACCGCGGGGCGTTTGTTGCAGAACCCACGCCGGAAGAAGCGCGAGATGTTCTTGCGGCAAGGAAAGTGATCGAAGAAGGCATCATGCGCAATGTTGTCAAAAAATGCACTGCTGCCGATATCCGCCGCCTGGAAGTCATGCTCAAAGAAGAAAAATTGAGCCTTGAAAAAGAAGAGCACAGTAAATGGGTTGCCCTTTCTGGTGATTTCCATCTCGCATTAGCCGCGATTTCAGGGAACCAATCTCTTGAAGATTTCCTACGTGAACTTGTCTCTCGCACCTCACTGATACACGTACAATACCAAAGCAGAAAAGCCGGCGTCCTCAACTGCTCCTGCGAGGAGCATGAAGATATTATCGAAGCTATTCGATCCGCTGATGAGGAAAAAGCAGTAAACTTGATGATGTCCCATTTGGACGAAATCGAAGAAAGCCTAAATTTGGACGGTGATAAGTCCAAAAGTGATTTATACGCCATTTTTGGCGGAAGCAAATAAGGGGAAAAGCGGTAATGGAAGATAACATCTACCCACGAGACCTCATTGGTTATGGCGCAAACCCACCCGATCCGAAATGGCCGAATAAGGCTCGAGTTGCAGTTCAGTTCGTCCTGAATTACGAAGAGGGCGGAGAAAATTGTATTTTACATGGGGATGAAGCGTCCGAAGCGTTCCTATCTGAAATCGTTGGTGCCGATGCGCTGCCGGGTGTTCGCCACATCAGTATGGAGTCCATTTACGAATACGGAAGTCGTGCGGGCGTTTGGCGTCTCCTCCGTTTGTTTAAAAAACATGATATTCCGCTGACCATTTTTGCTGTTGCCATGGCACTGGAACGCAACCCCGATGTGACAAACGCTTTTATGGAAGCTGGTCATGAAATTTGCAGTCACGGTTATCGGTGGATTAATTATCAATATGTTCCCGAAGATGTGGAACGCGAGCATATGCAAAAAGCTATTGAGATCATTAAGCGGATGACGGGCGAGCGTCCTTTGGGCTGGTACACTGGCCGGACAAGTCCGAACACCCGGAAATTGGTGGCCGAAGAAGGTGGCTTTATCTATGACGCCGATGCCTATGACGATGATTTGCCCTATTGGGCCACTGTCGAAGATAAAAAACAGCTCATTATTCCCTATACACTTGATGTCAACGATATGCGCTTTGCCGCCTTGCAAGGCTTTAACAGCGGCGATCAATATTTCACGTATCTAAAAGACACCTTCGATACTTTGTATGAAGAGGGCGCGGATGCGCCCAAGATGATGTCTGTGGGATTACATTGCCGCCTTGTTGGCCGCCCGGGTAGAATTGCCGCGCTAAATCGTTTTCTTGAATATGTAAAGTCACATGATGATGTTTGGTTCGCTCGGCGAATTGAAATTGCCCGTCATTGGCAAGAACATCATCCGGCTGAGGGTTGATTATGTCAAATTTGAAAAACAACCCGGCCCAAATGAGCCGCCAATTATTTGTTGATACATTTGGCGGCATTTATGAACATTCCAGTTGGGTGGCTGAAACGCTTTGGGATCAGGGGCTGGAGGACGATTGCGTAAAAATCGAAACTCTAGCATCAGCGATGGCAAAAATCGTGTCGGCGGCCCCCTATCAAGCCAAGTTAGATCTTATCAATGCTCATCCAGATTTAGCGGGTAAGGCTGCCGTTCGCGGAGACCTGACGGACGAGTCTACTTCTGAGCAAGCAAATGCCGGACTGAATGAGTGTAACGCTGAAGAGTTTGAGAAATTTCAAAAATACAATGACGCTTATAAAGAGAAATTTGGGTTTCCGTTCATTAAAGCTGTCCGAAATAGCAATCGCCACGAAATCCTAAAAGGGTTTGAAGAACGGCTTGTGAACACGGATGAAGTTGAGTTTGAAACGGCCTTAACTGAAATCGATAAAATCGCTGCCTTCCGCCTGCAAGATCTTTAGGCGCAAACAGACAACCAAATACTGGAGAATATACGATGGCTTTCCTTACAGCTGAAGAAGCAGATTTCGTCACTGGATGTGTGGATTTAGCGCAACCCAGATTGGGCGCAGAAGTCACATTTGCAACGGATGATTTCTTTGCCGATAAATCGCGCCTAATTGATCCGGCAGCACCTGTATTCATCGACGGAAAATACGATGACAATGGCAAATGGATGGATGGCTGGGAAAGCCGCCGCAAACGCGGAGAGGGATATGATCATTGTATTCTCCGCCTTGGGCTTCCCGGTGTTATTGAAGGGGTGAATATTGATACCAGTCACTTCACAGGAAACTACCCACCGGCTGCCGCTATCGAAGCGTGTTATGTGGAGGGTGAGCCCGATGCAAATACAAGCTGGTCAGTTTTGGTGCCGTCTGTATCTTTAGGCCCAGACGCCCATCATCTTGTTCGAGTGACGAGTGATCAAACGTGGAGCCATCTTCGGTTAAATATTTATCCTGATGGCGGTGTGGCACGGCTTCGGGTTTACGGCCGCATTAATTGTAACTGGGATGCTCGTAAATCTGATGAAATTGTAGATCTTGCCTCTCTGATGAACGGCGCGCGTGCTGTTTGTGCCAATAATCAGCATTTCGGTGTGCCATCAAATCTGCTTGCCCCAGGGCGCGGAGTGAACATGGGAGATGGCTGGGAAACCCGTCGTCGCCGGGAGCCGGGTAACGACTGGGCAATTATTGAATTGGGCCATGCTGGCGTGATTTCATCTGCTGAAGTCGACACGGCACATTTTAAAGGAAATTTTCCGGACAGTTGTTCACTGCAAGCAGCTTTCGTTGAAGGCGGAACTGATCAGTCACTGATCACGCAAAGCATGTTCTGGAAAACGCTTATGCCGCCACAAAAACTCAGCATGGATGCTATCCATAATTTTTCTAGTGAAATGGAAGATATTGGTCCAGTCTCTCACGTGAGATTAAATATTATCCCAGATGGCGGTGTTAGTCGTTTGCGTCTGTTCGGTAAAATTAGCCGGTAAAGGGCTCTAAAATGCAACTTGAAATCAAACCACTGACGAAAGAGGCATTCGCGCCTTACGGTGATGTCATCGGAACAGCAGAAAGCGATTTTTTTCTGATTAATAACGGATCTACGCGCCGTTATCATGATTTGGCAAAAGTTGAGTTGCTGGAAGGTGGCCGCGCTTTGATTAATATTTTTCAAGCAACGCCTCTTCATTATCCCCTTCGGATTGAGATGGTGGAACGCCATCCCCTTGGTAGTCAGGCATTTATCCCGCTATCGGGCCGCCCGTACTTAATTGTTGTCGCCAAAGCCGGCGAGACAGCCCGAACTGATGATCTCGAGGCGTTCATTGCAGCGCCGGGACTTGGCATAAATTACCATGCAGGGACTTGGCATCACCCAGTTCTTGCGTTGAACGATGTCAGTGATTTCCTTGTGGTCGACCGCGGCGGCGATGGTGATAACTGCGATGAAGTCCATTTTGAAAACAGTGATGTTTTCTTAAGCTGGCCTTGAATTACGAGATGACATCTTTGCAAAGATAAGAATATTCATATTCTGTCTTTGCAAATCCCATACTTTTCCAAAACTGCAGTCCGGCTGTATTATTTTGCACTACCTGTAGGTATGCAGCTGTAGCGCCTTGAGATTTTGCATGTGATAATAAGCCATCCACAATGAGACGGGCGTGGCCTTGCCGCCTGAACTCCGGGTCTGTGGCAAACTCAAACAAGCCCATAATGCCGCCGTGGACAGTGGCAAACCCCACGGAAATTATGCGATTGTTTTGGACGATGGACGCGAATAAGTGATCAATTTCAAGGCGAGCCTTCATTTGAACGAAAGCCTCCCGTTGATCGTTGTCCCGGTCAGTTAGGTCGCAGAGTTTATCCGCCCACTCTTCAGACATTTGATCCGAGATAACGACATTCTCTGCTGGAGAATTCGGTAAATCTGAAAGGGTGCGACTACAGACATCCGTTGGATCAACGCGTTGATATCCGCGATCAAGCAAAAGGTTTTGCAGATTTGATGGGCTTGCAAGAGGAGTAACCCGAAACCTGCTGGGCATGTTCGCCGCGGCGTAGAATTGCTCGCAATAATCGAGTTTTTCCTCAATAGGAATGCCGCCCCTCGATGCAGATGGAAAATTGACAGAATTGAAACGTTTCGTTCGTCCGCCAGCACGCCTCAACAACCACCCATCATACATTTCCTCGTGAGAGGCTGGGGTTGAGAGAAAAGAGTGGGCTTCAATTTTTTCGATCATTTAGTCACCGAGTGTAGTATCTTTTAATCTAGAATAATGGCTCTTCAAAAAGACGCAACAGCGACGATGACTAAACCAAAGATATTTACACATAAACTCACCCTATCAAGGGCTTGGTTTGGGTCATCCATTTTGGTGGCGACGCTCATCACTTTGATGTTTTTGATGTTCGTGGATATGCGGCCTAAAATATCTCCAGATTTTTTCTTTGGCTCTGATGATCCCGATATGGCCGATACGCGCCTCATATCAGAGTTATTTCCGTCCGATGAGTTTTTGATCTTGAGTGTTGAAGGGAGGGATATTTATTCGGCTGGATATTATCAGGATCTCTCTCGGTTTACCGACCGGCTGAATGATCTGAACGGATTTAGCAAAATCATTGCCCTGAACATAGGGCCGAGTTCAGCGGAAGCGGCAAAAGAAAGCCCTTTTTGGCGCCCCTTACTGATTAGCGAGACAGAGAACGCGACGTTTATTTTGGCATTCTTACCAAGGTCTGCCTCTGGCGGCCTTGTTTCTGCAACCGAAGAAATAGCAGCGAGTTTTGCAGGGCGCGGGGCGATTGGGCTCATTCATATTTCGGGTATGCCGTATATCTCAGAACAAATTAGGCGCAACATTATTTCAGATGCGAAATTGTTTAGCACTGTTGCGCTTATTATTTTTGCAGTGTTAATTTGGGGAATTTATAGATCTTCGATCATTGCGCTGGGAGCAAGTGTTAGTGGGATTTCCGCAATTTTTTTAAGTCTTCTGATTTTGCAAATTACCGGACAACCGGTTGGAATTTTAACGGCAAACCTGTCCATAATTGTTTTTGTCCTGGTTCAATCACAGGCCATATATCTGACCAATAACTGGTTGCGTGAAGACGGCGACCCGCTTGCGCGTGTCAAAGCCGCAGTTTTGAAAACGATCTACCCTTCAGCTTGGTGTGCGGTGACAACCTTACTGGGCTTCGTTACATTGCTTTTTGTCTCAGCTGAACCTTTACGGCAACTTGGAAGCGGCGGCGTTATTGGTGTCCTTGCTGCGCTATTAGCCTGTTTTGTAATTTTTCCGCCGTTTCTGATATTTTCTCAGGCAAAAAAACGGCAGCCGGTTCAGGATGCCCAAATAGTGTCGGATCATCCAAAGACCAATTTGAAAGCAATCATTGGATTTTTAACAGTTGCGGGGGCAGTGATTGTCGCAATTCCAGGAATTATGCGGCTTGATACAGATCCAAACTTAATTTCCTATTTTGAACCCGGCAGCGAGATCGAACAGGGACTGACAAATATCGATAACAACGGCGGTAGTAGTCCCCTGCAAATAGTGGTGTCGCAAAAAGCAGGTTCTGATCTGGATAATGCTGCGGCGTACGAGAAAATGTGGACCCTTCATAGGAAGCTGCAGGCCGCCAGCTCTGTGGGGACAGTTCTATCGCTTCCAGCATTGCTCGCCGAAGCCAATAGCCATCCGATTGCGTTTCTATTGCCGTGGCGTGAAATGGTGAGCTTATTGTCCATGGATACCAACCAACAGGTGGTCAATAATTTTCTAAGTTCCGATAGAGATAAAGCGCTGTACCTGCTTCGAATGAAAGAGACGGGCAGCGTCAAATCGCGAACAGAAGTTATCAAAGAAATCCGTGATATCGCCCATGCTGAGGGCTTTAAGGTTGAACTCGTTGGTGGTGTTTATGCCCTGCAAGGGCGGCTTTCCAAACTGATTACCAGCAGCATCACAACTGGAATTATATCGCTTCTAGCCATATTTTTTCTAATTTCGTGGCTTATTACACGAAAACTCCTTTTTGCAATTGCCATGCTTTTGAGTGCAACTGTCATCCCTCTAATATCTTTGGGGGGCGCTGGATGGGCCGCGGTTCCGTTGGATGTGATCTCTGCTCCTGCCATTAGTGTGGCGTTTGGATTGGCTGTTGATGCACTTATCCATTTGGGCCTAGCTGTAACCCGAAAGCGGAAATCCATGTCTGTTGTGGAAAGTTGGCGTATAGCATTGGCAGAACAGGGATCGGGCATAATTTCGGCAAGCGGCATTATCTGCATTGGTTTTCTTATCTTCTCATTTTCCGAATTTCCACCGACCATCCGCTTTGGGATGGTTATTGTTGTGGGTGCAGGGTTGGCAGCGATTGTCGCATTAAGCGCCTTTCCGGTCCTTGCCAGCCTCCTTGAGAAACCAATAAAGAACGCGGGTAAATGACACACCTACCGCCCATAACAGGTCTGCCTGTCGAAGAAATCTTGCCACAATTGGTTTCTGCTCTGGAAACAGGGAATTGTGCCGTTTTGCAAGCACCGCCGGGAGCTGGTAAATCAACCACAGTTCCGCTATGGCTTTTGGGACTGAAAGATTTAGGCTCCCGTAAAATTCTGATGCTGGAGCCGAGACGGCTTGCCGCGAGAGCAACCGCACGCCGCATGGCAGATCTACTTGGGGAAGAAGTTGGGCAGACCGTCGGTTATCGGGTGCGCCTTGAAAATAAAGTGAGTAAGAACACACGGATTGAGGTCGTCACCGAAGGGATTTTGACGCGGTTCTTACAATCAGATCCAGAGCTGTCAAACGTTGGCGTTGTGATCTTCGATGAATTCCATGAACGGAACTTAAACACCGATTTGGGATTAGCCCTTACCCGTCAAACACAGGAAGTTTTTCGAGAAGATCTTCGAATTGTTGTGATGTCCGCAACCTTAGATGCCGAAGGTGTCTCGAAACTGTTGGGTGATGCCCCGATTTTGACCAGTCTAGGACGGCAATATCCTGTTGAGACCCGGCATATCAACAAAACACCAAAGGGACGGTTTGAGGGACAGCTGGCAAACTGGATCGAAGAGATTGCCACAGAAAATACCGACGGCGATATTCTAGTTTTTCTGCCGGGAGCCGGAGAGATAACACGGACTATGACTGCGCTTTCCAATTTTGGGCACAAACAGGACATCTCCCTTCTGCCGCTTTTTGGCAACCTGACACAAAAAGATCAAGATCGGGCCCTGAAACCAGATCCGGGCGGTAAACGGAAGATCGTTTTTGCGACCGACATTGCCGAAACCAGTTTAACCATCGAAGGCGTGCGCATTGTTGTTGATAGCGGCCTGTCCCGCAAACCACAATTTGATCCCAACAGTGGTATGAGCCGTCTTGAGATGCGCCGCATTTCCCGCGCGTCCGCGGATCAACGACAAGGGCGCGCAGGCCGACTGGGCCCTGGTATTTGTTACCGGATGTGGAATGTCGCCGAAGATCGCGGACTAATTCCGCAAAGCCCGCCTGAAATCGCAACAGCAGATTTGACACCATTAGTTTTGGAACTTGCCAAGTGGGGTGTGGATGATGTGGGTGAGCTGTCATGGATGACGGAGCCACCGTCTGGATTGATTTCGCAGGCCAAAGAACTTCTCTTCAGATTGGGAGCGCTAGACGAAGCCGGTAAAATCCTGAAACTTGGAGAAAGAATGGTGAAGTTTCCATTGCATCCTCGGCTCGCGCGGATGGTTATCAAATCAGAGGAGATGGGGGATGCTGCCCTTGGCTGCGATGTTGCGGCATTATTGTCGGAGCGAGATATCATGCGGCGAAATTTTGATAACCCAAATTCTGATTTAAGCGCAAGAGTCTCTCTTCTAAATGCAGCGCGCGGTCCCCGTGGATCTCGATCAGAATATAGCCGCCTCATTAGAAGCGCTGATGATCTTCGTCGGCGCTTTAAAGTTGGGAACGCGGCTTCAAAAACTGACCGCCTCGGCATTGTGCTGGCATTTGCTTATCCGGATCGGGTTGGAGAACTTCGTAAGAATTCGAAAGAAAATTATCGGCTGTCCAATGGTCGGGGGGCGCAGCTTCTCCAAAATGACAAATTGACGGGGGAGCCGTACCTTGTCGTTGCAGATTTGGATGGAAAAGGGCGAGATGCCCGCGTTTATTTGGCTGCTCCGATCACTTATCATCAGTTGCTTGATCAATTTTCAACCGAGATTTCCGTTCACTCTCATGTTTATTGGGACGCGGATAAAGAGAGAATAATCGCGGATGAAGAAACGCGGTTTGGGGCCTTGGTTTTGGATGCAAAACGCATCAAGAAACCGGCTCCAGAAGAAGTTGCAAAAGCTCTTCTCTCGGTTATTTTTGAAAAGGAAATGCGGCCATTACCGTGGAGTAACGGAAGTCGCTCAGTGATAGATCGTGTGGCTTTTGCGCGAGCCCATGATGCAGATTTTTCTGACTGGCCAGAATTATCTGAGAAATGGTTATTGGATAATCTAGAAAATTGGCTGGGGCCATATCTTCTTGGAAAAAATAACCTCGCCGGGCTACAGGATTTAAAATTGGAAGATATTTTGCTGACCCAATTAACTTGGGAGCATCAAAAGCGCCTTGACGATATTGCCCCGGCCAAATTGACAATGCCGACGGGATCGCATGTGCGCTTGGATTACAGTGACCCAGATGCGCCGGTCCTTGCCGTGCGTCTGCAAGAGCTTTTCGGTCAAGCCGATATTCCGGGCCTTGCCAATGGTCGCATTCCTGTCTCGATCCATTTGTTAAGCCCCGCAAGGCGCCCAGCTCAAATTACAAAAGATTTGGCTGGGTTTTGGAAAAACAGCTACAGCGCCGTCAAAAAAGATCTGAAGGGTCGCTACCCGAGACATTATTGGCCTGATGATCCCCTGCAAGCAGAGCCAACGGCTCGCCCCAAACCTAGAAAGAGATAGGGGTTAAGTGATCACCGCACTTAAAGCGATCAGGAAGAACAGTTCTGCAAACTGCTGAATGCTACCAAGGACGTCGCCTGTCTGTCCGCCAATTTGGCGAAGTGCGATCCCGGAAATTATCACCGTGCCCACAATAGCGGCAAGGATACCAATGGACCCTAAGAATGGACCTAGAACCAATAGCGGCAGTAAGATTGTAAAAAACAAAGCCCATAATGCAGTTATGAGTGTTGGTTTTCCAGCACTAGCGCCTAGCCCATTATCTCGCGCTGGAGCCAGTAAATACATCCCCCATGTGAGCATGCCGCGGCTCGCAACTGCGCTGCTGACGATGACTGAAAAGGCAATGTTGGGATTGTTGAAACTGGACAGAACAGCAGCCTTAATTCCCATAACCAGAATGAGTGTGACAACGGCGTAAGTGCCAACCCGGCTGTCGCGCATGATCTCTAGTTTTTTGTCTTTAGTAGCACCGCCGCCAAAACCGTCGGCCACATCCCCAATGGCATCTTCATGGAGCGCCCCGGTTAGAACGACTTGCGCGGCAAGCGCCAGAAAGGCACATAAAAGAAGCGGCAAATTCAGAAGAATGGCACCATAAAAGACAGCGCCTGAAATGCCACCAACAATCACACCTACTAAGGGGAAGCAACGGCTAGCGCTGCCGACGGCTGCCATGGAAAATTTGATATCAAGGGGTACTGGAAGACGCGTCAGAAAGACAACAGAGATTAGAAAATCTTGTATCCATCCGGGCTTATAGTCTTTTGTGGGCGCATCATTCATCGTTTTATTTCAGTTTCTGGGAAAGGCCCGCTGTTATAAAATAAACAGCTTGGACTTCAGCCGCAATCAATTGGTGAAGCCGACCTGCATGGTCGCGAAACGCGCGGGCCATTGCATTATCGGGCACAATCCCTTGCCCAACTTCGTTGGACACAAACACTGCAGCCCCGTTCAGACCATGAAGCGTTTCAATGAGCGTCTCGAACTCTTTTTCCAAATTACGGTCTGCCATCATCAAGTTTGTGACCCAAAGTGTCAGACAATCGACAAGCATAATTCGGTCTGGGCGGCATTCAGATTTTAAGGTTGCTGCGAGCTCAAGAGGCTCTTCAATTGTTGTCCAACCCTCACCGCGATCATGCTGGTGGTTGGAAATGCGCGCTTGCATCTCGCTGTCATAGGCTTGGCTTGTCGCAAGGTAAATCTGTTCCAGCCCGGACTGTTTTACGAGTGTCTCTGCGAAACGGCTTTTCCCAGACCGGGCGCCGCCTAAAACGAGAGTGAGTTTTGAAAAATTACTCGGCATGGTGCGCCACCGGATCAATCAAGTGAATGAATGAGCCTGACACCGCTCCCATAACGGCACCGGCAGATCCTAAGTCGTCGCCTTTTGCATTGGATAATTCGAACAGGGGCGTTGCACTGTTATTTTGAATTTCACTGGCATAGTGAAATTCGTGTGCGGTAATCTTCAACCCTTTCGGGCCCAAATGGTGATCCGACGTTAGCGTGGCATACCGATAGCCCAAGTGAAGTTTTGGTTCTGCAAATGAAGTCGCCGTGGGCAACAGACCTAGCATAGGATGAACACATCCATCGCGGTCTGTAAGCGTCTCTCCCAGAACCATATAGCCGCCGCATTCCCCGAAAATACTTGTCCCGTTCTGAGCTGCTTTCGTGAGAGAGGTTTTGAACTTTTGGGCATTGGATAGTTTCGCTGCGTGAAGTTCAGGGTATCCACCCGGAAGATAAATAAAATCGGCGTTTTCTACCGGTCCTTCATCATTGAGGGGTGAGAAAAAATCAATTTCGGCGCCGACAGTCTGCCAATCAGCAATCAAATGCGGATAACTAAACGCGAAAGCTTCGTCGCGAGCGATTGAG
Organism: Pseudomonas marincola; assembly: GCA_036960775.1. GTDB lineage: Bacteria > Pseudomonadota > Alphaproteobacteria > Sneathiellales > Sneathiellaceae > Sneathiella. The sequence continues at coordinate 49,277 of JBALWO010000014.1, read as the reverse complement.
ATATTCTGACCTGGAGGCGTGCGAAGGGGGGCTTTATCAGAGTGGGTGTAGATCGGAGCTGCCAATGATTTGAGTTTCTCAAGATCGACGTTTTCTTTAATGATGTTTGCTGCATTATTAAGGAAGGCTTCGATTTCTGGGTTTTCTTGCGCTTGGATTAACCCCAGATGTCTTCTGGGAAGTTGAAGGCTGGCGGATTTAGGAATGGCACCCAAAACAGGGATCCCAACTTTTTCTGCAGCTGCTTCAAGGAACGCCTTATGGTTAGCACTACCAACTGAGTTGAAAATGACACCCGCTAAACGAATGTCTTCTCGAAAACTGTTGAAGCCGTGCAAAACGGCACCGACGCTTGCGGCTTGCCCTTTTGCATCAACCACCAAAATGACAGGGATATCAAAGGTTGAGGAGAGATCCGCAGTTGAGCCGCGGCCATCGTGCGCGCCATCGAACAGGCCCATGACACCTTCACCAATGACCAAATCACTATCAGCTGCGCTCATTCGAAAAGAGCGGTTCAGTGTCGCAGGTGACATGGCCCAAGGGTCAAGATTGATACAAGGGTGGCCTGAAGCCAAATGATGAAAGGCCGGATCGATATAATCTGGCCCCACTTTAAACGAAGACACGTTCATGCCCTCATTGGATAGCGCGCGGAGCAGCGCCAAGGTCACAGTAGTCTTACCCGACCCTGATGCGGGAGCCGCAATTATCAGAGATGGGGCAGACCAATTCGTCACCCGGAATGCCCTCCGACGGTTGCCGTCGCGTTTGATGTGAACCAGTTGAGTTGGTCATGTAAATCAACAACCTGCCCAACCACAATAAGCGCTGGTGGTTTGATACTGCTTTTCGCGACATCATCTGCGGCGGTGGCAAGGGTTGTGGTTAAAACTTGCTGATTAGCCAGTGTGGCATTGGCAATAATGGCAACGGGCTCGTTCTCAGAGCGGCCATACCCAATAAGTTTTTCAGCAATGGTTCGGATATGCTTCATGCCCATGTATATGACAATGACCGGCGATCCCTTGGCAATATGTTCCCATTTCACATTGGGAACGTCGCCGTTTGCGTCATGTCCGGTGACAAATGTCGCAGCTGAGTTCGTGGATCTATGGGTTAGGGGGATACCGGCGTATGCCAAACCACCAACACCAGATGAGATGCCCGGGATTACTCTAAACGGAATATCGTTTGCTTTGAGGGTTAGGACCTCTTCCGCTCCGCGTCCGAAAATATAAGGGTCGCCACCTTTCAGGCGAAGAACCTTTTTTCCTTCACGGGCGAGCGTCACGAGACGGTCTGAAATATCTTGCTGGGCAGCGGATGGTTTGCCGCCGCGTTTTCCCGCATATTCCAAAACACAATTGGGACCCGTTAAATCTAATATTTCGCGGCTAACCAACGCATCATAGACAAGCACGTCGGCTTGGCGAAGTCCTTCGACCGCGTACAAAGTCAGCAATCCCAAATCTCCGGGGCCGGCTCCCAAAAGCCAGACACTTCCCGGCTCGAAGGGAGGAATTTTACTCAGTATATTTTCCATACTCTCTTTTACACATGATTTTGCGTCTCGCCTAGCCAACAGTCGACGCATTGCTTATAAATATTACATGGAAAGCGCCCAAAAAGACAAAGAACTGAGATACGGCTGGACGACGGGGGCATGTGCGACCGCGGCGACGAAGTCTGCTCTATCGGCATTATTTGGAAAAGACTTTCTAGACCCGGTAAGTATAACACTTCCCAAAGGTCAAGAACCGTCATTTGTGCTGGCAACAGAGGCGTCATCAGATGGCGCCTTTACCGCGAGCATCATTAAAGATGCGGGCGATGATCCGGATGTTACCCATCAAGCTCGTATTATTTCAACGGTCTGCCGGGGAAAAGCGGGCCAAGGTATTTGTTTTCATGCGGGAGACGGCGTCGGGGTTGTAACCCGCGAAGGTTTGCCCGTTTCTGTGGGAGAGCCGGCCATAAATCCAGTGCCACGCCAAATGATGCAGCAAGTCACAGCAGAGATTTGCGCGCAAAACGGCGAACCCGAAGACATCGATATCACCATTTCTATCGAGAACGGGGAAGAACTTGCCAAATATACTATGAACGGACGATTGGGCATTGTTGGTGGTTTATCGGTACTGGGAACCACAGGTATTGTTGTTCCTTATTCGTGCTCGGCGTGGATAGCATCCCTTCACCGGGGGATAGATGTGGCGAAAGCTGCCGGCGAGCGCCATATGATTGCCTCCACGGGTTCGACCTCCGAGAATTCAGCAAATGAGATGTATAATTTACCCGATTATGCTTTGCTTGATATGGGCGATTTCGCTGGTGGTGTCTTAAAATACCTAAAAAAACACCCTGTCGCCAAACTGACTATCGCGGGCGGATTTGCCAAAATTACCAAGCTAGCCATGGGACATATGGATCTGCATTCCGGCCGCAGCAGTGTTGATTTCAATTGGTTGGCGGATCAGCTGTCCTCGTTAGGTGCAAATGAGGGTTTATTAGACAGCGTGAAAACGGCCAATACAGCCATGCAAGTTTTATCAGAAGCAACGGAAGCTGGGTTGCCGCTGGCGACAGAAGTTGCAAAAATTGCGCAAAGCGTAGCGAAAGGGATTTGCGGCGCGGAGACTTCGGTTGAGATCCTGATTTTTGATCGCAAGGGCGCGTTGGTTGGACGGTCAGATGACTGAGCCCCAGAAAATTCTTCTTATTGGGGGAACGTCAGATGCTGTTCAGCTGAATTCCCTGTTGTTTGCGCTGGATAATGTGGTGCTGCTAACCAGTTTGGCGGGACGAACAAAAAATCCTGTACCTTTAAAAGGGGAAGTGCTGTTCCATGGCTTTGGAGATGGCGGCGGCTTAGAAGAAATATTAAAAACGCAGGGTATTAGTTGCGTAATTGATGCCAGCCACCCGTTTGCCGCAAAAATAAAACTGAAAGCTGCCCAAATTTGCGAAAAATTGAACGTTCAATATTTGCGCTATGATCGGCCGCGTTGGGAACAGCGAGTTGATGATAGATGGATATCAGTTCCAGATCTACAAAGTGCCGCGGACTGTTTAGCTGATTTTAAAAGAATATTCCTTACCATTGGGCGGCAGGAATTGGCGGTATTTGAAGAGGCGACTGAGAAGAAATTTCTTGTCCGATCAATAGAGCCTGTATCATTTGATCTGCAATCTTCAACAGTGACAGAAATTCAAGGCCGAGGACCATTTTCGAAAAACGAAGAAATGGATTTAATGCGCAAATATAACATCGATGTTGTGGTGAGTAAAAATAGCGGCGGCATGGCAACGATTGCGAAGATTGACGCGGCCCGCGCCCTATCGGTTCCCGTGATCATGGTTGAAAGACCACGCCTTGATCGGGCGCAATCTTTCAACAATATGGATGATCTTATTCGTCAGATGCAACTTTCCGTTTAGGGCGCAAGACATGCACATGATCTGCATGATAAAGGGCGCTGTCACGATATCCTTTGGCCTCTAATACACGGCCGACAATGATAAGTGCAGTCCGAGTGATCTTTTCGGCTCGGACTTTTTTCTGAATGTCGATAAGTGTTCCTTTGATCACTTTTTCATCGGGCCAACTTGCCCGGTAAACTACAGCCACAGGGCAATCTTCGCCGTAAAACGGGATAAGCTCTGAGGTTACTTTACGCATGTTGCGCACGCTCAAATGAATGGCAAGCGTGGCACCAGATTTACCCAATGTCTCCAGATCTTCATGGTTAGGCATAGCTGTTGCCTTCATAGAAGTCCGAGTGAGGATAATTGTCTGGCTGACATCTGGAAGTGTCAATTCTGTTTTAAGAGCTGCGGCCGCCGCGGCGAACGCTGGAACACCTGGTGTAATGGTGTATTCGATGCCGTGTTCGTCCAAACGGCGCATTTGCTCTCCGATAGCACCGTAAAGGCTAGGGTCGCCTGAATGGACGCGGGCGACATCCTGCCCCTTTGCATCAGCATCAATCATTTCTTTCATTATTTCGTCAAGATGAAGCGGGGCCGTATCCACAACGTGGGCATCGCTTGACGCGTGCGCGACAATCTCTTCAGGCACCAACGATCCGGCATATAGGCAGACGGGGCAGGCTGCGATCAGATCGCGGCCGCGCAGAGTAATCAGGTCTGCGGCTCCGGGGCCGGCACCAATGAAATGTACTGTCATGAATTTAATTCCTTTGCTACAGGTGCCATTTTACCGGCATATCCGCGCGGGGTGTAGGCCCAGTTTTTTAACCCTGAGTTTGTTGTTGTTATTTGACTGTCACTAGATCCGACCATTACCAGTGTCAGCATATCTACTTTTTCGGGATCTAAATCCACCAAAGGCATGATCTGAACACTTTCATCTTCACGGCCGAGATTACGGGCGACGATGACCGGCGTTGCATCTGGGCGATGTTCTAGAAGAATTGCTTTTGCGGCATGCAATTGCGTCCGGCGTTTTAAAGAAACTGGATTGTAAAAGGCGACAACAAAGTCACCCATCGCAGCGGCTTTCAAGCGTCTTTCGATTGCGTCCCACGGGGTGAGCAAGTCAGACAGAGAAATGGTACAGAAATCATGGCCAAGCGGCGCACCTGCACGAGCAGCGGCGGCTTGCAACGCTGAAATGCCGGGCGTTACCTGAATATCAAGACGATCCCATTCACCGCGTTCTTCCCGTTTAATTAGCTCAAACACCAATGTGGCCATGGCATAAATACCAATGTCACCAGACGAAATCAGGGCAACATTCTTTCCCTCCGCCGCTAGATCAAGGGCAAAGCGAACGCGTTTTTCTTCTTCGCCGAGACCGAAATCATGACGGATTTTTCCGTGTGCCGTTTTTCCGAGAAGATCAATGTACAAACCATAAGCGACCAGATCAGTAGCTTCTGAAATAAGGTAACTGGCTTCTGGAGTTCGCCATGCGTCTTGGCCGGGGCCAATACCGATAACAGACAGCTTGCCTTGGATTTTCCCAACGGTGCGGATGTTGATTGCCGCTGGGCTTTCAGCAATGGCCACAGTCGTTCGCTTTGATTTGACTTTAGAAACAATCAAATTTGCACCAGAACCTGCTGCAGCGAGGGCCGCACCTTCACTAACACCGTGACATCCGACTTCGGCGAAAACGATATCGGATGGTGTTTTCAAGCGAGGCGTTTCATCTTCTAACCGGACGGCATCAAAGAATTTTGGAGCCATCCCAAAATAGTTTGCAGCACCGTGAACGGCCCGCTCGTCTGATTTCAAATCAATGGAACTCACCGACGCGATGGAAAGCGGGCTAATGTCGTTTTCTGAAAGTGTCGTTTTGATCAGGCCAATTAACTCATCAGCATCGGCATGACGCTCACAGCCAACGCCAAGGCTCATGGTTTTTGGATGATACACAAGTGCCTGTTCATCTCCTTGAACAGGTGTAGTTGTGACCGTAATAGACAATTTCCCTGTTTCTGAAAACGGCAAATCTGAGCCTGCTAACCACGGGTGATCACCAACGCATTTTATGGTCTCTCCGCCAAGTAATTTCCCCACAAACAGTTTCATGTCTTCAGGATTTGCAAGGACAAGACCTTCTGGTGGATTATCAAGAGCGATGTTGTAATGGACATCGCTTGCGGTAGTGATGGCCGGTTGACCCTTAAGGGCAGTTGCAATATGGCGTGCCATATCATTAGCGCCGTGATGGCCGCCAAGTAAGGGAACAACCATAGATCCAGTGTCGGAGATGGCCAGAACGGGCGGCTCAACCAGCTTGTCGTTAAGGGCCGGTGCAAGACAGCGAACCAAAATTGCAGCCGCACATATCCCAAGAATTGGAGTGCCGCTTTTGTAGAGTTCCTGCAGGTGAGTGGCTGTCTGCTGAAATGTGAGATCTGGATTATCTACTCGGTTGCCCAGACCATGTATCAAGGCTTCTGGGTAAATCTCAAGCAAAGCATCCGCAGTTGCACGGCCGCTGTTGTTGAGAAGGATAATTGCGATGGGAGGTGTCATTTCCATGCTTGTCCCCGCTTATGAATAAGGATCATGGAAAAATAAGGCGCAGCGTCGGCGGCGACATCTTCAAGGGAGAGGATTCTTTGGTTCTTCATACTGGCACGTTCTATATAATTTGCTTTGTCCATTAGTCCCATTTCTTGAATGAGGGTCCGTACCCGATCAAAATGGCGACCAACTTTCATAATGGCGATACTGTCAGCAGCCTCAATCCGGGCTTTTAAAGTAGCGCTGTCGAGGGGGGCTGGAAGCACGCTCACCACATCATTTCGAGCAGAGAGCGGGGTTTGCAATGCGGCGGCACAAGCGGTGAGGGAGGATAC
>JBALWO010000014.1:40820-42842 GCA_036960775.1 Pseudomonas marincola | reverse complement strand
CTATTTTGCAATATTTTTAAGGCTTTTAGTGTGATTAAGTCCGGATCACCCGGTCCAATTCCTAGCCCGTACAGGGTCCCTGTCATTTTTTTACCAATCTTAACTGTGTGACTTGTCTAAAGGGTTTCCAGCTGGTGAAATTCCCTATTTTTATAGCGCGTGAGATATTGAGACGCGTAAGTTCTCCGTCCCATTGATCGGCAAGATCAAATGCGAAGCTCTCACCTTGTGTGGTGACTGTGTTGGCAACCAGAACCCCGCCGGGTTTCAATCTTTGCCAGCAAGTCTCAAAAACGCCTTCATTGGTGAGGCCGCCGCCAATGAAAATACGATCTGGGTCAGGCAGATCTTCCAACGCATCTGGGGCTTTTCCAGAAATTATTTTCAATCCCGGGACACCCAATTTTACACGGTTCTGTTGGATCAGATCCAACCTGTCTTTTTTGTGTTCAATAGCCATAGCTTGGTTTAGTGGGCAAATGCGCATCCATTCGGTACTGATAGAGCCTGATCCGGCGCCTACATCCCAAAGTAATTGACCGCGAAGAGGGCTTAATGCGGCCAGTGTGGCACTTCGAACTTCGCGCTTGGTTATTTGTCCATTGTGGACAAATGCATCATCGGGAAGCCCGGGGATAAGGCTGATCGGATTTGCACTTTGATCCGCGATACAGTCGACAGCAATGGTGTTTAAATCCTGGCACTTTTGGCCGATCCACTGATTTGCGGCTTTAGTTTGCAGGTTTTCTTTTGCCCCGCCCATATGTTCTAGAACTGTCAGAACGCTATCGCCGTAGCCATTGTCGCAAAGAAGCGCGGCCAATTGATTGGGGGTGTCACCGTTATCCGATAAAGCCAAAATCTGAGTGGATGGAGCCAAATTAGACAGGATGAGTTCGAGCGGTCTGCCATGCAGGGTCATTGTAATGGTTCTTGATAAATCCCAACCGAGCCGAGATGCAGCAAGTGTAAAGGCCGACAATGCCGGGAATACATCCATTTCGGTTGCAGGCAGTCGTTTGGCGAAAGTGACGCCAATGCCATAGTGCATGGGATCGCCAGTCGCTAAAATTGCAATTTGCTGGCCGCGTTTGGCCATAACATCATCCACAAGCTGTATCAGCGGGCTCGGCCAAATTAAAGTCGGACGATCGTCATCTTTGGGCAGCATGCCCAAATGGCGTTTCCCGCCAACGATCAAAGTCGCCTTAGAAAGCGCGACTTTTGCAGCCTCGCTTAAAGACCTAAGCCCGTCATCTCCCACGCCGATTATGTTAAGCCAAGCCGTCATCTATTTTCCCGCTCCAACCGATGCGCCATTAACGGCAGCGGCGGCCATGGCGCTGCCACCTTTACGGCCGCAAAGTGTGATGAAAGGGATGTCATGCCCGAAGGATTTTAACGCATCCTTTGATTCAGCCGCTCCCACAAATCCCACAGGAAAGCCTATGATTGCAGCCGGTTTCGGGCCACCTTTTTCAATCATTTCTAACAAATGAAATAACGCAGTAGGCGCATTACCAAATACGGCGATAGCGCCTTGTAAATGAGGTCCCCAGCCATTGATAGCGGCGGCTGATCTTGTTGTTTTCAACTGAGCCGCAAGTTCGGGCGTCTGCTGATCATTGAGCGTGCAGATGATCTGATTGTCTGAGGGGAGAAATTTTTTAATGATCCCATGCCGGACCATCTCACAATCACTCAAAATCGGTGCGCCTTTTTTAAGGGCATCAATGCACACATCAGCCACATCGGCTGAGTAGGCCAGATCATCAAAAATTTCCGGCATTCCGCAAGCGTGAATAACCCGCGTGATCATCCGCTGAAGGGCAGGACTAACATCGCCAAAAACGACTTCATTCTGCACAGTTGCAAAAGATTTTTCGTAAATCGCCGCTGGATCTTTCAAGTAATCATACATCAGCGTAATTTACCCGTCGTCTTTCATGGTGACCGGTCCTAAAGGGTGGTCTGCATGGGGGTAGGGATGATGATGGTGATCGTGTGAATGCCCGTGATCAT
>JBALWO010000014.1:21382-40720 GCA_036960775.1 Pseudomonas marincola | reverse complement strand
GTGATCATCTTTGTGATTGTGTTCATGATTGTGTTCGTGACTGTGGTCATGGCTATGTGCTTCCGCGTCGCCCGTTCCAATGCCTTCAACGTGATGGTGATGGCTTTCTTGGACAAGGCCAACTTCATCTTCAAAACCAAGGGCTTGTTCGCGGTATTTACACAGGCCGCAATTCATGTTGTTGGTACCGTCCAGAATTTCCTGAACCCGCTCTGCGAAACAATCGAGAACCAACGGATGATCGTTCAGGTAGGGGGCTTTGATAAACTCGATATCTGGGTTTTTGGCAGCAACCTTATCTGTATAATCATAGATACGATTAACGAGTATTCCCGTGAAAAGGAAATAAGGGAAAACGACAATTCGTTTGTACCCAAGTTTCACAGCATGTTCGAGGCCGGGCTCAACCAATGGGAAGGTAACGCCAGAATAGACTGTCTCGCCCCAACCAAATCCAAGGCCTTCCCACAACATCCGCATGACTTTCGACACGTTGGAGTTTGCATCAGGGTCGGAGGCGCCGCGGCCCACAACAACCAACATTGTCTCGTGCATGGGAATGCTATCGTCAGCAGTTGCCAGACCCTCTTTAATACGCTCGCCCGCGGCACGGATCATCTTCAAATCAATGCCAAGTTCGCGGCCATAGGAGATTTTCAAATTCTCTTTTGTCGCGGCGTATGCGTTTAGAACTGACGGGATGTCGTTTTTTGCATGCCCCGCGGCAAATAACATACCGGGCACTGCAAGAATGTGATTATGTCCGCTTTCAACCAAATTATCCAAACCGGTTCGAATAATAGGTGTCGCGAATTCAAGAAAGCCAGAATCCACCTCATATTGAGGAAGACGGGCCGCAATGCCTTTTGCAACAGCTGCAAATTGTGTGACGGCGCCTTCATCCCGGCTACCGTGACCACATACCATTACACCAATTTTTTCTGTCATTTCTAACTCCATTGTCCGGCCTGCCCGTTTTCTTAGGTAGGCGCATCACTTAAGTACTTATGCTGCCTACAGCAAATATTTTCTATTGACGGTTTTCATAGCGGGCACCATCTTGACGCCATGTCCGATCTTGCCAATAAAATAGTCGATCACGCCTTTGATCCATCGTTTATCGTTTTTGCCGTTTTTGCAGCAGACATGCTGATCGGCGATCCAAAACTCATTTACCGATTTATTCCGCACCCGGTCATCCCTATTGGAAATTTCATCGGTTGGCTGGCAAAAATCCTCAACAATCCCGCTTATAGCAATCTCTTGCGCTTTTTGCTTGGCGTAAAAACGACGTCTATTGTTATTTTTCTCTGTATTGCTGTCGGTGTTGCCATCGAAACTGGATTGAAACAGGTTCCGGGCGGCATCGCCGTGTATATTTTGATCAGTAGTAGCTTGATCGCCTATCAGGGATTGTACCGCGGCGTTAATGCTGTGGCGCAGGGCCTCGACCGTTCTTTGGAAGACGGGCGTATCGCTGTCAGCCATATCGTCGGACGTGATCCGGCAAGCCTTGATGAGGCCGGTGCGGCGCGTGCCGCTATCGAAAGTCTGGCGGAGAATTTTTCCGATGGAACTGTTGCACCGTTGTTCTGGTTCGCCATATTCGGTCTGCCGGGGCTGTTGTTCTACAAGGCAGTTAACACGTTGGACAGTATGATCGGACACCGAAATGAGACTTACGAATATTTCGGAAAATTTGCGGCTCGCCTTGATGATGTTGTGAATTACATTCCGGCGCGCTTGACCGGTATTGTCATTTGCGTAGCGTCTTTCAAAATATCGGCTGTTAAAGCGATGATCCGCGACGCAAAGGGTCATAAAAGCGTAAACGCCGGTTGGCAAGAAGCGGCCATGGCCGGAGCGCTTGACATTGCGCTGGCAGGTCCGCGTCAATATGCGGGCAAAATGACCGAAGATATTTGGATGAACAGTGGCGGCCGCCAAGACGTAAGCGCTGATGATATCCGCAGCGCTCTGCGTTTGTACGTGAAAAGCGGAGCTGTATTGATGATCTGTTGCGCTGGGTTCGCGGCGCTGCATCTGATTTAACATCCAGCAACCTCCAGCAATTGATCAATTGCTAAATGGGCTTCTAAGTGATCAGCCAACTGATCTAGTGTGCGTTCGATTTGTAATTCAAAACGGTCTGTTTTTTGTTGATGTGTTCTGAAGCGGTTGATCAGGTTCTCTCTGAATTGATCATTTGCAAACAGGCCATGAAGGTAACTTCCCATGATCTGTCCGTCTTCGGAAATGACACCATCTGGCCCTGAACTCAAGTTCAGGAACGGGCGTTTTAGCGCGGGTCCCGAACAAACGCCAAGATGCATGTGATAACCGGTCACCTGCGCATTGCTTAAAAACTCAGTTCCGCTTTCTTCCAGTAGTTTTTTATCACCGCTTAAATGTGTGGTGAAATCCAAAAGACCAAGGCCTTGGATCTCCGCCAGCTCTCCTTCAACGCCATCAGGATCAAATAACTGGGTGCCCAGCATCTGGTATCCGCCGCAAATGCCCATAACACTACCGCCTTGACGGATATGAGAGGCAATATCGATATCCCACCCCTGGTTTCGCAGGAATTGCATGTCTGCAAGAGTTGCTTTTGATCCGGGTAAGATGATTACGTCCATGCCAGTTGGAAGGGGCGATCCCGGTTTGACCATATGAACATTTACATCGGGTTCTGCAATTAGCGGGTCAAAATCATCGTAATTTGAGATCCTTGAAATAAGAGGGATCGCAATATTAACGGTGGCATTTTCCTTCAATCCGCTTTGGATAGAAAACGCATCCTCAGGTGGCAGTTTATGAGCATCGTTAAAGAACGGGATAACACCGAAATTGTGCCATCCAGTTCTTTGGGTGAGGATTGTTAGACCTTCGTCAAAAAGCGTAGGGTCACCACGAAATTTGTTGATGATAAAGCCTTTGGTTCGGGCTTTTTCTGACTCAGACAACAAGGCGTGAGTGCCAACGATTTGCGCAATAACGCCGCCCCGGTCAATGTCTCCGGCAAGCAATACAGGGATATTAGCGGCTTCAGCAAATCCCATGTTGGCAATATCGTTTTTGCGAAGATTAATTTCAGCAGGACTTCCAGCCCCTTCCACAATGACAATATCAACATCTGCTTTTAGTCGCTCGAAGCTGTCCAGAACTTGCGGTAAAAGCTTTGGTTTAAGCGCCTGATAGTCATGGGCGTTAGCGTTGCCCCAGATTTTACCCTGAACCACAACTTGTGCCCCAATATCAGTCTGAGGTTTTAGCAAAACCGGGTTCATGTCGTTTTGGAGCGGCGTTCGGGCGGCTCTGGCTTGCAGGGCTTGCGCGCGCCCAATTTCACCGCCTTCGACGGTGATTGCCGCATTGTTTGACATGTTTTGAGGTTTGAACGGCTTAACTTTTAATCCCCGATTAGACAGAGCACGGGCGATGCCTGCGACAAGTAACGACTTGCCGACATCTGATCCCGTGCCTTGTATCATCAGGGATTTTGTCATTAAAATTCGATCCCGACCTGTGCTTTAACACCAGAGCGGAAAGGATGTTTAATTTGGGTCATTTCGGTAACCAGATCAGCAATTTCGATCAGTTCTTCTTTTGCGTTTCGGCCCGTTACAACCACATGCAACATTTCAGGTTTGTTCTTTAAGAACTCAATGACTTCCGCCAGATCAATACTATCGTAGCGCAGAACGATATTAAGCTCGTCAAGAATGATCATGTCATAGGCAGGGGTCTCCCCGCGGCAAGCATCGATCATTTCCTTAGATTTCGCCCATGCTTTTTCAGCGGCGCGAATATCTCGTTGCCGGTCTTGAGTTTCCCAAGTGAAGCCTTCACCCATGGTGTGAATTTCAATCTGATCGGGAAATGCTTCGAGGACTTTACGCTCTCCCGTTTCCCATTTGCCTTTTACATATTGAACAACACCAACTTTTAAGTCGTTGCCAATGGCGCGTGCGGCAAGACCGAAGGCAGCTGTAGATTTGCCTTTACCTTTGCCCGTGTGCACCATGAGAAGGCCCTTCTCAATGGTTTTCGTTTCGAGCATTTTATCCCGCGATGCCTTTTTCTTTTTGGCTTTTTCGTTGGCTCGGGCCAACTCTTCCGGTGTCAGGGTGTTTTCGGTCATATCTATCCCTCCTCAATCAGGGTGGCTATATCACTTCGCAGACTGTTCCGCTTAGGTTGCCACAATCCACGTTCCAACGCTTCGTCAAATTTTTCTAACATTTCTGTCAACGCATCAGGGTTATTGTCTCTTAAGAAGCTCAGCACTTCCGGATCTGTAATGTAGGCATCAAACAGGATGTCAAAATGGTGATCTTTGACCGCTTTTGCCGTTGCCGCGAAGGCGAACAAATAATCAACGGTTGCCGCCATTTCGAAGGCACCTTTGTATCCATGCCGCATGACGCCAGCGATCCATTTTGGGTTCGCCGCGCGGGCTCTGACAACCCGTCCGATTTCATCTTCCAGTGTTCTTATTTTTGGACTTTCAGGCCTGGAATGGTCGTTGTGATAGACGTGAGGTTGACTGCCTTTCAGATGGCGAACTGCTGCCGTAACCCCGCCCTCAAACTGGTAGTAATCGTCACTATCTAAAAGATCATGTTCCCGGTTGTCCTGATTGTGAATAACCGCATCAATGGATTTAAGACGTGTTTCGAAAATCCCATGAGCGGCTTGTCCGTCTTCTTTTGCGCCATAAGCATATCCGCCCCATGCCACATAAGCTCTCGCAAGATCCGCATCGTCTGACCAACCTTTTTCGTCCATCAATGCTTGAAGGCCTGCGCCATACGCACCGGGTTTTGATCCGAAAAGGCGGAAACTGGCTTTGTTTTTCGCATCTTCTTCAGAGAGGCCGCTTGCTTGCAGAGCAATAGTATCTTCTCGAACCCTTGCTGCCGCTGGGTTTGTTTTTGCATCTTCATTTAGCTGAGAGACTGCCCGCACAGCGCTATCAAACAGGGCCATTTGCTGTGGGAAGGCGTCGCGGAAAAAGCCCGAAATACGAAGGGTGACATCCACACGGGGACGATCAAGCAAGTCTTTTGGCAAAATTTCAAAGCCAGTTACCCGGTTGGATGCTTTATCCCACTTGGGACGAACTCCCATGAGGGCGAGAGCTTGTGCGATATCGTCGCCGCCCGTTCTCATGTTGGATGTGCCCCATGCACTCAAGATCATGGATTTCGGCCAGCTGCCATTTTCCTGTCTGTAATAATTGATCAATCGTTCTGCAGATTTCCATCCCAGTAGCCATGCTGTCGGGGTCGGAATAGACCGGCTATCAACAGAATAAAAATTGCGGCCTGTTGGCAACACATCGTTACGTCCGCGCGTTGGTGCACCGGACGGGCCGGGCTCTACAAATCTGCCGGCAAGTCCTGCAAGAAGACCGTCTAACTCGCATTGACCAGAGCGTTCAACGGTAGGACGAAGTTGTTCTTTCATGCGATTTAGGACTGCAAAGCTTTGAGTCCACTGATCATTGGGGGCTTGTGCGCCAGAAACCAATGCTAGGGCAAGTTCTTCAAGCCGCTCGACTGTATCGCCGTTGCTGCGCCAACTGTCTGAATTTTCAAGAATTTTGGGCCGCAAACCAGTCCATTTAGCTGCCATCTCGCAATCCAAAGGATCAAACTCGTCATCCAAATCAAGATCAATGGCAAGCGCACGGATTAGGGATGCATCGCCGCCGCTGCCATCGCCGCGCGGAATTCGCACCAAAGCAACCAGCAGATCATCCAATAATCGGCCTTCTGGTGATTTCCCAAAAATATGCAGGCCATCGCGAATTTGAAGCTCTTTCAGCTCGCAAAGATAATTATCAAGTTTTGACAATTGTTCGTCTTCGGCATCCTGCTGGCCAATTCCGCAATCAACATCGACACCTGAAATCTGTGTCATTTCCAGAATTTGCGTGCGCAGCAGTTCTAGCCGCCGAGGGTCAACACCTGCAGCTTCATAATATTCGTCAACCAACCGTTCAAGGTCAGCAAGTGGGCCGTAACTTTCGGCTCGGGTCATTGGTGGGGTCAAATGGTCAATAATGACAGCGGATGATCGGCGTTTCGCCTGTGTTCCCTCGCCGGGATCATTTACGATAAACGGATAAAGGTGAGGGGTTGGACCAAAGACGGCTTCCGGGTAGCATTCTTCTGAAAGGGCAAGACTTTTACCCGGCAACCATTCCATGTTGCCGTGTTTCCCCATATGGACAACGGCATTGATGTTTTGATGGTGCCGCAACCACGCATAAAATGCCATATACCCATGAGGGGGAACCAAATCAGGGTCGTGATAACTGGCCGTGGGATCAATGTTATATCCCCGCGCAGGCTGGATACCCACAAGCACATTGCCATATTGTTGGAAGGAGAGATGAAATTCCCCGTCTATGACAAAGGGATCTTTTTCCGGATTTCCCCAGCGATCTGAAATTTCTTGGCGGATCTTGGAAGGCAGAGAGGCGAAGAAGTCAGCATAGGCATCAACAGATAACCGGAAATCACTTATACGGTGGGCGCCTTCCGACTGGCGATCATTGGTCGGACCTGCGAGAAGAGCATCAATCAGCTGATTACCCGTTTCAGGGATGTCCTTAACGTCATAACCTGCATCTGCCATCGCCGTTAGAACTTCAATTGCCCCTGCAGGGGTATCTAATCCAACACCGTTACCGATACGACCGTTTTTATTGGGATAGTTTGCCAAAATTAACGCGATTTTTCGGGCGCCGGGTTTAGTTGCCCGAAGAGTTGCCCAGTTAGCCGCGAGATCCGCCACAAAACTGATCCGGTCGGGCACGCTTTTATAGGTAATAATATTGGTTTGAGTTTTTTCATTAAAACCAGCATCGGCTTTAAACGAGACAGCCCTGCTTAGAACACGGCCGTCAACTTCAGGCAATGCCACATTCATGGCGATATCGCGCGCAGACAAACCGCTGATCCCGTCTTTCCAGCTTTGCTCATTCCCACCAGAGAAGATAACTTGCAGAATAGGGCAATCTGCAGCATCGAACGGTGTTTTCTTCCGCGTCCCGCCAGGGCTTGAAACCGCAAAACCTGTGGCATTCAGAATAATTGACGGGCCAGCATCCAAATAGAGCTCTTCCATGATTTCAGAGGAGACTGGGTCTTTCAAGCTCGCGACAAAAATGGGAAGCGGATTAATTCCCCGCTGTATCAGTGCCTCAATTAAGTCATCCACCGGTCCCAGATTGTTGGCTTGAAATAGGGCCCGGTAGAACACGATGCTGGCAACAGGTGCGTCTGCAATCCAGTTTGAGCGGATGCTGTCAAGATCTGGATTAGCTGAGTTTGGCCAGTAAATACCGGCTTTTAGAAGGGGACGCGGTTCCTGCCATTGATGGTCTTCGTTCAATAGAGATTGGCAGTAATTCAAAAACTGCTCGTAGTTAAGCGCTCCGCCCTGCACTAGATATTGCCAAAGACGATGGCTTTCCTCGCGGGGAATAGTATTCAGGCCTGTGAGCTCTGCGTCGGGTTGATCGTCACCCGGAAGATAGGCGAGTTTAATTCCCTTTTTGCGGCAACATTCGGTGATTTGTTCGACCCCATAAGGCCAATAGCTAACACCGCCCAGAAGACGAATGACGACCAATTTTGCGTGGCCGATCATCTCCTCAACATAAATGTCCACACTCAAATTATGAACAAGTTGCATGGTGTTTGCGAGGCGAAGCGTAGACGCATCGCCCGGCAAATTTTCAAATGCAGTTGCCAGACTGGAAAGTTCTGTATCGGCTGCGGATAAAAACAGGATATCCGCCGGTGATTGACCAAGGTCTACCGCTTCTGATCCATCAGCAATTCCGCCCGGTATGGCTGCCAGCAAATGCATTGATTAGCCCCGAATTGCGGTGGTTATTGCTTGTTCGTCAAGACCGTGCTCGCCAATAATGACAAGGCGGCTTAGCTGATCTTCACCTGCAGCCCAATCGCGATCGTAGTAATGTTGAATGCGATTGCCAACACCTTGCACAACGAGACGCATTTCTTTGTCTTTAACGGCGATAAATCCCTTAACCCGCAAAATGCCGTGGGCCTCGATTACGGTTTCGAGTTTTGAGACAAGCTCATCTGGAGATGCGGGGCTTGGAAGATCGATTACGAAGCTGTCAAAATCATCATGTTCGTGATCATCGCTGCTGTCATGGTGAGATTTCCGCAGATCCAGATCGTCTTCAGCCGCGGCGCCAATGCCAAGCAAGACATCTGCGTTTAGTTTTCCGTGGCTGGTTTTGACTAACTTCACTGAGGGACGGATCTGCGCGCGAATGTCTGCAATTGTTTTGGCAACTTCCGCATCATCCAGTAAATCGGATTTGTTGAGAACGATCAAATCTGCACAGTTGAGTTGGTCTTCAAATAATTCTTCCAACGGACTGTCGTGATTCAGATTTTCGTCTGCCTCGCGCTGGGCTTGCACGTCATCTGGGTTCGATGCAAATAGGCCATCGCGAAATGCGGGGCCATCAATGACAGTTATGACGCCATCTACGGTGACTTGCGTGCGCACTTCGGGCCAGCCAAAGGCACGGACTAAAGGTTTTGGAAGGGCAAGACCTGAAGTTTCCACAATGATGTGATCTGGGCGGTCTTCACGATCTAGCAGGTACTGGATTGTGGGTAAAAAATCGTCCGCAACCGTGCAGCAAATGCAACCGTTTGCCAGCTCCACAATGTCTTCCTCGCTGCAGTTTTCGTTGCCGCACCCTTTAAGCACGTCGCCATCTACACCAAGATCACCAAATTCATTGATGATAAGGGCGAGGCGTTTGCCGCCAGAGTTTTCGATTAAGTTACGGATGAGGCTTGTTTTGCCCGCCCCAAGAAATCCGGTGATAACGGTAGCCGGAATTTTTTGACCATTTTTCATGTGTGATTAGCCTTTTTTGGGTGGGACGTGTTCAAGCGATTGCCGCAACTAAATTTTTGCAGAGTAGTCGTTGAATATCGGACGCTACCGGATGCCGGTGCCTGTTTTACAGCTCTTGTCATCATGATCCTCCGTCATGCTTTGATACTTTTCATGATGGCAGGTCTCCTGGCTCGCGAATGACACTTTATCTACCTTCCCGTTTACACAGTGGCCTAAAAGATAAAGCTAATCGCTTACAGTTGCGGGGACAGCCGCGGAGTTAATCATTAAAGATCTCACCACGTTCCCTCTTAATCCGGGGGGTGCACCCCAGAACCATCGGAGCGGACGCTAGATATCTTCTGAGTGTCTGTCAATTCTTTAAGTGACAAATACCTGAGATTTGGCTATTTTCCGGGAATTATTCTGATTGTCTTTTAACGTAATACTTTGAGTAAGGAATTTTAGTATGCCCCCATTCCATCTTGCGTTCCCGGTCTTGAATCTTGAAGATACTCGTACGTTCTACGTCGATATTTTGGGCTGTATTGTTGGCAGAGAAGCAGAAAAGTGGATTGATTTTAACTTTTTTGGTCATCAAATTTCCGCTCACGTAAAGCCAGAACAATGTGCGCTTGCGACAACAAATGACGTTGACGGTGATAATGTTCCTGTTCGGCATTTTGGCGCAGTTTTAGAGTGGAGTGCATGGGAAGTCTTGAGAGACAAAGTCAAGAATGCGGGCATTGAATTCCTAATTGAGCCGCGGACCCGGTTCGAAGGTGAAGCCGGAGAGCAGGGGATCTTTTTCCTTCATGATCCATCCGGTAACGCGATGGAATTTAAAACCTTTAAAAACATGGATCGCTTGTTTGATCGCGGTTAAATGAACGATGAAAGGGCATGGTTTAACCGTGCCCATTCATCTTCTGTGTTTGGAAGTCCGAACCTGAGGTTATTGGGCAGCTTCGGAAAAGGTCTTATTAAGATATGCTGTTCACACAAATGATGAAAAAGACGATCCGCTTTTTCTAGAGAAACATAGGTGAATAAGTCTGTACTGCCTTGTACGGCAAGATCAACGTTTGAAAATATTGACCGTAATCTGCTCATTTTCTCAGCCAATGATATCCGCGTTTTTAGCACCCAATCTTTGTCATTGAAGGCCGTAATTCCAAGCTCTGCTGCTATGCCGCTCACGGCCCAGGGTCCTAGAAAATCTCTGAGCCTCATGATGAGCTTAGGGTCGCCTGTAGCAAATCCTAATCGCAGACCCGCAAGCCCAAAAAATTTCCCAAAAGATTTCAAGATAATTGTGTTTTCCGGTGGCGTTTTTCCCGAGAAAGATTGATCGGGCGTCATGTCCATAAATGCCTCGTCGATGACCAGTAATCCATTCTTTTTAGCAAGGTTTTCTCGAATAATTTTCAATGCATTAAGGTCTGCAAATTCGCAGGTTGGATTGTTTGGTGAGATAATAACAATGACATCCGCATTTTGTGGCCAGCTTTCGATTTGAGAAAATTCAACCACAGTATGACCGGCAGCTTTCCAGCAGTGGGCATGTTCTGCGTACGCGGGACTTTTAATTCCGACCGTTAAATTGGTATATAGGCGCGGCAATATTTGAAGAAGGGCCTGGGTTCCGGGCGCTGCGACAATCTTACTGTTTGCAGGAAAGCCATAGTATTTTTGTGCCGCTACGAGAAGTGTGTTCTCCTGTTCGGCGTCAGGTAGACGTTGCCAAATGGCATTTTCAAAAGAGGGGACAGGGTAGGGCTCGGGATTTATCCCTGTGCTGAGATCAATCCATTTATTGCCACTGGACCCATAGCGATTTTTTGCCCACGTGAGATCACCACCATGAAAAACTTCGCGGTTATAGGTTTCGCCCGATGACATTATCTTGTTCCTCTAAAGACGCTCTTAAACACTTCAGCCATAGAGTTATAAGAATGCAGTTTGAATTCGCAAATGGATCCTGTAAATTGGATGAAAATATTTCGCTAACGCAGGACAAGTTTCAGACATGGCAGTTAAAATTAGTGTGTCAGGATTGGAAAAATCTTTTGGGGATAATCAAGCCCTGCGAGGGGTAGACCTTTCAGTCAATGAAGGCGAGATCCTAACTCTCATTGGGCCATCGGGTTCGGGCAAAAGTCTATTGCTTAAATGCATTCTAGGGCTAGTTTCGCCTGACGCGGGAACGATTACGGTTGATGGAGACAGTGCGACAAATCTGAAAGGTGACGCGCGGGATGTTTTTCTAGAAAGCTTTGGCATTTTGTTCCAACGGTCGGGCTTGTTCGACGGCTTACCTGTTTGGGAAAATATTGGCTTTCGTCTGCTTCAACAAAAAGGTGCAACACGCGCTGGTGTTAGAGATCAGGCTATAATGAAGCTGCGTGCCGTTGGATTGCCTGAAGATGTCGTTGATTTATTCCCATCTGAGCTGTCTGGTGGTATGCAAAAACGGGTCGGAATCGCACGGGCTTTGGCGGGAGAGCCTTCAACGCTGTTCCTTGATGAGCCAACCGCCGGATTGGATCCCATCATGAGCAATGTGATTAATCAACTTATCATCAAGAATGTGCGCGAACTTGGCAGTACTGCAATTGTGGTGACAAGCAACCTTGCGACAGCTGCGCAGATATCGGATGAAATTGCGATGCTTCATGAAGGCGAGTGCGTTTGGTCGGGACGGGCCGAGGCTGTTCAAAATAGTGGTAATCCTTTTGTTCATCAATTTTGGAACAAACAAAAAGATGGCCCCATTCAAATGCCGATTGCTTCTTTATCAATTTAACGGCTCATCTCTCACGAGGCACAACAGCGAAGCGTCTTAAAAGCTCCTGTTGAATTTTGTTGAGGTCTGCATGACAGCTACACCATCCAAAAATGGCGTTGAGGCTCTATTAGAGGCTCGAGATGATATCATTTGGCCGGATGAACCTCAACTACCTTGCGTTTGGGAACGCCCAGTTCTCATCGACAATCAAGCTAGTCGCATTTTTTATTCGGCAATGATCGAACAGGAAGAAAAAGAAAGAGCGTTCATTCGGGATGAAGTGGAGATTGCGCTCTTATGTTTGTCCTCCAAAATTTATCGATCATGGCTACCCGAGTATGACTTTATGGCAAAAATGTTGAGCATTGATCAGCTCATAATATATGCCCCGAAATTAGTTCAATTAGCGCATTTAATGCCGGAAGACCTGAAGCAAAATCGACGAAAATTGGTTGCGCGGTATCTGGAAGTTATGCTTTCTCTCGAAGGAGAATTCATCGCGCGGCAAACTCGAAAATTTGTTCGAAGTAGTGTCCTCTTATATGCATCCGGTGATCTTATTGGGAGAGCAGATCATTTTATTGACTTGCTTAAACGATCCGATAACCAATCAGTGGAGGCAAATAAATATCGGATCGTTACTCAGGTCAGGGCATTGCAGCTGATGACTAATGAAGAAACTGCAGCCCTATTCAAATCGGAAAACCAATATTTGAACGAGCTTAAATTTCTTCAAATTCAATGCCACTACTACCGTATTCGTGCATCAGACCTTTTCAAGGTATCTGCATTGAAATTAGGGGGTACTGGTTATTTTTAAATCCCTTACATAGGGAGGCTTGAAAGGCCTGCTCGTTTCCGGAAATCACCATCCCGAATAGATAACTCTTCACCGGCAAGGTCAGCTGCCTCCGACGTGCAAAGCCAAGCGAGCGCTGTCGCAGGCTCACTTGCAGCAGCAAGGCTGCTTCTGGGAAGTTCACTAACCCGGTTGATGCCGGAGGCGCGAATACTCACTTGCATATCAGTGTCCACAACACCGGGGCCAAATCCCATAACTTTGATGCCGCGCGGGCCCGCTTCAAGTGCGGTGGCTCGCGTTAGCATATAAACGCCAGCTTTACCGGCACAATAGGCACTCCAACCTTCAAGGGGATTATGGGCGGCACCAGAGCTGATATTGATGATGGTCCCAGATCCTTGTTTATAGAAATGCGGGAGCACTGCACGAATACCGTGATAAACACCGACAAGATTGACATCGATATTTTTTGCCCACTCAGCGGGATCTGTTTCTTCAATAGGACCAATGGGATTGATGATGCCTGCATTGTTAATCAGCGTATCAACTGAGCCGTAGTGATTGATGGTTTCGCTTACTAGGTTCTCAACAGCGTTGAAGTCAGAGACATCACAACTGATGGCAAATGCATCGCCGCCTGAAGCTTTAATTGTTTCGGTCACGGATGCACAAGAAACAGCATCCCTTGCAGCAAGAACCACTTTTGCGCCATCTTTTGCAAGTTCAATTGCAGTTGCAGCCCCGATCCCTCTGCTTGCGCCGGTTATGATAATCACTTGGTTTTTTAGTTTTGTCATAGGTGAATGCCTTGAAAGATGTTGTGAGAGAGGGTGCGTTTAAATTTTATCAGCGCTAGAAGGAAGAGTTTGCCTCGGACAGAAATTTTAACTCGGCCTCTGTGGAAGGGCGGTCAAGATCGATATTTCTGTGGGGAAAACGTCCGAATTTTGCGATAATTTCATAATGACGTTCTGCGTATAAGATCTCTTCTTTAGAGCCAAACTCTTGAAATAGTTTCATTGATTTTTCTTGATCTTGTAGGTCTTCGCTATGTTCAAAAGGAAGTGCAGCAAAGGTTTTTTGAAAGGGCGCTAGGTCTGTAAAAAAGCCGCTAGATTGAACCAATCGGGCAATTTCTCTTGCTTTGCCATCTGTTGCAAAAGACTCTGCCGATCCCCGAAACATGTTCCGAGAGAATTGATCAAAAAGAAGGATGAGGGCCAGGCAGCCTTTTTTGTTTTCTGTCCAGTGAAGAAGTTGCCCTTCTTTTGCTTTCACGTATAAGAAAAGAAATTTTTGGCTGACCGCTTTATCAAATTCAGGGTCTTTCTTAAACCATTCCACACGAGTATCCCCGTATTCGGGATGATCTTCAGGGTAAAACCAGAAGTCCAAAACTTTCTGAAAATCGTCCATTCTTTATACCCTTTTGAAAATGCTTTAAGGTCCTAGAAAGTATAATCTAATAGGATGGGATACGTCCAGCTTTAGGGCAGGGAAGCTTACTGACAAAGAAGGTAGTGTTGATAATGAAATTTCTAAAAAATACGCTTAAAATTCTGACCGTTGGAACGGTTTGTTTGTCGGTATCTGCCTGTTTCGATCCTGACAAAGAAGACCTTCTGAAGAAAGTTAAAGGGCTAACCCACCCTGAACAGATAGTCACAGCCATTGGGCCTGCCAATAAAGTTATTGATGATGGTGCCCTTAAATACTGGCGGTATTCTGCGGCTGGCGGAGATGTCTGTTTTTCAGTCGTTGGATCCATGGCTTTGCGAATGGCCTGTTAATGTGAGTTGGATTATTCTGTCATGACTATACGAGTTGATTTTACGAAACCGTTGATGCGAATACTAGCGGTTGCAGGACTACTTGCGATTGGAGCAATAGCCTTTGCCGGTGCCAGTGAGAGAAACAGACCAAGCGGAATTAAAGGGACAGATGATCGAACGCGGGTAGATATTTCTGACTACCCATGGCGCGCCATAGGCAGAATTAATCGATCTGGAAGTTTTTGTACCGGTGTGCTTGTAGCTGAAGATGAAGTTTTAACCGCAGCGCATTGTTTTTGGAACAAACGGACAAACCGATGGTCTCAAGCGCGATTTTTCCACTTTGTTGTTGGATATGAAAAAGGCAAATACGCAGGTACCGCGAAGGGTGTCTCTTACCGGACAGCGTTTAAGTCACTACCTGATTTATCTGACATTAAGTTGGAGAGAGAAGACGATTGGGCCGTATTGAAACTTGATAAACCTCTGGGCCGAAAATTTGGTGTTGTTAAAATCGCATCTGGTAAAGGGCGTGATTATCTTCAGCAAAATCTCAAAAATGATGTTGTTTTTCAGGCAGGCTATAGCCGGGATTATTCCCACGTCCTAACAGTTCACAAGAATTGCCAGATTACTGACTTCACCAAACTGCGTGAAAAAAGCCAACCCGTGTTTCTACATTTATGCGACGCGACGCGCGGGGATTCTGGGTCTCCGATTTTTGTGCTCTCAAACGGAGACTACAAATTAATTGGAATTCATTCCGCGACGGCCCAAAAAACATCCGGTGAAGTAGTCGGTATTGCAGTTCCCAGTAGGCAGTTTCGATCGGCTGTCGGCGACCCTTAAAAATAAGAAAATACTAATTCATGACTCGTTTGAGGCGGTTTTCAGCCAATTTGCATACAAATTTAGTAAAAAAAGTCATAAAAAGAGCATAAGTGCCTCATATGGGGGATGTTTTTTATCATCATGTCCCCTAGGTTTTCTTATATTGATAGTTAAATAATTCTAAACTTCAAAAAAACAGGGTATAGTTGACGTTATTTCTACGTTCAACCCTTTTTGAAGTGAGTGAGGGATCTGCAAATGGCAGGATCAAAGGGCAGTGGTGATAAACCACTTATAGACATAGAGAGCTTGACGGAAGGTTCAACACGGGATGTTGAAAACCTACTTCGAGCGGCTGAACAGTTGCCCTCGGTTGATGCGATCTCTACCGATGAGAAAATAGAAAGTGTTGAGTTTATGGTTGATGACGAGAACGAGTTGGTCGATCTCGATGCATTGTTTGATGCGTTGAACGTTGCGGCTAATGAAGGCGTTGATGCTATGGGCTACATCGAAGGGGATGAGGCAGGAGTTGTGTTAACAGTGACGAACGAGGCCCTTGCAAAAGCAGGTGTAAGTTCGAGCTTTGACGATCTTGGAGCGACCGCTGATGAAGGTCTTACAGATCAAGTGATTTCTGACGAATCTTAAACCGTCTAAAGTTTAAATAAAAGGGGCGCTTGATATTCAAGCGCCCCTTTTATTATTTCGTTGAGAGTGCCAAGTTTTCTTCAAAACTCTGACCTGCTGGTGAAGATAGGAAATTATCAAACGCAGCCACAACATCAGGATCGTATTTATTAGGATTGGTCCGGAAAACCTCCATAGCCTCTTCAACGCTGATCGCGCGTCTGTAGGTTCTAGGTGATACACGAGCTACCAAAATATCGGCCATGCCCAATATGCGAGCCGACATGGCGATCTCGTCTCCTGACAGCTGATTTGGATATCCAGAGCCATCACTGCGTTCATACATCTGAGATACCGCGGTTATAACGGAAATATCGATTTCCATATCCTGGAGCATCGATTCCGCTTTACCCACATGGCCCTGCATGACCTCCATCTCTTTTTTAGTTAGACGGCTTTCTTTCGTCCGAATTTCCGTTGGGATGGAAATTTTACCGATTTGAGATAAATTGGCGCCAGTCGAAATCGTTTGCTTTTCAGCAGCCGTCAACGAGAGAATATTCGCAACATTGTCCGTCAGCTCACCCATCTGGTGCGAATGTCCGGCAAGATGTGGATCGTTTTCTTCCATCATGCGAACAAGAATTGAAATGGTTTTCCGTCCCAATTCTTCTTTTTGGCGTTGATGCATGATGTATTCAGTGATGTCACCACCGACAGTAACAATGCCCATGAAGGCGCCATCGTCATCGGTCAAATGTGATTTTTCCACACGAACAATTTTCGTCACGCCAGAAATGTCAAACTCCAGAATGTCGTTTGTCGTCTCACCAGTTTCAGTGACACTTGCATCCATTTCTAGAAGCTTGCGGGCTACTTTATCGCCGAACAAATCACGATCAGTTTTTCCGTGAATAGATTTTTCGGGGAAGTCTACAAAACGCGCTAATGCGGGGTTTGCGTAGACGTATTTTCCTGCGGCATCTTTTAGGCTGATCAAATCGTCAATGGTATTATTAATACTACCAAGAAGGCGGCGCTGAGCATTAATTTGCTGGGCAAGTTCCTTATATTGATCTGCCATAGCACGGGCATTTTGACTTCGAAGGCTGAGCCAAATACCACTCAACACGCTCAAGACAACAATGAAGAAGCTACCGGCTAATCCGTATATTGCATAAGCATATGTTTGGAGTGGTAACAAAGCGGTACTTTGCGGAATTGTTTGCAAAATAGCCCAATTTGTTCCGGCAACCTGGGTTCCAACAGCATAAACAGGCTCAAGATTTCCCGCGATAGAGCGAAGCTCGAAATCTGTCATGTTGTCAGTTAGTGTTTCATCGGCTGTTTCAGACAAAAAAGGCGCCTTGTTCGGGCTAACTAGGTAGTATTTGTTATCCTGAACTTGATACAAGTTTGACGCTTCACCAACAACAGATAGTCGCGTTGGTTTCATGATACTGGATAATTGTTTTGAGGCCGAAAGGGTCATCACAAATATACCAACTGGTTTTTTCGCATCTGTGGATGTATCGGGTTGCGCCGCAAAGATAGGGATCAGAAAATCGAAAATGAGGCCCTCATTGGCAACACGGGCTTCTGATACGCTAATATTGGTTTGCGTATAATGATCCGTTGCTAGGCTTCGCTGAACCGGTGTTAAGGCAGGCGCACCGTTGGATGCTAAATAGGCACGGCCGTCTTTACCGATCATATATGCTGCAATCAGATTGTTTTCTTTAACGAAACTGGTGACGGCATTCTGCATATAGGGAAGTTGTGTCGCCAGTGGTTTGGATAGCGAGCCGTCTCCTGATTTGGTGACTTCACTTGCAAACAGCTGAATGAGCGGACTGTTAGTGATCTGATTGGCCCGTTGTCCAGTTGCATTGATCCAGGTTTTAATGACATCGGCTTTACCTGCCACTGTAATTTCTTGTCTGGTCTTTAACTCCAGTAGAAGATCCTGTTGCCGCTCAGTGATCAGAAAATCTGATCCCCAATAGCAGGCTACGAGTAAAACAATCGAAAGAAGAGCACCGACGAAAATCGGATTTTTCTTCGGTGTTGTTTCGCTATCTGAATTGTCGCTCTTCATGAACGTATTCAGTTCTAAGTGTGCCATTGCGTCTGTCATTTCTCATTCCCCAATTCGTCACCTGAACCTGAAAGGTGGCTGGGAATATGTGCCCAACGCGTTGTTTCATTTACAGAGTAAAAGGGGACGTAATATTTGACAAATTCTTCTTCCAGAACAGTGTCGTTCTGAGAATCAAGTACATAAGATTTCGAATTTAGTTGAACACTCAACACAGCATGTGTGACGCCGCGCAAGACATCGTTTGTGACGACGATACGCATATTGTTAGGTGCCACACCCAGCTCTTTTAGACTGGCATACTTCATGATGGCAAAATCTTCGGAATCGCCGCCATTAGTAATGAACTCCAACGGAGCTGCCCAGTAATCATCCTTGTTGTAGGTCACAACGTCGCTGACTTTCTGCCATTTATTAATGAAACTATTAATTTCACGTATTTTGAGACTGGTATCTGCATGCTCCAATTCTTGGATCTTAGTGCGCCAAAGAGTCATTTGCTGTGAGTCACATTTTTGAATATCGAGATCACATTTACGGGCTTTCGCAGCAAGAGGAGAAAAACCTTTTAAGGCTCGTGTCCATTGCGGCAATGCATTCAGATCCTTCGATGGGATTTCGAAGGTTCCAAATAACCCGGTTTGTGTTTGTGCCGCAGCACCTGTTCCGGTAACTGCGGTTACACCCAACATCGCGAGAGTGAAAAGAAATGATGTTTTGTTCATTACCGCTCCCTCAACGCATTGTTTTTGGTTTTCAAAATTGGTTTCAGAATGTAGTCCAAGACAGATTTATGGCCTGTCAAAGTATCGACTGTAGCGATCATTCCGGGTTTGATTGGATAGACCTGGTTTCCTCTTTTTAGAGAATTTTCTTTTGTGCGAACGATAATCTTATAGAAAGTCTCACCAGATTTTTCATCGACAATAGTGTCAGCACTAATGCGTTCAAGTTCAGCAGGCAAGCCGCCGTAAATGGAGAAATCATAGGCAGATATTTTCACAGTTGCTTTCTGACCGGGGCTCAAGAACGCGATGTCAGATGGGCGAATGCGGGCTTCAACTAACAAATTATCTTCAATGGGAACGATTTCCACGATGTCCTGACCTGGACGAACAACGCCACCAATAGTTTGGATTTTAAGTTCTTTCACTTCACCTTTAAGCGGTGATCTGACGTCTGTTCTCGTAACCCTATCCTTCGCCGCCAAAATTGTTTGGCGAACCCCTTCGTATTCATTTCGGGTCACGCTAAGTTCCTGGGCTGCCAAGCTACGGAAATTCAGAATTTTTTCCTGAATACGTTGATTAGCCTCTTTTAGGGCGCCTTTTGCGCGGGGGAGGGCAAGAGTGGATGCCGAGATCTGACCTTGTAGCTCGTTGACTTCTCTTTTGAGCTGTAGGAGCTGCACTTTAGGGACAATTCCTTTTTCCGCCAATGGCTGCGTAATCGCCATCTCTTCGCCGACAAGTGCTACGCTGGAGCGAAGTTGAACCAACCGGCCGTTGATTTC
>JBALWO010000014.1:11901-21282 GCA_036960775.1 Pseudomonas marincola | reverse complement strand
GTGTCGTCAATGCGCAACAGAATTTGGCCTTTTTCGACAACTTCGCCTTCTCGGACCATCAATTCCTTCAATATCCCGCCTTCGAGATTTTGAATAATCTGAACTTGTGATGAGGGTATAACTTTCCCTTCACCGCGAGTGACTTCATCCAAAATTGCATTATCTGCCCACAAGTAAGCGGCGATAAAAAAGGAGAAAACTCCGATTAATAAAAGCATAGAGCGCGGGTTGGGGCCGTTCATTTCGGCCGCCACAACATCTGACGCGTAATCGGCGTCGCTCCACTTTGTAGATTTAGACATATTAGTCCCTATTTCTTGAATTTGAAGAAGCGGCGCGTTTACGCTGATTTATTCTTTTTAGTGGCCCGTTGACCAACTTTGAGCACTTCGTCTCGCGGTCCATCAGCGACAACTTTCCCATGCCCAAGAACAATAATGCGATCCACAATGGAAAACAAAGATGTCCTGTGTGTGACCAGCATAAGCGTTTTATCTTCCGCATATGATCTGAGACGAT
Organism: Pseudomonas marincola; assembly: GCA_036960775.1. Classification (GTDB taxonomy): domain Bacteria; phylum Pseudomonadota; class Alphaproteobacteria; order Sneathiellales; family Sneathiellaceae; genus Sneathiella. Next base: position 20,763 of record JBALWO010000014.1, on the reverse strand, counting down.
TAATAAACTGGCGCTCAGAATTCAAATCCATGGAGCTGGTTGGCTCATCGAACATCAACACTGGTGGATTTGGAAGCAAGGCGCGAGCAATACCAATAGATTGTCTCTGGCCCCCAGAAAGGGTTGCCCCTTTTTCACCAACTTGTAAGTCATATCCATGCGGATGACGGGCAATAAAATCGTGAACCCCTGCCAATTTAGATGATTTCAAGATCATCTCGTCATCAGCTTGAGGGTGGCCCATGGTAATGTTCTGGCGAACAGTCCCGTGGAATAAGGTTACATCCTGCATAACGCTCCCAACGGCACGGCGAATATCGGATGGATCGATTTGCCGGATGTCGGTTCCGTCCACGAGAACGGCACCTTCGTCGGGTTCGTATAAATTAATCAGCAACCGTGAAATCGTTGTTTTCCCTGATCCGACTGGACCAATGATCGCAACTTTCTCGCCGGGACGGATTTTGAATGAAACGTTTGAAAGAGCTGGAATTTCGGTTCCAGGGTATTTGAACGTTACATCTTTAAACTCAATCTCACCGACGACAGTTGGTCGGCTCAGTTGACGTTTTTCAGAAGACCGCTCTACCGGCAATGCCATAATTTGGTTGAGCCCTTTAAGAGCCACCATTGCCTGATTAAGACGTGTGAGCAGTGCTGCAATTTGACCCAGCGGGGCCATTGTGCGGCCCGTGAGAATGGTTGATGCAATCAAAGCGCCGATGGTCATGGTCGAATCAGGTTCTGACATGAGGGTCACGCCGTAAATAACAACGGCTACCGTCACGAGCTGCATCGCTGCAGCTGACAAATTAATCCCAAGGCCTGAGAAAAAGCGAGCGGTTACACTTGTTTTTGCTGTTTCACCGACAAAACGCTCCCATTCTTTTTGCATGTGACCTTCAACGCCAAGGCTCTTAACTGTGTCCAACGCCGAGATGGTTTCGATAATGACACCATGCTTTTGCGAATTTTCCTCTGTGTTTTTAGCGACAGATTTCCGCATAGGAAGTTGCAAGCCGAGACCGATGAATATCACAATTGGAACGGCGACTGCAGGTACAATGGCGATTGGGCCACCGATCATATAAATGATGAGCAAGAAGATGCCAAGGAACGGCAAATCAACCAGTGCTGTAACTGAGGCTGATGTGAAAAAGTCCCGCAGGGCTTCAAACTCTCTTAAGTGGTTGGCGAAGGCCCCCGCTGATTGCGGTCTGGCTTTAACCTGAATGTTCAGAACTTGTTCAAAAATCCGGCTGGAAAGTATGACGTCAGCGCGCTTTCCTGCGTTATCAACGAAATAAGACCGAAGGGTTTTGAGAACAAGGTCAAAACCAACAACCGTAATAACGCCGAAAGCAAGAACCCAAAGTGTTTCCAACGCTTTGTTTGGAACCACTCGGTCATATACGTTCATAATGAAAAGCGGGCTAGCGATGGCAAAACTATTGATCAATATGGCTGCAAATATGACCTGTATATAGGTTGGCCAAAATTGCCACATGGTTCCCCAAAACCAGGAACCTTCTCTTTTTTGGAGTTTCTCATCTCGGTCGACCCGGAATTTGAAACTGGGGCGTACAAAAATTGCATACCCTGCATATTGTTCTTCGAGGTCACTTAGTGAAATGTCTTGAGTACCTTCCCCGGTTTCCGGGAAAATTACTTCCGCAGTATCGCCAGTACGCTTTAAAAGTATACAAGCCCTGCGATCCTTAAGTAAAAGCACGGTAGGCAGCACAACATCCGGAATTTTGGCCAACTTTCTGTTGGTCATCCGGGCACTTAGGCGGACACGTTCAGCCGCTCGGATGAATAAATTCGGTGTCAGCTGGTTATCTTCGAGGGGCAGCCCATAAATGAGCGCATCAGATGTGCGAGGGTCTTCAAATATTTTTGTAAGGGCGACAAGGCATCCCAATAACGGATCATGATCAGAACGGGAAACTTCTGATAGGCGAACATCCCAGTCAGGCTCGCCTTCAGCGCCAGCTATATCACCCTTGGCTGCTTTCGGATTTGCCGTCTCGTTCGGGCTTTCGGCTTCCAAATTGCCGCCCGCCGCAGCGCGTAATTTTTCAGCAGTCCTTAAATCAATAGCGCTTGTTTCGCTATCTTGTTTGCTGTCAGCTTTACTTGTCTTATCTGTCATTATGTCTTTTCCAAATGAAAACGAGCTTGTCGCCATTGCAACCGGATCATAGGTGACCCCGAATCTCATGGCTTCCAAGTTTGTTTTTTTTAATTCATCGATCAGAATCGTAGAAGAGCCAACGTGTCGTCACGTAAAGCTCTTTCGGATTTCAACCCGCCCCCAAAATTATAGTGTCCAACTTATTACTACTGGTCGGCATGTTCATGCCTGAAATGCTGTCTTGATAGTGATTGAAAGGCTATTTGGTGAAGAACCTATTAATAAAGCCTACAGAATCTCCATTTTCGTGTATCAGTAAAGTATAAATATGCGTGATTTCTGGTGGATATTGACTGCTGTTAGTGTCTCGCTATATAAACAGAAACCCAAGCAATTGCTTCAAATTGATAGGTACATTTTATGTGTTTCTGCCGAAAATTAACCATAAAAATGAGCGAAAATCGAGTCTTACTTTTAGGAACTCAAAAAGAATAATGTAATGGTTTTCTTGTAACGTGCACATAATAGAGTCTGTGGTATTGGAAGCAGCGATCGAATCAATTTTGTTGAAATTTTGCGTAATGGATGAGTTTTGTTGGATTTCTTGTTGAAAGAATGCGTGTTTAAGTGGAAAATCCTGAAGAGGTCACTGCCATAGGTTTAGGGATTGAGAAATCGTTGCAAAAACACCACATTTTTTTGGAGAGAACGGAAAAACAGCTCGGTTAGGCAATAAATGTTGTTTCGCGGGTTACAATTAAGTTACTTTATGGGAATGAAATTATAGCGGACACCCGAATAAGTCGTTTGACAGTTTAGGTGGAAGCGGGTACTTCGTTTTATCAAACGCGTATAGAAGTGTAGATGTATCTTTTAAGTAGCATTGAAATTATTTAATTATTGGGAGAGGGGCATGATGTCCAAATTGAGCTCGCATACTGCTCGTCGGTTTATTACTACGGGTATTATGACAGCGGTTTTCGGAAGTGCTTTAGCAATTGCGCCAGTGCAAGCTGGATCGCTCGTAGAAGCCGTTCAAAAAACTGTAGCTGAGTATCCGGAAATCGGAGAAGCCGCAGCAAACCGTCGTGCCATCGATCAGGAATTGGAACAAGCCCACGGTTTGTACTATCCAACAATTGATATCGCAGCAGGCGCTGGTAAAGAGTGGACGGATACGACCACTATTGATAGCCAGTGGCTAACACGAACAGAGGGAAGTATCTCTGTGGCGCAGACATTAACGGATGGTGGCGCTCGGTCAGCTGAAGTTGATCGTCAATCAAGTCGTGTCGACGGTGCCGCCTATAGAGTTCGCGAACGCGCCGAAGCTATTGGCCTTGATGTTGTTCAGGCATACCTTGATGTGATGCGGAACCTCGAAGTTGTAAATCTGGCAACTGAAAATCTCGAAATCCATAAACGGACTTTGGGTGAAATCGGTGACCGGGTTAGCGCAGGACAAAGTGGTGTTGGCGACGTTCAGCAAACCGAATCTCGCGTATCTGCTGCTGAAGCTGCACTCGTTGCAACACTTCGTCAGTTGGATGACTCAGAAATTGCTTACCGTCGTTTAGTTGGTGAAACACCAGTAAATATGACGCTGCCTGAATTCAGTGACGGTGGTCTTCCTGAAAACTTGGATGACATCATTGCAATCGGCATGGAAAGTAATCCAGATATTCGCTTTGCTAATTCTGATCTAAAAACATCAGATGCTGAAATTAGAGCCGCTGAAGCTGGCTTCTACCCAACAGTTGCGTTGGAACTAGATGCAAATGCTAACAACGACACTGATGGTGTCGAAGGGCATAATGACGACTTCACTGCAATGCTTCGTCTAAGATATAATCTATATCGCGGCGGAATTGATCTTGGACGTCAACAAGAAGCAATTGAACGTAGCTCTGAAAGCAAGCAACGTAAAATGCGCTTCGAACGTCTAGTTGAAGAAGAAATTCGTCAAAGCTGGAGTATCCTTGCACGGTCAAAAGCACGCGCAACCGCATTGGGCGACCAAGTTGTCGCAAATGGTCAAGTTGCAGCTACTTACCGTCAAGAATTCGAAATCGGACAACGTGATCTTCTCGATATGTTGGACTCAGACAATGAATTGTTCAATTCACGGACATCATTGACGACAGTTGAATATGCCGTTTTGTTCGCAAAGTATCGTTTGCTTGCCACTATGGGTCGCTTGAACAGCACACTTGGTGTGACGCTTCCTGATGAAGCACTTCCAAACGACAACAGCTAATCAGTTTTACTGACGCTAAAGAAAAGCCCCGCAATTTGCGGGGCTTTTTCTTTGTCCAAAATGAATGTCTTAAAATTAAAGTGGCTTAATCAAGGCTTGTAACGCCACCACCCATTTTCGTTGAGCGCATAGATAGGTCGGTAATGCCGAATTCGTTTCGCCTCAATTACGAGCCCGATTTGATTATCTAAGATCATTTTCTTTTTACCAAGCTGGACAGCCAAGATTGCATGGGCAATTCTCAGGTTTAGGTCTTGAAGAACGATGATTTTCATATCTTTGGCTTCCCAGCCAAGCGCCCGTAATGTGAAGTACTTAACAATTGCATAGTCTTCACAATCACCGAATTTGGCGAAAAATTCTTTGGGGATTTCCCAGTAGTCTCTGACACCCCAATTAATGGGATCCATAATATACCGATATAGATTGAGGTAGCTGTTCACTTTACCCAATTGATACTTCTTGGGCTTGTCTTTCAGTTCATCAATCAGCTCTAACCATTTTTTATAAGCACAAGCATTCAGTTGCCCATTTCCACAAGCGCCTGGTTTGTTTTTGTAGCTTTTAAGGACTTCTTGCCATTTGGGAAATGGTTTCAGGTTGCTATGTGGTTTTGCATTGAAGCCAAATATTCCCACGGCTTCGACATTCTGAATTTGTGGTAAGACTGCTAAACTACAGCCCAGAAGAGCTATACGAAACAAATTGCCAATTTTTTTTGACTGAATTGCCATCTGGCCCTCGAAGTACTGGTTGAACATAAATCTGATTTATTTATCGTAAATGTAGTATGTTCATATAAAGGTTAACAAGCGTTAATAACGTGTTTCAAAGATCAATGAATTTATTGTGAAGATGATAATAGGGGTTAAATAGTTACACTCTCTAAACTCTTTCGCTTCATAATTCTTTTAAATCAAAACAGGAACCAAGAATGTCAGACATCAAAGAAGAACTGGGCACTTCCCGTAAAACTTACAAATTTATCTGGATCGCGGCAGCTACGCTTGTAGCGGTAGTCGTCGGTGGTGTTTGGGGCACAGTTGTCTTTGTGGATGGCCAGCGGAACAGAGATGTTCAGAACTGGGAAGTTCGTTTAGGCATCGTTGCTGATAGCAGGCTCTCCAGCGTAGAGCAGTGGCTGTCAGAACAGAAAGACGCAATTCTTTCCCTAGCAGAAAATGAATCCCTCCAAGTTTATTTGACACAACTCGTTCTTGATACGCAGGAGAACGGCGCCAAAATTACAGAGGTGCCTGAAGCTGGCTACCTCATAAACTTGTTGAATAATCACGCCGTAATTAGCGGTTTTTGGGAGCCGCAGGAACCGGAAATTAGAGCAAATGTGGCGCGCCCCGGTAGGGCTGGCATTGCCCTTACGGATCGCACAGGTAGGTTGTTGGTTTCTAGTGGAAATATGCCACCCATGAACCCGTCAATTCGGGCTGGCATGGCTCAGGCCGATAACGGAGTGTCCGCTGTCATTGATATGTATAGCGGGTTAGACGGAGAGCCTGTCATGGGTTTCGTTCACCCGATATATGCGGTTCAGCAAAATGGTGATGTGGATCAGATCATCGGATTTATTGTCGGACTTCGGACGGTTAGAAAATCACTGTTTCCTAATCTCCACCAACCCGGAGACTCTCAAACAAGCAGTGAAACTTATCTAGTGCGTAGAAACGGAAAATTGATTGAGTATATCTCACCCCTGATTGATGGCACACAGGCCTTGAAACGGAAGCTGAGCGCTGACGGAGCGCTAGCGGCTGCCTTCGTTGCGGAAGAGCCAGGCCTGTTTGGTCGCAGGACGAATTATTTGGGTGACGAAGTTTTGGTCACAGGGCGGGCCGTTTCTGGTGCACCTTGGTATCTGGTGCGTAGCATTTCTGCAAGTGAAGCGTTAGCGGCGACTAATCAACGCCTCAATACAATGCTTGGGGTATTTCTTCTTTTAATACTAGGAATCACAGGAACTGTTGTTGCCGTATGGCGTCACGGAACGTCAATTCGGGCCGCAGAACTTGCCGTTAAATATAAAACCACTGCGGAAGATTTACAGGCAAGAACCGAGTTTCTAAAGGTTGTTACGGATCGCCAACCGACTGCGATTGCCGTATTCAATGAAGAGAATAAATATACGTTTGCCAATAAAAAAGCAGCAGATACTGCTGAAATGGGGCAAGAAGAAATCATTGGTCGCCGGATCACAAATGTTTTTGATAAGGATGTGGCGAGTAATCTTAAAAACATGATGGAGCAAGCCCGTGAGGATCGGGAAACTCAAACTCAATTAATCACTGTCCCGCAAGAGGGTGGTGATCAGGTATGGAAATCTGACATCATTCCGCTTGGGAAAAGTTCAGGTCAGGGCGCTGAATTGCTCGCCGTATTCCAAGATATTACCGAAGTGGTGGAGGAGAGAGAACAGAGAGAGAATGTCCTGCGTAATTTGGTCTCTACTTTGGTAGCTTTTCTTGATCGACGGGATCCGTTTTCCGCAAATCAGTCAGCCCGAGTTGCAGAAGTCAGCGTGGCAATCGCAGAAGAGCTAGGCTCTTCAGAGAAAGTTATTCGGACAGTCGATATTTCTGGCAATTTGATGAACCTTGGAAAAATACTAGTACCGCGTGATGTGCTGACTAAAGTCGGAGACCTTTCTGATGATGAAAGAGGCATTCTCCGTGATAGCCTGTTTGCAAGTGCAGATCTTCTCGAAGGTGTGAAGTTTAATCTTCCTGTGGCAGAAACTCTTCGTCAACTGCAGGAGCATTGGGATGGCAGTGGCCAGCCAAGAGGACTTAAAGGGAATATGATCAATGAGGGCGCGCGTATCATAACGGTTGCAAACGCCTTTGTTGGAATGGTGAGCCCACGAGCATATCGGGAGGCTTTGGATTTTAACAAAGCGACGAGCATTTTAATGGAAGATGTTGATACCCGTTATGACCGTAAATCGGTCAGTGCTCTCATAAATACCCTGGAAAATCGGGGCGGCCGTGAAAGATGGCAGCATTTCTCGAAGTCCCCTGAAGCACCAGATAGCGCCTAAGGACGGATTATAGAAGAGGCGTTGCTTTTAACGCGGCGGGCCCAGTCAAAATAAGTTTGACCAATTCACTTTGCCGGCTCGTGTCTGTTTTCCTGAAAATTTGTCTGAGTTGGGAGCGAACAGTATGCATACTGACGCCCCACTCCTCGGCAAGATCATCGAGCTTAAAGCCATTCGTAAGCCCAAGAGCTAATCGCCCTTCGGCAGGTGTCAGTGAGTATAAATTACAAATTGCGTCAATTGATAATTCCACGGGTTCCACTGGGTCAGATACGAAAAGAACAGCACCTTTTCCTGCGACGCCTGTCCCAATTGGGGCAACCATTACAGTGAGCGGAGTGTCGCTTTCATTTCGCGTGACCGACATTGCAAAATCACCTTCATTTTTGGATTCTGAAGAAGGTGATAGTGCGTTACTAAGGAGCTCAGCTAGTTGTTTGTTTTCACTTTGAATAGTTGCCCGACAAATCCGATTTTTATCGAGAATTAGACCATCTTCGCGATCTAGAAAGAGTTTGGCTTTTCCATTGTAAAAAAGTACCTGAGACGTCGCGGTTACCAGAATAACGCCCATGGGAAGTCTATTCAGGACTGCAGTGGCAGATTCCAAAAGGGGTGCAGTTTCTGCAGATTGTTGTTGCCCCTGTTGCCGTTCAATCGCGCTGACTAAACTCCGGCTAAGGGCAGTTGCTGTGAGTTGATCTCGCAACAGATAATCTTGCGCGCCGTTGCGAATTGCGAACTGTCCTGTTTCATCTTCATTGTCGGTTAGTAGAACAACTGGGATTGTAGGGAAAGTCGCCCGAAGCGCCTTAAGGGTTTCATATTCTTTGTCACCAGTACCGTCTGCATCAAGCAATATAACAGTTGCATCAGCAGCACTTCGTTGGTTAAGAACAGCCTCGGCTTCTGGAACATGCATTAATTCCATTGCCGGTTTTTTGATATTGGATATTAGCCAGTTAAGTTGCTGCGCATCTCCGTCCTTATTTCCTACAAATAGGATTTTGCATAGCGCCACCTCAGTCATTTGCTTTGTAAGCTCCAATAAAACTTTTTAAGTCTAATCTAAACACGGTACCTATACTCGAGCGACACAGAGCGTAAGAGGCTAATTAATAGCATCTGAACACGTCTGAGCAGAAAACTGATGCCCAGCTATCTCTCAATGAAAAACCTGAGAGATAAGTTTTGATATTTGTATCAAACTTCGTTCTTAAAGTAATGGTACAAAAGTAATAAAATCGTTTCTTTTTCGGTGAACAATGCGGAAATGTAAACAATGTGGCTTATTCGCCATAATTGATCCAGTTTGGAAGTGAAAATTTTGAATAATTATAGATATATTGCCTTCAACAAACCTTTTGGAGTGCTCAGTCAATTCACAAGTGAAGGTGGGCATCCGGCATTATCGGA
>JBALWO010000014.1:6456-11801 GCA_036960775.1 Pseudomonas marincola | reverse complement strand
CCGCCAAGAGATCCACCGATCAGAGTTCGAAAAGATATACCAGATAGCTGGATAGAAATGACCTTAACAGAGGGAAAAAACCGGCAAGTCAGGCGTATGACTGCGGCAATTGGTTTTCCTACATTACGGCTATTTAGAGTTGGAATTGGTAAACTTGAATTAGGTGGCCTAGCCGCAGGTGATTGGAAAGAAGTGCAAAAGGAAGATATTCTACCGCTGTGATGGATGGCGTGGAGAACGGAGAATATCCCCTTTTGCGACAAGGGTATGCACCCTTGATTAGTGAGAGAAAAGAATTGGTGCGGTCATCTGCTCAAGAATTTCTTGAGTGGCGCCTCCCAAAATCATTTCTCGAATTCGGCTATGCCCGTAGGCGCCCATGACAAGCATGTCGGCATTTAGATCTACAAGTGAATCAAGCAGCGCATTTCCAACACTGACGTTCTTCCACTGACTAACTTTGATTTGGGCCGGAATGTTGTGCCGTCCTAAGTGGGCAACTATGGCTGCATTCTCAGTACTTTGGTCATTATGAGGATTAACGCTGAGAAGGGTCACTTTGTCCGCTTTTTTCAAAAAAGGCATGGCGTTGTGAAGCGCGATAGATGCCTCTCGCGTATTGTTCCAACCAACCAATATATGTTTTCCAAAATTTGTGTGATGTCCAGCATAAGGGACAGTCAATATTGGCCGCGCAGAACTCACGACAAGTTCATCGGCAAGGTATCGGTATTGAGCTGATTTTTCATCGTCCGGATCTACTTGTCCTAAGATTAACAGATCGGCAGACAGTGCATGCAGGTTCAATATATCAAGGGCGTAACCTTCTTCCTTGGCAATGTGAACAGGCACGCCAGCTGTAGCCGCAGCAGCTGTTAGTTTTGCAGATGCTGCGTTGGCATTTTCCACTTCAAGCGTTCGTGTTCGCTCAATGAACTCAGGGGGGATGTAGCCCATAAAGGATGCAGGAGGAGCAGCTGGAATAATGGTGTATAAGCCATTGATCATCGCGTCATTTTCAGCGGCCAACTTCAGCGCTAACTCGATACGAGCTTCCAAATTTTTGTCGTTTGTTAGGTGTAATAGAATGGTCTTAATAGCCATGATTTTGTCTCCATCGTAATATGTATCTCCAAGCACTAAGTTAGAGGGTTTTTATGGGGTTCGAATTGATTCTACTCAATTGAGAAAATTTGATGGAAAAAATTCAAATTGGCTCATGACTATGTGTTTGGTATTGTGCGTGAAATTGTTTCTTATAAAAATTTAGAAGGCATTCCATATGGACGCTATCGAAGCGCTACTAACCCGAAAATCAACAGCCAAACTAGATTTGCCTGCGCCTTCAAAGACTGAACTAGATATACTGCTGCAGGCAGCAATGCGGGCACCTGACCATGGATGCTTAAGGCCATGGAAGTTTGTTGTATTTCAAGATCGAATGCGCGAAGAATTGGGTAAGATCCTTTGCGAAGCACTCACAAAGAAAGATCACAGTGTTTCTGACACCGCACTTGAGAAAGAAGGTAAGAAACCCTTGCGCGCGCCCATGGTAATTGCTGTCATTGCAAAGGTGTCTGAACACCCAAAGGTTCCGGCTATGGAGCAGATTATTTCAGCTGGAGCCGCCGCGCAAAATATAATGGTGGCTGTTCATGCAATGGGATTTGCAGGAATCTGGCGAACAGGTGCCCCGTGCCACGATCCACATGTCAGAGCACGCTTGGGTGCTGCAGGACGGGATGAAATTGTTGGGTTTCTTTACATTGGAACGGCCATTTCGGCACCACCAATTCCCGAATTTGAAAAATCAGATTATATTATGGAATGGAAAGCAGCTGCAAAATAAGCTGTGCCTTTAAAAAAACCTATTGTATGAGTTGCGGTATAGTCCCTGCATTTGATAGTGTAGGGCAATTGTAAAGGGTGCGTTTATAGCGCTCGCTATTTCAAATGGAGTTTTGTGTGCAGAAACTGTCGACTAAAATGAAGAAATCAGTATCTATTTTTGGCCTTCTGGTAATCGGAAGCGTTAGTTTAGCTGCTGTAAATACGGCTTCTGCACAAGAAAAACTTCCCGCAGCTAAAGTTGCTGTTGTTGATATTTCTCAAGTCTTGTCGTCTTCGCGTCCTTGGAAAGAGGCTGAAGCGGAAATGAAAGCGCAAGTAAAAATCGTGAGAGATGATATCGATTTAAAGCGGGCTACATTAAAAGATCAAGCCGACGAGTTAAAGCGCCAACAAGCTATTCTGGCACCTGAGATTTTTCAGCAAAAAGTCGGAGCGTTGCAGCAAAATCAAAGAAATCTGCAGCGCGAAATGCAGGTATCCAATGGTAAGCTCAACAATGTTTTGAAAAAAGTTAGGGCAAAATTGCGCTCCATTATTGTCAAAACATCTGCAAGGGTTGCATCTGAAAAGGGCATGAATATAGGCTTTGATAGCAACACTATCTTGTTTTTCAATGATACGATGGACATAACGAAAGAAGTTTTGGCGCGGTTTAATGCCTCCAAAACCAAAATCGAAATTAAGCCAAAAACGAACTAATCCTTTAGATTTTTGATTTTAATTGCTCTTTTAACTCATCATCGCAAAACGCGGCGTCGATTGTGTTCCGCGTAATTTGCTGCATAGTTTCTTCACTATACCCAAATGCACGAGCAACTTTCTCGTATTCTTTGCCGATTGATGTTGCAAAGAACGGTGGATCATCAGAGCTGATGGTCACGAGACATCCGGCTTCTTTTAGTTTGTCAAAAGGATGGTTTTCATAGGACGTGTAAAGTCCGGTTGAGATGTTACTCCCCGGACAAAGCTCCAATGGAATTTGCCTCTCGGCAAGCTCTTCTATAAGCGCTGCATCCTCAATAGATCGAACGCCATGCCCAATGCGCTGTACGGGAAGATGCTCAAGTGTGTCTCGTATGCTCTCCGGACCGCCAAATTCTCCAGCGTGGTTGGTTGTGGCAAGTCCGGCCTGATGCACTAGGTTAAAGGCTGGCGCAAAGTCTTTTGGATGAAATTGGGCTTCATCTCCGCCCATACCGAAACCAACCACATATGGATGAGGTGCATTTATCACAGAGTTTGCAACAGCGAGCGCTTTTTCAGCACCTAAATGACGAACACAGGTCACAATGATGCGTCCTTCAATTCCAAAATCGCGGCGAGCGTCATCAATCCCGGCTGCTATCCCGTCGAGATGATCTTGATAACTAATACCGACTTGCGCGGCATGATCGGGAGATGAAAAGGTTTCCACATAGATGACGTCTTCAGCTGCGCACCGTTTTAAGTAATCATATGTCACTGCTCGGTAATCATCTTTCGATCGGATCGCGGCCGCAGCTTTATCATAACATTTCAGGAAATCCCAGAAATCGGTCCAGCGAAATTCGCCATCGGATGCAAATGTCGACGGGTCGAGTTCCGCGCCATTGTTAGCCGCGAGCTTGCGAACAAGCGCGGGCGTTGCGGTTCCTTCAAGATGGACGTGGAGTTCGGCTTTTTTGATCATGATTATTCCAGGAATGAGACGCCATGCGCCAGAGGTGGGATATCCAAATGCTGGGCTATGCTCTGCCCAATGTCGGAGAAACTCAACCGTTCTCCAATGTTCTTAGATTGCATAGTGGGACTGTAGCCAATGACAGGGACAACTTCGCGGGTGTGATCACTGCCGGGCCAAGTGGGATCGCAGCCGTGATCTGCGGTGAGAATGAGCAGATCATCTTCTTGCATAGCCGCTTGTATTTCAGGAAGCCTTGCATCAAACTCTTCGAGTGCATTTGCATATCCAGCAACATCACGTCGATGACCATATGATTGATCGAAATCCACGAGATTTGTGAAAATAAGATCAGTATTTATGGGTCGCTGCATGGCTTTTAGGGTCTCATCAACAAGGGCCATATTGCCATCGGCTTTGATAATTTCACCTGTTCCTTGATGGGCAAAAATGTCACCGATTTTACCGATGGATATCACCCGTTTTCCATTTTCAGAAAGTCGGTCCAAAAGCGTTGGCTCAGGTGGTGGGACTGCAATATCTTTTCGGTTTGCTGTGCGAGTATAACTGCCTTCGTTGCCAATGAAAGGGCGGGCAATTACACGGCCAATCTCCAATTCATCCACAAGCTTCCGGGCCACGTCGCAAATTTCAAAAAGCCGGGAAAGCCCAAAGCTTTCCTCATGCGCGGCAATTTGCAACACACTATCCGCTGACGTGTAGAGGATGGGTTTTCCTGTCTCTACATGCTTAGATCCAAGGCGTTCAATAATTTCTGTTCCCGAAGCATGGCAATTTCCAAGAACCCCCGGCAAGTTACATTGTTCAATGAGTGCATCAGTTAATGTCTTTGGAAAACACGGGATCGTTTTGGGAAAATAACCCCAATCAAACAGAACAGGGACGCCCGCCATTTCCCAGTGGCCTGAAGGTGTATCCTTTCCCTTGCTGAGTTCTTGCGCGAAGCCATACAGGCCGTCATAGGCGCCCGTTTGTGGGCTTCCTGTTATGTTTTGGTGATGTGCTGCGAGCAATCCTAATTTTTCAAGGTTGGGAAGCCTGAGTGGGCCGGAGCGACTGTCATTATTTGCAGCACCGTTTGCCGCGGCGTCACGAATGTGCCCAAAAGTATCAGCGCCGATATCTCCAAATTGATCGGCGTCTTTTGTGGCTCCTAGACCAAAACTATCCAGAACAAGTATTATTGCGCGGCTCATACATCCTCCAAAGTGATCTTGGCTCCGATAACGGGTCCTGCCTCAGGTGCCGTGTCTGCAATCGTAATGGCGGACAAAATTCGGGCTTCCGCCGCATCGGCTTGATCTTCGGTTCGGGCATAAATTGTGGCGATGGGATTTCGGGGGCCAAGTTTTGCACCGATCCCTTTAATATTGGAAAGGCCAACGCCATAATCAATCGCATCACTTGCCCGGTGGCGTCCGCCGCCCAAATCCATAACGGCAACGCCCATATTGCGGGTGTTGATTTGACTTATGAAACCGCGTCGCGGCGCAATAACATCACGGCGTATTGGCGCAAGGGGAAGATGAGTATTTGGGTTGGTCATCAAATCTGTTGGTCCGCCCAATGCAGCAATCATTTGGGCAAACCGTTCCGCAGCTGATCCACTGTTTAGGGCGCCGCGAACAGCCAAAGGTGCGGTTGTTGCATCGGCGATACCTGAGATCACGAGCATTTCAGCACATAACGCGACTACCACTTCAGTTAGGCGTGGGTCGGGGGCTTTACCCATGAGAAAATCAATGGTTTCGCGAACCTCAATGGCATTTCCCGCGGTGTGACCCAAAACCTCATTCATATCGGTAAGGATTGC
>JBALWO010000014.1:0-6356 GCA_036960775.1 Pseudomonas marincola | reverse complement strand
TTAACCACTTTGGTCAATAATTCTGGATCCGGTGCCGTGTTGTAGCCGGGCACACTGTCGAGCTTATCGAGCGTGCCGCCCGTATGTCCAAGGCCGCGCCCGGATATCATGGGAACGGCACCGCCGCATGCCGCCACAATAGGGGCCAGCATCAAACTCACTTTGTCGCCAACGCCGCCTGTTGAATGTTTATCAACGACAGGACGGTTGAGGTCAGCTTTAGACCAATCCATGACATCACCGGAGTTCACCATAGCGCGGGTCAGCCAGACCCGCTCATCCATGGACATATCCCGAAAAAAGACCGCCATGGCAAAAGCTGCTATTTGGCCTTCAGAGATTGAATTATCTGTGATGCCGCGAACCATGAATTGCACTTCAGCTTCGGTTAGAGGCTGAGCATCCCTTTTCTTACGAATGATTTCTTGGGGGAAGAAATTTTCAGTCATACTTCGTACCTATTCACCGTAAGGGATCCAGATGTTTTTAATTTGGGTTGCATGGCGGAGATACTCTTCACCTTCACCCTGTTCCAAATCAAACCAGTTACGGGCGCGGCCGTGGTTTGTCCAAGTCCGTTTCATATTACCGGCAGATGCCTGCTCCACTAACTTACTGCCGGCGTCTGGCCCGAAATACCAAACCGATCTGACATCATCATGATCGGCAAGTGTTTTCGCAAGTTCATCACGGATGCCCGTTACGATATTAAGAGCTCCGGCAGGGACATCAGATGTCTCCAATATTTGATAGAAATCAGTCGCAGATAACGGATGCGTCTCAGAGGGGACAAGCACAACGCGGTTGCCCATTGCAAGGGCGGGAGCTGCCAGCGAAATCATAGAAAGCAGAGGGTTTTCATCGGGGCATAGAATACCGATGGTGCCAACAGTTTCTTTCATGGCGAGCGTAACACCGCGCATTGGAGGGGAGTGAACCCGGCTTTCATATTTATCGGCCCATGCGCCATATGTGAATAGACGGCGCACCGACGCTTCTACTTCGTCATGGGCTTGTCTTGATGTGACGCCAGTTGTCGTTACCAGCCGTGCGGCAAACTCAGTTTTGCGGGCATCAAGGTTTTCCGCAAGGAAGAACAGAACTTGAGCGCGGCCATGAGCCGTATTCTTCGTCCAAGCTGGGTTTTTCCGCGCGGCTTCCACTGCGTTTCGTATGTCTTTGCGGTTGCCGTGGCCGATTTCAGCGATTTTGTCGCCTTTTGCTGACAATACGGGCAAGCTATGCCCGCTATCAACGCGGGCCTGTTTTCCGCCCACATATATTTTGTGTGTCCGGTCAATGGCAGCTAGAGGGGACGACGTTGATTTTCCGCTGGCAAGCTTCGGTGTAGCAGGTTTGTATTGGGGGAGTTTGGTCTCAAATTTTGGACGTAAGACTTCTAAGACGCCTTCATGTCCACCTTCGCGGCCAAAACCAGATTCTTTGTTTCCGCCAAAACCACAAGCCGCATCAAACTGATTTGTTGAATTGATCCATGCAACACCACAGTCAATTTTGGGAGCAACATCTAACGCGAGATTGATATTTTCGCTCCAGATAGAGGCGGCTAAGCCATACCGGCTGTTATTTGCGATTTGAACGGCTTCACTTGGGGTTCTAAACGTCATGGTGACAACGACAGGGCCGAAGATTTCTTCCTGCGCTATGGTGCAGGCAGGTTCGACATCCGTGAATAAGGTTGGTGGGTAGAAGCAGCCTTCTTTTGGAACGGCCCAACTGGGTTGCCACATTGTAGCCCCCTCAGCACAGCCTTTCTTCACCATGGCATCGATGCGCTCTAACTGTATTGGGGCAACAATAGCACCCATATCAATACATTTATCAAGCGGGTTCCCAAGGCGGAGTTTTTCCATACGGGCACGTAGCTTGGTAATCATCTTGTCGTGGATGCCTTCTTGGATTAGCAGGCGCGATCCAGCGCAGCAAACTTGTCCTTGATTGAACCAAATAGCATCGACAACGCCTTCAACCGCACTATCAAGGTCAGCATCTTCAAATACGATGAACGGTGACTTCCCGCCAAGCTCCAGCGTGAGATGTTTGCCCGATCCTGCTGTTGCCTCCCGAATTCGGCGACCAACGCCAGTCGAGCCAGTGAACGCGATTTTGTTGATGTCAGGATGGTTGACGATGTGTTCGCCGGTGCTGCCATCTCCGGTTACAATATTGACAACGCCGCCCGGCAAGCCCGCATCTTTACAAATCTCTGCAAAACATAGCGCTGTAAGGGATGTAAATTCAGCCGGTTTTAGAACAACCGTGTTTCCAGCTGCAATTGCAGGTGCAATTTTCCATGCCAACATTAGGAGCGGAAAGTTCCACGGAACCACTTGACCGATAACACCCATGGGTTCGTGATTTGGAAATTCGGTATCTTGCAACTGCGCCCAGCCAGCATGATGATAAAAATGGCGAGCAACTGCAGGGATATCAATATCACGTGTTTCCCGAATTGGCTTTCCGTTATCCAGGCTTTCTAAAACAGCGAGGAGCCGGGAATTGCGCTGGATAGCGCGTGCGAGTGCATATAAATGGCGGGCGCGTCCGTGGCCTCCCAGTTTTTCCCAAGGTTTTTGGGCTTTTCTGGCGGCTGATGTTGCCGCATCAATATCGTCCGCACTGGCAGTTGATATTTTTGCGAGCGTTTCTCCGGTCGCTGGATTGATCGTGTCGAATTTAGCGCCGGATTTTGCCGGGCTCCATTCGCCGCCGATGAATAAATCGAACTCTCCCCCGTGGGTGTTGATCCAGTGGCGGGCTTCTTTGTCACTTTCAGGGGCAGGGCCATAATCCATAGTGTCAAAAATTTCTGCAATGCTCATGTTATATCCTCACGCCATCGGGTGGCGGAAATCGGCGGAATAGCGGCCGGTGACGTGGTGTTCAAGTTGACGTTCAATATCGCCAAGTAGGCTGGAGGCGCCAATGCGGAATAAATCCGGTTGTAGCCAGCTATTGCCCAACTCTTCTTTCATCATGATCTGATATCCCAGAACATCTTTGGCTGTGCTAACGCCGCCAGCGGGTTTATATCCGATTTTGATGCCTGTCATTTCTTCATAGGCGCGAATGGCGCGGATCATCACAAGGCTCACAGGAAGTGTCGCATTGACGCTTTCTTTTCCGGTTGATGTTTTAATGAAATCGGCACCAGCCATCATGGCAATCATGCTGGCTTTTCCTACATTACGAAGTGTCGCAAGCTCGCCTGTTCCCAAAATGGTTTTTAGATGGGCATCACCGCATGCGGCACGGAATGCTTTAATTTCAGTGTACAAGGCCTGCCAATTTCCAGTCAGAACGTGGCCACGTGTAATGACGATATCAATCTCTTGAGCACCAGCGGCAACGGATGCTTCAATTTCCTTCACGCGAAGCTCAAACGGGCTAAGACCAGCTGGAAAACCGGTTGAGACAGCCGCAACGGGAATACCTGATCCCTCAAGAGCTCTAACAGCAGTTTCAACCATTGTGTGGTAAACACAAACGGCGCCAGTGGTTAGACCTTTTTCAGTCATGCCGAGGCTTTCAAGGATGTCTGGGCGCACGGGTTGGCGAGCCTTTGCACAGAGGCGCTTAACACGGCCAGCTGTGTCATCACCGCTGAGTGTTGTTAGGTCAATGCAAGATATTGCCTTTAAAAGCCACGCGGCCTGATAATTTTTTTTGACACTGCGCCGACCACCCAAAGTGCTCGCTCGCCGCTCCACTGCACTCAAATTAACTTGCGTGTCTTCAATGGCATCAAGGTCAAAAGGCAAACCAGGGTTGCGGGCATGGGCGTGGCTGTTGGGGGTCAGCTTACTAATCGTCGCCATTACTTTTCTCCGTAATGTGGGCTTTCAACAATTCTCGTTTTAGAGTTTCAAGGAATATAACAATGAGTTTTTCCAAATCGCCTGCAGCCAGTTTGGCGCATTCCAATGTTTGTTCGTGGCTTAGTTTGGTTTTACTTAATCCTGCAACTAGGTTTGTAATATTGGATATGGCAACCACGCGCATACCGGCGTGACGAGCTGCCAAAACTTCCGGCGTTGTCGACATACCGACGGCATCCGCGCCTAAAATCCTAAACGCATTAATTTCAGCAGGTGTTTCAAAGTTAGGGCCTAAATAATGAAGGTAAACCCCTTCACTGAGTTCTATATCAAGTTCTTTGGCGACAGCTTTTATATGAGCTCGCAAAGTTGGATCATAAGCTTCTTCCATTGAGAAGAAACGCGGGCCGAAACGTTCGTCATTTTCGCCAGCAAGCGGGTTCTTACCTGTGAAATTGATATGATCAGAAATTAACATGAGGCGGCCGGGGCCAACATCTTCATGGAAACTGCCTGCGGCATTGGTCACCACCAGTATTTCAACACCTAAAAGCTTCATTGCCCGGACAGGGACAGCGAGATCCTGTGGATCACCACCTTCATAGAGATGGATACGTCCTTGCATGCAGATAACCGGCATACCGCCAAGGCGGCCGAGAATTAACCGACCTTCATGCCCTTCGACAGTGGATTGCGGAAAATCGGGGATCTCTGCAAAGGGAATGCTTGCAACAGCATCGATTTCATCGGCAAGGCCACCAAGGCCGGAGCCCAGAACAATTCCGATGCGGGGTTTGAAGCCAGGGGCACGGCTCTGAATAAAATCAGACGCCACATATGGATCAAGTGACATTATTTTTCCTTAATGTAAGGTTGGCCAATAGCTTTGGGGGGATTGGCCTTGCCGACGAAACCAGCCAAAAGCAATACAGTTAGAATATAGGGCAACGCCTGAATAAATTGCCCAGGGATCACGCCAACAATTGGCAAGTCAACACCTTGCATGCGAACCTGAACCGCGTCAGTGAATGCAAATAGAAGGCAGGCGAAAAGCGTTGGAAGGGGCTTCCATTTACCAAAAATCAAGGCGGCTAACGCAAGGTAGCCTTTACCCGCTGTCATATCGCGAATAAAAGCCGCGCCGTGCGCTGTCGATAAATATGATCCGGCAATACCACAAAGCACACCTGTAACAGCTAGCGCTTGATATCGTAATACATTTACCGAAATCCCAGCCGTATCTACAGCATGCGGATTTTCACCGACAGCACGAACCCGTAGACCAAATCGTGTGCGGAACAGAATCCAGGCACAAATGGGCACTGACGCCGCGGCAATATAAACAATGATGTTATGGCCGGAGATTAACTCAGCATAGGTATATCCAATCACAGGGATATCCCGAACCGCATCAGCGAAGGGAAGAGTTAAAGAATGAAACCGTTCATCGCCTTTGAGGGCCGGTGTTTGGCCTCCCATACGGAACCATGCAAAGGCAAGCGTTGGTGTCAGGCCAGCCACCATAATATTGATAGCCATGCCAGAAACCACTTGGTTTCCCTTATGGGTCACACAGGCGTAGGCATGTAGCATGGATAACGCGACGGATGTTAAAATCCCTGCCCCAAGTCCCACCCAAGCAGAGCCCGATAGCGAAGCAATTGTCGCAGCGGCAAAGGCGGCGCCGAGCATTTTACCTTCAAGTCCAATATCCACAACACCGGAGCGTTCGGAGAACATGCCGGCCATGGACGCTAAAATCAGCGGCGTGGCAACTCGGAAAGTTGCGTCCATAATGGTAATGAAAATCTGAAAAAGTTCCATTCCTTATGCCTCCGCTGCTTGAGCTGATTTTTGGCGTTTGAAAAAGGATTCAATGCGGGGGCGGAACATATGTTCCAGCGCGCCAGAGAACAGAATAATCAAGCCCTGAATAACAATCACCATTTCTCGGTTAATTGACTTCATCTCGAACGCCAGCTCAGATCCACCTTGGTACAAGGCACCAAATAGAAGAGCTGCAAGGAAGATCCCCACAGGGTGATTACGTCCCATAAGGGCGACAGCAATACCAACAAAGCCAAATCCGCCAGTGAAATCGAGGATAAGCCGGTGATGAACGCCAAGGATTTCGTTGACCCCAACAAAACCTGCAAGAGCTCCTGATATGAACATGGCAAGAATGATATTTCGAGCGGGAGAGATACCCGCATATTTGGCGGCAGTGTCATTTTGACCCACTACCCGAATTTCATAGCCCCAGCGTGTATGCCAAACGAAATAGTAGAAGCCACCGCTCAAAAACAACGCGAAAATGAACGAAATATTCAGCGGAGTTTCCGGGATAGGAAGGAAATCATGGAAGAAAAGCAGCCACGTAACTTCTGCAAATTCACGGGTTTCAGGAGACTGTCCGCCCGGCGCTATGAGAACTTCAACCAGCAAATAGGTGATGATTGACGCTGCGATAAAGTTGAACATAATTGTGGTGATCACAATATGGCTACCGCGTTTTGC